>JAZUFQ010000016.1:0-3545 GCA_045640745.1 Acutalibacteraceae bacterium
CTTGCAGACGGCATAGGCAAAAAACGAAATAAAGAAATTAAAATATCAATTCTCTTGCCCGCAAATCCTATAAGTGTTTATAAAATGGGATTTGATATTTCTGCTATATCAAAACAAGGTCTGGTTGATATGGTAGCAGCATCTCCGAGATGGGAAACCATAAATAATGATATTCCTGTCGCAATTTGGAAGCAACTTTTAGGCGATAAAACTAAATTCGGCTGTGTTCAGCAACTTTTGGTAAACGGGTATCAGGATTACAGTAAAATTATTTCGGCAAGTGCTGATATGGCTTTCGGACAGGCACATTCTTTCCTTTCAAAAGGTGCAGATTTAATATACTTATATAATTACTTCTATGAGTGTGAAAAGGGCATAGAAAGCGCAATACACAGTACATCTATCCGCAGTGAAAAGTTGAATAGTTTTGTTGTAAGCAATATCGGTAATCCTACATCGTTTGACCGCCGTTATCCGCTTACTTATGATGATTTTTTGCCGATAGGCTGTAAGCATTTAAGTCAATTACCCGAAACAGTAGGAAAGGGAGGTTGCACTTGGCTTAGGATACCCGTCGGTAAAGAAAGCAAAGATAGTGAAAAATATTTGATTATTTCTACATCTTTGCCTGTTGAACCTGAAAATTTAAAAGTAACTGTAAACGGAAAACACGCCGAATACTGTCTTGACAATAAAGCGGATTTGAATGTTACACCTAAAAACTCATATACATTCAAATTTGTTTCTTCGCTTCAAGAAGATGCGGTGATTTGGATTAGTTCAGAAGAAAAAATGACAATTGAATATGCTGAAATACTTGTAAAAGCATAAAGGATGAAGCAAATGGAAAACTTGTTTCTAAACTTATATGATATATGCAACGAAAAAGAGCTTGTATCCAATAAATACGAAAAAGATAAATGGAGAAAAGTTCAGTATAAGACAAAACTCGGTGAGGGTGTTATGCTTGTTGCCGCCGAGGATGCTATGCCTAATAAAATTTCTTTTAATATTAACCTAAACGGTTGGCATAGAGTTTTTATTGGTATGCTTAATTTGCGTACTGAAAACTATACATATATTAAGCTTTCCGATGATTTATGCTATTCGGGTATTCGCCACGCAAGGCAGGGAAGTCCTGCAAGTTGGGGAAGCGAAGAATATGCCGAAGAAGTATATTTCGGCAGTTTCAACCTTACAAATCAAAAGATAATAATGGCAAAACCCGATTCAATGTTTACTAATTCTTCTGGGCTTTTGTGGATTAGATGCGAAGAAATGACCGATGATGAGGTTAAATCACATTTAAACCTTGAAAATAATAAGAATAAATGTATCCAAATGCATATTGATTGTGATTTACACGCAGAAGACAAAACAGAGTGTGAAGATGATTATTTAATAAGACTTTATAAACTTAAAAACACTAACACTGATTTTTGCAGTTTAGAGTATGCATTTGACCACGGCGGTTACGAATATGAAGATACATTGACTTTGCACCATTTTGATAAACGATGGACAGACGGTGATTATAATTTTATATCTTCAAAAGACAAAATCTATAAAAAATATACCGAATTTGCCCATAAAATAGGAATAGAAATATTTGCTGCTGAAAGAATGAGTGTGGCAAGTTTTTCAACGCCTTATACCAGACTTTCTTGGGAAGATAAATTCTCTGATAATCATAAGGAATATTACTGCAAAAACCGAGACGGAAGCACTGTTTCCGTATGCTCTTATGCTTGTTTACCCGTTCAAGACTATGTTCTTAAAAATATGAAAGATGTTGTAGGTTACGGATTTGACGGTGTTACTATGATATTCCACAGAGGTATGCATTTAGGTTTTGAACAACCCGTTACTGATAAATTTAAAGCAATTCACCCTGATATAAACCCCTGTGAACTGCCTATTTCTGATGAACGTCTGCACGGCGTTTGGTGCGATATTATGACCGAATTTATGCGCAGAGTAAGAAAAGAATTAGGCAAAAACATAAAAATAAATATAATTACCGATTACGGTCTTGAAACTGCCAAAAATTTAGGCCTTGACATAGAAACTTGGGCAAAAGAAGGACTTGTTGATATTGTAACACAGGCGGATATGGAAACTTATGAGGATTTAACCGACTGTATGAGTGATAAAAACCCCGAACTTATTGATTTGGAAAAGTATAAAATAAGAATTTTGGATTATCCTCCTATCAGAAGAAATTTCGGAACAAATTTAACAAAAATAACAGAGCATATAAATGAATTTCTTTCACTTGAAGAAAAATACGGTGTTAAGGTTTATCATGTTCTCCCTTGGATAAACTTTACTCCCGATAATGAATATGAGCAATATGTTAAAAAACTTCAAGATATTGGAGCAAAGCGTTTTCTTTCTTGGAATTCTTATGGTGCTGAGTGGAATGCTTCGGAGTGGTATAGGATAACCCATATCGGAAATGAAACTGACGAAAATGTAGTTAAACATAGGTTCATAAGAATGTTAGAACTTGATAATCATGACATCAGTCATTTTAATAATAATTGGCGTGGATAAAAGGGAAAAAGACCGCTTAAAAAATATGGCTTTAATTTTTTAATATTATAAGCAAAGGAGCATTTTGTATGAGCAATTTTACCTATGAAAAATCAAATAATAAATCTACACTTGAAACTTATGAGTGGGATAATGTATGGTGGGAACATACCGAAAATACGCAGGCAAAAAGGGTTGTATATATAGGAGATTCTATTTCGTGTGCGACACGCCACTTTGCAACCGGTCTTTCGGAAAACACGGTGCTTTTTGACGGTTTCGGGACCTCAAAGGCACTTGATAATCCTTATTTCAAGGATTCACTTTCAGTATTTATGAAACAAGAGCAAAGGATTGATGCTATTCTTTTTAATAATGGACTTCACGGATGGCATCTTTCAATTAATGAGTATGACAAAAAATACGGCGAAATGATAGAGTTTATAAAATCCATTTCAAATGCTCCTATTTATGTCCTTCTCACAACTAATCTTCCAAACGATGAAGAAAGAAATGAAATAGTAATAAATCGTAACGAAATTGCAAAAAAGTATGCCGATAAATTTGGATTAAAAATTATTGATTTATATTCTGTATCGGTAGAATATAGTAATCTTCATACCGATGACGGGGTGCATTTTGTTAATGACGGCTATAAAAAATTGGCAGAGTGTATATTGAAAACACTAAATATTTGATTTTGCCGAATTTTAAGGATATGATGAATTTATGAACTACATTGAAACCGACTGGAATGGATACAAGAAAATTGATTTTGAATTTGACGGAAAACAGGCGACGCTTGTTTTTCCAAAAACTCCTGTAGAGAGTAATAAATGGCTTTTTAAGACCGAATATTTCGGTGCATTCCCCGATTTTGAACTCGAAATGCTAAATAAAGGTTACTTTGTTGCGAATGTAGAAAATACTACCCGTTGGTGTCTTGAAGAAGATACTGAAAGGCAGTATGCTTTCGCAAGGTTTTTGCACAAAGAATTTGGGCTTAATGA
>JAZUFQ010000017.1:0-95552 GCA_045640745.1 Acutalibacteraceae bacterium
ACATCAACGCCTGAGCCGACCAAATGACCGAAGCGGTTGTTTCGGCTATGCCTTGATGTGCAGGTAACAACCAAATCGCCTATGCCGGTAAGTCCCATAAAAGTCCGCTCATAAGCACCCATTTTTACACCGAGCTTTGCCATCTCGGAAAGTCCTCTTGTAATAAGGGCGGCTTTACTATTGTCGCCAAGATTAAGGCCGTCGCAAATACCGGCACAAATGGCTATCGCATTTTTAAGCGTTCCGCCAAGCTCAACGCCCACAATATCGTCGCTCGTATAAATACGCAAAAATTCGCTCGAAAGCTCGTCTTGAACTATCGACGATGCCGTTAAACTATTAGAGGCGGCAACTATTGATGTAGGAATTTTACGGGCAACCTCCTCGGCGTGCGAGGGACCCGAAAGCACAACAACATTAGCATCGGGATTTTCCTCGGCTATTACCTCGGACAAACGAAGGTATGTATCCTTTTCAAGTCCCTTTGCGACATTTACGATAATACCGCAGTTTTTATAGGCAGAAAGCTGATGCGCTACCGACCTTACCGCCTTTGACGGCACGGCAATAATCGTAATAAGTGAATTTTCCACACAGCTCAAATCGGTTGTGATTTTAATTTCTTCGGACAAATATATATCCTTTAAGAGCTTTTCGTTAGTTCTTTTTTGAAGCAACAAATCGGCTTCCTCGTTAAAAGGAGTCCAAAGTGTTACATCGTGTCCGCAGTTATAAGCGCAAAGCGACAATGCTATTCCGAAGCCACCGGCTCCGAGTACAGTTATTTTAGACATACTATTTTCCTTTTACCTTAATTTTATTCTCTTTTCCGTTTATAAGTCTTACTATGTTTTCTCTATGGCGGACAAAAATAATTAAGCCGATAATCAAAGCCATAATTATCTTGGGCCACAAAGCACCGTCCCCGTTATCCGTAACAAGAGTTATTACTACAACCGAGGCGGTAGCGATAAGCGAGCTTACCGAAACATATTTTGTTAAAGCCGTTAAAACGGCAAAAAGCACTAATCCGATAACGGTTGCAACAGGACAAATCGAAAGAAAAATTCCGGCACCCGTTGCAACGCCCTTTCCGCCCTTAAATCCAAAATAAAGCGGAAATATATGACCTATCATACAGGCAATACCGCAAAGATATGCACCGTAAAGCGGGTCAACAAACGAAAAGCCCTCACTGTTTGAAAGCATTTCAAAAACCTTTAAGCCGATAAAAGACGAAAGTGTACCTTTAAGAAAATCGCAAATAAATGTTAAAATTCCGTTTAGTTTTCCGCCGACACGAAGAGCGTTTGTACTTCCGGCATTACCGCTTCCGAAATTTCTTACATCTTTTTTAGTAAAAAGCTTTGTAAAAATTACGGCGAAGCTCACACTGCCTAACAAATAGGAAAGAACAACAGTAAAAATCGCAAGTATAACCATTACTTATCTCCTCTTTCCCTAATGACAAAGCGCACAGGTGTTCCTTCAAGTCCGAAGGTCGAGCGTATTTGATTTTCAAGGTATCTTTGATATGAAAAATGGAACAAATCGGCTCTGTTACAAAATGCGACAAAGGTAGGCGGGCAGGTCGATGCCTGCGTCATATAGTATATTTTAAGGCGCTTGCCCTTATCCGATGGCGGTTGAACACGAGCCGTAGCATCAGCCAAAATATCGTTAAGCTTACCCGTTGAAATTCTCATTGAGTTTTGCGTATGAACATACTTTATAAGTTCAAAAAGGCGGTCTACCCTTTGCCCCGTTTTAGCCGAAATAAATATAATCGGTGCAAACGGCATAAATGAAAAATCGTTCATAAGCTTTTTGCGGTATTTATCCATTGTCTGACCGTCTTTTTCGACAATATCCCATTTGTTTACGGCAATTATACAACCCTTACCCTGTTCGAGTGCGAGCCCTGCAACCTTTGAATCCTGCTCGGTAAAGCCATCGTTTCCGTCAATCATTATAACACAAACATCGGCTCTTTCAATAGCCATTTTTGCTCTTAAAACGCTGTATTTTTCAATTTTATCATCAACCTTACTTTGACGGCGGATACCGGCAGTATCAATAAAATTAAACTGCCCGAATTTATTACTTACAAGCGTATCTATCGCATCTCTTGTTGTACCGGCAATATCCGAAACTATCGTTCGGTCTTCCCCTACAACATAGTTTACAAGCGAAGATTTACCGGCATTCGGCTTACCGATAACCGCAACCTTAACAACATCATCGCTGTCCTCATCGTCAAATGCGTTATCGGGTAAATTTTTATATACCTCGTCCATCAAGTCGCCCGTTCCGTGCCCGTGTACCGAAGAAACGGCAATCGGGTCGCCAAGCCCCAAATTATAAAATTCGTAAAACTCGGACGGTGTATCACCGATATTATCACACTTATTTACGCAAAGTACAATGGGTTTTCCGCTCTTTTGAAGCATTGAAGCAATTTCCATATCGGTTGCCGTAACACCCGTTTTTATATCAACAACAAAAATTATTACATTTGCGGTATCAATGGCAAGCTGTGCCTGCATTCGCATACCGGCAAGAATTATATCGTCGGTTTTCGGCTCAATACCGCCCGTATCGACGAGCATACACTTATGCCCCGACCACTCGACATCGCCGTAAATTCTATCCCTTGTAACACCGGGGGTATCGTCAACTATTGAAAGGCGTTTACCTATTAACTTATTAAAAAGTGTCGATTTTCCGACATTCGGTCTTCCTACAACCGCAATAACCGGTTTTGCCATACTTTCACCTCTTTATATCAGCCCATTATCGCACTAATGAGCGAATAGCCGTCGCTGTCAACAGCGGTAATTTTAACATTAAGTTCCTTTGAAAGATTTTCGACGGTAATACTGTCTAAAAACATATCTTCTTCACTCCTGAGCATTGTTTTAGGTATAAGCATTTCTTCGCCTAAATCTTTACCGAGAAGTTGTTTTTGTATGTCGGTAGCGGTAACAAGTCCGGCAACGGTAATTTTTTTGCCGAAATAATTATTTGTTATCTTTTTGACATCGGCTTTAAGCCCTTTTTGCTTTTCCTCGCATTTTTGAGCGATTTCTTTTATAAGCGGATATGCCGCAACACCCGTAACAAGCGTTATATGCCTTTTATATTCACCTTTCGGCTCATAATCTTCAAGCGCATCAAAGCACTCTCTTTTAAGAAGTGCCCACATTCCGACTCCGTTATCAAGCTGTAAAAAATCGCCGTAGAAATCATAATCGGGTATTTCCCGTTTAGCTAAAAGATAAAACTCGTCAGCCGCAAAGCAACGCCTGTTTCCGTATTTTTCTAACGAAATATCACCGAATTTATCAATAATATCTATCGTTTCGTTTGCACTTTTTTCGTCAAACGAAGTAAGCTCTGTAAGGTTTTCTCTATGGTCCGTAAGTCCTACCGGAACGCAGGCAATACACTCGACATTTTCATAAGATAAAAGTTCGTTTAAGCTTCTTTCAAGCTCTTTTCCGTCATTAAATCCTTTACACAAAACAAGCTGACAGTTAATACTAATTCCTGCTTCGTTAAACCGAGGAATTACCGAAAGCGCTTTTCCGGCATTCTTGTTTCCCATCATTTTAACACGAAGTTCGGGGTTTGTTGTATGCACCGAAATGTTTATGGGACTTATATGCATTTTTATAATGCGCTCGATTTCGTGTTCCGTAAGATTAGTTAAGGTAATATAGTTTCCGAACAAGAACGAAAGACGGGAATCGTCGTCCTTAAAATAAAGACTTTTTCGCATACCTCTCGGCAGTTGGTCGATAAAGCAAAAAATACATTTATTTTTGCAACTGCGCTTTTTATCCATTAAATATGTATCAAAATTAAGACCTAATTCTTCGTATTCGTCTTTTTTAACCTTCTTAATTTTTATTTTACCTTTTTGATTTATAAATTCAACAGTTATTTTACTGTTATTTTGGTAAAAACGGTAATCAAGCACATCGGTTATTTCTTCGCCGTTGATTTTAAGCAAAGTATCCCCTGCTTTTATTCGCATTTTATGAGCAGGACTTTTTTTATCAACGCTTTTTACAATAACCGCCATACTTAACCCGCCTCCTTCAATAATATTATAAAAAATTAAGGGGAGGACATATTCCTCCCCCGTTGCTTACAAAAATTATTCAGCAATTTCTTTTACTTGACGGCCGTTATACTTTCCGCAAGTAAGGCAAAGTCTATGCGGGCGCTTATAAGCACCGCATTCAGGACATCTAACGAGTGCCGGAGCATCAAGCTTCCAGAGGTTGTTTCTTCTTTTGTCTCTTCTTGCCTTTGAGGTTTTTCTCTTTGGTACTGCCATTATCTTTTCCTCCCTTTAAGGTTATGTTAAATTCAATTATCTATAAGTTCATAAAGCTTTGCAAGGCGAGGGTCAATTTCCTTCTTGTTGCAATCACAGTCGCCCTCATTTAAGTTCTTTCCGCAGTTAAAACAGTATCCCCTGCATGTCTCACTACAAAGGTGTTTCGTCGGAAGACTTAAGAAAACTTCGGTAAATACGAGTTCGTCCACATCGAGCTTCATATCGGGCACCGTAATGATAGTATCGCTCTCCTCCCCCTCAATGGAAGAAGCAAGCATTTTATCAAGCTCCACACCGTAATCTCTTACGGTTTCTTTGCCACACCTGTCGCACGGAGCGGTAAAGCTATAATCCATTTTAAGAACAATCTCCACAACACCGGCACGGTTAAAAACCTTACCCTTTACGATAACGGGGGTTTTGAGCGGAAAACCACCCGAAAAATCAGTATCACTCATATCAAGTGTATAGTCAATAGAAATTTCCTTACCTACATTAGCAAATACGCTTTTTAGGTCTAAAATCATAACTGCACCTTTCCGAAAACAAAATGGCACGGATATAATTATATAGTTGTAGCCATAGTTTGTCAAGACTTAATTTTACTAAAAATAAAAGAGCCGGCAATAAGCCGAGTTCTGTCAAGCACGGTCATCTATCTCGACGCAAAATTACTCTTACGCTCAAGCCGCTTTTCGTGGCACATCGGGCAAATGTATAGCCACAGTCAGCGTTGCTCCGAATAGGGTTTACAGGTTTTCTATGTCTCCATAAAAAACGGTGAGCTCTTACCTCGCCTTTCCACCCTTACCGATATAATCGGCGGTATATCTCTGTTGCACTTTCCCTGAGGTTACCCTCGGCGGCCGTTAGCCGTTATTCTGCCCTGCGGGGCTCGGACTTTCCTCACAAGCTTTTTGCTTGCGCAACCGTGTAGCCGACTCTTTTTTATATTCTACCACAAAATATCAAAAGTGTCAAAAACGAATTTTCTGTCATAGTATATTTTGAATTTGTTTTTAGGTGGGATATTATGGGAAAAACATATAATAAATACTTTTTGGCGGCGAATTCGTATTCAGGCTTTGTTTCAAATTTTAAGGATAACTTTTTTGCCGAAAAAGACTGGCGTGCCTACATAATTAAGGGCGGTCCGGGTACGGGAAAGTCGTCATTTATGAAAAGTATGGCAAAAAAAGCCGACGAAAAGGGTTATACCGTTACACTTTGCCCTTGTTCAAGCGACCCCGACTCGCTTGATGCTCTCTTAATTGAAGAACTTAAAACCATTATTTTAGACGGTACCGCACCGCATACGCTTGACCCTGTATATGCGGGTGTTTGCGAAGAAATAATCAATTTAGGCGAATTTTGGGATGCAAAAAAGTTAAGTGAAAACAGATACAGTATTATTTCGGCAACAAACATAAACAAAGCGCTTCATAAAACTGCTGCTTTATACTTAAACGCCGCCGAAGAGGTACGGCTCGACACCCTTAAAACAGCCGAAAACTACACTAAAAAAGATAAGGCAATATCCTTTGCAAATGAAATTTGCAAAAAGTATATCGGCGAAAAAATCGGGAAATACGGTTTTCAAAGTGTACGGTACATTGAGGGCATAACGCCGAAAGGCATAATAACCTTTGAAGACACGATACTTAATTCCGCCGATAAAATTCTCATACTTTGCGACAAAGAGGGCGCCGTATCGAGTATTATTCTTAAACAAATAAGAGATTACGCTCTCCACGCAGGATACGAAATAATTACGGTTAAAAATCCTTATTTGCCGAATGAAGCAATAGACCATATTATCATTCCGAAATTAAGGTTTGCTTTTGCAACCGAAAGCGAATATATAAAATTTCCGAAAGATTTGCCGAGAATTCACAGCAGACGGTTTACAAATTCAAGAGAAAAATCAGTCGCCAAAAACCGACTTTCCTTCAATGCAAAAATCGAAAAAGAGCTTTTATCGTCGGCGGTTGACATTCTTAAAAAAGCCAAAGCTTCCCACGATGTTTTGGAAAAATATTACATTGACGCTATGGATTTTGAAAAAATGCACACCTTCACCCAAAACTTTGCAAATAATTTACTTAATTAAGTGCAAAATAATATCGGTGATATTTTGGAAAAGAAAAAATTAAAAAATTTATCGTTAAATGTTCTGCTCGGCATGGCAATCGGCTCTGTAAACGGGCTTTTCGGTGCAGGAGGCGGAATGATAGCCGTTCCTATGCTTAAAAGCAAAGGACTTTCGCAAAAGCAAGCTCACAAAAATGCCGTTGCTGTTATTCTTCCGCTTACGGTTTTAAGTGCCATTATGTATATTATAAAAGGATATGTTAAACCGAGCAGTGCGCTTATATATATTCCGACGGGTGTTATCGGCTCACTTATCGGAATTAAGATATTAGAAAAAATATCGCCAAAGCTACTTAAAGGTATCTTTGGCGGTTTTATGGTTTACGCAGGTGTACGCCTGCTGTTACGATGAATATAGCAGCCCTTTTAGCAGGGCTTTTTTCGGGTATGCTCGGGAGTATGGGGCTTGGCGGCGGTACAGTTCTTATTATCTACCTTTCGGTCTTTACAGATGTTAAGCAGTTGACCGCCGGAGGCATAAATCTGCTCTTTTTTATTCCGATAGCACTGATAGCGGTTATATCCTACACAATAAAAAAGGATATTAAGTGGAAACTTATTATTCCGATAATGATAGGCGGTGTTGTCGGGTGCTTTTTGGGTATCATTATAGGCACTGTTATTGGCAATGTTTGGCTTGCAAGACTGTTCGGCGGTTTCCTTTGTATTTTAGGCATAAAAGAAATAGTTATGACCGTAAAAGTTTACTTGAAAAAGGGTAAATAAAGTGGTATAATCTGAAAAGAATATATGTTCGGGTATGGAGGACAATATGGAGAAAATACCGCTTAACGAAAAACAGACCGCCGTATATAATTTCCTTGTTAAAAGATTATCGGGCGGAATTCCGCCGTCGGTAAGGGAAATATGCGAAGCCACCGATATTAAATCCACATCAACCGTTCACGGCATTTTAACCGTTTTGGAGAAAAACGGTTACATAACAAGAGATAAAAAATTTTCAAGAGCAATAAGAATAGAAAATTCGTTTGACTCGGCGTTTGTTCCGCTTGTCGGAAAGGTTACTGCCGGAAAGCCGATTTTAGCTGTCGAAGAAATCGAAGACTATATCCCCTATCCTGCTAAAAATTCCGACGGACTTTTCGCTCTTAAAGTTTCGGGAATGAGTATGAAAAACGCAGGCATTCTTGACGGCGACATTGTTGTAGCCGATAAAAACAAGCCCTGCAAAAACGGGGATATTGTTATCGGTATGGACGGCGACAGTGCGACAGTAAAGCGCCTTATAATTAAGGACAAGCAGATAATTTTTATGCCCGAAAATCCCGATTTTGACCCGATTTATCCCGAAAAACCGTCCGTTCTCGGCAAGGTTATCGGTAGTTACAGAAAATATTAGTACGGAGTTATTATGCTAAAACTTGTTGAAATTTTTACCGACGGCGCCTGCTCCGGAAATCCCGGACCTGGCGGTTGGGGTACAATCTTGCGATTTGGAAATCACGAAAAAGAATTATCCGGCGGAGAGCTTAATACGACCAATAACCGTATGGAACTTACCGCTGTAATAAAAGGTCTTGAAGCGCTTAAAGAACCGTGTCAGGTTATTCTTACAACCGACTCAAAATATGTATCTGATGCGATTATTAACGGCTGGGCGAAGTCATGGCAAAAAAACGGTTGGAAAAAAGCCGATAAAAAACCCGCTCTTAACCCCGATTTATGGGAAACATTACTTGATTTACTTGAAAAGCACGAAGTTACGATAAATTGGGTAAAGGGACACGCAGGGCACAAAGAAAACGAGCGTTGCGACCAATTAGCCGTTTCCTACTATAAGAAATTACAGGAGAACGGCGATGCATAATAAAAACTATATTAAACGGCTCATCTTTGCCTCGCTTATTGCGGCAATTTATGCCGCTATTACATATTTATGTTTGGGATTTTCATTTACAAATATCCAATTTCGAATAGCCGAGGTTTTAACCATACTTCCCTGCTTTACGCCTACGGCAATAATCGGCTTAACCGTCGGGTGTTTTATCGCAAACTTTGCTTCTTTTAATCTTTTTGATTTATTTTTCGGCACACTTGCGACACTTATTTCGTCGGTCATTTCGTACTTACTCAGAAATGTAAAATTTAAGAACATACCTTTTTTATCTATTCTATCCCCCGTTTTGATTAACGGAATAATAATCGGACTCGAATTATCCATTTTCTTTACCGAATCAAATCTTTCTTTTCCGATTTTAGCGCTTTGTGTTGCATTCGGGGAGGCGGTTGTGTGCTTTGGGCTCGGAATACCGCTCTACTTGATACTGAATAAGTATAAAGATATTTTTAAGGATATGTAAAGCCGTATTGACTTTTATTATTTTAGGTATATAATTCTTCAAGAGGTAAAACTATGAAAGTGTTTTTTGTTTCGTTTTTATTTGCCGTAGTTCAAATTTTATTACTTAAAAGGCTCCTGTTCCGTATAACCTCGGGGAAAAAAGGAAAAGCTTTTTTCTTATTCCTTATAAAATTTGTTCTGTACGGTATCGGTATTGCATTATTTATGTATAAATACTACGGCTCGGTGATGTACTGCGCTTTGGGCTTTGCCGCCGGTATGCCGCTGACCGCTTTTGTAATATTTATTTACGATATTTTCGCTAAAAAACAGTAATTTGTCGGAGATGAAATAATTGACAGTAAAAATCATTTTGCTTGTTGTAAGCGCCGTTTGTTTATGCTTTGGAATAGCAGGAATTTGCTTTTCAAAGTCTAAAAAAGAATCGGGCGCCGACCAAAAGACACAAAAGAAAAAATCACGCCTGTTTACCGTTTTGGCGGTATTCGGCGGTTGGTTGCTTATCGGTACTCTTATCACAATGATAAGCAACAAAAAATCGGGCATAGAACTCGAATTTAACCTGATAAGCGACAGAATGACGGTTTTCGGTTTATCCTTTGCAAAAACAACCGTTATTTCTTACATAATTACTTTTATTGTTCTGATTTTAGGGCTTATTTTCAGGTTTTTTATATTCCCAAAGTTTTCTTATGACAATCCAAAGGGATTTCAAAATGTTATTGAATTAGCCGTTGAGGCAATGGAAAACTTTGCGAAAGATTCTTTATGCGATTATTCGGGGCAGCTCGCACCTTATATGTTTACACTCGCCGTATATATGATTTTTTCGGCGGCAACCGAGCTTTTCGGTTTAAGAGCGCCTACCTCCGACATTGTTTCGACCTTTGCCATGGGACTTATAACCTTTATTCTTATCAACTTTTACGGGATAAAGAAAAAAGGCGTCGGCGGACGGCTTAAAGGTATGACCAAACCCACCCCGCTTGTATTCCCGATGAAGATATTAAGCGATATTGCCGTTCCCGTTTCGCTCGCCTGCCGTCTTTTCGGCAATATGCTCGGCGGAATGATAGTTATGGATTTGCTTAAATCGGTTTTAGGCGGATACGCATCGGGAATCCCCGCCGTTGCGGGAATTTACTTTAATCTTTTCCACCCGATTATCCAAGCATATATATTTATAATTTTGTCAATGACATTTATTAACGAAGCCATTGAATAATATAATTTATTTTTTATTATAAGGAGATTTTTATTATGAACGCTATTGGTGCAGGACTTGCAATGCTTACCGCTCTCGGAGCAGGATTCGGTATGTGTATGGCTACCGCAAAGGCGGTTGAATCGGTTGCCCGTCAACCCGAAGCATCGGGCAAAATCAACTCTATTTTGCTTTTAGGCTGTGCTTTGGCGGAGTCTACCGCTATTTATGCTTTCGTTGTAGCACTCGTACTTGCCGTTAAATAAAGAGGTAATTTACAATGGATATAAAACTACCGGAAATTGCGGTTGATTTACTGCTTAATATTATCAACGTTATTGTTCTTTTTGTTATTGTAAAAGCGATTGTTTATAAGCCGGTTAAAAAGTTTTTGGACGATAGAACTTTGCGTATTAAAGAAGAAACCGAAAAGGCGCAAGGTATGCTTGACTCGGCTAACGAAACCTTAAACCGCAAAGACGAACTAATAAACGAAGGCAAGATTAAGGGCGAAGAACTTGCAAAAGAAATTATTAACGAAGCAAACGAAAACGCCAAAATCATAATCGACTCGGCTAAGAAAGAAGCCGACGAAAAGCTTAAAAAGACAAACTCGGAAATAGAAGCCTCAAAGCAGAAAATGATAAATTCCTCAAAGGACGAAATTGCCGAGCTTGCCGTTAACATTGCCGAGCGCATCTTACAAAGAGAAACAAACGATAAAGACAATAAAAAAATTGCCGACGAATTTTTCAGTGAGGTGTAATTATGACTATTACCGTTAAGGTTCCAAAAAACACCGAACAAGAATATTTTGAATACATCTCTAAAAAATTAAAAAAGAAGTACGGTGAAGAAACCGTAATAAAAAAAGAAACCGACGGTGATATTATCGGCGGATTTATTGCCGAAATTGACGGAACGGTTTACGACACAAGTATTCGTTCAAAGCTTGACGAAATAAAAAAAGCAATTAAGAAATAACTCGGGGGTATTTTATGCCTGATTATATGCCCGACGGCATCAGCGCTTTTCTTAAAAAGCGACTTGATGAACACAAGGTTCAAACTATTAAATATAAATACGGTACTGTAACTAAAACGGGAGACGGTGTCGCCCGTATTTCGGGTTTATCCGGTTGCAAGTACGGTGAGCTTTTGCGCTTCCAAAACGATATTTACGGTATGGCACTTGATTTAGAGGAAGACAAAATCGGTGCCGTTATTCTTGATACCGGTGATACCGTTTGCGAAGGCACTACCGTAATCGGAACGGGCGCCGTTGCCGAAGTTCCTGTTGGAAATTCGCTTATCGGGAGAGTTATAGACCCTATCGGCCGTCCGCTTGACGGAAAACCTTTATCGGTTAAGGAAACTTTACCGTGCGAACGGTCTGCGCCTAAAATTATCGAGCGCCGTCCCGTAAGTTCTCCGCTTCAAACGGGAATTTTAGCCATTGACAGTATGATTCCGATAGGAAAAGGTCAAAGAGAGCTTATTATAGGCGACCGTCAAACGGGTAAAACCTCAATCGCCGTTGATACGATATTAAATCAAAAAAATTCAGATGTTATATGCGTTTACTGCTCAATAGGACAAAAAGCATCTACCGTTTCGGGACTTATTGACACCCTTAAATCAAAGGGGGCTATGGACTATTCGGTTATTGTTGCCGCTACCGCCTCGGACTCCCCTGCTATGCAGTATTTAGCCCCTTTTGCGGCGGCGAGTATTTCCGAATGGTTTATGCAAAACGGAAAAGATGTTCTTGTTGTATATGACGATTTATCAAAGCACGCCGTCGCTTACAGAACGGTGTCGCTCTTACTTTTAAGACCGCCCGGACGGGAGGCATACCCCGGCGATGTATTCTATCTTCACAGCCGTTTACTTGAAAGAAGCGCCTGTATGTCCAAAGAACTCGGCGGCGGTTCTGTTACGGCACTGCCGATTATCGAAACAATGGGCGGTAATATTTCGGCGTATATTCCAACCAATGTTATATCTATTACCGACGGTCAAATTTACCTCGAAGAAGAATTGTTTTACAGCGGTATAAGACCTGCCGTAAACACGGGACTTTCGGTTTCGAGAGTCGGAAGAAATGCGCAATGTAAAGCTATGAAGCGTGTTTCGGGTACACTTAGAATTGAACTTTCAAAATTCAGGGAAATGGCTGTTTTTGCCCGTTTCGGAAGCGATGTTGATTCCTCTACGGCAAAACTGCTTAAAAAAGGTCAAATATTAACCGAACTCTTTAAGCAGGGAAAATCAAGACCGTTAAGTGTATTTTGCGAGGTTGCCCTTTTGCTTGCTTATAAATGCGATGCTTTTGAAAATATTGATATTAAAAACATTAAAAGTTTTTCAAATGATTTATTGGAGTTTTTAAGTAACGAAAACTCGGCACTTGTATCAAAAATCAATACTACGGGCGATATGGACGACTCGGACGAATCAAAACTCAAAGACGATATAATACGGTTTAAGGAAAATTGCCATGAGTAATATGAGCGAGCTTAAAAACCGCCTTTACGCCATAAAACAAACACGGCAAATTACCGGCGCTATGTATTTGCTTTCAACATCGAGGGCAAAAAAAGCAATGCAAAATATTGACTATAATATTGCCTATCTGCATAAGCTTCGTGCCACTATGAAGGATATCGTTTCAAAGGCAAAAGAAAATGATATGCATAACAGATTTATTGATATGCCGGGCGAGGGCGTTAATCTCTATGTTGTAATAACTTCCGATAAAGGACTTTGCGGTAACTATAATTCCGATATTGTCGAAAAAGCGCAAGAGGAATTGAGAAAAGAAAATGACTATGTTCTTTTATCAATCGGCTCTGTCGGTACGGCTATGTTTGAAAACAGCGGAATCAAACCTGATTACTCGTGGTGTGATATTTTATCGCACCCGACATTATCAATGGCTTCAAACATTGCCGAAACAATAATTGAACTTTACACCTCTCACGAGGTTGACGAGGCGTTTATCGTATATACCGAGTATAGTAAAAGCGGTGTGCTTACCCCTGTTTGCAAAAGGGTTTTACCGCTTTTAAGGCGTGATTTTGCCGATATTGAATTCGATTTTTTATATACGGCGTACCCAATATACGAGCCGTCTATAAACGCCGTATTTGAACGGCTTGTGCCGTCTTATATTACGGCATATATGTACGATGTATTTATGCAGTCGGCGGCGAGCGAAAACAGTGCCAGAATGAAATCTATGCAAAGCGCTACCGAAAACGCCGATGAAATGATTGACGAACTCACAAAGAAAATCAATGCCGAAAGGCAGCTTTCCATAACCAACGAAATATTGGAAATTTCGGCGGCTACGGACATTAAAGGTGTTTAACAATGGATAAAAAGTATAAAGGTGTTATAACAAAAATTTCGGGGCCTGTTATAGACTGCCGTTTTGATGACGGAAATGTACCTCCTATCAATTCGCTTATTTATGTTGATGGGTTTGATAAGCATTTAGAGGTTGCGCTTCATTCGGGTGATAACACGGTAAGAACCATACCGCTTGAAGCCACCGAAGGACTTTATTGCGGACTTACTGTTTTCGGCGACGGAAACGGCATAACTGTACCCGTCGGCGACCAAGTGATAGGCAGAAGTATTGATGTTTTAGGGCGACCGATTGACGGCAAGGGTGAAATAAAAGCAGAGAAATATCTTCCCATTCACAGAAAAGCGCCCGCTTTACAAGAGCAAAAAAGCGCCACCGAAATTCTTGAAACGGGAATTAAAGTAATCGACCTGTTAGTACCTTATGCAAAGGGCGGAAAAATAGGACTTTTCGGCGGTGCAGGTGTTGGGAAAACCGTTCTTATTATGGAAATGATACATAATATTGCCACGAAGCACGGCGGTTATTCGGTATTTACGGGTGTCGGCGAGCGTTCAAGAGAGGGCAACGAGTTACTTTCCGATATGAACGAAAGCGGTGTTATAAACAAAACCGTTCTTGCGTTCGGTCAAATGAACGAGCCGTCGGGAAGCCGTATGCGTATCGCTATGACGGGACTTACCGAAGCCGAATATTTGCGTGACGAAAAGAAGCAAGATGTACTTTTATTTATTGATAACATTTACCGTTTTGTGCAGGCGGGAAATGAGGTAAGCGCAATGCTCGGACGGCTCCCTGCCGCCGTTGGTTACCAGCCGACGCTTGCAAATGAGCTTGGCGAAATCGAGGAGAGAATTGCATCTACAAAAAACGGCTCGATAACATCGGTGCAGGCAGTTTATGTTCCTGCCGACGACCTTACCGACCCTGCGCCTGCTACGATATTCTCGCATCTTGATGCTACAACCGTTCTTTCGAGAAATATTGCCGAGCAGGGCATCTACCCTGCTGTTGACCCGCTTGAATCTTCAAGCCGTGTTTTAGAGCCCGAAATCGTGGGCGAAGAGCATTACAGAGTAGCAAGAGCGGTACAAGAATGCCTGCAAAGATACAATGACTTAAAGGACATAATCGCAATTTTGGGTATGGAAGAATTATCTCCCGAGGACCGAATTATTGTTTACAGGGCAAGAAAAATACAAAATTTCCTTTCGCAACCTATGTTTGTTGCAAATTCATTTACGGGTATTGAAGGAAAATTTGTACCGATAAAGGACACGATAGAGGGATTCAGACAAATTATTGACGGCGAGGTTGACAATATTCCAGAGCTTGCCTTTTCAATGGCGGGAACGATAGACGAAGTAAGAGAAAGGGCAAAAGCCATATAGGAGATAAATTCTAATGAGTGAATTTAACATCGAAATTTTTACTCCCGAAAAACTGTTTTTTGAGGGCAAAGTTGAAGCTGTTATATGCCCTACCATTAACGGTGACATTGAAATACTGAAAGGTCATCAAAATTTAGTTGCCGCACTAACGCAGGATGAAATAAAACTTAAAATAAACGGTGAATGGATTACCGCCGTTGTTTCGGACGGTTTTTTCGAGGTACGGCCCGACAAGGTTTTGGTTTTTGCAAAATACTGCGATAAAGCCGAAGATTACCTTGAAGCCAAAGCCAAACGGGAAAAGGCAATTTTAACCGAGCAGGAGCAATACCAAAACAATTTAACAAAACAAAAAATTACAAACATTTCTCTTTCTAAATATATTATTTCGGGAAGAAAATCAAAAAGAAGTCTTAATATATAAGAAAACTCCGACACATTTAATGTCGGAGTTCTTTTTGTTTTAATTTTTAATAAGCCGCTTGCTGAGCGCTTGCCTGCTTTGAATAATATTCTTCGTAAGCTTTATATGCGGCATACATATCGTCAAAATTAAGCTTGTTTATGTTGATTGACTTAATGCCCTCGTCCTCAACAATCTTATAGCCCTTTGCCGTTTTTTCGATTTCTTTTTCAAACTCGTCGCCCTTCATTGCCTGACGGATTTCGGCGTCCTTCGAGGTTAAGAGGTCGGCATTTGAATTTATATCCTTTTTAACGATAATCTTAAAGCCTTGGTCATTGTCAAGAGTTATAAGCTTAACCTCGCCTGCTGCCATTGCCTTAACGGTTTCATAATCGGAATCGTCGGAGTTTATCGCCGTATCGTAATTCGTAGATGCATCGGGAGCGGCCTCGGTAGGATTATTATATCCCGAATACACCTCGTTAAAGGTCTTTGTACCGTTTGTAAGTTCAGCTACATATCCTTCAAATTTTGCCTTTTCTTCGGCTTTCTTACCGTCGTCAAGATTTGCATAATCTTTTGTTGACAAGGTGTTTACAATAGCATAATTATCAGCAAAATAGGTTTTGATTTCGTCGTCGGTAATTGCCTTTTTTCCGTCTTTCCCGTAAAGACCGTCAAATGCGAAATAAGAAAGACAGCTATCACGGAAATATTCTTTATATGTTTTTTCCGAAACGCCGTTTTCCTCAAAGAATGTACCGAACAGTCCCCACTGCGAGCCCTGAGTATAAGTACTGTCAATTTGGCTTTCTTGATCCTTTGTAAGCTTTATACCGTACTTTTTCATAAGTTCCTTACAGGCGGCAACTCTCTTAATATTATCCAAAGCGGTATCCTTTACAAAAGCATCAAACTTTTTCTTTTCAATCTTTTTATTACGGTAAAAGCCCTCTTTGGTTGTATCAAGTTTACCCTTTGTATCGTCATTTACAATCTGCATAACAGCCGTAAGACCGCTTTCGTAAACCGACGACAAATAGTAAGATGTTTTATAGTCTTCTCCGCCTAACTTAAAAGCAATCTCATTTTTTGCGTGGCAGGCGCAAAAGCTTAACGAAATTGCCGTTACAATTAAAACTGCAACAATTTTTTTAATTAAATTCATTTATAGTCCTCCCAAAACGGAAAATAAAATTTGATATTTTGATTATACGATAAAACTACTCATTTGTCTATACTTTTTATTAAGAATTAGCAAATTATTACAAAATATTACTCAGTTTTGTAACAATATCTACCGTGCGGTCCTCTTTTTTTGTCTTTATTATATATGCAGGACTGCCCGAAACAGCAAAGGTTAAGTCATTACCGAATGCATCGGAAAGCTTTTTAACAACATCTTCCCTTATACTTTCGGTTTTAAGCATAATTCCGTTTATACCCGTTGTTATTTCAAAAATTCCCGAAATTGCGGCACGGTTTCTTAAAAGAGCAATATCCATAAGTCCCGTAACCGATTTAGGCGGGTCGCCGAATCTGTCTACAAGCTCGTCAATTACATCGCTTACATCTTCGGTATTCTTGATATCGGCAATACGCTTATAAATGCCGAGCCGTGCAGGAAGCGACTCAATATAATTTTCTGGAATATGTGCTGAAATATTAAGGTCAACGGTACATTCATACTGAACCTGCTTTTCAATTCCGTTTTCTTCGTTTACGGCATCGTTTAACAGTTTAAGATACATATCATAACCGACCGCTTCCATATTTCCGTGCTGTTCGCCGCCTAAAATACTGCCTGCTCCCCTTATTTCAAGGTCTCTTAAAGCAATCTTAAAGCCCGAGCCGAACTCGGTAAACTCTCTTATCGCTTCAAGCCGTTTTTGGGCATTTTCGTTTATCACTTTACCACGGTTATAGCAAAAATACGCATACGCTCTTCTTGACGACCTGCCTACCCTGCCACGAAGCTGATGCAGTTGCGCAAGTCCCATTCTGTCGGCGTTTTCTATAACAAGTGTATTGCAGTTTGGTACATCTACACCCGTTTCGATAATGGTAGTACAAACGAGAATATCTATTTCGTGGTCAATAAGCTGACGCCATATTTCGCTTAACTCTTCTTCGCCCATTTGACCGTGGGCAATACCTATCCTTGCATTTGGTATTCTTTCTTTTATCTTTGAAGCACAACGGACAATACTCTCTACCCTATTATGAAGATAATAAACCTGACCGCCACGCCTTAATTCTTTATTTATTGCGTCGGTAATAACACCGTCGTTTTGCTCTAAAACATAGGTTTGAACGGGGTATCTGTCCCCCGGTGCCTCGTCTATTGACGACATATCACGAAGTCCCGACATAGCCATATTAAGCGTTCTCGGTATCGGTGTTGCCGAAAGGGTTAAAATATCGACAAAAGGATAAAGCTCTTTTAATTTCTCCTTTTGAGCCACGCCGAACCGCTGTTCCTCGTCGATAATCACAAGTCCGATATCCTTAAAAACTACATCCTTTGAAATAAGGCGGTGCGTTCCGATTACCATATCGACCGTACCGTGCTTTAAGCCCTTAATAATACCCGTTTGTTCTTTTTTTGAAACATACCGGTTAAGAAGCTTTATTTCGACAGGCAAATTGCCCATTCTTCTTATAACGGTATTAAAATGCTGCATTGCAAGAATGGTTGTAGGCACAAGCAATGCGCACTGCTTACCCTCGCTTATGCACTTAAATGCCGCACGCAAGGCAACCTCGGTTTTACCGAAGCCCACATCTCCGCAAAGCAGTCTGTCCATAGGAACTGACCGCTCCATATCTTTTTTGATTTCGTTGATACAGCGAAGCTGGTCATCGGTTTCCTCGTATTCAAACCGTCTTTCAAAATTGTTTTGAAGGTCGGTATCGGGACTGAACGGATAACCCTTTGTTGCCATTCGTTTTGCGTACAAAGCGGTAAGCTCTTTTGCCATATTTTTTACAGCTGATTTAACACGGCTTCTTGTTTTATTCCAAGCGTCCGAGCCAAGCTTATTGAGTTTTATACCCGATTCGTCAGCAGCGCCTATATATTTTGAGACCATATCAAGCTGTGTTACGGGAACATAAAGACAGTCCGTCCCTGCATATTTTATCTTGATATAATCTTTGGTTATTCCCTTATTCGTAATTTGATTTATACCGTCAAATATACCGATGCCGTGCGCCGTATGAACAACATAATCGCCCCTTTTAAGCTCGTCAAGAGAGCCGATTGATTTAGCATTTTTAGGCAGTTTTTTCCGTTTAACCGTTTCTCCGCTTATATGCCTTACCGTAATAAGCATAAATTTAAGCATAGGTATTTCAAAACCTGCCGAAAGAAATCCCGTTAAAATATATACGCCCGATTTGCCGATTTTACCGTCAAGCGATAAATTTGCCTTTACTCCACGCTCGTTAAGTTCTTCGCAAAGTACACCTGCCGCCTTTTTTTCGCCTGCCAAAACGGCAACCGTTCCTTTTAGGTTTAACATATACGAAATATCTTCAATAAGGATATTTACATCGCCGTTCCAAGGCGCTACCCGTTTGAAATCGAAATTGTAGAGTGATTTCAGCGGTACAGCATAGGAGTTTTTAGGGAAACTTTCAAGAAATACGGCATTTTTAATTTTATTCAGTATCTCGGCTTTTGAAAGATAAATTTCGGCAGTTTTACGGTTTAATGTTCCGTCTTCCAAAAGTGATTTTATCTCTTCATTATGGAGTGTTTCTATACTTTTATTACGCTCAAAAACATTCCCCGTTTCGCAAACGACAACCAAAGCATCAGGCAAATAATCGAAAACCGTTTCGGAATTTTCGTATAAAATCTTTATATAAGTATCCGCCAAAACAGGCAGACCGTTATTCAGAGCATAGATATCCTTTTCTATGCTCTCCTTTTGCTTTTCGGTAAGTTTTTTATCCTTTATTAAAAGACTGTTAAGCTTTTCTAAAAGCAAATCTCTATCAAAAACAAACTCATTGGCAGGATATACCGTAAACTCTTTTATCGTTTCAGTCCGCCTTTGCGACAAGCTGTCAAATTCGCTTACGGTATCAATTTCGTCGCCCCAAAGTTCAATTCTAACGGGGTTATTAAGATTTACAGGGAAAATATCTATAATTCCGCCACGGGTTGAAAACTGCCCCTGCCCTTCGGTAAGTTCGGTTTTTTCATAGCCCATTTCGACTAATTTCTTTGAAAGAGCGTCAATATTTACACTGCTTTCTCGGTCGATTTTAATAATACTCTCTTTAAGAATATCCTTTGGAACGGTGTATTCGGCAAGCGAATCGGCAGACACCGTAACCACGCCGAAATCCCCGCCGATTATCTTCGACAGGGTGTCAATTCTTCGATGCTCATAGTCCTTTGAGGCACCGACATCTCTTGTTAAATTGTAATCTCTGCACGGTAAATTTACTGCCGTTATGCCAAATGCCGAAATGTCGCTTTGCATAGCTTGTGCTGACGGCTCATCATGAGTAATCGCAATGATTTTTTTACCCGTTTGAGAATTAAGAGCGCTTATTAAAAGCGCTTTGTGAATACCCGAAAGTCCCGATGCCGCAACGGGCAGTCTGCCGTTTTTAACATCGGCTAAAAGTTCTTTGTATTCGGGCTCACCTTTTAATATATCAAATAAAAATTCCATACTACTTACTGTATTTATTCATTGCTGAATCAATACTGTTTTTGCATATTTCTTCGACGGCGCCTACCGCTTTATCGAGCGCTTTATTAAAGTCTTCTGTTTTTTCTTTCGGTATCGCACCCAGCACAAAATCTTTAAGGTCATAATCCGGATGCGGTTTTTTATCGACACCGATTTTAATTCTCGGTATATCTTCGGTACCGGCAAGTTCGATAATATCCTTAATGCCGTTATGTCCGCCGGCGCTTCCCTTTCGCCTTATTCGGATATTACCTATGTCGAGCGAAATATCATCGAATATTATAATCACTTTTTCATAGGGCATTTTATAAAACGATACAACAGCGCTTACCGCTCTTCCCGAATTATTCATAAATGTCTGCGGTTTTATGAGTAAAACTCTTTTATCGGCTATTCTACATTCGCCGATAACCGCATCGAACTTATGCTTATTAAATTCGCACCCGAATTTTTGAGCTAATTTATCAACCGCCATAAATCCGGCATTATGACGGGTTCTTTCATATTGAAGCCCCGGATTGCCAAGACCGACGACTATAAAATCATAGGTCGGCTTGCCCTTTGAAAAAAACATTTTTATCACCGAAAACATATTATCACAAATAATCTAAAACTTCAAGCAAATACCGTAATTCTCCATAAAAATATATAATTCTTGTCTATATTTTGACATTTGTTTTTAACTTAAAAATGTATAATGTATTTAAGGGACAAAACTTTACGGTTTATAAAAGGGGCAAAAAGAATTATGGTTATATACGCCGATATTTTGATAGTATTAAACACCTTAACCGATTATTTTTTAATAAAGCTTGCAGGGATAATTTCAAAAAACAGCTTTGTTTTTTGGCGCACGGCAACAGCTTCGGTTTTAGGCGGTTTATTTTCCCTTTACATATTTTTTGACAAAAGCAATTTTGCACTCAACCTTTTAATTAAGCTTATTATGTGCGCTGTTATTTGCCTTATCTCTTTTGGGTTTAATAATATAAAATTTTTTATAAAATCTCTTGTTTCGCTTTTTTCGGTTACACTTTTATTCGGCGGAATGATGATAGGTATATATCTTATTTACAAACCCGAAAATATGGTGATTAAAAATTC
This sequence comes from Acutalibacteraceae bacterium, assembly GCA_045640745.1. Classification (GTDB taxonomy): domain Bacteria; phylum Bacillota; class Clostridia; order Oscillospirales; family Acutalibacteraceae; genus UBA737. Next base: position 21,012 of record JAZUFQ010000017.1, read on the forward strand.
GGTTGTTTATATAAATATATCCCCTGTTATTTTAATCGTTTCAAGCGCAGTTTATTACATAACCGCTCTTATTATCCGCCATTTCACCGCAAAAACAGCCGAAACAGCACAAAGCTTAATGATTTCGGTCAGCATAAACCGGCTTACATATTCGCTTAACACTATGGTCGATACGGGAAATTCACTTACCGATATATTAGGGCAAAGCGAAATAATTATAATCGACAGTAAAATAGGCGAAAAGCTTAAAAGCGAGCTTGACGAAAACGAACTTAATCGGCGGTTTAGAGTTTTACCCGTTAAAACGGTAAGCGGAAAAACCGTCCTACAAGGTATTAGAGCTGACAAAGCCGTTATTTTAGAAAACAAAAAGAAAATCACAATAAAAAATCCCGTTTTGGCAATTTCAAAAACACCGCTTGAAATCGAATGGGATGCAATAATAAATCCGAGGTCGATAATATGAATAAAATAGTGTACCTTATTAAAAAACTGATAATCCGAATTTTTACAAAATCAACCTATTACATAAACGGGCCCGAGAAACTGCCTCCGCCCCTTTCCAATAAAACCGAGCAGGAGCTTGTAAATAAGAACGACAAAGAATCAAAGGAACAGCTTATTATACATAATCTTCGGCTTGTGGTTTATATCGCAAAGAAATTTGATTCGGCAGGCGTAAACATAGAAGACCTTATTTCAATAGGCACAATAGGACTTATTAAGGGTGTTAATACCTTTTGCCCCGATAAAAACATTAAGCTTGCAACCTACGCATCAAGATGTATCGAAAACGAAATTTTGATGTATTTAAGAAAACTGTCGGCAAGAAAAACCGAAATTTCAATCGACGAACCGTTAAATACCGACTGGGACGGTAACGAACTGCTTTTATCCGATGTTTTGGGAAGCGACGGCGACGAAGTAAGTGTAAAGATAGAGCAAGAGGACGAGCGAAAGCTTTTAATAGGCTTCGTTGACGGACTATTGCCGAGAGAAAAACAAATAATGCAGATGCGCTTTGGTATGGGCGGATATAAAGAATACACTCAAAAAGAGGTTGCGGACACATTGGGCATCTCGCAGTCCTACATTTCACGCCTCGAAAAAAGAATCATATCAAAACTGAAAAAGCAAATCGAAAAAGCAGGATAAAACATCAAGCCGAAAGTCATATAAGAGTTTTCGGCTTGTGTTTTTTATTTAGAAAAATGAAATTTGCTGATTACTAACCTTTCCAAACATACCTCGGACCTTCAAGCCCCATTTTGCCGTTTGGAACGAATCCCGATTTTTGGAGTACACGCTTTGAGGCGATATTACTTTCTTCTGTTTCGGCTTCAATATACTTTACACCTTTTTGAGCGGAAGCCCACCGTACAACCGCCGATACCGCTTCGGTCATAAGCCCTAACCCCTCATATTCGCTGTTAATACCGTAGCCTATTTCAAGAATTCCGTCGGCTTTAAGCCCCTTAAACGATAAATTACCGACAACTGTTTTGTTTTTACCGTTAAGCTCAATATTCCAAAGAGCATACCATTCCCGTTTGCTTTCGTTATTTATACAGCCGTCAAGCATCTCTTTGTATGCCTCTTTAAGTTCAGGTACGGTTTGATTTAATATAATACGCTCCATTTCTTCATTTGCAACAGGATATATGTTTAATCTTTTTGTTTTAATAATCATTTTTAATTTTCACACTTTCAAATTTATAAGAACATTTTAACATACTTTATACGAAAAGTAAAATCTCCGTTCTTATGAGCGGAGATTTTGAGTATATAAAGAAAGATAATAAAGTGGTTTTGTCGGCTTTACCGACACCTTCATTATTCATTAGACGGTTATTAAGTATTCGTTATTCATTTAGAAAACCTATCACGACTGATTTAATGAATACTTAAAATTTAAGAATGAATAATGAATAATACAAAGCAAAAACCTACCACTTGCGTGATAGGTTTTTGCTTTGGTGCCGGAAGCGGGACTTGAACCCGCACCTTGTCGCCAAGACCAGATTTTGAGTCTGGCACGTCTGCCAATTCCATCATTCCGGCAAATATTATTTGGTAAAACAAAAGGGGCTACACAAAATTTGTGAAGCCCCTTTTCAAGTGGTGACCCGGACGAGATTCGAACTCGTGTTACCGCCGTGAAAGGGCGGTGTCTTAGGCCACTTGACCACCGGGCCGTTTGGTGGCTGTAATTGGATTTGAACCAATGACACTGCGGGTATGAACCGCATGCTCTAGCCAACTGAGCTATACAGCCGAATAGCCGTATTCGCTTACGGCGACCTAATTATTATATCTATTTGAGGGGATTTTGTCAAGCATTTTTTCAAAAAAATTTACCCTGCAAAAAAGGTGTTGCCGAATATCCTCGGCAACACCCGTAAATTATTCTACCGTAACCGATTTTGCAAGGTTTCTCGGCTTATCTATATCGCAACCTTTATGAAGCGCAACATAGTAAGCGTACATCTGAAACGGAATAACCTCTACGGTTGAAACAAGAAGCGGATTTACCTTCGGAACATAAATCATTTGATTTGATTCGGCTTCAAACGAGGTTTCTCCCTCATTTGCGCAGGTTATTACAAAAGCACCTCTTGCGGCAACCTCTTTAATATTGCTTAACATCTTATCGGAAAGGTCATTATAGCACGAAAGGGCAATTACAGTACGGTCTTTTTCAACAAGTGAGATAGTACCGTGCTTTAATTCGCCGGCGGCGTACGCCTCAGAATGAATATAAGAAATCTCTTTAAGTTTTAATGATGCTTCCAAAGAAACGGCGTAGTCAATATTTCTTCCTATAAAGAAAAGCGATTCGGTATCAACTTGGCGCTTTGCCATTTCCTTAATTTTGTCGCTTTGCTCGAAAATCTTTTCAATTTTTTCGGGCAGTTCGTTTACATCGTTTAAGAAATCGGCGATAGTCTTACTGTCAAGAGTTTTAAGCGCTTTTGATACCCAAGCGGACAAAAGATACAAAGCCGCAACCTGAGTTGAATAGCCCTTTGTTGTAGCAACGGCGATTTCGGGACCTGCCCAGGTATAGATAACATCGTCAGATGCCTTTGCAATAGAACTGCCGACAACATTTACTATCGAAATAACATGTGAACCCAAACGCTTTGATTCCTTTAAGGCGGCAAGTGTATCGGCGGTCTCGCCCGATTGGCTGATAACTACCGTAAGTGTTTTACTGTTTATAATCGGTTTTCTGTATCTGAACTCGCTCGCAAGGTCAACCTCACAGGGTATTCTTGCCATACTTTCAATAACATATTTTCCGACTATTCCTGCGTGATATGCCGAGCCGCACGCAATAATAACAATTCGGTTTATTTCTTTCATCTTTTCGGCGGTAAGATTAAAATCTTCAAAGTAAACCTCACCGTTTTTAATTCTTCCCGAAAGGGTTTGTCTTATAGCTCTCGGCTGTTCGTGGATTTCTTTCATCATAAAATGCTCAAATCCGCCCTTTTCGGCAGCCGAAACATCCCAAGTGATTTTGGAAATTTCTTTTTTGATAACATTTCCGATATTATCCGTAACCTTAACCGAGTTTGGTGTAAGAACGGCTATTTCGCCGTCTTCAAGATAAATAATATCCTTTGTAACAGATGCAATGGCGGTAACATCCGAAGCAATTATATTAGAGTTTTCGCCAACGCCCAAAATAAGCGGACTGAATTTTTTAGTTGCAACAAGTGTATCGGGGTAATCAGCACATATAATTCCAAGAGCAAAAGAGCCCTCCAACATAGCGGCAACCTTTGAAACGGTTGCTTCCAAATCACCGTTATAATACTTTTCCAAAAGGTGCGGTACAACCTCGGTATCGGTTTCGCTTACAAAATTTACTCCCTCGCCGATAAGCTGTTCACGCAAAACAGTATAGTTTTCGATTATACCGTTATGAACAACGGCGAATTTTTTCGAAGAACTCGTATGCGGATGAGCATTCTGAGTTGACGGGGCGCCGTGAGTAGCCCAACGGGTATGCCCTATTCCGATATTTCCGACTAACAGTTTTCCGTTATCGGTCTTTTCGCAAAGCGATTTAATTCTTCCGACGGTTTTATCTACCGAGATACTTCCGCCGTTCAGTACGGCTATTCCGGCTGAATCATAGCCTCTGTATTCAAGCTTTGAAAGTCCGTCCAATAAAAACGGCGCCGCCGGATAATTACCCGTAAATCCAACTATTCCACACATAATTTAATTTTCCTTTTTAATAAAAATCATAACATTTAACAAAAACATTATGTAAAAACATTATAAATGTAAACCTAACTTATGTCAACATATCATTAGGTGCTTTTTTATGGGAATTTTGCAACTTTTAGTTGCATTATAATATGATTGACAGGGTTAAACACTCTTTCACCTCATAATACAGGTCTTTTGCACTTTCTATATGTAAAGGGTTCTTTCCCTTGCCTATTTCGATTGTGAATCCGGGACGGTCAAATTCTTTAATAAACCAATCCTTAAATCCGCCACCGTCGGCAATACCCACCGCATAATCAAGTGCATATCCCGAAGCCGTCGATAAAATTTCAGCCATTCTTCTTGAATTATATGGTCGCTGTTCGCCGTAGGTCCAATATATTACCCTGCCCTGCGAATGGAGGGCTATAACATGGCGGATATTATTATGTCTGCAAAGGTCGCAAAGTGCTTTTGTTTCGGGTTCGCTTTCGGGCGAATATCCGCCGAACCTTGTAGGTGCAGGGCCTAATATACCGAGCTTTTTTTCGTTTGCTCTTACCATAGCCCAATTTGCATTAAAGTTATGATTTATGTCAACTCCACGGTAATTTGCATTATAGTGAACAAAGTCGCCCTTTACCATATTCCGGATTTCCTCGGCTTTTTCACCGCACGCCTTTTCACCCTTAATCGAAATATCACAGCCGTCAAGATTAACCCTCGGCACTATTACAATACCTCTGCCGTAAAGCGCTTTTTTAATATTTATGCCGTTAAGATAGGTGTTATTGTATATCGCCTCGCATATATCCTCAAACCACATCATAAGTACATTAGTAGTAATATGCTCGCTTCCGTGAAAACCTGCGGCAATAAGACTGAAATTTTCCCCGTTTCCTACAACAAGCGCCGTTATTTCCTTGCCAAGACAGCTTTTGCCTATTGACTTTTTCTTAATAAAAGTGTATTTTTTTAATAGTGCTTCTATGCCGTTATTCAGTTCTATATAATCATAATTTTTCGGCAGAAATACTTTGTCCATAACTATCATCCTTTTGTTAGTTTATAATAAATAATATTATGAAAGAAGATAAATTATGAATCTTTTGGAAAAAACCGTAAAAAGCGAAACCGTTTACAGCGGGCGGGTTATAAATTTAGTTGTTGACGAAATCACTCTGCCTAACGGCGAGCCGGCAAAAAGAGAAGTTATAGAGCATAACGGCGGTGTTTGTGTTATTGCCGAGGACGATGACGGGAATATACTTTTCGTAAGGCAGTTCAGATACCCTTATAAAGAGGTTATACTCGAAGTTCCGGCAGGCAAAAGGGACAGTAAGGACGAAGACCCGCTGATTTGCGGAAAAAGAGAGTTGAAAGAAGAAACAGGCGCTACCGCCAAGAACTTTTATCCTCTCGGCAAGCTTTATCCGACACCCGGCTACTGCGCCGAAATTATTTGGATTTTTGCGGCAACCGGTCTTACCTTCGGCGACCAAAAGCTTGATGACGACGAGTTTTTGAATGTAGAAAAAATACCGCTTCAAAAAGCGGTACAAATGGTGCTTGACGGCGAAATTGACGATGCCAAGACACAAATAGCAATTCTAAAATATAATGAACTTAAAAAATCAGGAAAATTATTGACATTATAAGGTTTTAATGGTAATATACATATAATATCTCTTTGGGGGAGTAGCAGACACATATTTTTGTGTAACAAGTCAACAACCTCGACCGAACGGTCTGGCTTGTTTTAATTTGCGAGACTCATTGTATAACTTTTAAGCTGTACTATGGGTTAAGTGTTTTGGGTTTTATCGGGTATGGCTTAATGGCGTACCCGATTATTTTTTTAGGAGAGAGATTATGGAAATCGCAATAACATTTTTACTTTTTGCACTCGGAATTTTTCTTGTTGTAAAGGGCGGAGACTATTTTGTTGATGCGGCATCATGGATGGCGGAGGTCAGCGGAATACCAAAGCTTATTATCGGTGCTACCGTTGTAAGCATAGCGACGACTCTTCCCGAAATGCTTGTTTCGGTTATGGCGGCGATTGATAAAAAGGTTGATATGTCTATCGGTAACGCCGTTGGCAGTGTTACCGCAAATATCGGTCTTATTATGGCTATTTCGCTTATTTGTATTCCTGCCGTAATAAAGAGAAAAGACTATATGCTAAAATCGGTTTTGATGCTTCTTGCCGCCGTAATTATTGTAGCTTGCGGTTTTGTCGGTAAAGTAAGTATTTTATTTTCGGCTGTGTTGCTTGTTATTTGTGCTGTTTTCTTTACGGAAAATATTTTGGTTGCAAAAAAATCAGTTGCTCTTTCAAAGGCCGAAGAAAAAGACCCTGCAATGACCGAAAAAAAGACCGTTATTATAAATATCGCAAAGTTTATTTTAGGCGCCGTCGGCATAGTTATCGGCGCAAGGCTTCTTGTCGATAAGGGTAGCGATATTGCAACGCTTATAGGCGTTCCCGAAAGAATTATTGGCGTTACCATGGTTGCTATCGGTACTTCCCTGCCCGAACTTATTACCACAATAACCGCTGTGGCAAAAAAACAGTCCGATTTATCGGTCGGCAACATAATCGGCGCAAACATTATGGACCTTACCCTTATTATGCCGATTTCGGCTTTTGTTTCGGGTAAATCACTCCCGATTTCGAGAATGTCGAGTCTTATAGATTTGCCCGCCTGCCTACTTGTCGGAATAATTGCTCTTGTCCCCTCTTTAATAAATAAAAAATTCAGTAGATTTCAAGGCATTTTGTTGCTTGCGGTTTATATCGGGTATGTTGCCGTAACCTGCACCGTAACATTGTAAAAAAGTCGAAAATAATCTTGACATATCGGTTTTATTGATATATAATATCTATCGTTGCAGATATTGGGGAATTGTGTAACGGTAGCACGACAGACTCTGACTCTGTTTGTTGGGGTTCGAATCCCTATTCCCCAGCCAAATGAAAAAAGCATCGACAAAAGTCGATGCTTTTTTTCGTGTGATTGAACTACGAAATAGCACATTTAATATTCGTCGGCGAAGCCGCAATACTTATTACCTATTACTTATTACCTTCCAAAAATCCCGAGCGGATTTAACTGATAGGTAAGAGGTAAAAGGTAAGAAGAAAAAATCCCTCTCACTTTCGTTCAAGGGATTTTTGGCACCCCCGACCGGAATCGAACCGATAACTAAGTCTTAGGAGGACCTTGTTATATCCATTTAACTACGGGGGCATATTATTTTATTAACTTTTACCTTTGTGATTTTACTCTAAAATGCACTAAAAGTCAATAGAAACAAATCAGTTTCAAATAAATACTTGTATATTTTATCGGTTTTTGATATAATAATTAAAAATCAATCGAAAAGTGGTGTTTTTGTGTCAATAGGTTTCAGAAAAAGTTTGTTTGGTTTTAACAGCGATGATGTTTTAGAGTATATTCAAAAGACCTCCAAAGAGAATTCCGAAAAGGAGACCTTACTTAACGAAAAGGTTGCTGAGCTTACCGAGAGTCTGCAAAAGGCACGGGCTCAAATAGTTGAGCTTTCGGCAAAAAACAGTGAGGTGGCAGAAAAATTAAAATTCTTTACCGATAAACAGGAAGAAATCGAGCGCCTTTCGCAAAACATCGCAAAGTTATATATCGTATCAAAAGCCAATGCAAATTCGATTATCGAAAACGCCAAGCGCAACAAAGAGGTTTCGGATAACGAGGTTGTCAGAAATATCGAATGTATTGACTCGGCTCACAGCTCGCTTATAAATACAAAAGACGAAATCAGCAAAATCGCCACCGAGTTTACAAGTAACCTTGAATCCCTTTTAAGTTCCCTAAACGATGCGAAGGACACTATTGTTGATAATCACGAGCAAAGCGAAGCGAAAATTAAAGAATATGAAGTTTTTTATGAAAGCTTAAACAAGTAGTATAATGCCTCCGAAAAATTCGGAGGTTATTTTTTATAAAAATTTAATACCGCTAATCACTTGACTTTTTTAATAATAGGTAATAAAATTTAATAAACCAGTATTGACGGAGAGATTTTAATGTTAGCTAATTATCATACGCATACTTCTTTTTGCAAGCACGCATACGGCACCGAAAGAGAGTATATAGAAAATGCAATCAAAGCGGGTATGAAAATTCTCGGCTTTTCCGACCACTCACCGCAGTTATATCAAAACGGCTATGTGTCGGGCATGAGAATGACCCCTACCGAGGCAAAAACCTATTCTTACATTTTACATAATCTTAAAGAAGAATATAAAAATGATATTGAAATACATATTGGGTTTGAGGCAGAGTATTTCCCCGAAATTTTCGGCAGTTTGCAGAATTTGTGCAAAGATTGCGGAATAGAATATCTTATTTTGGGACAGCACAGTTTAGTTACCGAGGGACACCCCGATTTTCGTTGGACAAGAGATGAAACAACCGATAAGGGACTTTTCAAAACTTATATTGATTTGCTTATTGAAGCTATGCATACGGGCTCTTTTTCGTATATCGCCCACCCCGATATATTTAATTTTAAGGGTGACGGAGAAACATACTATAACGAATGGGAACGCCTTTGCAAATCGGCAAAGGAACTTAATATTCCGCTTGAATTCAACCTTTTGGGATATGTTGAAAAGAGAAGTTACCCGAATGACGAATTTTTTAATATTGCAAAAAGCGTTAACAATGATATTGTAATCGGGTGTGATGCCCATTCTCCGCATGAACTTCGCAATATAAGAGCGCAAGACGAAATAAAACAGCATCTTAAAAATTTAGGTCTTAATGTAATCGAAACCATAAACCTTAAAAAGATTTAATTTTCATAATCATATTTCTTTGATGTTTCAACCGATTATCTTCTTGAAAGAACTCATAACCCAAATATGAATAAATAAAAAAATTCCCATACCGTTAAGGAGCGTGTATCATGCGCCCTTTTGGTTTATGAAATATATATTTATATTGTAGGGTGGCTGCTTGCCGCCACCGCAAATTTATCGGCAACAATTACGGGAGGGCGCAGAGACCCTCCCCTACGGTTGCCGTTCAAATTACCGAAAACAAAATCGGGAGGGCGCAGAGGCCCTCCCCTACGCACGCCGGTAAATTTACCGAAAACGAAAAAAATTCCCGTACCGACAAGGTACGGGATAATTTTTTATAATGGCTTATGCACCGAATTTCGAAACATTGAGTTTGATGCCGGGGCCCATTGTTGTTGCGATTGTGCAAGACTTAATGTACTGACCCTTTGTAGCAGCCGGTTTTGCCTTAACGATAGCACCCATAAGTGCATCAAAGTTTTCTTGAAGCTTCTCTGCTCCGAAAGAAACCTTACCGATTGGGCAGTGAATGATATTTGTCTTATCAAGACGGTATTCAATCTTACCTGCCTTAGCTTCGGTAACTGCCTTAGCAACATCAGGTGTTACGGTACCTGCCTTCGGTGTAGGCATCAAACCACGGGGGCCTAAAACCTTACCTAAACGGCCAACCATACCCATCATATCAGGTGTTGCAATAACAACATCGAAATCGAGCCAGTTTTCATTTTGAATCTTGGCTACGAGTTCTTCGGCGCCAACATAATCAGAGCCGGCTTCCTTAGCGGCATCTGCCTTATCGCCTTTTGCAAGAACAAGAGTTCTTATAGTCTTACCTGTTCCGTTCGGAAGAACAACAGCGCCTCTAACCTGCTGGTCAGCGTGGCGAGAGTCAACACCCAAACGAACATGTAATTCAACTGTTTCGTCAAACTTAGCAGTACCTGTTTTAACAGCAATTTCTACTGCTTCGTTTACATCATAAAACTTACCGCTGTCGATAAGCTTTACGCCATCATTATATTTTTTTCCGTGTTTCATAGTTTACCTCCCAATAAGTGGTCAAATCGGAATTTTCCTCCCACAAGAGAGAATTAATCGACTACTTCTATACCCATTGAACGGGCAGTACCTGCTATCATACTCATAGCTGATTCGATACTTGCGGCGTTTAAGTCGGGCATCTTTGTTTCTGCGATTTTCTTAACCTGTTCCTTTGTAATCTTGGCAACCTTTGTTTTGTTAGGTGTGCCGGAAGCGGTTTCGATTCCGCATGCCTTCTTAATAAGAACGGCAGCAGGCGGAGTCTTTGTAATAAATGTGAATGAACGGTCTGCATAAACGGTAATTACAACCGGAATGATAAGACCGGCATCATTCTTGGTCTTTTCGTTAAACGCCTTGGTAAATTCCATGATGTTAACGCCATACTGACCGAGAGCAGGACCAACAGGGGGTGCAGGTGTTGCTTTACCTGCGGGAATCTGCAATTTAATGTAACCTGTAATTTTCTGAGCCATATAAAGCACCTCCAAAATTCGTGGTAACCGTGTTTCTTGGAAATTTCATTCCAACACTTGGCGGAGTAGGTCTTATACCCTTCTCCTCCCACCGTGACATACAAGCGCTCACCTTACAGCCGGTCAACCTAACCGTAAGAACTTATATGCCGGAGTTAATAAGCATTTTACTGCGTATTAACAATTAATCTTTGTCAAGAGATATTTGGTCAAGTTCAAGCTCAACCGGAGTCTCTCTCCCGAACATAGAAAGGATAACACAAACATTGTTATTTTCAATGTCAACGGTTTTAACCTTACCGCCGTATCCTTCAAGCGGTCCGCTGATAATTTTAACATTATCGCCTTCCTTGTAGCCAACTTCAACGCTGTGCTTTTCAACGCCTAATGCGGCAACCTCACGGTCGGTTAGCGGAACGGGCTTTGAGCCGGGACCTACGAAGCCGGTACATCCTCTTATATTGCGGACAACATACCAACTGTCGTTAGTAACAATCATTTTTACAAGAACATAACTCGGGAAAATCTTTCTCTCTACTTCTCGGGTTGTTGAATCGTCCTTGATTTCGGTAACAATCTCCGTCGGGATTTTTATATCCTGAATAAGATCTTGCATACCTCGGCTTTCGACCATTGTTTTAAGGTCGTTGGCAACTTTGTTCTCATAACCTGAATAGGTATGAACAACATACCATTTTGCTTCGTTATTATCGGGCATTACTGTAACCTCCGTTACTGCTTAACATTCAAAATGACTTTGATAAGACTACCGAGTCCCCAGTCAAGTAACCAAATGAATGCGCCAACCAACAAGCACATTATCAGTACGATAACAGTGTTCTTAACAACATCGTTAAGATTCGGCCAAACGATTTTCTTAACTTCGCTCTTATAATCACGGAAGAAAAGTCCGATACGCTGAATGATTGTCTTCTTGCCCTTTGACTCACATACTTCAATGTAATCGTCAATGAGCAAATATGCTATCGCAAAAGCAGCAAACGCAAAAAGCGCAATGCTTATTAAAAGCACAACCGGAGTATATTTAAGACCGGTAAGAGCTATTTCGCTTTTTCTGAAAGCAGAAGCATCAATAAACTTATACGGACTCGAAAGAGCTACAACAAGCATAAAGACAGCAGCACCTAATGAGAAAGCCGGAACCGCATATCTAAGTCCCTTTTTCTTAAATGAGAAAATGCTCATTATAAAACCAATGGCAGTCAAAATAAAGCAGAAAAGGATTTTAGCCGAAACGGTTAAATCAACAGCTTTACTTATAATACCTTTGCTTTTTCCGCCGAAGGCAAGAACGGTACCAACTAAGGTTTCGCTCTTATCACCGACAGTAAATGTAGCAAAATTCATAAAGAAAAGAACAAATGCAACAAGGCCGAAAACAACGCAAAGAACTTGACAAATCTTGTTTAATGTCTTCATCGTTAAATCTCCTTACTTTGTTTCCTTATGCAAGGTGTGCTTTCTGCAAAACCTGCAATACTTGTTCATTTCAAGCCTGTCTGGATCGTTTTTCTTGTTTTTCATTGTGTTGTAGTTTCGTTGCTTACACTCAGTGCAAGCGAGGGTAATCTTTACTCTCATAACGGCACCTCCCGTTTTACGGAAATATTTTTTGCTTTGTCGAACTTCTCGACCAAGTAAACGCCTCCCTCTGTAAACCTACGGCAGTTATGCCTCAAACGCCACATATAGAAGCGCTTGGGAAAGCACAGCACAACATACTGTAAATCAACAAATCGGTTATTTTTTCGCAAAAAAAAAGAACCTTCTTGAGGTGAATACATTATACCATACCATCTCAAAAAGGTCAAGTGTTTTTTAACGATTTTTTCTTTGTTTATATTTTAGAAAAGAAGCATAAAACGGGAATTTTTTTTAATACATACCCTATCAAACAGCAAACAATGAAAACCAACACAGATTGTACGAGGGCAAAGGGCAAATTTTCAGGTTTCCCGACAAGTAAAACCAAATATTTGTTTACAAAAAGATGAAACAAATACACTGTTAAAATTCCATCTGAAAAAAATGAGGGAATTTTTATTTTTTCAAGCGACTTTATTGCCTTGAAAAATTCAAAAACACCTATTGCAGTTAAGAGCGCACCAACCGTCGGGAAAGCTCCGTTTACCCCGTCGGCAACCTCTCCAAGTGAATTGGTTAATACAATACAATCAAAACTTAAAACCGCCATTCCGAAAACTATCAACAAAATGCTTTGCCATAATTTTAACGGTTTCCTGTTAAACAAAATATTTCCGAGAAAAAAATACACAATACTATACATTGTTTTTGCGCCGGTTATTTCAAGCTTATTATCCGAAAATATTTTCATAACAACGACAAATTCATTGTATAAAAATGGAAATACAAGCAAAGCTATAAGCACTATGTAGTAAAATATCTTCTTATTTTCATAGAAATACAAAAACACAGGATATAGCAAATAAAGGATTGAGAGTGTTATAAAAAACCAACTTGGAAATCCCAAAAATTTAAGGCAAAGCACTATAAAAAGAAGTTTTACTGCCTTATAAAGCGACACTTGCCAAGAGCGCTTTTTTGAGAACAGCAATGCGCCGTTCACCATAAAGAAAAGCGGAACGCTACAAGCAGAAAAAGACATCACTATTCTATTGAAATTTGGAAAATAACAACTATCGGTTGCCAAAAACCCATAATCAAGACGGTAAAATGATATATGGTAAAAAACGACAAGAAAAGCCGAAAGTATCTTTATTACATCTAAATACACCACTCTCGCAGATGTGTTTATCTTATTTTTTGGTATAATATCTTTTTTTATTTGCTCTGTAATAAACATAAAGTTTTCACCTAACTTTTAACATTTGTAGTTACAAATTTATAGATATTTTTGGCGCCCATTTCGGAAAAGTTTTCGGCGATTTTTTCGGACACCTTTTCTAAATCAGTGTTAAACAGCATACAGTTATTTACAATGTCGATTATCTCCTCTACACTGCCACCCGAAAGTGCAAATCCACGCTCTGTAAAAAAGTTAAGATTTCTTGTTTCAAGTCCCGGCACGGCATTGACGAACACCATCGGCTTATGCTTTGTTGCGCCCTCGGTTGAACTTAAACCTCCGGGCTTTGTAAGAATTAAATCGGCGGCATCCATATAAAGAGGCATCCTCGAAGTATACCCGATAACCGAAAGATTTGTTTTTATGCCGTTTTTTGTTAAAGCAGTATAAAGTCGGCGGTTGTTTCCGCAAATTACGACAAGCCGTACACCGCTCGGCAAAAGCTCGGGCAGTTTTTCGGTAAGTTCTTTAATAGGTCCGCAACCCATACTACCGCAAGAAAGCAGTACCACCCGCTCGTGCGTGTTTATACATAAATACTTCTTTGCACTTTCTTTATCAATGCGAAGATAAAAACTCTGTGCGACGGGTATCCCCGAAGCCACAATTTTTTCACGCTTAATTCCGCTTAAAACAAATTCGGCAATTAAATCCTTATGCGGAATGAAATAAAGGTCGCAGTCTGTCTCGTTTACTCCGGGACTGCAAGTATAATCGGTAGCGACAAAATACAGCGGAATATTTATCTTTTTTGTTTTTTTAATTTCGGTCATCATCATAGCAGAAAAAGGATGAACCGAAATAACACCGTCATATTTTTCATTTAACAAATAATCGTAGAGTTTACTGCAACCGTTTTTCAAAATATCATAAATCAAAGAATCCTGCCCCGTTTTCGGCGGATGGTTCTCTTCAAATCGGTATGACGCACCGAAAACCTTTGGCAAATTTCTGTAAACAAAAATATGCCCCTTGCTTATGATTTTTGAGCTTTGATCAGACCAAAAGGAAAGCGCATCCCGTATTTCGCAGTAAACACCGTTTGCCTCGAAGTATTCCTTTATTGCCCTACCGCACGAATTATGCCCTTCGCCCGTATTGCAGGATAAAATTAAAAATCGCATATATTTCCTTTCTCTGTCCGTATTTTCGGACAGTCAAATGAATATACTTTGTTTGTAAAATAAAAGTGCTTGACAAACACAAAAACTTACACTATAATAAAAATACAGAAAACGAACATTTGTTCGGTGGAGGAAATTATGAGTTTAGCTTACTTAATTCAGTCAATATTTGAAACGGTTGCGGTCGCTTTTGTCATTTGGGGATTATTTCACGAAGACAAAATGGTTGCCTTTGAAAATCGCATTTTTTCCAATATAAAAAGAAAACAGTTAAAGTTAGTCACCCAAAGTCCCGATAAAAATATTATTGACTTTAATTTAAGATAATTTTACCATATTTTATAATAATGTCAATTTACTTATGCCGTCTTGTCGAAAGACGGCTGTTTTTATCCCATAATTATGAACAAATTGTAAAAGGTCAGAGAAAGTCAAAAAATTTTTCAAAAAACTATTGACTTTTGGGAAAATGTGCATATAATTATACTCGTCAAACAAAATACCGTGTCTTAAAAATGCGGTGTTAAGGGAGGTAATCAAGTGTCGGAAGAAAACACAAAGCCCACTGAAGAAAAAGAAACTGCGGCTTGCGAGGAAAAGAAAGAAAAGAAAAAACCGAGCAAAAAAGACTCCGAGCTTCAACAGCTTAAAACTGAACTTGAACAAAAGTCAGATTTGCTTCAAAGAACGGCTGCCGAATTTGATAATTTCAAAAAGCGTACCGAAAGAGAAAAATCGGGCGTAGCCGAATATTCAAAAGCATCGGTCATAAAGAAGCTCTTACCTATTATAGATAATATCGAAAGAGCCAATTCAGCCGATAAGGACAGCCCCGATTACATCAAGGGTATAGAACTTATAGTAAAACAGTTTACATCTATTGTTGAAACCCTCGAAATTGAAGAAATCGGTAAATCAGGCGAAAAGTTCGACCCGAATTTCCACGAGGCGGTAATGCATATTGAAGATGAAAACTTTGGCGAAAACGAAATTGCCGAAGTTTTGCAAAAAGGTTACAAACTCGGTGATACTATTATAAGACCGGCAATGGTTAAAGTTGCAAACTAAAAACATATATATTAAAAGGAGATAAATTATTATGGGAAAAATTATTGGTATTGACCTTGGTACTACAAACTCATGTGTTGCAGTTATGGAGGGTGGCGAACCGGTTGTTATAGCAAACGCCGAGGGTTCGAGAACAACCCCTTCTGTTGTTGCTTTTTCAAAAACAGGCGAAAGAATGGTAGGTCAGGTTGCAAAGCGTCAGGCAATCACTAATCCTGACAGAACAATAAGCTCTATAAAAAGAGAAATGGGTACTGATTATAAGGTAGCTATTGACGATAAGCAGTACACACCGCAGGAAATTTCGGCTATTATTCTTCAAAAGCTCAAAGCCGATGCCGAAAGCTATTTGGGAACTACCGTTACCGAAGCTGTTATTACCGTTCCTGCTTACTTTACCGATGCTCAGCGTCAGGCAACTAAGGACGCCGGTAAAATCGCAGGTCTTGAAGTTAAGAGAATTATAAACGAGCCGACCGCTGCCGCTCTCGCTTACAGTATTGATAAGGAAGACGACCAAAAGGTTATGGTTTATGACCTTGGCGGCGGTACATTCGATGTTTCGGTTATCGAAATGGGCGACGGCGTTCAAGAGGTACTTGCAACTGCCGGTAACAATCGTTTAGGCGGCGACGACTTTGATAAGAGAATTATGGACTATATCGTTTCTACCTTTAAGGCAGAACAAGGTATAGACCTTGCAAATGATAAAATGGCTATGCAGCGTGTTAAGGAAGCCGCTGAAAAGGCAAAAATCGACCTTTCGGGTATGACTACTGCCGACATAAATCTTCCTTTCATTACTGCCGATTCAACCGGCCCTAAACACTTCGAAACAACCCTTACAAGAGCTAAATTCAATGAGCTTACCGCTGATTTGGTTGAGGCAACAATGGGACCTGTCCGTCAGGCACTTTCCGATTCCGGTCTTAACAAGAACGAAATCAACAAGGTTCTTATGGTAGGCGGTTCTTCCCGTATTCCTGCCGTTCAGGAAGCTGTTAAAAACTTTATGGGCAGTGAGCCGTTTAAGGGCATTAACCCCGACGAATGTGTTGCAATCGGTGCTTCTCTTCAAGCCGGTGTTTTAGGCGGAGATGTTAAGGGACTTCTTCTTCTCGATGTTACCCCGCTTTCATTGGGTATTGAAACAATGGGCGGTGTTTCGACAAAGGTAATTGAGAGAAACACGACCATTCCTACAAAGAAGAGCCAAATATTCTCTACCGCCGCTGACGGTCAGACCTCGGTTGAGGTACATGTTTTGCAGGGTGAAAGAGAATTTGCAAAGGATAACAAGACTCTCGGTGTATTCCACCTTGACGGAATTGCTCCTGCTCCCCGTGGAATCCCCCAAATTGAGGTTACATTTGATATAGATGCAAACGGTATCGTTCATGTTTCGGCAAAAGATTTAGGTACCGGCAAAGAAAACAACATCACCATTACTTCAAACACAAATATGTCAAAAGAGGATATTGATAAGGCAGTTAAGGAAGCCGAGTCTTATGCCGCAGAGGACAAAAAGCGCAGAGAGGCCGTTGATGTAAGAAACAATGCCGACCAAATGATTTATCAAACCGAAAAGACCATTACCGAGCTCGGCGATAAGTTGTCTGCTGACGAAAAATCAAAGATTGAAACCGCAAAAGAAGCTTTGAAAGAAGCATTAAAGGGCGAAGACATTGACGCTATCAAGGCAAAGCAGGAAGAATTACAAAAAGAGCTTTATGCCGTAAGCGAAAAGGTATATAAGGCAGCACAGGAAGCGCAGGCACAAGCCGGCGGAAATCCGAATGCCGACCCGAATGCACAAAACGGAAATGCCGACAATGTTTACGAAGCCGACTTTACTGATGTTGACGACCAAAACAAGCAGTAAAGCGGATAGCGGACAACGGACGGCAGACAACGGACAAATTCCCTCCGCCACGGTTTCACCGTGCCACCTCCCCTTTTATTAAAGGGGCGGTTTTAATATGAAACTTAACTTAAACCCCTGCCCTACGCACGCCGTTTGGTTGTTGTTAAACGGAAGCAAATCGGGAGGGCACAAAGACCCTCCCCTACATAACAAAATAATTTTAGTTGTTAAATGTCCGATATCCGATATCTGCCATCTGCAATCTGATATCCGATATCTGCCATCTGCAATCTGATTTAGGAGCAATTTATTTTGGCTGATAATAAAAGAGATTATTATGAGGTTTTAGGTGTCGATAAATCGGTAAACGACGACGACCTAAAAAAAGCATACAGAAAAGCCGCAAAAAAATACCATCCCGATTTACACCCCGGCGACAAGGAAGCCGAAAAGAACTTTAAGGAAGTAAACGAGGCATACGAGGTATTATCCGATAAAGAAAAGCGTGCCCGTTACGACCAATTCGGCCACGCAGGTGTTGACCCGAACTTCGGTGCCGGCGGCGGAGGAGGATTTGGCGGAGGATTCGGCGGTTTCGGAAACTTCGGCGATTTAGGTGATATTTTCGGCTCTATCTTCGGCGGAGGTTTCGGCGGAGGCGGGCGTCAAAGGGACCCAAATGCGCCAAGGCGTGGAAACGATACCTCGGCTGCCGTTAATCTTTCCTTTGAAGAGGCGGCAAAAGGCTCAAAGAAAACCGTAAAGGTTACGAAAATAGACAACTGCGATGATTGTGGCGGTACGGGTTGCGAAAAAGGCACAAGTGCCAAAACCTGCCCTGTTTGTCACGGCTCGGGCAGAGTAAGCTCCGTTCAGCGCACCCCATTCGGTCAAATGCAGACACAAACCGTTTGTAACAACTGCCACGGCACGGGAAAAATCATCGACAAGCCGTGCCATACCTGCGCCGGAAAAGGCAGGATAAGACACACTGTTGAAAAAACCGTCGAAATTCCGGCAGGTATTGACGACGGTCAGGTATTATCGGTTCGTGGCGGTGGCGACGCCGGAGTGAACGGAGGCCCTTCGGGTGATTTGAGGGTTGCTGTTAATGTAAGACCGCACCCGATTTTTGAGCGTGACGGTTTTGATGTTTACTGCGAAATACCGATTACCTTTACCGAGGCGGCATTAGGTGCCGAAATAACCGTTCCGACACTTGACGGAAAGGTTAAATTCCAAATTCACGAAGGCACTCAGCCGGGTGACGAATTCAAGCTTCGTGGCAAAGGCATTCAGCGCCTTAACTATGTAGGAAAAGGCGACCAATATGTAAAAATTACTGTTGAAGTTCCAAAGGATTTATCAAAAGAACAAAAACAAAAGCTTAAAGAATTTGATTCAGCTTCAACCGAACAAAACTATAAAAAGAAAAAGTCGTTTATTGATAAAGCAAAGGACTTTTTTAAGGATTAAAATCATAACCACCGGTAAACCGGTGATATGCACTGCCCCTATAAGGGGTACAGAAGTTTAACAACGCATTACAATTTCGGGCAGCCACTCACTTGTGGCTGTCTTTTTTGCCTTTTGAGATATGTTGAAAAAAGAAAGTTACCCGAATTACGAATTTTTTAATATTTCAAAAAGCGTTAACAATGATATAGTTATCGGGTGCGATGCCCATTCTCCGCATGAGCTTCGCAATATAAGGGCGCAAGACGAAATAAAACAGCATCTTAAAAATTTAGGTCTTAATGTAATCGACACCGTAAACCTTAAAAAGATTTAATTTTCATAAATATGTTAAAACTCCGCTCAAACCGAGCGGAGTTTTTTACAATACATTTTCAAATTATTTATTACAGATTAGTCGTCTAACTGATTGTTTATTGCCGTATCGAAAAGTGCTTCAACCTCGTCACTCGGTTTTTTATCAATAAGCGATACAACAACGCAGGCGATAGCACCCATTATAAAGCCGGGTAAAATTTCGTATATTCCGGTAGAGCCCGAAAGCCAAATAAGCCACGAAACATCGACAACGGCACCGACAAGAACACCTGCAACGGCACCCTTATATGTCATACGCTTCCAGAAGAGTGAAAGCAAAACAACAGGTCCGAACGAAGCGCCGAAACCGCCCCAAGCATTCTCAACCATGTTCATAATTGCCTGAGCGCCAGAGCCCTTTGCGCTTGCAATAAAGTAAGCAACAACGGCAACGGCAAGAACGGTAATTCTGCCTATCCACATTACTTCCTTATCGCTTGCATTCTTACGGAAAACGGGCTTATAAATATCACTTGTAAATGACGAAGAAGCAACGAGCAACTGACTGTCAGCCGTACTCATAGAAGCCGCAATAATGGCAGCGAGCAAAATACCTGCAATAAATCCGGGGAAAAGCTTACGGGCAAGAGCGATAAATACCATCTTTTGACTGCCGTCTTTAAGTAATTCTTCGCCTATGTATGCTCTACCCAAAATTGCTATCGCAATAGCGGCACCGAGAGCCAAAACAACCCAAACGATAGCAACGATAGCGCTCTTCTTAACAAGACTTGATTTTTTAATTGACATAAATCTTACAAGTATATGAGGCATACCGAAATAGCCGAGTCCCCAAGCAAGACCGGAGGCGATTTTCTTCCAACCGCAACCGAATATGCTTGTTCCGAACACGCATTCCACTGTGCTTCCGCCGTCAGTATATGTAAATACATTATTAAGATTTGCAAAATCAAGATTTTTGGTAGCCAAAAGAACTATCGGAACGGCAAGAAGAGCCACAAGCATCAAAAGACCTTGGAAAAAGTCGGTCCAGCATACGGCATTAAATCCGCCCAAAAATGTATAAGCTATAAGAATTAAAGCAAATATCAAAAGTGCCGTATCTGCATTAAGGCTCGGGAAAACCGATGTAAACACCGTTGTTCCGGCAACAAAGCTTGATGCAACATAAACAGTAAAGCAAACAAGGAAAATAATTGCGCTTATTATCTGTAATGCTTTGCCCTTTGCCAAGAAACGGTTTACAAGATACTGCGGTAAAGTAATTGAATCGTTAGCGGCTTTTGAAAACTGTCTTAAACGCTTTGCAACAAAAATCCAGTTTGCTATTGTACCAAGCGCAAGACCGATTCCTATCCACGCTTCACCGAGACCGAACGCCAAAATGCTTCCGGGAAGTCCCATTAAAAGCCAAGCGCTCATATCCGACGCCTGCGCACTTAAAGCCGTAACCCACGGGCCCATTGCACGCCCGCCTAAAAAGTATTCCT
Organism: Acutalibacteraceae bacterium; assembly: GCA_045640745.1. Taxonomy (GTDB): domain Bacteria; phylum Bacillota; class Clostridia; order Oscillospirales; family Acutalibacteraceae; genus UBA737. The sequence continues at coordinate 41,793 of JAZUFQ010000017.1, forward strand.
TTTCGCCGGAATTATTACGGTCCTTAAAGAAGAACCAAATACCTATCGCTAATACAACGACAAAGTAAAGAACGAATGCTAAAATTTCCATAATTCATTCCCCTTTCAAAAAATTTAACAACTGCATTATATCACAAAATAAAATAGACTGAAACATAGAATTATGTCTGAACTAAATATTATACAAAAAGAACGATATAACAAGCAAGTCGCTTATTTTACCGTTCTTTTTTATTAGACCAAAGTACATACTAAAAAACAGTCAAAAAATAAATTTTAATTTTTTATGAATTTTTATACCCGTTTATGAACATAGGAAGCATTGTTTGACTGTAATCTTTAAGGGAATATTCGCCGTTGCAAAGGCACCAATCGTACATAAGCGCCCTTTCGTACATTGCATACGCCTTAACAATATCGTTAGCCGTTTTATCTGTTACAAGTTCACCGCTTTGCTGTCCCTCTACTACAATACTCCTCAAAAGCTTATAATATGTTCTTTTTTTATCAAGAAGATGCTTTTCGCTTTTTGTAATAAGCTGAGAAGAAAGAAGTTGAGACAAAAGTTCAATCGAAACGGAATCTTCTATCATACGGAAAATTTCGCCGTTTAGGTATATAAGTTTGTCTATTGCACCCATTTTTTCGGGAAAATTACCTGACAGTTCTTCGTATTTTTCGTCAAAAAGGTAAGAAAGGGTTGAAAGCAGTGCATCTTTACCGCTGAAATAATGATAAAAAGACCCCTTTGATGTTTCGGACTCATATATTATATCGTCAACTGTCGTATTATCGTAGCCCTGCTCATAAAAAAGATGCCACGCCGCCGATACAATCCTGCCCTTTGTGTTACGGGTGTTTTTCTTTTTCATTTTCTTACCCCCTATAATAAAAAAGCGTAAGGCACAAAAAGTACCCTACGCCATTATACAACTTATTTACCAAAAAGGCAATATTTTAATATGCTACACCCTGAGCGAGCATTGCATCAGCAACCTTTTCAAATCCGGCAATGTTTGCACCGGCAACAAGGTCGCCCTCCATACCGTACTTTTTAGCGGCATCATAGGAGTTCTTATAGATATTTGCCATAATTTGATGAAGTTTCTCGTCAACCTCTTCTGCGGTCCAGCTGTAACGCATTGAGTTTTGACTCATTTCAAGACCCGAAACAGCAACACCGCCTGCATTAACTGCCTTTGACGGAGCTACGGTAACACTGTTGCTTCTTAAATACTCAACCGCTTCGGCAGTAGTCGGCATATTAGCAACCTCAACATAATACTTTGTACCGTTAGCAACGATGTTTTTGGCGTCGTTAATATCAACCTCGTTTTGAGTAGCGCAAGGCATAACAATGTCAACTTTCTGCTCCCAAGGGCGCTTACCCTCAAAGTATTCTACACCGAATTTATCGGCATACTCTTTAACCTTATCATGGCCCGAAGCACGCATTTCAAGCATAAAGTTAATCTTTTCTTCGGTATTTATACCGTCTTTATCGTAAACATAACCGTCAGGTCCCGAAATGGTAACAACCTTACCGCCAAGCTCGGTTATCTTTTTAACTGTACCCCAAGCAACATTACCAAAGCCCGATACGGCAAAGGTTTTGCCCTTAATGGTATCGTTATTTGTTTTAAGCATTTCAACTACATAGTAAACAGCGCCGAATCCCGTAGCTTCCGGACGGATAAGAGAACCGCCGAACGAACGGCCTTTACCGGTTAAAACGCCGGTGAATTCATTTCTAAGACGCTTATACTGACCAAATAAATAACCAACCTCACGGGCACCTACACCTATATCTCCTGCCGGAACATCGGTATCAGCGCCGATATGCTTTGAAAGCTCGGTCATAAAGCTTTGGCAAAATCTCATAACTTCAAGGTCGCTCTTGCCACGGGGGTCGAAATCCGAGCCGCCTTTACCGCCGCCCATAGGAAGACTTGTAAGACTGTTCTTAAAGGTTTGTTCAAATCCCAAGAATTTCATAATAGACGAATTAACCGTCGGATGGAAACGAAGACCGCCCTTATAAGGACCTATCGCAGAATTGAACTGAACACGGTATCCACGGTTTACATTAACCTTACCGTTATCATCTACCCAAGAAACTCTGAAAGAAATCATTCTTTCGGGCTCTACCATTCTTTCAAGTATTCCGTTTTTCTCATAAACATCGCTTTTCTCTATCACAGGTTCGATAGATTCAAAAACTTCTTTTACCGCCTGCAAAAATTCAGGCTCATTGGCGTTTTTCGATTTAACGCCATCATAAACTCTATTCAAGTACTCAGACTTAAACACTTCTACCACTCCTTTTTTACAATGCGCATATTATATCACCATAATATGCGGTTGTCAACCCATTGAAAACAAATTTATCGTTTTTCGGCAAAATATTGACTTTTTGTGTTCGAGCCGTGGACACTTTGTGAAAAAACACAAAACTGAATTTCTTTTTTTAAGCTCTATTTTGATTAAATAGATGTTTCGGCAATAATAGTAAGCATTCCGGAATCTATTTCTTTTTTCATATTAAGTGCTTCAAAAATATCAAAATCGACAACTTGATTGTTCTTATATCCTACAACTCTGTTGCCAATGCCATTATAAAGCAGATGAACTGCGGCATTGCCAAGCTCGGTAGCGCAAACTCTGTCTCTTACTGTGGGATTTCCGCCACGCTGAACATGGCCTAACACGGTAGCACGGGATTCAATTCCGGTTTCGCTTTGAATTTTCTTTGCAAGTCCCTCAACACCGCCGATACCCTCAACACCTTCGGCAACAACGATAATAAAATGCTTTTTACCGGTTTGGTAAGACTTCTTGATTTTTTCAATCATTGCGTCAACATCAGCAGGCACTTCGGGAATCAAAATAGCGGTAGCACCAACGGCGATACCTGTTTGAACGGCAATATGACCTGCGTGTCTGCCCATAACCTCGATAACACTGCAACGGTCGTGAGACTGCGCCGTATCACGGATTTTATCAACCATTTCCATAGCGGTATTCATAGCGGTGTCAAAACCGATTGTATATTCGGTTGAACTTATATCGTTATCAATAGTACCCGGAACTCCGACACACGGGATACCGTGCTCCGACAAATCTCTTGCGCCTCTGAAAGAACCGTCACCGCCTATAACAACGATACCGTCAATACCGAATTTTTTACAGTTTTCTACGGCTTCCAAAACGCCCTCTTCGGTCTTGAATTTCGGGCTTCTTGCGGTATAAAGAAAGGTACCGCCTCTGTTAATTATGTCGGATACCGAACGCAAATCAAAATCAAAAACATCGCCCTCGATAAGTCCGTTATAACCTCTTCTTATTCCCTTTACATTCATTCCGAGAGAAAATGCAGTTCTTACTACGGCACGAATAGCCGCATTCATTCCGGGAGCATCTCCTCCGCTTGTTAATACACCTATTGTTTTCATATTGTATCATCTCCAAAAATTTCAACCTATATTATATATTGCGGTACCGGATAATTCAAGTTTTATTTGATAAATTTTACATTTTTTCCGTCAAGCAGAATATTAAGAGCGTGAATTAAATCGTCGTTATATGAAACACGCATACTTTCGGGCGCTACAAATCTTTTGCCCGATTTTTCGTCAACTACCGTAACGGTATAATCGCCCTTAAACCTGTTTATTACCTCTTTTACCTTAACAAAATCGGGTGATTTTATGTCCTTTACCTTTATATACAATCCCGACTGCAAGATTTTTTCTTTCGGTACCCTTTGCGCCGATTCGGAAATAATCTCAACCGATTGGAGTAAAATTTTCGGCTCTTGATTTTCTATTTCGTCAATTTTACCTTTCAGGATAACAGGAGTACCCTCAATTAAAATATCCTTATATTTTCCGTACTGTGTTGCAAAAGCGGTAACACCTATCACGCCCGTTCGGTCCTCAATATTAAACGAAGCCATAATCGACTTTGATTTAAGCTGACGAAGACTCGGCTCTGTTATTACACCCGAAATCAAAACAAACGCCCCGTCTTTATATTTCCCGTTAAGCACCGAATTTATCGGAACGGCACCTTTAATTTTTGCAAAATCCTCGTAGTAGCTCATAGGATGCCCCGTAAGGTACATTCCCGTTGACTGTTTTTCCATAAGCAACTTTTGCATTTTGGTAAAATCGTCAACAAAAGATATCTCAAATTCGGCAGGCTCTTCGTCGCTAAACAAATTAAGTTGGTCTTTGCCCGAAAACGAAAGGTCGGCATTAACGGCGCTAAGCACCTGCTCATAACCTAAAAGCAAGCTTCGTCTGTTATAAGAAAAGCAGTCAAGCGCACCCGATTTAATAAGACTTTCAATTGCTCTTGAATTCAAGTCTCTGCCCTTGTTTCTCTTGCAAAAATCGTAAAAAGACAAATACTCACCGTTAGTATTTCTCTCGTTAAGGATATTATTTATTGAACCTATACCGATATTTTTAACTGCCAAAAGTCCAAATCTTATGGCATTACCGTCGGCTGTAAAATTACATTCGCTTTTGTTAATATCGGGCGGAAGTAAAGTTATTCCCATTTTCTTAAAATCGGCACAATACTGCGATATTTTTGCGGTATTATCAAGTACACTCGTTAAAAGCGAAGCAAAATAGCAGGCGGTATAATGGCATTTAAGATACGCCGTCCTGTAAGCCACAACGGCATAAGCCGCCGCATGGGATTTATTAAAAGCATAGGAAGAAAACGCCGACATCTCATCAAAAATCTTTTCGGCAACCTCTTTTTTAACGCCTCGGTTTACGGCACCCTCGCACAAAACATTTCCGTTCTTGTCCTTTTCGCCGTAGATAAAAGTGTTCCTTTCTTTTTGCATAACATCGTGCTTTTTCTTTGCCATTGCACGCCGTACAACATCGGCTCTGCCGAAAGAATATCCTGCAAGTTCACGGAAAACCTGCATAACCTGTTCCTGATACACAATACAACCGTAGGTTACATCAAGTATCGGTTTTAGAAGCGGAGTATCGTATTTTACATCGTTCGGGTTATGTCGGTTATGAATATACTTTGGTATTGAGTCCATAGGCCCCGGTCTATATAGCGACAAAATTGCAATTAAGTCCTCTATTGTTTCGGGAACGAATTTCCGAAGTACTGCTTTCATTCCCTCCGATTCAAACTGAAAAACACCGTCGGTGTCGCCCTTTGCCATCATATAAATTGTGTCTTTATCGTCAAGCGGTATTTTTTCTATATCAAAATCGGGATTTGTTTTTTTGATTTCTTTAACGGTATCGTCGATAACGGTAAGGTTACGAAGCCCCAAAAAGTCCATTTTAAGAAGTCCGAGCTCGTCAAGAGCCGTCATAGAATACTCGGTTACAACCATACCGTCATTAACGCTTAACGGCACATACTCATAAACGGGCTTGTCCGAAATAACAACACCTGCCGCATGGGTAGAGGCGTGCCTCGGCATACCTTCAAGTTTCATAGCCATATCGTAAAGTTTTTTTACATCACTGTCGCCGTCATACAGTTTTTTTAGTTCGGCATTAAGTTCTATTGCCGTTTTAAGTGTCATACCCATTGCCTGCGGAATAAGTTTTGCTACCTTATCGCAGGTGGCATAAGGTATATCAAGTGCTCGTCCTACATCTCTTACAGCCGCTCTTGCCGCCATTGTACCGAAGGTTACTATTTGTGCAACACGGTCGGCACCGTATTTCTTTATAACATAGTCGATAACCTCAGGTCTTCTTATATAGCAAAAGTCGATATCAAAATCGGGCATAGAAACCCTTTCGGGATTTAGAAAACGCTCGAAAATCAAATCGTATTTTATGGGGTCTATACCCGTTATACCTATACAGTATGCTGCAAGACTGCCGGCGCCCGAACCTCTGCCGGGGCCTACTGGAATACCCTTTTCTTTTGCAAAATTTACAAAATCCCAAACGATAAGATAATAGTCAACATAACCCATTTTGTTTATTACATTAAGCTCATAATCCAATCGTTCTTTAACCGAAATGTCAGGGTTTTCACCGTATTTTTCATACATTCCACGGTAGCATTTTTCTTTGAAGAACTCAAAATGGTCTACCCCGTTTGTATCAAAAAACGGGAGTTTTATTTTGCCGAATTCTATCTCCACATTACATCTTTCGGCAATTTTTACGGTATTTTCAAGACTTTCGGGGATATAAGAAAAAACTTCCGCCATTTCGTCATAGGATTTCAAATAAAACTCTTCGGTTTTGAATTCAATAGGATTTTTCTCGGTTATTTTGCTTCCCGTTTGAATACAAAGCAAAACTTTATGCATAAAGGAATCTTCCTTTTTTGCATAATGAACATCGTTTGTTGCGACAAGACCTATTCCGTATTTACGGGCAAGATTTATAAGTATCGGGTTTATTTCCTTTTGTTCGGGGAGTCCGTGGTCTTGAAGCTCTAAAAAGTAATTGTCTTTTCCGAAAATATCTATATACTTTTTTATTGTTTCCTCGGCGCCGTCAAAATCTCTTTTTATAAGCTTTTGCGGAAGTTCGCCCGCAAGGCAGGCGGAAAGCGCAATAAGTCCTTTACTGTACTTTTTGAGAATTTCGGCATCGACTCTCGGCTTCATATAAAATCCGTCAATAAAAGAAAGGGATACTATCTTGCAAAGATTTTCGTATCCCTCATTGTTTTCGCATAAAAGCACCAAGTGGGAATAAGTGTTATCAAGATTTTTATCCTTATCAAATCTTGTCCGTGGGGCAACATAAACCTCACAGCCGATAATCGGTTTTATCCCGTGTTTTTTTGCTTCCTTATAAAAATTTATAACGCCGTACATTACGCCGTGGTCGGTTATGGCAACAGCAGTCTGACCTGCCCTTTTTACCTCGTCAAAAAGTTTGTCTATTCGGCAACAGCCGTCAAGAAGACTGTATTCGGTATGAAGATGTAAATGTGCAAAATCCATACGATACGCCTCCTTATTTTTTAATCTGTCCGTATATTTCCATTATTCTCTTAATTCTGTGATTTAATCCCGAAACGGTAATCGGCTCTGTACTTTTTTCGCACAACTGTTTAAGTGATAATTCGGGATTTTTAAGCCGCAAATTTGCCGCCGTTTTAAGTTCGTCGGGCAAAGTTTCAAACATATTTCTTTCTTTAATATAGTTAATGGCTTTTCTTTGCTTTTCGGACGCTTCAACCGTTCTGTTTATATTCGCATTATCGCAGTTGCTCGCTCTGTTCGTCTTATTGTTAATGCTTTTAATAACCGATGCTTCGATATATTGAAGACTTACAGCACTTGCACCCATAAAAGCAAGAAGATTAACAATCATTTCATTTTTCTTAATATATACTCTAAAACCGTTTCCGCTTTTAGAAATGTGAGTTTCAATAAGATGCTCTGATAAAAGACGGGAAAATTCTTTTGCAAGTCCCTCGTTTTTAATATAAAAATCAACACGGTAGTTTTTATCGGGGTCGCTTATATGACCGCAGGCGAAAAATGCGCCACGGACAAAACTGCTGATACAACATTCTCTGTAAAAATTGTCCTTATAAATACTGCCGTCATAAATACCGAAGTCAACCGATGCGAGAACACGCATTCTGTCAAATTCGCTTACGATTTCGGCAATATATGTAGGGCATTTCCCTCCGCCCGTTCTTATATTTACATCAACGCCGTAAACATCGGACAAAAGTTTTGCATAAACCATTGCGGTTTTTTCGTTTTCGGTCTGCAAACATATTCTTTTTGCATCAAACGAGCGCCCGAAAAGAGCAAAACCGTAAATAAGAGCGGTTTTGCAACAATCCTTTATTCTTATGTCGGCAAGTTCGTTTTTGATTTCGGTACAAAAAGACATTTTTCTTATATCCTATAAATTATTTTTCTATATCTCTATGAACAACGGTAACATTGTATTTACCTTTCAAATGCTTTGCCGTATGCTCGGCAAAGGTTACCGAGCGGTGCTGTCCGCCCGTACAGCCGAATGCTATTACCAAACGGCTCTTTCCCTCTTTTATGTGTAAAGGAATCGAAAAATCAAGCAAATCAAAAACTTTCTTTTCAAATTCCGCACTTTCGGGAAACTTAAAAATATAATCTCTTACCGCCTTTTGAAGCCCTGTTTTGTCTTTGAGTTCTTCGACATAATAGGGGTTTGGAAGGCATCTTACATCAAAAATTATATCCGCCTCGTTATCAATTCCGTACTTAAATCCGAAAGATTTACAAAGAATATTAAATCCGCCCGAAATATCGCCAAACAGCACCTTTGAAATCTTCGAGTGCAGTTCCTTTGTTGAAAGATTTGTTGTATCTATAACATAATCCGCCATACCTCTTACAGCAGAGAGCATATCCCGTTCAAGCTTTACCGCTTCGCTTAAAGAAATACTTTTTGCATCGCAAAGCGGATGGGTACGCCGATTTTCTCTATACCTGTTTTTAAGTGTTTCATCGCTTGCGTCAAGAAAAACAACCTGCAAATTTATATCCTTTTGAGAAAGCTTGTTCAACACATCGGAAATTTCCGAAAACATCTCACCGCCACGGATATCCGTAACTATGGCGATTTTTTGAAGCTTTTCATTTCCCATTTCGGACATTGTTACAAAGGTAGGAATAATTTGGGGCGGAATATTATCGACACAGTAATATCCCAAATCTTCAAGAACATTCGCTGTATACGATTTACCGGCTCCCGACATTCCCGTAATAATAAGTATATCCATTGTTATCTCCTGCCGACCGTTATTACCTCGGGTTCGAGTAAAACTCCGTCATTTTTCATAACGGTATCTTTAACCTTTTCGATAAGCTCTTCAACATCCTTTGATGTTGCATTATCAAAGTTTATTATAAACCCTGCGTGCTTTTTGCTAACCATAGCACCGCCGATTTTTGTTCCCTTTAAGCCGTTTTTTTCGATAAGCGTTCCGGCAAAGTTACCGGCAGGACGCTTAAATGTGCTTCCGGCACTCGGGTATTCAAGAGGTTGCTTTTCTTTTCTTCTTTTTATAAGGTCATTCATTTTATCCTTTATTTCGGTTTCGTTTCCCTTTACAAGCTCTAAAACAACCTCGGTAATAACAAATCCGTTATTCTTAAAAATACTGTTTCTATAAGATAAATCCATATCTTTTTTTTCGATATAAATTTCATTGTTATCTTTATCTAAACAGTAAGCACCGATAACGACCGCCGACATTTCTCCGCCGTAAGCACCGGCGTTCATATAAACCGCACCGCCGACACTCCCCGGTATTCCGTAAGCAAATTCAAGCCCCGAAAGTCCGTTTTTAAGCGCAACTGTACAAACCGCCGACAAATTAGCGCCGGCACCGCAGGTGATAATGTTATCTTCTGCCTTTATTCCGTCAAGCATTGAAAGTGAAACTACGGCGCCCTCAATCCCCTTATCGCTTACAAGAAGATTTGAGCCCTTACCCAAAATGAAAATCGGAACACCGAAATTTTTGGCATTATTTAAGGTAAATTTAAGTTCTTCTTTATCTTTCGGCAAGACGAAAGCATCTGCCGTACCGCCTATTTTGAAGGTAGTATGGCTGCTCATCACTTCATTTTCTCTATATTCGATTTTTTTATCTTCAAGTTTTTTTATAAAAGAAGAAAAATCCAAAAAAATCACTCCGAAAAATCAACCTAAAAGTGCCGCACCGATAATACCGGCATCATTGCCGAGTGTTGCCGCTTTAATTTCGGTTTTATTATCCATATTTCTTGCATAATTTTCGCCGGCAACAAAATCTCTTATCGGTTTAATAAGGGTTTCGCCCTCGTTTGAAATACCTCCGCCGATACAAAGAACATCGGGTTGGAAAATATTAACCATATTTGCAACACCTACGGCCACATATCTTATATACTCGTCAACAACCGATTTTCCTGCCTCATCGCCCTTGCGCATAGCATCAAAAGCAATTCTTCCGTTTACGGCATTTATATCGTTGTTACAAAGTTTCCACATTACACTTTCGGGAAATCTTATCATTGCCTGCTTTGTTTGGCGGATAAGAGCCGTAGCCGAAGCATAAGCCTCAAAACAGCCGTTTCTTCCGCAGGTACAAATTTCACCGTTCATCTGAATAACGGTATGGCCAAGCTCTGCACCTGCGAAATTTGAGCCGGAATAGATTTTTCCGTCTATAATAACTCCGCCGCCGACACCCGTTCCAAGTGTCAATGCAACAAAATTTTTAGAGCCCTTACCGGCACCGGCAACATATTCGCCGTATGCGGCGGCATTCGCATCATTTTCAACATATACCTTTTTATTAAGTTTTTCTTCAAGCATTTTTGCAAGAGGAACATCAAAAAATCCCAAATTGTTAGAGTAAACTATTGTTCCCGTTTCGTAGATTACGCTTCCGGGGGCGCCTACACCGATACTTTCAATATCATTCATTGTGAGTTTTGCATTTTCAACAGCCATAAGTGCCGATTTTGCCATATCGTCGATAATTTCTTCGGCAGGTCTCGGCAAATTTGTCTTAACCTTACCGACACCGATTATCTTATAATTTTCGTCGATAACTCCCGTAGCGATATTTGTTCCGCCTAAATCAATACCAAGTCTATACATTTTTCATTTCTCCAAACTGTTAAAACGGCTCTTGCGTTTTAGTTATATTGTTATTATTTGCACCGAACTCGTCGGTCATACCGAGTTTTTTAAGCAGGTCTTGCGCCGCATTGTAGCCCATCTTCTTCTGACGGCTGTTCATAGCGGCAACCTCAATAATTACCGCCAAGTTTCTGCCCGGTTTTACCGGAATTGTAATCGACGGAATGTTAAGCCCCAAAATTTCAGTCCATTGGTCTTCAAGTCCCATACGGTCATAGTTTTTATTTGAATCCCAATGCTCCATATTTATTACAAGGTCGATTTTTTCGGTAAGTTTAACCGAGCCGACACCGAAAATACGGCTTGCGTTTATTATTCCTATGCCACGAAGCTCTATAAAATGCCTTATGTTATCGGGTGCGCTTCCTACAAGCGATTTACTCGATACTCTCCTTATTTCAACCGCATCGTCGGCAATAAGCCGATGTCCTCTTTTAACAAGCTCAATGGCGGTCTCGCTTTTTCCGACACCGCTTTCACCCAAAAGTAAAATGCCCTCGCCGTAAACCTCGACCAAAACACCGTGCCTTGTAATACGGGGTGCAAGTTTAAGGTTAAGAAAAGCGATAAGTCCCGCAGCAAATTCGGAAGTAGTTTCCTTTGCCATTAAAACGGGTACGCCGTATTCTTTGGCAATATCAATATAATCTTCATCCATTCCAAGATTTCTTGCAATTACTATTGCCGCCGGCTTTTTAGAGAAATATTCTCTCATTCGCTTTTTTGCCGTTTCCTCGGGCAGACTTTTTAGAAAACTTACCTCGCTTAAACCGAATATTTGAATTCTTCTTTCGTCAAAGAACTCGAAATATCCCGAAAGCTGTAAGCCCGGTCTGTTTATTTCGGTTGAAGAAATCATTATCTCGCTTGCATCTTTCGGTATAAACAGCACTTCCAATGAAAATTCCTCAACTATCTTGTCAAGAGAAATACTGTAATCAGTCTTCATATTATTCCTCCTACTGTATAATTATACCATTTTATTTATTATACAATAAATTTTCCTAATTTGAAACATTTTTTTATTTTTTCTTGATAATATCTTAAAAAGAATATATAATTAGCTAAAATGCATAATCTTTTTTTGGAGGATTTTTTATGAAACTCGGTATGGTAGGACTTCCTAATGTCGGAAAGTCAACCCTGTTTAATGCTATAACAAATGCAGGAGCGCAGTCGGCAAACTACCCGTTTTGCACCATTGAGCCAAATGTCGGAATGGTAAGTGTTCCCGACCCCCGACTCGAAAAATTGGCTGAAATATATAAGCCCGATAAATTCACCCCTGCCGTAATCGAATTTGTAGATATTGCAGGACTCGTTAAGGGCGCATCAAAGGGCGAAGGTCTCGGCAACAAATTTCTTTCCAACATTCGTGAGGTTGACGCCATTGTTCATGTTGTCCGCTGTTTTGAAAGCAACGATATTATTCATGTTGAGGGCTCGGTTGACCCGATAAGAGATATTGAGATAATAAATCTCGAACTTATTTTCTCTGACCTTGAAATTGTTGCCCGCCGTCTTGACAAAGCAAACAAAGCATTTAAGGGCGATAAGTCGTTCGGCGCTGAAATTGATTTCTTAAAACGCCTTACCGCTCATCTTGAAAGCGGTCAACCTGCCCGTACTATTGAAATTACGAGCGACACCGACAGCGAAGTTTTAAGCACAACCGCTCTTCTTTCGGCAAAGCCGGTTATTTACGCCTGCAATATGAGTGAGGACGATTTCCAAAAGGGAATTGAAGATAATAAAAACTATAATTTGGTTAAAGAACTCGCAGAGCGTGAAAAAGCGGAGATTTTGCCTATTTGTGCCGCTATAGAAGCCGAAATGGCTGAGCTTTCCGACGAAGAAAAGCTTATGTTCCTTGAAGAATTAGGTCTTGACCGCTCGGGACTTGACCGAATGATACAAAAATGCTATGCCCTTTTAGGTCTTATTTCCTATCTTACGGCAGGAAAACCCGAGGTTAGGGCTTGGACTATCACAAAGGGCACAAAAGCACCTCAGGCGGCAGGAAAAATACATAGTGATTTTGAGCGTGGATTTATCCGTGCCGAGGTTGTTGCTTTTGATGACTTTATAAACAAATGCGACGGAAATATGGTAGTCGCAAAAGAAAAAGGCCTTGTAAGAAGCGAAGGCAAGGAATATATTATGAATGACGGAGATATTGTTTTGTTCCGTTTCAATGTATAAAGAGGGTTTTATTTTGGATTTTCTTTTAAGAACTTGGGCGGAAATAGACATAAACGCCTTAAAGCACAATTTTGAAATCATTAAAAAAACCGCAAACGGCACTAAAATTATGGCTGTTGTTAAGGCAAACGCCTACGGTCATAATGTTGATATTGTTGCACCGATTTTGGATAAAAACGGTGCCGACGCCTTTGCCGTTTCCAATATTGTTGAAGCTGTTGAACTTCGTGATTTGGGAATAAAAAAGCCGATTTTGATTTTAGGTTATACACCCGAAAGTATGGCAAAATATCTTGCTTTTTACGATATTACCCAATGTGTTTTCTCATTAGATTATGCAAAAAAACTATCCGAAACCGCTAAAAAAAGCAATGTAAAGGTTAAAATTCATATTAAGCTCGATACCGGTATGGGCAGGATTGGTTTTGACTGTCGAAGCAACGAGCTTAACGGTATTAAGGAAGCAATTTCCGCCGCAAAACTTAAAAATCTCATTTTCGACGGAATTTTCACACATTTTGCAATGTCCGACCGCTCGCCCGAGGAAGAAACGGGTTTTACCGACGAGCAGTATAACCGTTTCGTTTCGGGTATCCAAAATATGAAGAAAGCAGGTCTTAAACCGAATACCTGCCATTGCTCAAATTCCGCCGCTTTATGTCTTGATGACGATAAGCATCTTGATATGTGCCGAGCAGGAATTATCCTTTACGGGCTTACCCCGTCCGACAAACTTAAATTAAAGCAAGATTTTATCCCTGTTATGACACTTAAAACGGTCGTTTCAATGATAAAAACTATCAAAAAGGGCGAAACGGTCAATTACGGTAGAACATATACGGCGGACAAAGACCGCATAATTGCCACCCTAACGGCCGGCTATGCCGACGGCTACAACCGGCTTTTATCAAACAAAGGTTATGTGCTGATAAACGGCAAAAAAGCCCCGATTGTCGGCAGAATTTGTATGGACCAAATGTCGGTTGATATAACCGATTTAGAAAATGTTTCGGTAGGCGACGAGGTTGAGCTTTTCGGCAAAAACTTACCCGTTGAAGAGCTATCAAACCTTTGTGAAACCATAAATTATGAAACGGTTTGCGCCGTTTCCGAAAGAGTACCGAGAATTCCCGTGTAAATGAACAACATAAAACAAGACCGTTTAACAAAACGGTCTTGTTTCTTTTTTATGTAATTTTATTATAAACCGAGTAACTGCTTTTTCTTTTGTTCAAATTCTTCCTCGGTAATAACACCGCTGTCGAAAAGTTTTTTTAATTTTATCAGCTCGTCACATTCGCTATTTGGCGAATAACTTAAAGCGTCAGCAATAGTTTTAGCTTGCTCGTTTTTATTGCTTAGGCAAAGAGATACTATTAAACCGATAAAGAAGAAAACAAAACCGAGAATAAAAAATCCCCAAAAACCATATCCCTTTTTCTTTGCGATATTTCCTACTATAATGCCTAAAAATATTTTGATTAGCAAAGCAATAACAATTGGCACTATGACCGCCGAAAGCATTGGCGTTCCACCAAAGCTTTCGGCGGAACTTCCAGACAATGTATTCATAAATATACCCTCCCGAAAATATAATTTTTATATTAAAAGCAAGAAATCTCTACAGCCCCCTTAAAACAAAAAAGTGTGTGCAACCAAAGTTACACACACCGAAAAATGCAAACTTTGATTGCTACCACACAACAATTTCTGCCAATACCAAAGTATGTGAAATTAGAGTCTGCATTTTTACCGAAATAAAAATACACACTTATAGTATTGGCAAAATTATTAAATTGTTGTGTGGTAAGCAAATTATAGCATACAATTTTCCGTTTGACAATAAATATATTTTAAGTTGTCGGAAGCGACAACCTTTGATATAATAATTACGGTGATGTTATGGAACTGCAAACTCGCAAACCCAACAGATTGGAAAATTACGATTACTCGCAAAAGGGACATTATTTTATAACAATATGCACAGCGAACAAAGAAAAAATTTTATGCAATATCGTAGGGGACGGCGCCCTCGACGTCCCGAAAATAATTTTGTCCGATAAAGGAAAAATTGTTGAAAAGTATATCAAAAGTTCAAATAATATACCGTCAATAAATATTTGCAAATATGTTATAATGCCAAATCATATTCATATTTTAGTAAATGTGCAAAACGGTTTCATTAACGGGACGTCGTGGGCGCCGTCCCCTACGAACAAAACAATTCCGCATTTTGTTTCAACATTAAAACGATTTATAAATAAAGAACTTGGCGGCAACATTTTTCAACGCTCCTTTTACGACCATATTATAAGGGACGAAAATGATTATTTAAGAATTTGCGAATATATTGAGAATAACCCTGCAAAATGGTCAGAGGATAAATATTTTGTTGCGGATTGAATTTTAAGGGAATTTTTTGTTAATTTTTTGTCGAATTAGGTATTGTTTTTTGGCATTATATTTGATATAATGCTTATGTATGGTTAAACCAAATTTTTATAAGGAGTATGTGTTATGACATTTTCTGAAGAAGTAAAAAACATGTGTTCCGTTGCCAAGGGCCCGCATCACGGACCTGCTCCCATTCCGGAAGAAGGCAAATGGATCGAAGCAAAAGAAATTAAAGACATTTCGGCTTACACTCACGGTGTAGGTTGGTGTGCACCGCAACAGGGTGCCTGCAAGCTTTCGCTCAATGTTAAAAACGGCATCATTGAGGAAGCTTTGGTTGAAACAATCGGTTGTTCGGGTATGACTCATTCGGCTGCTATGGCTGCTGAAATTCTCCCCGGCAAAACGGTTTTGGAAGCTCTTAATACCGACCTTGTTTGCGATGCTATAAATACTGCTATGCGTGAGCTTTTCTTACAGATAGTTTACGGCAGAAGCCAGTCTGCTTTCTCTGACGACGGTCTTGTTATCGGCGCAGGTATGGAAGACCTCGGTAAAGGTGCCCGTTCAATGGTAGGTACAATGTACGGCACAAAGGAAAAGGGTGTTCGCTATCTTGAAATGACCGAGGGCTATTGCACAAAGATGGCTCTTGACGAAAATAATGAGGTTATCGGCTATGAGTTCGTGTCCCTTGGCAAGATGACCGACTTCATCAAAAAGGGTATGGAACCGAACGAAGCATACGAAAAATCAATGGGTCATTACGGCAGATTTTCAAAAGAAGACGGCGCCGTTAAGTACATAGACCCACGCAAGGAATAAGGAGGAGTGAACGATATGGCTACATTTGAAGGTTACGAAAGACGAGAGGCAAAAATCCTCGGCGTACTTAAAGAATACGGTATCTCCTCTATTGACGAATGTAAGGAAATCTGCGATAAAGCAGGCATTGACCCTTATACAATAGTCGGGGAAACTCAACCGATTTGTTTTGAAAATGCAAAATGGGCTTATACTGTCGGCTCGGCTATTGCCATTAAATGTGCAGAAAAGACCGGTGATAAAACCGCCGCTACCGCTGCCGCAAATATCGGTATAGGTCTTCAAAGCTTCTGCATCCCCGGTTCTGTTGCCGAAAACCGTAAGGTAGGTCTTGGCCACGGAAACCTCGGCAAAATGCTTTTATCGGAAGAAACCGAATGCTTCTGCTTCCTTGCAGGACACGAATCATTTGCCGCCGCAGAGGGTGCTATAAAGATTGCTCTTAACGCAAACAAAGTTCGTGTTAAACCGCTTCGTGTTATCTTAAACGGTCTTGGCAAGGATGCCGCTTACATTATTTCGAGAATCAACGGATTTACATATTGCGAAACCAAGTTTGACCCGTATAAAGAGGAAGTTACTGTTACAAGTACAAAAGCATTCTCAAAGGGACAGCGTGCCGATGTTAAGTGCTACGGTGCCGACAATGTTCCCGAGGGCGTTGCAATTATGAGACTTGAAAATGTCGGTGTTTCGATTACAGGTAACTCGACTAACCCGACTCGCTTCCAGCACCCCGTTGCAGGAACATACAAAAAGTGGTGCATTGAAAACGGTGTTAACTACTTCTCGGTTGCTTCGGGCGGCGGAACAGGCAGAACACTTCACCCCGATAATATGGGTGCCGGTCCTTCAAGCTACGGTATGACCGATACAATGGGAAGAATGCACTCTGACGCTCAGTTTGCCGGCTCTTCAAGCGTTCCTGCCCATGTTGAAATGATGGGACTTATCGGTGCGGGCAACAACCCGATGGTTGGTATGACCGTTGCCTGTGCGGTAGCAGTACAAGAAGCGCTTAATAAATAAAATATCAAAAATGTTATAAAAAAGGTCTTGTGTTTTAAGCACAAGACCTTTTTTGCAACCATATAAATGTTTTTCAAAAAATTATATCTTCGACATAATTTTTTTCATTTGAACAATATCGAGAATATTTATTTTATTATCATCATTGACATCAAACACTTTATCATATTGCGTATCGTTAAGCACTGCGGTTATCAATCTTGCCAAATCTTCCGCATCAATTCTTTTATCGTTATTAACATCACCGATTAGAACTTTTTCGTGAATATATTTAAGTATTATTTCCGTTGTATCGGTCAAATATCCCGAATAACTTGTCTGTTCTCCAACATATTTATAACCGTTATTTGCTTTGATATCCGTTATACGATATTTTGTGCCATAGGGCAAAGTTGCAACATAATCATTTGTATTATTAGCAACCAAAACATCATCAATATAGACATCAACGGTTCCTGCACCTGCTAAATATGCTTCAAATCCTCCGTCTATCGTTGAATTAACATCAATTGTTACATTAGGACTGTCAACAAACACAGTTTTTACACCTAATTCAATAAAGGATACACCGGGATTCACCAAATAGATATATAATGTTATATTACCACTTTTATAAGTATCAAATGTTCCTCTAAAACCATGATAATTTCCGACTCCCGGGTAAGCGCCATTAACATCTTCTCTTAATATATTAGCATCGAGCAAATGACACTCCTCCGCATTATCATAAGGTCCGTTAACATAAATTTGTACTTGTAGTGCAAGACCTACATTGCCGTAATCAAAGCCCCAACCGGATACTGTAAATGTCCTTGTTCCGCCACCAGCGAAATCAAGACATCCTCTGATATCGGTTTTTCCGGAACTTTGACCTCCGTTAACTTTATAACTAGGTCGCAAAAACTTTACGGTTGTACCATTTGAAGAGCAAATATCTACATATCTTGTTTTTTTAACTTTTGATTCACTTCCGGCATTTCCGTGCACACAGTATGTCGAATCAATCATAACTCCTGAATGCGAATATCCTTCGCCTGAACTAAATACGGCAATATCACCTGTAACAGGTGATGTAACAAAATATGCATTTGCATTTAATAATTTTGAAACAAAATCATTTACTGTTCCTGCTTGCGGAATAGCAGCTTCTTGTCTGGCAATGATTGCACAATCTGATACAAAATTATCACACCAACGCTCATGATAATCCAATTGGCTTTTAGTCATGCCGACTTGGGCTAATGCTATATTTGCCATATATTGTGCAGGGTTAGAAGAATATGTTGCCGAATTAAATTTGTAATACTTTGATTCATTAGCCATAACAGTTAAAGATATATTTGTAACGGCAATTAAGAGACTTAAAACAAAAACTATAATTTTTTTCATAAAAATTCTCCTCATTTTTTGTATTTAAATTTTTGTTTATATGCGAATAATTAACAAAACTCACATATATACTTATATAAGTATATATTGAATTCAGTATATTGTCAAGAGAATATATATTAAATAAAATGGATGTGGTGATTGATTTGATAAGAATTTGTCTTGACAAAACACTTAAAAAGCTTAATGTTTCACGATACGAGCTTTCAAAACGAACAGGAATACAGTATCAAATAATCGACAACTACTATAAAAACCGTGTTAAACGATATGACAGTTATATCCTTGAAAATATTTGCAACTCATTAGGTTGTCAAATATCTGACATAATTGAGTACAAAAAATAAAATCATAAAAGCAATTTTTATTGAAGTCATGCTCAAAAAAAGTTAACTTTTGCCAAAATTGAAATAAGGTGTGCGTGACAACAGTTCGCTTAAATAATTTTAGACCGCTTGGAAAAATTTCAAGCGGTCTTTTGGTTATAAAAAAGGTCTTGTGTTTTAAGCACAAGACCTTTAATTTTATCCTAAAATTACTGTTGCGACTGAGAAATAAATGATAAGGGAGATTGCGTCAACTATTGTCGTAATGAGCGGACTTGCCATAACGGCAGGGTCAAATCCGATTTTTTTTGCAAGTATCGGCAAACTGCACCCGACGATTTTTGCGACGACGACGGTAAAGAAAAGCGTCAGGCAAACAACCGCTATTTCGCCGTATGCGTGAGGGTCGCCCGAAAAGGTTTTAAGCAAAAATTTATCAACTACGATAAGCTTACCGAAATTTACTACGGCAAGGGTTATACTGCAAAAAAATGCAACCCGAATTTCTTTCCACAAAACCTTAAAAATATCTGAAAACTCAATATCACCGAGCGATATGCTTCTTATAACCGTTACCGATGCCTGCGAACCGCTGTTTCCGCCCGTATCCATAAGCATCGGGATAAAAGCGATTAGTCCCGAAAAAGCGACAAGCTTACTCTCAAATCCGCTTATAATGGCACCCGTAAAGGTGGCGGAAATCATGAGAAGCAAAAGCCACGGTATTCTCGACTTATAGGTTTCAAAAACGCTCGTCTTAAAATAACTTCTTTCGCTCGGCAAAATAGCCGCCATCTTTTCGATATCCTCGGTAACCTCTTCTTTCATGACATCAATAGCATCGTCAACCGTTACGATACCGACAAGACGGCCTTCCATATCGACAACGGGAAGCGCCAAAAGGTCGTATTTTTCAAACTGCATAGCCACAGCTTCTTTATCTTCAAGCGTATTAACCGAGATGACATTTTCGTCCATTATATCCGAAATGACAGTGTCTTTCGCATTCAGAAGCAGGTCTTTAACCGAAACAATGCCCAAAAGGTGACGGCTTCTATCGGTTACATAGCAGGCGTAAATCGTTTCGGTATCAAAACCGATTTTGCGTATTCTGTCGAAAGCGTCGTCAACCGTCATATCCTTTTTAAGGTCGATATACTCGGTTGTCATAATGCTTCCTGCACTGTCATCAGGGTACGCAAGAAGCTGATTTATCATTCGCCTTGTATTCGCATCGGTTTGTTTAAGAATACGCTTTGCCACAGTGGCGGGCATTTCATCGATAATATCAACGGTATCATCCATGAAAAGCTCGTCCATAACCTCACGAAGTTCTTTATCACTAAATGCCTCAATTAAGAGCTGTTGCATATCCGAATCCATTTCAACAAATACCTCGGCGGCAAGCTCTTTCGGAAGAATACGGAAAATAACGGGCAGGTCTTTTTCCTCAACCTCTTCAAAAATCTGTGCCAAGTCGGCGGCGTTCATTTCCGAAAGCATGAGTTTAAGCTCACCGAATTTGCGAGCGCCGATAAGCTCTAAAATCTTTTCTTCCATTTGCGTTTCCTCCTTTTTTAAGGGATAAAAAACCTCGTCTTTTCCTGACGAGGTTTAGTTTTACCTAATTATAGACATTTTTTCCTTTTTTGTCAACAAAATTAAGCAAGATATTTTTGTCTTATGTATCCCAACACAAATAAATGGACGGGATAAAAGAGATAAAAAGCGTATTTAAGGGGTTTATTCTTTATAAATCCACGCTTACCGTTATAAATTCCTATTGCCGCAAAAGGCACAAGCGGAATAACACCCTCGTTTAATACGCCCGTTCCGATAGCCGAATACAAAAGCTTTTTATCCCTTAAAGCATATATAAGAAGTATCAGCGCATAACCTTTTATACCGTAATCGGTGTTAAGCTCGTTAGTGATGACAAGAAGTCCTGCGACGGTAATAATCTGCAAAGCCCTATTATCCTTAAACTTTTCAAAACAGCAAATTCCCAAATAACCTAAAAACAAAGTAAAGAAAACATTTTGTCTATCATATCGCCAAGTAAGTGTATGGGCGTAATTCCAAGGGATCTCCGAAATAACCGCAAAAATAAACAAATTTCTTCCGTACTTAAATCGGTTATGGGTATGAATATAACCCTCGGTCAGTAAAAAACAATAAATCGGAAAAGCAATACGCCCGATTTTTCTTAAAATAAAATACAGAGTAACCGTTCTGCCGAGTATTGCCACCGTCGGCTGTTGCTCTAACGGAATTCCCGACAGCAAAAACAAACCGATATGGTCAAAAAGCATTGTTACAACGGCAATGATTTTTAGAATACTGCCGTCAACAACCTTATATTTTGAAATATCAATACTGTTTAACTTATTTATAATTTTTTCCATATCAGTATATCGGGAACTTTTTACAAAGCTCGGAAACCTCGGCATTTATTCTTTCTTTATTGCCTTCAAAATCTTCAATAATATCGGCAATGAAATCACCGATTTTAAGCATTTCCGGTTCCTTAAATCCCCTCGTTGTTACAGCAGGGGTACCGATACGAAGACCGCTTGTAATAAACGGACTTAACGGCTCACCGGGGATAGTATTTTTATTTGCGGTAATATGCACCTCGTCAAGACGGCTTTCAAGCTCTTTTCCCGTAACATTCTTGTTTGTAAGTTTAAGAAGCATCAAATGGTTGTCCGTTCCGCCCGAAACAATATCAATACCTCTTGACATAAGTTTATCGCAAAGCACCGACGCATTTTTAACAATCTGTCTTTGATAGTCCTTAAATTCATCAGTCAATGCCTCGCCTAATGCGACGGCTTTTGCGGCAATAATATGCATAAGCGGACCGCCCTGAGTGCCCGGGAAAACTGCCTTATCAATTTTTTGGGCAAGTTCCTCTTTGCAAAGAATCATACCGCCACGGGGACCTCTTAATGTTTTATGGGTTGTGGTAGTTACAACATCGGCAAAGGGCACGGGCGACGGGTGAACGCCGGCGGCAACAAGCCCCGCAATATGAGCCATATCTACCATTAAATAAGCACCGACCTTATCGGCAATTTCACGGCATCTTGCAAAATCAATTACTCTTGAATATGCGCTCGCACCGACAACTATAAGCTTCGGCTTACAATTAAGAGCGATTTTTTCCATTTCATCATAGTCGATAGTTTCGGTAACGGGGTTAACACCATAAGGTACAACATTAAAGTATTTACCCGAGATATTAACGGGTGAACCGTGAGACAAATGTCCGCCCTCTTGAAGATTCATACCCATTACGGTATCACCGGTATTAAGGAGTGCAAAGAACACCGCTAAATTGGCATTTGCACCGCTATGGGGCTGAACATTGGCATGCTCTGCACCGAAAAGCTTTTTAGCTCTGTTACGGGCGATTTCTTCGACCTCGTCAACATAAACGCAACCGCCGTAATAGCGCTTTGCGGGATAACCTTCCGCATATTTATTCGTAAGAATTCCGCCGGCAGCCAAAAGTACTCCCTTTGACACAATATTTTCCGAAGCAATGAGTTCAATATTGCCCTGCTGTCTGTTAAGCTCACGCAAACAGGAATCGGCAACATCCTTATCGTAATTTTTAAGCTCTTCAAAAAAATTCATAGCAGTCAACCCCCAACTAATATATAATGTTATTTTAACACATATATTTGCATTTGTAAACACAATATATAGAAATTTTATTATCTTTTTACTTGAAATGAGGAGATAAAAATAGTATAATGTTTTAAGAAATTGTTTGGGGGTATTCTAATGACTAAAAAAATAATTGCAATTTTACTGTCTTTAACGGCTTTATTGCTTGTTGGATGTGGCTCTGCCAAAAACGAGGACATCGTTATTAAGGACGAAACCGATGTCAAGGAAGAAGTAGTTACACCGGTAGAAGAAAAAGGTATAAACAATTTAACAGGTATGCCGATTGATAAAGATAAGGAAAATTTAAGACCTATTGCCGTTATGATAAATAACATAAATCAGGCGCAACCCGTACAAACCGGCGTTAATAAAGCCGATATAGTTTACGAAACCGAGGTTGAGGGCGGTATCACCCGTCTTTTAGCGGTTTTCAAAGATGTTTCTTCGGTAAATCAAATAGGGCCTATCCGTTCTGCCCGTTATCCTTATGTTGATTTGGCTCTCGGAAACGAAGCCGTTTATATTCACTGCGGACAAGACCCGACATACTGCGCTCCGCACCTTAAAGATGTTGACGATATTTCGGTTGAATCGGGCAAATGCGGTGCTACCCGTATTAAAAACGGTCTTTCAAGCGAGCATACACTTTATACATTCGGCGACAAGCTGTTTGACGGCGTTAAGAACTTAAAATTCAATACAATATTAAATAATGTAACACCTTGGCAGGATTTTGCCGAAAAGGATAACGATATAACCTTAACGGGCGGCGCTTGTAACAAGGTCAGCATTCCGTTCTCAAAAAGCTATAAAACGGTATTTAGCTTTGACGCTCAAAAAGGCAAATACACCCGTTATTTCGGCAGTACTCTGCGTACCGATTATGTAACAAAGGAAACTACCGATGTTAAGAATGTTTTTGTTCTTATGACTACCATTACCGATTATTCTGACAGGTATCACCGCCAAGTACAGTTAAACGGCGGTGACGGATACTATTTCTCCAACGGACAGTTTGTAAATATCAAATGGACAAAGGGAAGCTCGGCAAACTCCTTTAAGTTTACCGATGTTTCGGGCGCTCCGCTCAAAGTAAACGCCGGAAACTCTTGGGTTTGCATAGCCAATATTTCCACATCAAAGCCGATTATCGAGTAATAAGGTGACTAACTAATGATTGATAAAAGTATACGAAAGCTCGTTTGCTACGGACTTCAAAAAGGGCTTTTTGAAAAGCGGGACGAAATATTTGTAACAAACAGATTGCTTGAAGTTTTCGGTCTTGACAGTTTTGACTGCTTTGAAGATTTTGACGGTGTTGACCTTGAAAGCACATTAAATGAACTTCTCTCCTATGCCGTTAAAAACGGAATAATTGAGGACAACATAACCGCAAAAGATTTATTTGATACAAAGCTTATGGGACTTATGCTTCCTATGCCGTCATTTGTTACGGATAAATTTTATGAGCTTTATAAGGTGTCCCCGCAAAAAGCAACCGATTATTATTATAATTTGAGTTGCGACAGCGATTACATAAGGCGCTACCGAATTAAAAAAGATGTCAAATGGACGGCCGAAACCGAATACGGCACACTTGACATTACAATAAACCTTTCAAAGCCCGAAAAAGACCCGAAAGCCATAGCCGCTGCCAAATCGGCGCCGCAGTCGGGCTATCCGAAATGTCTGCTTTGCAAGGAGTGCGAGGGGTATGCAGGACGGGCCAACTTCCCTGCCCGTCAAAATCACCGTGTAATACCCGTTCGCATAAATGACAGCGACTGGTTTTTCCAATATTCCCCTTATGTTTATTACAACGAGCATTGTATTGTCTTTAACGGTGAGCATTCACCGATGGCGATAAATCATAATACTTTTATTAAGCTTTTTGATTTTGTAAAACAGTTTCCGCATTACTTTGTCGGTTCTAATGCCGATTTACCGATTGTAGGCGGCTCTATTTTAAGCCACGACCATTTCCAAGGCGGTCATTACACCTTCGCAATGGCAAAGGCAAAGGTCGAAACAAAGCTTACATTTAAGGGCTTTGAAGATGTAAACGCCGGTATCGTAAAATGGCCTATGTCGGTTATACGCCTTTCCTCAAAGGATACATCGAAGATTATAGAGCTTGCATCAAAAATTCTTGATGCTTGGCGCAGTTACAGCGACGAAAGTATCGGAGTTTTTGCCGAAACCGACGGCGTACCGCACAATACGATTACACCGATTGCCCGTAAAAACGGCGAAAATTTTGAGCTTGACCTTGTTCTTCGTAACAATTTAACAACAAAGGAACATCCTCTCGGTGTTTTCCATCCGCATAAAGAGCTTCACCATATAAAGAAAGAAAATATCGGTCTTATCGAAGTTATGGGACTTGCGGTTTTACCTGCCCGACTTAAAAAAGAAATGGCCGACCTGAAAGTTGCCATGCTTTGCGGTAACGATATAAAAAATGACGGGGTTTTAGGAAAACACTATGATTGGACTCTTGAACTAAAAGCAAAATATCCTAATATGACAAAGGATAACATTGATAAAATAATAAACGATGAAATCGGAATCGTTTTCTCAAAAGTTCTTGAACACGCAGGTGTCTTTAAGCGTGATAAACAAGGAACGGCGGCATTTATAAAATTCGCAAACAGTATAAATTAAATTTAAGCTTTTTGGCGGTTGCATTTTTCAACCGCTTTTTTTATTTGTCGGTGAATGTCGCTTAAAAAATATTTAATATATTTTTGCGCACAAAGGAAGATTACTTAAAAAAGGAGAATTACATTGATTATTGCAAATGTCGAAGACCAAGTACTGACACTTCGTTACGAAGGCGTTGTATCCGACAGTGTCAGATTTTTGAAGGTCAAATTCAATTTCAATAATACATGGGACGACAAGGCAAAGGTTGCCGTATTCAAATATGATTCGCACGAATATATGGTGATTTTTACTGCCGGAAACAGTATGTATTTAGGCGATAATACATGCTTTGTTCCACAAGAAGTAATAAAGCACCCTGGATTCTCTGTTTCGGCTTACGGAACAAAAGAGCAAAGCGTTATAACAACAAACGAAGCAACCGTTGATGTTGAAGAAAGCGGGTACGGCGATATTTTACCCGCAGAGCCGACCCCGACCGTTTGGAATCAGCTTTTAACTGCGTGCCGAATAAGGCAACTCCCCGAGGGCGGTTTGGCAGGAGAAGTACTCCAAAAAGCAAGTAATTCGGACGATGATGTCAAATGGGGTACAGTCGATGCATATTCCCGTGCTGAAGCAGCATTAACATTTGTGCCTAAAACAACAACGGTAAACGGCAAAACACTAAATCATAACATTTCGATTAACTGTGCCGATGTGGGCGCTTATCCTTATCCTGAAAGCGGTATTCCGAAATATGATTTGTCCGCTTCTGTTAAGGCAAGCTTAGGCAAAGCCGACAGCGCATTACAAGAACATCAGGATATAAGCGGTAAGCAGGACAAACTGACCGCAGGTCAAAACATTACTATCGACCCTGTAACTAATGTTATTTCTGCAACAAGAAATAAAAAGTATGAACTGATTGAGACTATAACAATTCAAGGCAACGATATAAATACTGTTTACAGAGATAAAGAGCCGAACGGTCAAAGTTATAATTTTGAAATAGTAAAAATATTCGTAGAAAACGGAGGCACAGGCTCTACATCCAAACAGTTTAGAGTTTCTCTAAACGGAGATGAAGTAGTATATGTACTTGAAGGCTCTAATCCGGAAAACAACGAGTATATTTATCTTGATGTATCAAGAGGGCTTTTGAGCGGTTTCTATTACAATCCAAAAAAATACTATTTAAGTTCTTCAATTTTTTATAGTTTGTTTTTAAGAAATGAAATGAAGTACTATGATAATATCAGTTCATTACAATTTGCTACACAACCGTCATTATCTTTTGAGAAGAATACTAAAATAACAATATACGGGGTGAGGAAATAATGAAAATAGACTATAACGGCATTGTCAGAGATATGACACCCGAAGAGGAAGAAGCATATTCAGATGATGCGCCGGAAGAAGAAATTAAAACCGACACCCAAAGAATAACCGAACTTGAAGATGCGTTTAACCTTTTATTAAGTGGAGGAACGGAATGAAAGACTTAAAAGAACAAGTTATACACTATAACAAACAAATGAAAGAAGCTTTATCTTTGCTTTACAACGAACTTAATCAAGGTCAGCAAAAGAAAATCATTAAAAATAACGAAGTCAAAGATTTACTTACTCGCTATGGGGTGATTAGTGCTGACTGATATTATTCTTAAATGGGCTGTCCCCTTTCTTTTAGGCGGTGCCGTTTCTATTATCGGTACACTTTTTGCAAGAAATAAAGCGCTGAAAAATGGGCTTCAATGTCTTTTGCGCTCGGAAATAATTAAATGCTATGAAAAGTATATTCAAAAAAACGCTATACCGATTTACGCCAAAGAGGCACTCGAAAAAGAGTACAAAGCATATAATAAATTAGGCGGCAACGATGTCGCCACCGAGCTTTACCATCGCCTTATGGAACTACAATCAAATTAAGGAGAAATGAATTATGTTCAAAATAGCACTTAATGCGGGACACGGTCTTAACACCGCAGGAAAAAGATGCTTAAAAGCCATAGATAACAACGAAACAAGAGAATGGTCGTTAAATTCGAGGATTTGTAATAAGATAGAAGAAAAGCTGAAAGCGTATAGCGGTTATGAGCTTATCCGTCTTGACGATACAACAGGTAAAACAGATGTTGCGCTTAAAACCCGAACGGACAAGGCAAATAAATTCGGCGCTGACTTTTATCTTGCCATCCACCACAATGCCGGTATTAACGGCAAAAGCGGAGGCGGTGTAATTGCGATTGTTTATAAGAGCATAAAAGACGGAACGGTAACAAACGAATGGCAAAAAGCACTGTATAACAAAATTATCGAAAAAACAGGTCTTAAAGGCAACCGTTCCGTACCTCTTCAAAAGCAGGATTTACACGAGGTAAGAGAAAGCAGTATGCCTGCTGTTTTACTCGAATGCGGTTTTATGGACAGTACGGTAGATACACCTATTATCCTTACCGAAGCTTATGCCGAAAAGGTTGCCGATGCGTGTGTTGAGGTTCTTGTAAGCAAAGGAAAGCTTACAAAAAATGTTGCCTCGACCGCTTCGCAAACTGCAAACCCTGCGTCGCCTACCCAAAAATCCGTTGACGAAATGGCAAGAGAAGTAATAAGAGGCCTTTGGGGCAACGGAGCAGAGCGAAAACAGCGTCTTGGAAACGCCGGTTACAGTTACTCGGCTATTCAAAAAAGAGTTAATGAAATGTTGGGGTGATTTTTTGAAAATAAAATCAAAAGTTTGGCTTAAAGCGGCGGCTATAAGAGCCATAAAGACAATATCGCAAACCGCCATAGCAACAATAGGAACTTCGGCGATGATGAGTCAAATTGATTGGAAAATTGTTTTAAGCTCTTCGCTTGTTGCGGGTCTATTATCCATTTTAACTTCATTAACAGGGCTTCCCGAAGCCGAATAGCAAAAGCGCACCGATATATTTCGGTGCGCTCGTTTTATTTGAAAAGTGTATAAATTTGTTTTTGCGAGTTTTCGGGAGAATAATAAAATTCTTCTATCCTTTCCCCCGAATAAAAATACTTTATGTCATTAGTTTTTTTACCCTCAAAGGTATCTATAATAATCAGTTTTACTTTCATTTTTTCGGGTATTATATTTTTTATGTAAACACCGGCAAAATCTCCGACCTTAATATTTTCTTTCGGCTCCGCAAGTCCGGCAAGATTAGGAGTAAGCTCGATAAATGCGCCGTAATCTTCAACACTTCTTATAATTCCCGTAACCGTTTCGCCGATAGAAAACATATTTGCGTTTTCTTCCCAAGTACCTAAAAGTTCTTTATGGCTTAAAGTAATTCTTCCGCTTTCGTCAATACTGCTTACGACGGCTTTGATATTTTGTCCTACAAAAAATCTATCGGACGGGTGGGAAATCCTTGACACCGAAATCATATCAATCGGCATTAGCGCTATATTTCCGCAACCTATATCGCAAAACGCACCAAAACTTTCAAGGTGGGTGATTTTTGCGTTTATTATATCCCCTGCCGTAAGCTTGCTTATAAAGTTATCATAGCACTGCTCCTGCGCTTTTTTTCTTGAAAGAACAGCATGGATTTTGCCGCCCGTTTCGGTACATATATCGGTAACGGTAAAGCAAACCGTTCGCCCTACCCTTGAAATAATGGCTATATCCTTTGTTTTGCCCTCGGATATTCCTATTGCACCCTCATCTCTCGGTATTATTCCCTTTATACCGCCTAAATCAACCGTCATATTATGCATACTGTCGCACATTATAACAGGTGCTTCGAGGATTGTTCCGTCTTCCTTTGCTTTAATAAGTGCGGTAAGATTATAAAGCCGATTACTGAAAATATTTTTTTGTTTGTCAAAACCTTCGGGATTGTATTCACTCATTTTAATCACCATATCTTTCTTGGGACACAATATGCGATAAAAAATCACTGAAATGGTGATTAAAATATCGCATCTGTTTCGGTTGCCTCGTGAGAGGCGAGAAACAGGCGTCTTTATAATTTAGCGTGAATTTTCACGCTATATCGCCTTCCTTTTTTATAAATATATGAAACAAAAGACGATAATATAACAAAAAGCCACGGCTTTTTTTACCGTGGCTTAAAAATATTATGGGATTATTTCAATGTGATTTTTCCAACCTCAACGGTAGGTGTTACAAACTGTGCATCCCAGTTTGCAAATTCCGACTCCTTGCTGACCTTGATTTCATAATCTCCGGCAGCCGCACCGTTTTTCGGAACTAAAACTACATTTGTTATAACTCCGGCACCCTTGACATCGCTTTCGTTTGCGCCGCTTTGAGCTACGATGATTATTTTACCGTCCTTAAAGTTGCCTTGGCAATTCGAGAAAATATCGCCTGCCTTACAGTCGGCATACTCAAAAGCATTGGTATCAAATTCAAGTACAAGCTTTGCGGCGGTCATACCGTCGTTTTTAGTAGCATAAATCGGTACTGTAATCTGTTTATCGGTAATACTTGCTTCCACATTCTTAACCTCAACCTTATCTTTACCCGTATCTTTCGGCGTAACATTTTGATTTTGGTTTTGATTTCCGCTACCGCTTTCGGTACCTTTATCACCGTTATCGGTTATCTGCTCTGACTGTGAAGTGCTGTCATTTTGCGGATTTTTTTCATTGTCCGAGCCGTTCTTAAATGACGAAATTATTTTACCGCCGAAAACTATCGCAAGAATAATTACAAGGACTAAAACGGCGGCACCTACCGAGACACCTATGATAACCTTTTTGTTTGTTTCTTTAACACTGCTTTTCATAAATACCAACTCCTAAAAATTATATTTTCCTTCTTTTATTTTTTGTGTAAGAGCTTTAACTACATCATCTTTATCTTCCTTATATGTAACACCGTACCACTTTTCCTCGCTCGATAAAACATCGACCTTTTTAGTACCGTTTTCCATAAGAGTTGAAACGATTGTCGGCAGATAAAACTCGGATTTCGGAACATCAATTTTTTCTTCCAAAAACTTAATTAAAATTTCCTCGGTAAACTTAAAAATATCGGGTGTAAATCCCCACATATTCATAGATACGATAGTATCGGGCGGGAGCTCTACCCAATTTTCGCCGTCCTCGGTATATTTACAGTCAACTATCTTTGTTCTTTCGGTTATGCTTACAAGTTTTTTGCACCTTATCTTACAAACACCTCTTGAAACAGAGCCGTTCTCGGTCAAGGTGTTTTGAAGCCGGAAACCTACCATACAGTAATTATCGGATTTTTTCTTCAAAAAGTCGTATATCTTTTGAAACGCCTCAAACCCGTAATAATCATCGGCATTTATTACCGCAAACGGAGTTTTTACGATGTCCTTACAGCAGTAAATAGCGTGCCCCGTTCCCCACGGTTTTTCTCTATCGGGCGGACACTTAAACCCTTTCGGGAGCATATCGGTTTCCTGAAAAGCGTACTCTACATCAATTATTTTTTCGATGCGTTTTCCTACGGTTTCCTTAAAATCCTTTTCGATAGCGTGCTTAATAATAAATACTACTTTATTAAAGCCGGCTTTTTTGGCATCGTGAACCGAAAAATCCAAAAGTGCCTCGCCGTTTGGACCTATCGGCTCAATTTGTTTAAGTCCGCCGAAACGGCTTCCCATACCGGCAGCCAAAACAACGAGCGTTGCATCAAATCCCATTTTCATCACCCTCACCGTCTATTTTAATGTTCGGTTTTTTTACTGAATTATTTGCGCTTGAATCAAACCCCTCGGTGCTTTCTTTCATAAACAAAACCTTAAAGGTTAAAATAAGCAATTTAATATCGGTTAAAAATGAGTAGGTTTCAATATATATAAGGTCCATATTGAGCTTGTCCTCGGGAGAAGTGTTGTACTTTCCGTAAAGCTGGGCATATCCCGTAAGACCTGCCTTAACCCTATGTCTTAAATCAAATTCGGGGTGGGCATTTGTATATTCGTAAACATTTTCTATTCTTTCGGGTCTCGGCCCTACAACCGACATATCGCCACGCAAAATATTGAAAAACTGAGGCAGTTCATCAACCCTGCAAGCACGGATTATTTTTCCTACCCTCGTAATACGGTTGTCGTCATTTTCCGCTTTCTTAGCGCCGTCCTTATCGGCATCGGTTATCATAGAACGGAATTTTAATATATTAAAAATCTTGCCGTCCTTGGTAACTCGGTTTTGCTTAAAGAATACAGGACCGCCGTCGTCAAGCTTTATAGCTACGGCACAAGCCAACATAATGGGGCTTGATATAACTATCAGTATCGCCGAAACAATTATATCAAAAATCCTTTTGCGAAGTGCCTGTTCAAAGGTAAGCCCTTGATTTCGGCTCATAATAACAGGCGAATCGCCTATTTGTATTTCATAAGAATTATTAAGAATTATATCGGTTATATCGGGGAGAATATATGTCCTTTTGCTTTTTTTGTAGCAATATGACATTATTTCCTTTTGCTTTTCTTTGTTAATATCGCAAATCGCAACGGCATCGTATTTATCAATTTGGCGCTTAATTACATCCATTTCGGTATGCTCAACATTAAGACCGCTTTCAATCTTAAAGCGCTGTGTAATAACACCCATTTTTTTGATAAGGGTAAAGCCCTTTGCCTCGTCGCTGAAAAGTGCAATTATTCTTCTTGCAGAATAGAGCTTAAAATATATGGTATTTGCCGCAAAAGAGCAGATAAATATTATAACAACCTGATAGATAAGGCAAAAAAACATAGGTCTTAACGCAACCAAGCGTCTTGCTATCAAACTAAGTTCAAAATACATAATAATATCGGTAAATAAAACTGCCAACGAAAAGCTGTAAATTATTTCGTGGACACGGTAAATGCCGATTTGAAAAGCGCTGAAAAGGGAAGAAAATACCGAAAAAATGAATACGAAAGAAAAGATAACCAAGTAGTTACCTTTATTACTGAACAATGATTCAATATAGTTTTCATTCCAAGTTTCAACGAATCCCGCCGTTAAAGCGATAACTATAAACACCTTAACTAAAAGCATTATCGTTTTTCTTACGCTTACAAGTAATTTAACCAACAAAAAGCCCTCTTGTTAAATCAAGTTTACACACATATAGTATATATTCTTTTTACATATATTGTCAAGTAAATTATTGTTTTTGGCAATAAAAAACCGCTCATACGAGCGGTTTTTAATACTACTGATTTATTGCCTCGATATTTTCGCCTTTTATAAGCTTTTCAAGATATTTAAGCATCTTGCTTATCTTTGTTGAAGCAACTTTTCCCTGCGCTTTGCCGTTAATATAATACTGATACTTTGTTTCGTCGAATTTTGCAAAATCAATATCGGTTTGCTTGCCGTTATTAAAATTATAAGTAATCCTTATTTTTTTATCGGCTGAAAGGTCGTTATCCTTTGTAAAGTCATAGCAGGGTAAGGAAATCAAGTACTGATAAAAGCTTTGGAAGTTCTTGCAGTCAATTTTTTTCTTGCCGAGTTTTATTATATAGCTATCCTCGCTGTCCTCGTCTTTTGATTTTTCGATTGAAAACTCGCTAACCATATCGCCGTTTGAAATAACAACCGACTTGACATCGTCAATCATTGCGAGATAAACCATATTGTAATAATAATCTTCGGCTTTTGCATTAACAATCTTTTCGATATAGACGGACGCAACCTTATAAATCATATCACCCTCATTACACCAAGCGGCAAAGTTGCCGTCGTCCTGCAACGCAAAACTGTAAGTCAAAAGCTTTGATTTAATCTTCATAGTCAATGAAAGGTCGGGCTTATTAAGATTAAACTCTTTTAGATTATTTACCTTAAAAGAATAAATGCCCGTAACGGGAATACCGTCGGAGAACAAACTTACTAATTCGTCAATTTTATCGGCATAATGCTCCTCGGGAGAAGTGATTTTATAATTTAACATTCCCGAAAGTTCAGTTTCATCATTCGGAACAACCGTAAGGGTTTGAGGATAGTTTTTGCCCGTTACGGTAATTGCATCAAATTTTGCAAGCTTTCCGTTTTCAAAATAATCGGATATATCCTTTGTTTCTGTCATTGCGGGAATTGGATTTGTTGAAGCAAAGGACAGTGCATCAACATCGAACTTATCCTTAAACTCCTTATCAACAAGATATATCGTATCGGAATTTGAAAGTTTAAGATAACACTCATTACCGATAGGAGTATCTTTTCCGATATAAAAGCAAACCGTTGTATCGTCATTTTTAAGAAGCTCAACCGAAATGGACGGATTATCAAGTCCGCAGTTTTTATCGGATAAATCCTCAACCTTTTTTGACGCTGTTATAAGTACGGCGCTTTCAACAAGGGACGATGTAAGAGATGTACTTATATACTCTTTTTTAACCCCGTCAACATACCAATTTGATTCCGACTCTTCCTTTTCAAAGTAAAGAGAAACAGTCCCTTTTTCGTTTGTTACGGTTACATTTTTTACATCCGAGCTTTTAAGGGATAAAACACCGACCTTTGGTATATCCATAGTATCGGTTTCGGTTTTATCCTGCTTTTTCGGTATCAGCTTAACTATCCCGAAAAGACCGCCCGCCAAAATGAGGAGTGGTAAAAGATAACAAAGTATCTTTACCCAAATCTTTTTAGGTTTAATACTTTTCTTATCTTCATTTGGTTGATTATTTTCTTCAAGTGAATTTTCGTCAATAAAGAAATCGCTCATTATGCTGCATTCCTTCTCTTAATATAAATGTAAATTCCCATTCCCAAAAGCGCAAGCGGTATTACAAACATAAATATTACAAGTATTACGGTAGCTTTTGAGGCGGTAACTTTATCGGCAAAGCTTTCGTTGGTTATGCTCTTTTCAACGAAAGAAATGTCGCTTTCCTTTATACCGCAGTTTGTTTCGGTAACCGAAAGTGCAATATTTTTATTTGATACGCTTTGATTTTCGTTGTATTCGGAATCAAGGAAATACGAACTTGAAAATACGGTTACGAAGCTATTTGAATTCTTTTCATCCGCACTTACAACACTCTTACCTCTTTGAGACTCAATAACGGTTGCGTAATTTTTCTTTTCGTAAGTGTCGGTTGCGGAAAAATCAGCCGCCGTATCTTTCGGAACGGCAATTACCGAACCGCTCGTGATTACCAAAGGAGTAACCGTATATCCTTTTTGGTCGTCCGATCCTATAAGCGGAACATTTGAACCCGAAATGCACATCTTATCGCCGGCTTCGGTAAATGAGCCGAATAATGTCGGATCGCCCGGCATAAAGTTGTTTTCATTTGTTTCAAACATCTTTCCTTCTTCAACAGTAATACCCCAATCGTCAAGGAAAGAGTAAAGATTTTGAAGATACGGTGCCGAAGCATCGGCAAAAACGGTAAGACCTTTACCGTATTCACCGCCATTCTCCAAAAATTCGGAAATGACATTTATCTCGTCCTCGGAAAAATCAACCGACGGCATCGGAATAACAATCTCGGCGAAATCGTCTGAAAGAGATTTAATAAGCTTATCCGAAATTACTTCTATTTCAAAATTGTTTTGTTTTAAGAGTTTTTGATAGCTTGCGGTTAAATCAGAAGAACTATGGCCTACAATAAGTGCGATTTTCTTTGATGTATTATTAAGAACATAAGAAACGGCACCCGTTAAAGCAGTTTCGATATTGTTAGACGAAAGCTGGCTTGTGGTATAACCGTAAGCGGCGTAGGTCGAATCCTCGGTTACGCCGTAAACATCGGTAAATGTAAGCACCTTATGTCTTTCATTTCCCGATGCTTTTGAAGATACAATTATATCGCCGTAAGAGGAAATCTCACTGCCGTACTGCTCCTTAACCTTTGTAAATTCGCCCGAGCTCGGGTCGATAAATTCAATCTTGATTTTCTTATTGTACTTTGAATATTTATCAAGAAGTTTAAGAGTTTGCTCATAGTAATCGGCATTTTCGGCTATTATGTTTTGATATTGAGCGGTCATATTGATATACGAAACATAATCGTCTTTTTTACAGCAAACGATAACAGAAACATCACCGTCTACCTTTTTAATGTATTCAACATTTTCCTTTGTAAGTGAGTTTACCTTTTGGTCGGAAAAATCGTATTCAATATTAACTCTGTTTGAAATCGCAAAGATAATTACATTAAATACAACTACGGCGGCGATAAACAAAGCCGTTACGGCAACCGAAACACCGCCTTTTTTAAGGAGAAGCTCGTTTTTAATCTTTTTCTTTTTGGTTTTCTTTTCTTCTTTTTTGATTTCGACAGTCTCTTCTTCGGTTACTGTTTGAGTTTCGTTCTCGATTTCGTTAATATTTTTTTCTTCCATTTTTCATAACCTCCTTTAAGACCATCTTCTCTTTTCAAGCGAGCGAATACTTAAAAATGTAAAAATCGCAATAATGCTTAAAAAGTAAATTATATCGGCTATGCTTAATATGTTTTTATTAAAGTTTTCGGCTCTTGAAATAAACGAAAAGTTTTCGAGTACGGTGCCGAGCCAGCCGAATGTAGCATTTGATTTAACAAGACCTGCAAGTGTCGGCATCATCATAACAACAATGTTTATAACAATAGAAAGAATTGCCGAAACGGCACTGCTTTCGGTAAGGCAGGAAATAAACAT
The DNA here is from genome assembly GCA_045640745.1 of Acutalibacteraceae bacterium. GTDB lineage: Bacteria > Bacillota > Clostridia > Oscillospirales > Acutalibacteraceae > UBA737. The sequence continues at coordinate 77,550 of JAZUFQ010000017.1, forward strand.
TCCGATAGATATAAGCGCACCGCCTAAAAGCCACATACCGAAAAGCGAATATATGTAGGACAAAACATTTACCTTAACAAGAGCCGCAAAAATAATCTCGTAGATAACAGTAGGCGCAAAAGCCAAAGCAAAAACGGCAAAAGCGGCAAGAAACTTTCCGAAAACAATTTCGTAAAGCTTTATGGGGGCTGTAAGTAACGCTTGGTCTACCTTTTGACGGCGGTCCTCACACATAAGACGCATCGTAAGTATCGGAATAAAGAAATAACTTATGATGTTTGTTCCCGAAATTATGCTTACAATATCGGGAGCGCCCGAAGCATACATTCCGTAAAATAAAAGTCCCAAAAACGCATAAAATGCGAACAAAACGATATACCCGATAGGAGTGGTGAAATACGCTTTGAATTCTCTTTTGAAAATTGCCGACATTATTCTTCCTCTCCTTTCAAATCTTCATCTTCGTTATTAAAAATGTTTTTAAGCTCGCTGTCGGTAGCTTCGGTAAGCTTTAAGAATACCTGTTCAAGCGACATTGAATTATCGTTAAACGACAGCATTGTTTTACCCATTGAAACAACCCTGTCAAAAACAGCGGCTCTTATATCGGCGCCCTCATTCGGCTCGATAACGAAATCGTAAGCACCCTTTTCGGCTTTTCCTGCCGAGTAAACCGAGCTTACACCCGGAAGCTTTTTAAGTTCTTCAAGCATTTTTGTTTCGTCGCAAACAATTCTTGCAACGATCGAGCGTTCCTTTGAAAGCTTTTGAGCAAGCTCATCTTTTGTACCGTCGGCAATAAGCTTACCACGGTTTATTATGATTACCCTTTCGCAAACGGCTTGGATTTCCGAAAGGATATGGGAAGAAAGAATAATCGTATGATTTCTTCCGAGTTTTGCAATAAGATTTCTTATTTCGATAATCTGTTTCGGGTCAAGACCTACCGTCGGCTCGTCTAATATCAGAACATCGGGGTTGCCTACAAGTGCACCGCCGAAACCGACTCTTTGACGGTAACCTTTCGATAAATTCTTTATAAGCCTGTTTTGAACATCTTCTATTTTTACGAGCTTCATAACCTCGTCAATATGCGCCTTTTTAGGAAATTTAACCTTTTTAAGGTCATAAATAAAATCAAGATACTCCCTAACCTTCATATCGGGATATAAGGGCGGAAGCTCGGGCAAATAACCTATTTTCTTTTTTGCCTTTTCGGGATACTCGTTAATATCGTATCCGTCAATAAAAACGCTTCCCTTTGTAAGCGAAAGGTATCCCGTAAGGATATTCATTATGGTCGATTTTCCTGCACCGTTTGGTCCCAAAAAACCGATGATTTCGCCTTTTTTAATCTCAAAGCTGACATCGTCAACGGCAAGATAGGTTCCGTATCTTTTTGATAAACCGGTAACACTAATCATTTTTTGTCCTCCAAAATTTAATTTGTTTTTTAATTTTATCACAGAATATTCATAAATGTTAAACATTTTGTTAATACTTACAAATGCCCACGTTATAACTATTTTATTATACATAATAAAAGCGAAAAAATCAAGAAAAAAGCACTCTCAAAAAAAAGAGGGTGCTTTTTTGCATTAAAATCATTTGAGATTTTTTGAAACTGCGCCGATTTCCTCGCCGTTTTCCTTAACATTTTTGTGGCAGGTAAAAAGTATCACCTGTCCCGATTTTGCATATTCGTTTAGAAAATTTACCGCCGTTTTCGCCCTGATATCGTCATAATTTGAAAGAGCATCGTCGAGGAAAATCGGGTAATTTTCCTTTTCGGAAATAAGCTCGCAAATCGCAAGACGAAGCGATAAATACGCTTGGTCTTTTGTTCCCGTACTTAAATACCCCGTTTCAAGCATTCCGAAACTGTCCGATTTTTCAACCGTCATTTGAAGTTCTTTATTCACATTTACGGTTTTATATTTGCCGTTTGTCAGTTTTCCGAAAATACTTACGGTTTTATCGTTCAACTCTAAACCGTAGCCCTTTCTGACATCTGAAAAGCTTTCGCCTAAAACCTCTAAACAGATTTCGGCGCTCTTTACAAATTCTTCCTGCCGTTTGATTTTTTCACTAATCTCATCAGCTTCTCTTTTTACAATTTCGGGTTGTTCGCTGTTCTTAAATGCGGTTTTCAGCTCGGTTTCAAGGGCGGTGATTTGTTGCTTATATTCGACAAGCTGATTATTTATCCTTTCAAATTCCGCTTCGGCTTTATCAAAATCAATATCCGAAAAATCGCCGTTTTCTTCGGCGCTTTTAAGCTTTTGGCGAGCTATTTCGTAAGAGATATTGCCTAAATCCTTGCCGAGCATACTGAGTTTCAGTTTAACACTCTTTTGCTTTTCGGCTTTTTCCTCGGCGTTTTTAAGTGTTTCGTCATCAATTTCAGTACCACCCAAAAGTAACTTATATTCACTTTCGATTTCGCTTAATTTTTCTGTTTCCGCTTTAAGTGTTTCGCTCTTTTCGGCGATTTCGGCAAGCCGGTTTTCCCTTACCGTTTTATCGGCATTAAGAACACTTACAAAGGTGTTCATCTCGCCCTGTTTTTGAACCGATTTTTCCGAAAGTAAAGCACTTTCGCCCTTTTTGTTGGCGATATACTCTTTGATTTCGGCAATTTCGGTTTTGATTTTTGTGATTTCGGTTTTGTTGCTTTGCTTAAACACAAAAGAAAGCACGGTTAAAACAACACCTGCTGCACCGATACCGAGCCCGAGAACAAGATTTTTAAGGACAAAGCAAACCAAAACACCTAACCCCAACAAAACAACACCTACAATAAGGAGTCCCATATTAAACGGTTTTGCTGTTTCGGGCAAAGCTTCTACTCTTTCGTTAAGCTTTTTAAGTTCTTCCGCTTTTATGGAAATTTCCTTTTCGATTTCCGCTTTTTGTGTTTCGGTTTTTGCTAAATCTGTCTTTATTTCGTCAATCTTCTTTTGGGCGTCCTCGGCAGAAACATTTTCGGAAAGTTCATCTGCTTTTTTTAATCTTTCTATATCGGCTTCAAGTGTTTGGCAAACTGCTTTTTGCGGGTCGATTTTCGCTTTGCAAAACTTGATTTTTGAAACAAATGCCGAGTCGATTATATCGCCGTTTTGCATTTTAAGTTCTTCGTTTATTTTATCAAGCTCGTCTTTAAGAGCGAGATATTCTTTTAATTTTTCGGTGTTTTTAATATCGTCTTTTTTCTGCAAAAGCCGTTTAATTGCCTTGTACTTTTTGGATAATTCTTCGCCGTTTTTATAAATTTCTTTGATTTTTTCGCCTATTAAAAGCTTTTTATTTGCGTCCTCTTCGGCTTTTTGCAAACGGGCATCAATATTCGCTTTTTCCTCTCTTAATTTTGCAAGAGTTCCTGCTTTTCCCGATTTTGAAAGCACATTTTCTTTGGCATCGGTTATCCTTTTTTCGATTTTTTGGTAAGATGTATTTTCGTCGCCCGTAAGCGCAACCGAAGAAAGCCGTGCATTAAGCTCGCCCCCGCCAACGCTGTCAAAAACATTATCGTTATCGGCACCGATAAACATACTTCTTATGAACGCTTCGGCACCCATACCGAAAATTCTTGTACCTATTTCATTAGTTTCGGCGTGTGTTTCACCCGTATCCATATTCATAAGGGTTATTTTGTCAGTTGCGTCCGATTTATTAAAAATTCTTTCAAGGCAGTAGTTTTTACCCGAAAATTCGTAATAAATTCTGCCTCCCATACTGCTCCCGTCCATAGGGGTGTACTTTTGCCTTAAACTTGTTTCGAGCGCTTGTGTTTTCTTTCCCGTTCCGTAAAACATCGCTCTTATAAAGGACATTACGGTGGTTTTTCCGTCCTCGTTTTCGCCGAAAATAACATTAAGTCCCTTATCAAATTCCAAGGTGAAATCTTTAAGTTTGCCAAATGCGCTTATGTAAATTTTACTAATCCTCATAGATTTCCACCTCACCCGAAAACGCCTTTAATCCGATTTTTAATGCCTCTTCGATTTCTTCTTTAATTTCGGGATTTTCCTCTGCCTTTTTAAGCATATTTGAAACGAAAATCCCCTTTAATGAAACCTCATTTTTAAGAGCATCGAGATTAAATTTTATACCCGTTTTATCCTTGATTTTAACAAAATAAACTTTTTCTTTTAACCTTTCCTTTATTTCGGTAAGATTTATTTCGGTGTCTTCTTTTATTTCACCGCAAAGAATGATTTTATAAAGATTTTCCGTATAGCTTTCGCCGTATTTTCCTATAAGTGTTTCAATTATTTTTTCGTAAATTTCGGGAGAATTTTCACAAGATGTTACATCAATTTTTTCTTCGATATGCATTCTTTTTGCCGTTTTTACAAAGCTTATATTGCAGTAGTTTTTATCAATTTCCCCGATGTAGACACCCTTTTCGCCGAGTTCGTCAAAGCCGAGCCCTTCGGGACAGCCCGAATATGCGATATATGTGTTTCCGATTTTTTTAGGTGTTGACTTTTGGTGAACATGACCGAGCGCAATATAATCCATTCCGCTGTTTATAATAAAATCATCGGTTATCGGGTTTTGCATACCGCCCAAACCGTACTCGCCGTGAATACACATAATATTTATCTTTTCGGGATCGGGATTTAACGAAAATTTATCCTCTCCCTTTTCCAAAACCTCGCAGAAAGACCTGCCGTAAACATCGACATTATCACCTATCGGAAAAACGCCGTCCTTATCCGAAAAAAGCTTGATATTTTCGGGCATTTTTGCATTCCAAAACGGTGAACTGAAATTAAGCGGGTCGTGATTACCGAGACTTATGACAAAATAAATGTCGCTCTTTTCCGCCATTTTCGATATAACACGCTCAAAAAAGCTTTCGGGTATTTTATTTGAGTCGAATAAATCTCCCGAAATAAGCACTATCTTTACATTTTCTTTTGAAGCCGTATCGCAAATTCTTTCAAATGTTAATAATGTTTCCATTTGTCTTGACGAAGATTTTTCGCCTAAAAACGAAACGCTTGCACCGATATGCAAATCAGCACAGTGTAGTATTTTTACAGCCGACATCTATGTGCCTCCTAAAAAAAACAAAACTTATTACTCTAATAATAACATCAGCCAAGTAAATATTCAAGAAGTTATTGATTTTGAGATGAATTTATAATATACTGTAAATTAGTATATTATTGTTATTCGGGGTGATTTCTACGGATATTCGTGTCGGAGATAAAATTTATGTTAAAAAAGCGCACCCATGCGGATGCAACTGCTTTACCGTTTTGCGTATCGGTATGGACTTTCGTATTTCCTGTGATAACTGCAAACACGAGATTATGCTCCCACGCAAAAAAGTAGAAAAATCCGTTAAAAAAATTGAAAGAGACGGAGTAATTTTATGATAGACAAGCTCTCGGCGGTCGAAAGCCGTTTTGAACAAATCGGAGTTGAGCTTACAAGGCCCGAGGTCGTAAGCAACACCGAATATTTTACAAAGCTTATGAAGGAGCATAGCGAATTATCTCCGATAGTCGAGAAATTCAGAGAATATAAAAAGGCGATTTCCGACGAAAAAGAGGCGCTCGAACTATTAAACGAGGGCGGACTTGATAAGGACTTTAAGGAGCTTGCCGAAGAAGAGTTAAAGGACGCAAAGGAAAGAAAAGAAACAACAAGCGAAGAGCTTAAAATTCTTCTTTTGCCGAAAGACCCTAATGACTCCAAAAATGTAATAGTCGAAATCCGTGCAGGTACGGGCGGAGAAGAATCGGCACTTTTTGCCGCTTCGCTTTTCAGAATGTACTCTATGTACGCCCAAACCCATAATTTTAATATTGATATAACTAATGTAAACGAAACCGAGCTTGGCGGATATAAAGAAATTTGCTTTATGGTTGAGGGGAACGGCGCATATTCCCGTTTTAAGTACGAAAGCGGAGTACACCGTGTTCAGCGTGTTCCCGATACCGAAACCCAAGGGCGTATTCACACCTCGGCTGTTTCGGTTGTTGTTATGCCCGAAGCCGACGATGTTCAAATTGATATAAACCCCGCCGACCTTAAAATTGATACTTTCCGTTCATCGGGTGCAGGAGGTCAGCACATTAACAAAACATCGTCCGCTATCCGTGTTACCCATATTCCGACGGGTACGGTTGTTGAGTGCCAAGACGAGCGAAGCCAATATAAAAACAAGGACAAAGCACTGCGTGTTCTAAAAACACGGCTTTACGATGCCGCAAAAAAGGAGCATGACGATTCTATTGCTTCCGACAGGCGCTCGCAGGTCGGCTCGGGAGACCGCAGTGAAAGAATAAGAACTTACAATTTCCCGCAAGGACGAATGACCGACCACCGAATAGGTCTTACACTTTATAAGCTTGAAGCGATTATGAACGGTGATATTGATGAGATAATTGACGGTCTTATTACTTTCTACCGAACCGAAAGCTTGAAAGAACAAAATAATTAAGGACTTGAAAATGTATGATTACCGAAAAACTTGACATTTTATCGGGTGATTACAAACAAAATATTAAAAAAGCGGCGGAAATACTTAAAAATGACGGCATTGTCGCCGTTCCTACCGAAACGGTTTACGGTCTTGCCGCCTCAGCTTACTCGGACAATGCCATATTAAAGGTATTTAATGCAAAAGGCAGACCGCAGGACAATCCGCTTATAGTTCATATAAGCAAAATGGATATGCTTTATGAAATTGCAAAGGATATACCGCAAAAAGCAATAGAGTGCGCCGAAAAATTTTGGCCGGGGCCTTTAACAATAGTGCTTAACAAGACCGATAAAATAGCAAATAGTGTCAGCGCAGGGCTTAACACCGTCGCAGTCAGAATGCCGAGCGAAAAATCAATAAGGGATATTATTGACGAGGCGGGGCTTCCCCTTGCCGCACCGTCGGCAAATATTTCGGGTGCGCCGAGTCCGACAACATTTAAGCACTGCATTAAAGATTTAGACGGAAAAATCGACGCTATTGTTATGGGAAACGACTGTACCGTCGGTGTTGAATCAACAGTTGTTGCCATGTTTGGCAAGCATCCCCGCCTTTTAAGGCCGGGTGCTGTTACACTTGAAGAGCTTAAAGAAATTTTGCCCGATATAGAGGTAGATAAAGCTATTTTATCAGAGCCCGAAAAGAATACAAGGGTAGCATCTCCCGGTATGAAATACAAGCATTACGCCCCTAAAACCGAGGCATTTTTGGTAGAGGCTACAAGCGAAGATTTTGCAAAATTTGTAAATGAAAAAGAAAACTGTTTGGCTTTATGCTTTTTAGAGGACAGAGATTTAATAAAAATAAAATCTATGACCTACGGCACAAAAACAGACGAAAAAACACTTGCAAAAAATGTTTTCGGTGCTTTAAGAACGGTTGACGAACAAAATGTTAAAGCGGTATATATCCACGCACCGTCAAAAAGCGGAGTAGGACTTGCCGTTTACAACCGGCTTATCCGTGCCGCCGCATTCAAGGTGATAAAGCTATGAGAAAAATTATCGGACTTACGGGTCCTACGGGCTCCGGAAAAAGCAGTGCCGCACTTATCGCCAAAAATTTTAACATTAAGGTTATCGACTGCGATAAGGTAGCAAGAACTGCCGTAAAAAAGGGCTCGGACGGACTAAACGATTTAGTAAAAGTTTTTTCTTCGGGCATTCTTAAAAAGGACGGCTCGCTAAACCGAAGAGAACTTGCAAGACGGGCGTTTTCTTCAAAGGAAAACACAAAGCTTCTTAACAAGACACTTCTCCCCCACATTTCAAAAATAATAATGTCGAAGCTAAAAGACGAAACCGTTTTACTTGATGCGCCGACACTTTTTGAAAGCGGACTTAACAAAATTTGCGATGTAACGGTTGCCGTTCTCGCCGAAAAAGAAGACCGGTTAAAACGAATAATAGAAAGAGATAAAATTTCAAAAGAAGATGCGCTTTTAAGAATAAATGCAGGCAAATCGGACGATTATTATATTAAAAAAGCCGATTATGTTTTATATAACAACAAAAACATTAAGCAATACATTAACAAAATATCAAAAATTTTCAAAGAATATTCGGAGGAATAGTTATGAATTCAAAAGAATTAAAAGAAACATTATTCAGCCAAAAGAAAAACGGACTTTTAAGAGCCGAAGAGTCGGTTATCGACGAGGCGGAAAAATACTGCGCAGGATATAAGAATTTCTTAAATTCGGCAAAAACCGAGCGTGAAGCCGTAAAAACTGCTGTTTGTTTAGCCGAAAAGAACGGCTTTGTTCCCTTTGAACGCAATAAAAAATACAGCGCAGGAGACAAGGTTTACTTTAACAACCGTGGAAAGACGGTTGCTTTTGCCGTTATCGGTAAAGAGCCAATCGAAAACGGAATTAACATTACCGCCGCTCACATTGACTCTCCCCGTCTTGACTTAAAACCAAATCCTCTCTACGAGGAGCTTGAATTTGGACTTTTCAAAACCCATTATTACGGCGGAATAAGAAAATATCAGTGGCCAACAACCCCTCTTGCCTTGCACGGTGTTTTTGCGCTTAAAGACGGAAGAGTTATAAATGTCTGTGTCGGTGAGGACGAAAGCGACCCGAAATTTGTTGTAAACGACCTTTTACCGCATCTTGCCGCAGAACAGTCAAAGCGCAGTCTTTCAGAAGGAATTAAAGGTGAAGAACTTAATGTTTTAATCGGAAGCCGTCCCTTTAAGGATGACGAGGGAAGCGAACTTGTAAAACTTAATCTTCTTAAAATTTTCAACGAAAAGTACGGAATAACCGAAGACGATTTTCTTTCGGCAGAACTTGAAATGGTGCCCGCATTTAAGGCGTGCGACATAGGCTTTGACCGTTCTATGATAGGCGCCTACGGTCAAGATGACCGAGTATGCGCTTACCCTGCCTTAACGGCAATTATGAATGTAAAAAATCCCGAAAAAACCGCCCTTGCCATTCTTACTGACAAGGAAGAAATCGGCTCTTGCGGAAATACGGGACTTGAATCGGACTTTTTAGTTCATATTATCGGCGACCTTACAAAAACCGAGGGCGGCGATACTACCGTAACACTTAGGAATTCCCGTTGTCTTTCTGCCGATGTTAATGCAGGAATGGACCCGACATTCCAAGATGTGTTTGAAAGACGAAACGCAAGTATGTTAAATTACGGCGTTGTCGTAACAAAATACACGGGCGCCCGTGGAAAATCCGGCACCTCCGACGCCTCGGCTGAATATGTTGCCGAAATAAGAAATCTACTTGATAAGAATAACATTGTTTGGCAGTCGGGCGAGCTTGGTAAGGTCGATATAGGCGGTGGCGGAACGGTTGCCGTATATATTGCAAACAAGGGCGTCGATGTTGTTGATTTAGGTGTTCCCGTTCTCTCGATGCACGCACCGTTTGAAACAACCTCAAAATTTGATATTTTTATGTGCTACCGCACAATGTATGTTTTTATGCAGGGATAAAAAATTTCAAGGGGATACTTTGTGAAACTTAAAAAAATAATATCCGTTCTTCTTTGCTTATTTACAACACTATCGCTTTTAACGGGTTGCGGAAGTAACGCTGACGAAATTATTTATATAAATATTCCGAACAAGCCCTCTACTCTCGATCCTCAGCTTGCCGAAACCGACGAAGAACTGATGATTTGCCGAAACATCTACGAGGGCTTACTAAGGAAAGACGAAAACGGCAATATCGTTAACGGCGCCTCAGACACCTGCAAAAAAGACGGACTCAAATACACTTTTTACTTAAAAGACAATTTAATTTGGTCTAACGGCGATAAAATCACCGCAAACGATTTTGTTTTCGGCTTTAAGCGTGCGGTTGACCCGAATGTAAAATCACCTTTTGCAAATCGGCTTAAAAGCATTAAAAATGCCTCCGATATTATCGCAGGCAGAGCTTCGGTTGACACACTTGGCGTAACCGCTTTAAGCGATTATTCTCTCGAAATCGTTTTGGAAAAAGAAGATTCGGAGTTCGAATGGGCGCTTACTACATCCGTTTCAATGCCCTGCAACGAAGAATTTTTAAGTAAATGTACGGGAAAATACGGAAGAAGTGCCGAATGCATACTCTCTAACGGCTCATATTCCCTAAAAAAATGGAATCCCGACGAATTCGGAATAAGACTTCGCAAAAACGAAAACTACAAGGGTGATTTTACGGCAAAAAACGGCGGTGTTTTCATTTCTTCAAACGAGGACGAGAAAATCTCAAAGCTTTTCCAAAAAGAGTCGGTTGACTGTGCTATTGTAAAAAGCGAGGATTTTGATTCGGTTACGCAAACAGGTGTAAATCATAAATCATTCCAAAATATTTGTTGGTTTATGACCATAGGCAAAAGTTACAGCGCTACGGTAAGGTCGGCGTTTTTGTCCGCTGTAAATTCCGATACTTACAAGGATAAACTAAAATACGGACTTGTGCCGTCAAATTCTATCTACCCCGAAATGCTTAACATTGGAAATACTGCCGACAGAGCGGGCTTTACCGATTATAATATTGAAAATTCAAAAGCGGTATTTTCAAACATTATTAAGGGTATGGAGGATAAGCATTTCCCCGAAACCGTTTTATATTATTATGATAATGTTGTTACGGTAGATGCTCTTAAAGCCATACTCGGACATTGGCAACAAAACCTTTCGGCGTATATAAACATTACACCTGCCAAGCACCCCGAAGAGCTTTCAAAAGAACTTAAAGACCATGCTCTTCAATTTTCTTTATTCCCGATAAAAGCAAAATCATCGTCGCTTAGAGAGTATCTCGAAAGCTTTAATGTTGATACTTCGCTTGATGCTACTACGGCTCAAACAATTATTATGCAGGACAAAACCGTTTTCCCCGTTTGCTTTGAAAACACAAATATATGTTACTGCGAAAACATAAAAAACTTATATCTTGAAAGCGAAAACGGTTACATTGATTTTTCGTTTGCTACTAAAAACTAAACATAAAAAAACACGGAGTGGGAATTTACCCTGCTCCGTGTTCGTTTTTATTCTGTGGCGATTTCTTCTTCCGCTTGACTTTGTATTTTTTCGTCGTATGAAAGTATCGGTTTAACATTTTCTTTGCGAATTTTTCTCTTTATATAGTTCGCCGTAATTTTCGCAACAAGCGGACAAAGCATTATAACACCGATAAGGTTCGGTATCATCATAAGTCCGTTAAAGGTATCCGAGATGTCCCAAGCAAGCGACGAGGAAAGAACGGCACCGAAAAAGATTGTGCAGATATGTATTATCTTAAATACAACAACACTCTTTTCACCGAAAAGATATTCCCACGCCTTTGAGCCGTAATGCGACCAACCGAGTACGGTCGTAAATGCAAAGAGGAACATTGCAACAGCAATAAATTTTTGACCTATATTACCAAAACTAAACACGCTGTTAAATGCCGAGGCAACAAGGGTTGAATCTTCAAGCCCCTCAGCGAGCTTGCCCGTTTGGAGATTGTAAAGTCCTGATGTTAATACAACCAACGCAGTCATAGTGCAAACTACCATCGTGTCGGCAAACACCTCGAATATTCCCCACATACCCTGAACAACCGGCTCTTTTACACTTGAATTTGAATGTACCATAACAGACGAGCCGAGACCTGCTTCGTTTGAGAAAACACCACGCTTAAATCCCTGTGTAATTACGGTACTTACAAGGTAACCTATTCCGGCACCCAAAGCGGCAACCGGCTTAAACGCCGTTACGAATATTGCCTTAAATGCAGGAAGAATATTAGCATAGTTTATACCGATAATTAAAAGCGAACCGATTACAAAAGCCACAACCATAAAGGGTACAACCTTTTCGGCAAAGGAAGCAATACGCTTTAATCCGCCTAAAACTATCAAGGCGGTAAGAGCCATAATAACAACACCGATTATAATGCTGTATAACGAAACTCCGTTTAAGGCGGCGATTTTTATACTTGAAAGTGCCTTAATATCAAAAGCGGCGCTGACATTTAATACTATCTTATTTACCTGACCCATTGAGCCGATGCCGAATGATGCAAGTATAGCAAAAAGCGAAAACAAAACAGCAAGAACTTTACCGAACTTCTTAAATCCGAACTTTGAATTTTTGTCTTCATACTCGTATCCGCCGAGACCGTCGCTTAAATAGTACATGGCTCCGCCCGACCATTCGCCGTGCTTATTCTTTCTCCTGAAATAAATACCCAAAACATTTTCGGAATAGTTTGTCATCATACCGAAAAATGCGGCAATCCACATCCAAAATACCGCACCTGCACCGCCTATACAAATTGCGGCGGCAACACCGGCAATATTACCCGTTCCTACCGTTGCGGCAAGAGCAGTACAAAGCGCCTGAAACGGTGAAATTGAGCTTTTATCCTTTGTATGCCCGATAACCTTCTTATCAAACATACTTCCGATTGTGTTTTTCCACCAATGTTTAAGATGTGAAACTTGGAAAAACTTTGTTACTACCGTCATTAAAATTCCGGTTCCGATAAGGATAATAAGTCCTATCTTTACCCAAACAAATGTATTGATAGTATCATTTACCTTTGTTAGTCCTTCTAAAAATGCTACCATTTTTATCCTCCTAAAAAAATTAAAGGTGCCACATAAAACTGATGGCACCAAAGCAACAAAAATAATCTGAAAAAAGATAATAAGCTTTGTCCTTTTGCCTGAGAGATTAACGGATTTCCGTTTTGCCCCTTCGGCACCGATATGTTTCACTCGGATTCTCCAAAGTCCCATCAATTTGCAGTCTTTATTCATAAGAACGCCTGAGAGTGTTACTCCTTCGGCTGTGAAAAACTCACATTTCCTGCAAACATCACATAGCACATTATTAAATTTACAAACTGTATTATAACACATTTACTTAAAAATGCAAGTATTTATGCATAAAATAAAAAAATTCCTGTAAAGAAAAAAACTTGACAGTGATACTTTTTTGTGATATACTGCCATAGGTGTAAAGAAAAAAACTTTACAAAGGAATGTTTTTATGACCGAAAAAGATTTATTAGTCGGCGCACTTAACGATGTTTACGGTGAATTTTTAAGCGATAAGCAACGGCGCATTATTTCGGCTTATTATGATGAGGATTTATCGCTTGCCGAGATAAGCGAAAATGAGGGCATTACCCGTCAAGCCGTACTCGACTTAATAAAACGGACATCAAAAAAACTTAAAAGTGTCGAAGAAAAATGCGGTTATCTTAAAACCTTTTTATCACTAAAAGATTTAAGTCAACAAGCAAGAAACGGCGACAAAAACGCCATAAAAGATATTCTTGATATTATAGATAATATTTAATTTATTTCGTATATAAAGGCGGTGATTTTCTATGGCATTTGATAATTTATCGGATAAGCTTGCGGGCGTTTTCAAAAAACTCCGCAATCACGGTAAGTTAAGCGAAGCCGATGTTAAGGAAGCAATGCGTGAAGTTCGTCTTGCCCTGCTCGAAGCCGATGTAAACTACAAGGTTGCAAAGGACTTTACAAACAGCGTTACCGAAAAATGTATCGGCGAAAATGTTATGGAAAGTCTTACTGCGGCGCAGACTGTTATAAAAATCGTCCGTGAAGAACTAACCGCTTTAATGGGCAGCGAACAGGCACGGCTTAAAACCTCATCTAAAATTCCTACCGTTATAATGATGTGCGGATTGCAGGGCTCGGGTAAAACTACACACTGTGCAAAACTTGCAAAATTCCTAAAAGCAAAAGGACATAGACCTATGCTTGTTGCGGGTGATATTTACCGCCCTGCCGCAATAGAACAGTTAAAGGTCGTAGGAAATCAGGTCGGTGTTCCCGTTTTTGAAAAAGGAACTCAAAAACCCGAAAAAACCATTGTTGAAGCTATTTCTTATGCAAGAGATTACGGACACGATTTTGTTATTCTCGATACTGCCGGACGGCTTCATGTCGATACCGAGCTTATGGATGAACTTATCCGTATTACAAAAGCCGTAACTATTGATAATATTTTGCTTGTTGTTGACTCTATGGTAGGTCAGGATGCCGTTAATATTGCAAAGGCATTTAACGAAATTCTTGAAATCGACGGTGTTATTTTAACAAAGCTTGACGGCGATACCCGTGGCGGTGCCGCACTTTCGGTAAGAGCAGTTACGGGCAAACCGATTATGTTTGCAGGTGTCGGCGAAAAGCTTGACCAACTCGAAGAATTCCACCCCGACCGTATGGCTACAAGAATTCTCGGTATGGGCGATATGCTCTCCCTTATCGAACGGGTTGAAAATGAGCTTGACGAGAAAAAAGCCGAAGAAACCGCTAAAAAATTACAGGAAAATAAATTTGATATGAACGATTTGCTTGACCAATTCCAGCAAATCAAAAAAATGGGCAGTCTTAAAAGTATTTTGTCAATGATTCCCGGAATGGATAAACAGTTAAGAGATGTCGATATAGACGATAGGCAGATGTTACGGGTTGAAGCCATTATTAAATCAATGACAAAAAAAGAGCGTGAAAAACCCGATATAATAAATGCATCAAGAAAGCGCAGAATTGCTGCCGGGTGCGGTCAAGGTGTTGAAGAGGTAAACAAACTTCTTAAACAGTACGAGCAAATGAAAAAAATGTTCAAGCAAATGAACGGAAAAGCAGGAAAACGCAAAATGATGCGTGGTATGGGCGGATTTAACCCAAATAATTTCGGTTTATAAAGGATTTTCCTTAATAAATAAAAAATTTTGTTATGGAGGTGTTTTAGGTTATGGCAGTAAAAATCAGACTTCGCAGACTCGGTGCTAAGAAAGCTCCTTACTACCGTGTAGTTGTCGCTGATTCAAGATATCCGAGAAACGGCCGTTTTATCGAAGAAATCGGTACATTCGACCCGACAAAAGACCCCGCTGTTGTTAATATCGACGGCGATAAGGCAAAGCAGTGGATTAAGAACGGTGCTCAACCTACCGATACTGTAAAAGCTTTACTTAAAAAGAATGGAATTATTGAATAATTAGGAGTTGTTTTTTAATGAAAGAATTATTAGTTGCTATGGCTTCCGGTTTAGTTGAAAATCCGGACGCAGTTAATGTAACCGTTGACGAGCCGAACGAAGAAGGCGTCGTTGTTTATCATCTTAATGTTGCTGAGGAAGATATGGGCCGTGTTATCGGTAAGGAAGGCCGCATTGCTAAGGCTATCCGTACTGTTATGCGTGCTGCTGCCCGCAACACTCAGAAGGTAATGGTTGAAATCGACTAATTTTCAGGCCACCTTTTTCGGGTGGCCCTAAACGGTTTTTTTACCCCCGAAAACAAGGGGGTATTAACATATATAAGGGAGGAAACAATATGCGAAAAGAATTTTTAGAAGCAGGAAAAATTGTCGGAACTCATGGTATTAAAGGCGATATTCGTATCAATCCTTGGTCGGACGATTCAAGCTTTTTATGTAACATAAAAACGGTTTATCTTGCCGATAACACTCCACTTAATATTGTTTCCGCCAAACCGCACGGAAACATTACCATTGTTTCCTTTAAGGGTGTAAACTCAATAGAAGATGCCGAAAAATTAAGAAATAAGGTTATTCTTGTTAAAAGAGATGACCTTAAAATACCCGACGGAAGATATTTTATTGACGAACTTATTTCTTCTGATGTTTTTGATAAAAACGGTGCATTTTTAGGTGTTATTAGAGATGTATCAAAAACGGGTGCAAACGATGTGTGGCATATAAAAAAGGACGAAAAAGAGTACCTTGTCCCTGCGATAGAAAGTGTCGTTGTTTCGGTTGATATTGATAACGGACGGGTCGTAATAGACCCTATGGAGGGCATTTTTGATGAGAATTGATATAATGACCCTTTTCCCCGAAATGTGTGAGAGTGTGCTTTCCGAAAGTATTATCGGAAGAGCAAGAAAATCCGGAAAGGTCGAAATTCACTGCACGGATATTCGTGATTTTTCGGGGAATAAACACAATAAGGTAGACGATATGCCGTATGGCGGCGGTATGGGAATGATTATGGCAGCCGACCCGATTTATAACTGCTATAATAGTCTTTATATAGACGGCGAAGAAGAAAAACCGCATTTAATTTATATGTCGCCAAAGGGCAAAACCTTAACTCAAAAAAGGGTTGTCGAGCTTTCAAAACTTCCTCGGATTGTTCTGCTTTGCGGACACTATGAGGGCATTGACGAGCGGGTTATTGAAGAAATCGTAGATGAAGAAATTTCGCTCGGCGACTATGTTTTAACCGGCGGCGAGCTTCCGGCTCTTACGGTTGCCGACGCCGTTTGCCGAATGTTACCTGGTGTTTTGTCCGACAATGTTTGTTTTGAAGAGGAAAGCCATTTTTCGGGGCTTCTCGAACATCCGCAGTACACAAGACCTGCTACCTGGCACGAAAAAAATGTGCCCGATGTTCTGCTTTCGGGAAACCACGCCGAAATTGCAAAGTGGAAAAGAAAACAATCTCTGCTCATCACAAAAAGCAGACGCCCCGAAATGTTCGAGAAACTTGAACTTGACAAAAATGATTTGAAATTACTAAATGATTTAGATTGAAACTATCGTTATTTTGACCAAATCCGACCACTTCAAAAGGGGTATTGTTGGATAATTATTAGAACTTTTTCACAAATTATTGACGATTTCATTTAATGTGGTATAATAATCTATGTTGAAAAACGGCATATTTGACAAGGAGAATTATTATGTGTGTTAAAGATGTAACAATACAAAATCAAGTAGGATTACATGCTCGTCCGGCAACATTCTTTATCCAAAAAGCAAATGAATTTAAGTCTTCTATTTGGGTAGAAAAAGATGAACGCAAGGTCAACGCAAAAAGTCTTTTGGGTGTTCTCTCCCTCGGTATCGTAGGCGGAACAACCATCAAGATTATCGTTGACGGAAGCGACGAAAAGGAAGCCCTTGAAGGCCTTGTTGAACTCGTAAATTCGGGCTTTGCCGATTAAAAAATAAAAATTGATAAGGTCGTGTTCATAAGAATATGACCTTATCTTTACATATTCCGCTAATCAAAATTCAATTTCCGGGTGTGGCGCAGTTGGTAGCGCGCTTGACTGGGGGTCAAGAGGCCGTGGGTTCAAGTCCCGTCACTCGGACCAAAAAATTAAGGAGTGGTATCGTAAGATACTGCTCCTTAATTTTTCGCTTTGAAAAGTAGAAGGGACTTGAAAAGGGCGGTTTTGCGTCAGCAAAATGCCGAACCTTCGGGGAATGTTCGGCAAGCCCGTGGGCGTGTCGGTGGCGTTGCCACCGAGCAAGTCCCATCACTTATGATAAGAAGAACCGCTTAAGCAATGATGTTTAAGCGGTTCTTCTCATTTATTTTCAATATGATTTTCCCGTTTTTGACCCATACAAGACCCATACGGGAAAATTTTGATTTATTTGCAGTGTTGGAAAAAGAAAATCCTTTCAAGATTTTTATCTTCCTACTTCCCTTTTCTTTGTTTAATGCGATGCAAATTTTGAGCACAAAAATGCAAAGTTGATTAGTCCATATTACCACACTTTCAATAGTTTATCTTTCTCGTTTTTTAGGCAAAAAATGCAGTTCTATACACTATCTATTTGTAGTAATACAAATAAAACTCATATTTGAAAAATATAATTAGGATTTTGGGTAAAACTTTATATAATCAGTCCGTTATAGACAAATAAATTTATTTAATCAAATCTATAACCCTTTTATCCCCATAAACGCTTTTCCAATCTTTATCAAAACCGTCAACAGCAAGATCGGTCATCGGGTGTTTCGCAGATGCAGAAAGAACATCAAGAGAAACGGTTGCATAATGACAACCTGCAAGAGCAACATCGGAAAGTTGCTGAACATTCTTAAAAGATGCGGCTAAAACCTTACAGTCAAGGTTATAATGGTCGAGTATCTCTACCATATCAGCAACAGCACCTATGCCGTTTCCGTTTATCATTTGGAGGCGGTTTACATAGGGTGCTACAAGTTTAGCACCTGCTTTTGCGGCT
>JAZUFQ010000018.1:0-3411 GCA_045640745.1 Acutalibacteraceae bacterium
AGACCGTATCCAAAGGGATAATAAGGTGTTGGCGGGCAATCAATATATGACGGCAAAATATTTTCACCATAATATCCATTTACTGCTCGTCCGCTTGAAGTGGTGTTGTAATATAATGGAATTTGTCCCGTAGTTCTCGGAAAAGTAACCGGGGTTTTCCCACTTGGTACAGCATCGCCGAAAACAATATCACATACCGCTTCCGTAGCTTTTGAGCCACTGTGCCAAGCATAAAGTATAGCATCAAAATCGTCTGCGATATCCTGTAATGCAATTTGCCTACCGCAAAAGAATACACCGACTGTTTTTTTACCGGTTGCTTTGATTTTTTTTATCAATTCTATTTGTTCGGCAGGAAGAGTGATATCAGATTTAGAACGGCTCTCGCCTGTCATTAACCAATCCTCACCCAACGCCAAAACTACAACATCGGATTGGTTTGCTATACTGACTAAATTTTCATTTTCATCGCCTACGACCACATTTGAAGCACCGATTTTTTCTTGCACTGAATCTAATAAGCTTTTAACATCGTTAATTTCAAAGTCTAATGACCAAGTGCCTAAATGACTGCGTTTTTCATTAACAAACGGTCCGATTAGTGCCACTTTGCTATTTTTATTAAGTGGTAAAATCCCGTTGTTTTTCAAAAGAATAATTGATTCAACCGCTAATTCTTTTGCATCGGCTAAATGCTTAGTTCTATCGACACAGCGCTTTTTGCAATACGGATGGTCAAATAGCCCTTTTGCAAATTTAACCCTTAAAATTCGCTTTACGGCAAGATTTATCAATTCTTCGGAGATAATACCGTTTTCGACCAAATCTTCAAGATAATCAATATAACAGTCGGAAACCATATCCATATCTAATCCTGCTTTAATTGCTAACTCGGCACACATTTTTTTATCTTCAGCAACACCTTGTTTTCTTAGTTGTAAAACTGATTCCCAATCAGAAACAGTAAATCCTTCAAAACCTAATAAATCCCGTAATACTTCTTTTAGATATTTGCCGCTTGAAGTAATCGGCTGACCGTTTATATCATTGAATGAAGTCATAATCGTCCCGACGCCGGAATCTATTGCAGACTTAAACGCAGGAAGATAATAGTTATATAAAGAATAGTCGGATATTTCAGTTCGATAATAATCTCGTCCGCCCTCGCTTGCACCATAGCCGATAAAATGTTTTGCACACGCCATTAAAGAATCTTCGGCAGATACATCATTCCCTTGAAATCCCTTTATTGTTGCTCTTGCAAATATAGTACCGATATAAGGGTCTTCACCCGGACCCTCAACTATTCTTCCCCATCTCGGATCCCGACATAAATCAAGCATAGGCGAAAAGGTCCAATGCACACTATCGGCACTCGCTTCTTTTGCAATATTTCGGTAACATTTTTCTATTAAATCAGGATTAAAAGAAGATGCACTTGCAAGCGGCAACGGATATACTGTCTTATGACCGTGAATTACATCACGCCCGTAAATAAGTGGTATTCTGTTTGGGCTTTCTTCTATTGCCACTTTTTGCAGTTCATTATATAAGTCGGTCAAAATAGCATGCTGTTCATCATTACCTGCGGTTGCACTTGCAGCAAGAATCAATGAGCCGACCTGTCCGTTACGGATTTTTTCCTTACATATAATTATTTCATCTTCTGTTACAGGCGAACAAATCTGATTTAACTGACCAATCTTCTCTTTTAACGACATCTTTTTAATGAGGTCGTCGATTTGTTTATCAAATTTACAATACATAATTATATACCGTTATCTTTAAGAACATTTAATATACTTTCGGCTAATTTTTTATATCCATCATCAACAAAATGAACACCGTCTTCGGTATGAAGATTACTGTATTTAACCGAAGTGGAATACAAATCAATAATTTTTAATCCAAATTTCTCGGCATATTTTTTTGCAATTTCGTTACGCTTTATTACGGTTTCATTTCTTTCGTCGCCGTCTGAAAGGTTAGTTGTAAGAACAATATAAATCGGAGCATTTGAAATAGTTTTTATAAATTCAAGCATTTCGCCGTATTTTTGTTCGTATTCCTCGATTGAAAGATGCCAACCGTGAAGACCGTTATTAAAAAGTATGGCATCAATCCTTTGTTCCTGCTTCATAAACACCGAAAGCGAATCCTTAAAATACGGATTATCAAGTGCCTTTGATGTTCCGAAACCGTCAAAAAGCACCGTATTTCCCGAAGTCTCAGTTGCTATACGGCGTGTTCCACAGGATATTGAATCGCCAATATACAATACTCTTTTATCAGTCTTGTTTTCGGTATGCTCCCACCATACATTATCCCACTCAAAAGTTTCAAGCGGTGAATTATTGTTTTCTTTTTCATAAGTAAAATCGCTCATAATAAGCACTCCTTTTCTTTTATATTAAATATAAGCTACTTATCGCCTTCAAATAACAGTTCACTTTCTACCTGACATTCGAAATCAATTTTTGAATTAAGCGGCCAACCAAGCATATCTTTGAATTTTCGGCGCATTGTTTCGGGTTGTTCAAAGATTTTAGTTGCAAACTCGTTCCTCTGTTTTAAGCCGTCTTTTTCCCTATTTGCAATAATGCTTTCAAAACCCTCGACATATTCGTCTCTGTATTTTTTGGGTTTTAATTCATCTGTTTTTCACGATATTCCATAAATATGTCCATAAAATAAATTAAAACAAAAGTAATTTTGCATTCTCGTTTCTACCATATTTCATTATGTCTTTATATATATTCATAAAAGCAATCGTATTTTACAGTTGTTCTCCAAACATATTTTTCCAATTTCTTAACCTGAATTTATATATAATACTTTTCTACAAATTCTATAAGCGAAGTATTATCTTTAAGTCCGTGGGGATGGTGGTCGCAACCTTTTTTAAGAACTTGAAAGATTGTTTTCCCGCTTTTTATGTATTTATTATAAAGTTCAATTCCGTTTTCGTTATACGGAACTACCGTGTCGGAATCGCCGCAGACAAGAAAAATCGGGATATCGTTTTTAATTAAATCGTCAACATAATCAATCGGGTGTTTGCGGTAGTTAATCAGGTCTTCTACCGTTTTGCCCGTTGCCGTAACAAATTCTTCGTACATTTCGGTTGTCCCGCTGCCAAGACCGCAAGGACAACTTATAAGATTAAGAACGGGTGCATCTAAATACATACATGCTACAACATCGGGGTGTTTTGCGCCAAGATATACCGACTGCATACCGCCACAGCTCATACCAACAGTCATACACTTTTCATTAAGCCCAAATTCTTTGTGCAAAAACCTTGCGAAAGCATACTGCCTTTCAGTATCTTCTTCAAGACACCAACGGGTAGTATTTTCTACATTCGCAACAAAGTAACCTTTATTTAGCATTTCGAGTTCAAAATCGGGG
>JAZUFQ010000019.1:0-28277 GCA_045640745.1 Acutalibacteraceae bacterium
TGATTCCCGCAATTCTGAATACAGAAATTTACAGCCATGTACACATCATCACGGATGAAGAAGCCATCTGCACAAGCCGTGAGCTTGCACGGAAGGAAGGACTGATGTGCGGCATTTCCGCCGGCACAAACGTTGCTGCAGCCATTGCACTGGCAAAGAAGCTCGGCAAGGGCAAAACCGTTGTTACCGTTTTACCCGATACCGCCGAAAGATATTTTTCGACACCGCTCTTTGAATGATAAAGTTAAATTAAAAAAGCGTATTCAACAAACTGTTGAATACGCTTTTAGCTTTTTATATGCTATTCCGTTTTTGCTTCGGCAATAATTTTTTCAGCTATGTTTGACGGTACATCTTCATAGCGGACAAAATCCAAATCAAATTCTGCGCTTCCGCCCGTAATTGAACGCATAGAGGTCGAAAAGTCAGACATTTCGGCAAACGGAACCTCGGCTAAAATTTCCTGCGTTTTATTACCCATAGGATTCATACCGATAATTCTGCCACGGCGCTTGTTAATATCACCTATAATATCACCCAAAACATCGTCGGCTACCGCAACTTTAAGTGCGCCTATCGGCTCCATTAAAATCGGGTTGGCGTTCGTAATGCCTTCCTTAAAGGCAATCGAGGCCGCCATTTTGAACGCCATTTCGGAGGAGTCAACGGGGTGGTAAGAGCCGTCATAAAGCGTTGCCTTTATACCAACCATCGGATACCCTGCAAGAACACCCTTTGCGGTACATTCACGAAGTCCCTTTTCAACGGCAGGGAAGAAGTTTTTCGGTACGGCACCGCCGAATATCTTTTCTTCAAATACGAGTTCGTCGCTGTCGCACGGCTCAAATTCAATCCAAACATCACCGAACTGACCGTGTCCGCCCGACTGCTTTTTATGTCTACCCTGCGCCTTAACCGATTTTCTTATCGTTTCACGGTATGCAATTTTCGGCTGTTTAAGTACAACCTCGGTACCGAATTTTGATTTAAGTCTTGAAACAATTACATCAAGATGCTGTTCGCCGAGCGTTGAAATAACCTGCTCTTTTGTTTCCTTGTCGGCGAAAAGTGAAATTGTCGGGTCTTCTTCAATAAGACGGACAAGACCTGAATTAAGCTTTTCGTCGTCACCTTTGTTTGCGG
Organism: Acutalibacteraceae bacterium; assembly: GCA_045640745.1. Taxonomy (GTDB): domain Bacteria; phylum Bacillota; class Clostridia; order Oscillospirales; family Acutalibacteraceae; genus UBA737. The sequence goes on from JAZUFQ010000019.1 coordinate 1,144, forward strand.
GAGAAATAGCGGTTTTAAGAGTCGGTTTCGGGAAAATCGGCGGATTTATTTTTATGTTTCCGCTTACCGAAAGCGTATCACCCGTGTTAGCGCTTGTAAGCTTTGAAACACAACCTATGTCGCCTGCAAATATTTCGGCGGCGTCCTCTTGCTTTCCGCCCTTTAAGAACATAACCTTTGAAATTCGCTCTTCGTCGCCTGTACGGGCGTTTTTAAGCTTCATATCGGAGGTTGCCTTGCCTGAAATCACCTTAAAGTACGAGAGTTTACCTACAAACGGGTCGGCAATCGTCTTAAATATGTAAATTGCGGTTTCGTTTTCGTTTGGCTTGCTGTCGGACGAATAATCGGGCTTAAAGTTATCGGCCGAAGGCAAAATATCAACAATTCCGTCGGCAACAAAGGAAACACCGTCGCCCGACTGCTGAATTCCGCAGTAAACGGGGCAAATATCGCCCGAAAGCACACCTTTTTTAAGACCGCTTATTATTTCTTCCTTCGTAAATACCTCTCCGCCGAAATACTTTTCCATAAGCTGTTCGTCAGCCGAAGCAACGGCTTCAAGCAACATATCACGCATTTGCTCAATTTCGTTATTTTGCGGCATACGAAGTTCGGTTTTATTAAATCCGTCAAAGGAATATGCCTTGTTTTCAATTAAATCAACATAGCATTTTACGGCTTCGTCTTCAATATACGGAACAACAACGGGGCAGATTACCGAGCCGTAGTTCGCAACGAGCGAAGAAATTACTCTGTAAAAATGAGCATGGGAAGAGTCGAGTTTACCGACAAAGAAAGTAATCGGCTTGTTAAGAGCTTTTGCTTTCTCGTATGCCTGCTTTGCGCCTACCGTAATACCCGATTTACCCGAAACGGCAATTATTACCGAATCGGCGGCGCTTAATGCTTCGGTAACACCGCCTGCAAAGTCGAAAAGTCCGGGGGCGTCTAAAAGATTTATTTTAGTGTCGTTATATTCGAACGCATAAACCGAAGTTTGTACGGAACATCCTCTTTTTTTCTCTTCGGGGTCAAAGTCTAAAACGGCAGTCCCCTCAGATGTCGAGCCGATTCTGTCGGTTTGCTTTGCAAAGCACAAAATCGCATCGGCAAGTGTTGTTTTTCCCGAATTACTGTGGCCCAAAACAGCCACATTTTTAATTTTTTCGGCAGTATAGTTTTTCATTGAATTCACTCCTTGGCGAAGGTTTTATTAAACCCTCTAATTTAATAAAAGTATAGCATAAAAGTTGGTCTAAATCAACTAATATTTTCCACCAAATGTAAAAATATTATCTATTTGTCACAAAAAGCGGTTTTTTGTAAAAATTGCACGAAATATCTAAATATTTTGTATGCAAAACACAGTTAAAGGTAACAAAACTGAAATTATTTGTAACCAAGTTGTTGCTATCAATGAAATATTATATGTGTATAATATTATATATAAGCTGATGAAAAGGAGGATATTTTATGAAAAAGGCATTTATTGTAAGCGTTTTCGTGCTTTGCGTTGCCGTTATTTTATCCTCCGTTTTGTTTTCTCCGGCTACGGCTACAAAGGTTGTTGCCGAGACCGAAATTTTAGCCGTTTCTGACGAAGAAGAATTAAATCTTTTAGGTATGCTTAACAAGAATTATGTTTACGGTTTGGATTTCGATTATGCCGATAATATTGTCGAGTGTTCCTTTAATGCGCTTAAAGAAAACATCGGTGCCGACGGATTTATAGAAAACGGATATGTCGTTGATTTTGTAAATGATATGTACGGTATTGAGATAGTTGATTTGTCAAATTTCAATGCCGAGTACGGCAAGAAAGACGGCGCTGTGTTTGCCGATTTGGGCTTCACCGAATATAAGCACAGCAACATAAAAACAAAGCTTAATGAGGACGGAACTGTTACCGCAACAACCGACATTGCCGTAACCTCGCTCGACGGCGATACCGACACCTATAAATGCACTACGCTTTTTGTTAAAAACGAAAATTCAAAATTCGGATATAATATAGTTACATCTGAAATTGTTGCTGATTTTGTTTTGGCATAATATTTTAAGAAAAATCAAAATGTCGCCCGTTTGGTACGAGCGACATTTTTTATACCTAAGCATTGAAAAAATAAGAGAAATATGTTATATTAAAGAAAATAAAGGGGGAAAAGTATGTATCCTGTTTTGCTTGATATGTTTTTGGAAGAAACATCCGAAAACAAAGAACTATTTGAAAATAATAAGAAAATGTTAAAATATGTTATAGAAAACTTTACGGATTTTACCGCCTTAAACGGTGAGCTTTACGGTCAAACCGTTTCGACGGCAATAAGGACTTTCGGCAAAGAGGCACTTGGCGAAAACGGAATGGTAACCGAAATATTCAAAAACGGCGGAAGCACTGTTTTTTCTTTGCTTGACGGCACTGACGAAACCGAGCAGGATACAACGATTTACCCGTTCGGCGTTGTAAAAAACATTCTTGCAACCGATATATTTACTGCCGATAAGGTCGAGTTAAACGGCAAAGCGGGGATATATGAAGAAAAAAGTTTTATGCTTCTTATTATGCTTTCGGGCGAGGGTACTGTTTCCGATTATGATTCGTCCTTTAAGATAAAAAAGGGAAGTCTTGTTTTTATTCCTGCAAAAATGCGTCTTGAACTTATGGGAAACGGAGAAATAATAATCGCCCATGTGTAATAAAAAACGGTCTGCTATAAAGCAGACCGCATTTTTTTATATGTTCTTAAAAGCTTCGTCAATATCAAGCGTTGCAAAATAATCTTTTGCCGTTTGCGCTCTTCTTATCATTTTAACCGACTTATTTTTATCCATTAGTAACTCGGCGCAACGAAGCTTGCCGTTATAATTATATCCCATTGCGTGTCCGTGAGCGCCGGCATCGTGGATAACCAAAAAATCGCCTAAATCAACCTGCGGTAATTTGCGGTCAACTGCGAATTTATCGTTGTTTTCACAAAGTGAGCCGACAACATCAAATTTGCCTACAAACGGCGCATCTTCTTTGCCGAGAACGGTTATGTGGTGGTAAGCCTCATACATAGCAGGGCGCATAAGGTCGCAACAGCTTGCATCAACACCGATATATTCTTTATAAATATGCTTATAATGTATTGCAGTTGTAACTAAATAGCCGTAAGGACCTGTTATGTATCTTCCCATTTCGGTATATATCGAAAGTTCAAGTCCGTTATCTTCTATCATTCGTTCATAAACCTTTTTAACACCCTCTCCGATTTCAAAAATATCAACCGGCATAGTGTCGGGCTTATAGGGAATACCGATACCGCCCGAAAGGTCAACAAATTCGACCTCAATATCAAAATCGTGTTTCATTTCGAGAACTAACTCAAAAATTTCTTCGGCAAGACGGGGATAGTAGTCCTCTTCGAGGCAACAGCTTGCAAGCATAGCGTGAATGCCGAAATGCTTAACACCTTTTTCTTTAAGTGTCTTAAAAGCAAGCTTAATTTGCTCATAGGTCATACCGAATTTTGAGTCAAAAAGATGCCCCATAATGTCGTTTGTGTTCTTAAATCTTCCGGGGTTGTATCGGCAACACATAGTATCGGGGAGAGGTCCCATTTTTTCAAGAAATTCAATATGAGTTATATCGTCAAGATTTATTATAGCCCCCGATTTCATTGCGATTTCGTATTCTCTTACGGTAGTTTCGTTAGAGCTGAACATAATCTTTTTGCCGGTTATTCCGCTTTTTTCGGCTAAAATGATTTCGGGCTCGGATGCGCAGTCGGCACCGCAGTCTAAATCTTTAAGCAGTCTTAAAATTGCAGGGTTCGGAAGTGCCTTAACGGCAAAATATTCGCAAAACCCCTTGTTCCAAGAAAACGCTTTGTATAAATCTTCAACGCATTTTTTAATTCCTTCTTCGTCATAAATATAAAACGGAGTAGGATATTTTTTTGTCCAATTCCTGACATCTTCTTTATTAAAAGGAACAGTTTTCATAATTTTTCTCCAATTTATAAATAATATTCGCCCTCATAAACGGTTTTGGCAGGTCCACGCATATAGACAAAGCCGTCGCTGCTATATGTAATAAACAAATCTCCGCCGAGTAATTTTACGGTAATTTCGGTATCTTTTTTGCAAAGACCGTTTAATACACTTGCAACAACTACGGCGCAGGCACCCGTTCCGCAGGCATAGGTTTCTCCGCTTCCACGCTCATAAACACGCATTTTTAATGTTTTTTCGTCAATTACTTTAACAAATTCGGTATTAACCTTTTGCGGAAAAATAGGGTTGTTTTCAAAATAATACCCTGAATTCTGCAAATCTAAACTGTCAATTTCGTTAAAGTATATTACTGCGTGGGGGTTACCCATAGAAACGGCGGTTATTTTATATTCTTCACCGTTTATTTGGCATGGCTCGTTTATCATTTTGTCCATACTGAAAATCACGGGGATTTTTTCGGGACAAAGCTCGGGCTTACCCATATTGACGGTAAGGGTTTTTGCAACACCGTTTTCGGCACAAACCGAGATTTCTTTAATACCGCTTAATGTTTCAACGGTGATTTTATCCTTTTTTGCGATACCGTTATCATAGACATATTTTGCAACACAGCGAATTCCGTTACCGCACATTTTCCCTTCGCTTCCGTCTATGTTAAACATACGCATTTTTGCATCGGCTTTCTCCGACGGACAAATAAGAATAACACCGTCGGAGCCGACCGAAAAATGCCGTGGCGACATTTCTTTTGCAAGTTTTTCGGGATTTTCTATATTTTCCTTAAAGCAGTCAATGTAGATATAATCGTTGCCGATTCCCTGCATTTTTGTGAATTTAATTTTTTGCATTTTTAATTAGTCCTCAATATCCTTACCGCAGCAACGCTTATACTTTTTACCGCTTCCGCAGGGGCAAAGCGCATTTTTACTTACAACGCCTTTACCTCTTACGGTCATCGGCTTTTCGCCCGTTCCCGTTTCGTTTGCAACCTTTTCACGCTTAACCTCTTCGTCTTTTCGTACTCTGACAGTCATAACAAGCTTTGCGGTTTGTTCTCTTATGGCGTCGGTCATAGCCGAGAACATATCATAGCTTTCGTTACGGTAGGCAACTATCGGGTCGTGCTGACCGTATGCACGAAGACCGATACCCTGTCTTAAATCATCCATATTGTCGATATGGTCCATCCAGTTTGTATCAACGCTTCGTAAAAGCATTGCTCTTTCGATTTGGCGCATAATATCCGAGCCAAACTCGTTTTCACGCTCTTCATAGGTTTTATGTGCCATAGCTTTAAGCTTTTCTGCAACCTCGTTTGCCGAAGTGTTTGCAAGGTCTTCGGGTGTATCAAAAGCAATAGTGCCGCTTTCGGGTATCCAACCGCCGAAGAATTCACGAAGTCCCGAAACATCCCAGTTATCGTGGATATCATCGTCAGCAAGATAGATTTTAGTGTACGACTCAATCGTATCGTCAATCATTTTAAGGACAGTGCCCTTAATATCCTCGCCGTAAAGAACTTTATTTCTTTGGTCGTAGATAAGCTCACGCTGTTTGTTCATAACATCGTCATATTCAAGAACACTCTTGCGGGCGGCAAAGTTCATACCCTCTTTGCGCTTTTGAGCCGTTTCGATAGTCTTTGAAAGCATACCTGCTTCAAGCGGTTGAGTTTCGTCAACCTTTAATGTGTCCATAAGGGTTGCAATTCTTTCACCGCCGTAAAGACGCATAAGGTCGTCTTCAAGCGAAATAAAGAATTTTGTGTTACCGGGGTCGCCCTGACGGCCGGCACGGCCACGAAGCTGGTTATCAATTCGTCTTGAATCGTGGCGCTCGGTACCGATTATGCAAAGTCCGCCGGCTTGTCGAACCTTTTCGGCTTCGGGAGAAATTTCTGCCTTAAATTCTTCGTAGTATTTCTTGAAATCTTCACGGGCTTTTATTATATCCGTATCGTCGGTTTCGCCGAAACCGGTTGCTTCAAGTATCATTTCTTCGCTTAGTCCGTCGTGGCGAAGAGCCGCTTTTGCCAAATACTCGGCATTACCGCCAAGCATAATATCGGTACCACGGCCTGCCATATTGGTAGCGATTGTTACGGCATAGGGCTTACCTGCCTGAGCGATAATCTCGGCTTCTTTTTCGTGATGCTTTGCATTAAGAACATTATGGCTTATGCCCTTTGCTTTAAGCATTTTAGATAAAAGCTCGGATTTTTCAATCGTAACCGTACCGACAAGCACGGGCTGTCCTTTTTTATTGCATTCGATAATTCTTTCGATTACTGCATTAAACTTGCCAAGCTCGGTTTTGTATATCGCATCGTTTTCGTCAATTCTTGCAAGCGGTTTGTTGGTCGGAATTTCAATAACATCAAGCTTATATATCTCTTGGAATTCTGCTTCCTCTGTCATAGCAGTACCCGTCATACCCGAAAGCTTATTATAAAGACGGAAGAAGTTTTGGAAGGTAATGGTTGCAAGAGTTTTAGACTCCTTTGCGACCTTAACGCCTTCTTTTGCTTCTATTGCCTGATGAAGTCCCTCGTTGTAGCGTCTGCCGAACATAAGACGGCCTGTAAACTCGTCAACAATGATGACCTCGCCGTCTTTAACAACATAGTCAACATCTTTTTTCATTATACCGTGGGCACGGATTGCCTGCGTAATATGGTGTGAAATTTCAATGTTCGAGGTATCGTTAAGGTTTTCAATACCGAAATAACTTTCCGCTTTTGCTACACCGCTCGGCGTAAGGGTTGCTGTTCTTGCTTTTTCGTCAACAACAAAGTCGCCGTCGTAATCGCTGTCTTCGTCGGTCGCTTTGTCGTCCATTTCCTTTACCTTTACCATTTTAAGGGTTAAAGCAAATGAATTTGCTTTTGTGTAAAGGTCGGTAGCCGCACTGCCCTGACCCGAAATAATAAGCGGAGTTCTTGCTTCGTCTATCAAAATCGAGTCAACCTCGTCAACGATTGCAAAATTATGCTCTCTTTGAACCTTATCTTCTTTGTAGATTACCATATTATCACGAAGATAGTCAAAGCCGAGTTCGTTGTTTGTACAGTAGGTGATGTCGGCATTATACGCCTCTCTCTTTTCTTCGTTGTCCATTCCGTGAATGATAAGACCTACCGAAAGTCCCATAAACCTATAAAGCTTACCCATCCATTCGGAGTCACGCTTTGCAAGATAATCGTTTACGGTAACTATGTGAACGCCTTTGCCCGAAATCGCATTCAAGTATGCGGGAAGAGTGGCAACAAGTGTTTTACCTTCACCGGTTTTCATTTCGCTTATTCGTCCCTGATGCAAAACTATACCGCCTAAAATCTGAACGGGGAAATGGCGCATACTAAGGACTCGGTCGCCTGCCTCTCGGCAAGCGGCAAATGCTTCGGGAAGCAAACTGTCAAGCGTTTCTCCGCTATTATATCTATCCTTAAATTCATTTGTTTTGTTTTTTAATTCTTCGTCCGAAAGAGATTTATATTCTTCTTCAAGAGCTAAAACCTTTTCGAGTGTCGGCTTTATTCTTTTAAGTTCTCTTTCACTGTAATTGCCGAAAACGGCTTTAAGTAAACCCATAATTTTACCTCATTTACATTTATTTAAGTATCAAAACTCCGTTCTTTTTGTTAAGTCCGGAGGTATAAGTAATTTTATTGTTGCGGTCAATAAATACGGCTTCGGTGTTTTTTGTGTTTTCTATAAGCTTTGTGGCTTTTTCTTTTCCGAGTAAAATACAAACGGTCGAAAGTGCATCGCAGTCAAGCGAGGTATTGCCGATTATTGTTGCCGAACATAAATCGGTTTCGGCGGCGTAGCCCGTTTTCGGGTCTAATATATGGTGAAAAATCTTTGTGCCGATATTTATATACCGTTCGTAAATGCCCGATGTAACAACCGACTTGTCTTTAACTTTCAGCTTTGCGGATATTTCGTCGTCGGAGAACGGCTTTTTTATACCGATAGTTTTTAACTTTTCTCCGAATACCAAAACATTACCGCCTAAATTTATTGTTCCGCTTTTAACATTTTTACTCTTAAAAAATTCTAAAAGCTTATCACAAATAAAACCTTTCGCAATACCGCCTAAATCAATTTGTTTGCCGTTTAGATTGACCGTGTTGCCGTCAATTTCTATGCTTTCATAGTCAACATTTTTAATGGCTTCCGCAATTTCTTTCTTGTCGGGAAGCGCAGTTCCCTCAAAGTCCCATAAATTGCTTACGGGACAAATCGTGATATCAAATTTTCCGCCCGAAAGCTTACCGTAGTAAAGCGAGCGTTCAATAAGCTTTGCAGTGTCTTTTTTAACTGTCAAACCGATATTTGCATTGTTGAGTTTTGAAACATCGCTTTCTTTAACGGTTTTGCTTAACTGCTTTTCGTACTTTTCGCATAACGAAAATGCCTCGTTAAGAGTGGCTTTATCGCACTCTATGTCAAGGGTAACTACGGTATCAAGCAAAAATCTTGTTGAATTTGCTTTTGTTTCATTTTCGGTACAGCCCATAAGAAAGATAAAAAACAGAGCCATACTAAGCGAAGTAATCTTTTTCATTTAATATCCTTAATTTATAAGATTTTTAACATCTTCCGTTCCGATACCTTTTAAGGCGGAAAACGGAATAATCGGAATATTGTCGCATAAATTACCGAGTTCGGTTTTAATTAAATCAAGCTGTTTTGAAAACTCGGTTTTATTAAGCTTATCGCATTTCGTAAGAATTATTGCGTAGGGAATAGAATACTCTTTCATAAAGTTAAGCATTGATACATCAAAATCGGTCGGCTTATGACGCATATCAATAAGCTCGAAAACAAGTTTAATGTTTCTGTTTGAATTAAAGTAGCATTCCATTAAATCCGACCAGCGCTCTTTTTCGCTTATGTCAACCTTTGCGTAGCCGTAACCAGGAAGGTCAACAAGCCGAATATTATCAACTTTATAAAAATTAACGGTTATTGTTTTCCCCGGGGTAGAACTTACCCTTGCAATGCTTTTACGGTTGAGTATTTTATTTATAAGCGAGGATTTTCCGACATTTGACCTGCCTGAAAAACAGTATTCGGGTAGGTCTGAAACGGGCAACTGTTCGGCAGTACCGTATGCCGCCTCAAATTGAGCATTATTAAAATTCATCGGCATATCCTCTTAGCATAGGAATTATTATTTATGCTGTGGTCTATGTAAACAGGATTTTCGCAAGCGGTGTTTTCGCCTACCAAAGCACCGTTTATTACATCTTCAACCCTTGAAACGGGGATAAAGCTTATATTGTTTTTAACAACCTCGTCAATTTCGTCAATGTCGGGGATATTATCACTTGGAATGAAAACGGTTTTAACACCGCCCGTATATGCCGCCATTGCCTTTTCTTTAAGACCGCCTATTGCCAAAACTCTGCCTCTTATTGTGACCTCACCCGTCATGGCAACATCACGCCTTATTTCTCTTCCCGTAAGAGCTGAAACAAGAGCAGTGGTGATTGTTACACCTGCGCTCGGCCCGTCTTTCGGAACGGCGGACTCGGTTGCGTGGATATGAATATCCTTTGTTTTATAAAAGTCGGGATTTATTCCGTACTTTTCGGCATTAGCTCGAACAAAAGTAACTGCGGCATTAGCCGATTCTTTCATAATGTCGCCTAAATTACCCGTAAGAACGATTTTGCCCGTTCCTTCAAGCACGGCGACCTCCATTTGCATAATCTCTCCGCCGACTCTTGTCCAAGCAAGACCGTTTATTATGCCTATTTCGTCGGTTTTGAGGATTAACTCGGGCTTATATTTATGTTTGCCCAAAAGTGAAATCAAGTTGCTTTCTTTGATGGTTACGGAAGTTTTTTCGCCAGAAGCTATAAGCTTAGCGGTTTTTGCGCAAAGCGAGGCAATAGCACGGGCAAGTTTTCTGACGCCTGCTTCTCTTGTGTAAAAATCAATAAGTCCGTAAAGTGCATCATCACTTATTTTGCAAGTTTTAGTGGTAAGTGCGTGCTTTTTAAGCTCGGCTTTAACAAGATGCTTTTTGGCAATATTAAACTTTTCTTCTCTTGTATAACCTTCAAGCTCAATAACCTCCATACGGTCAAGCAGCGGTTCGGGAATAGTATCAAGCGAATTTGCCGTTGTTACAAAAACAACCTTTGATAAATCGTAGGGAATTTCAAGGAAATTATCGCAAAATTTAACATTTTGTTCGGGGTCTAAAACTTCGAGCAATGCCGAGGCAGGATCACCCTTATAGTCATTTGCAAGTTTATCAATTTCGTCAAGTAAAATAAGCGGATTTGATGTTTCGCTTTGCTTTATGGCGTTAATAATTCTGCCGGGCATAGCGCCGATATAGGTTTTTCTGTGTCCTCTTATTTCCGCCTCGTCGTGCATACCGCCTAATGATATGCGCTGATATTTTCTGCCCATACATTCGGCAATGGTTTTGCCGATAGATGTTTTTCCGACTCCGGGAGGGCCTACAAGACAGATAATTTGTCCCGTAATGTCAGGGGAGAGGGCATAAACCGAAAGCATTTCGAGAATTCGGGTTTTAACCTTTTTCATTCCGTAAAAATCACGGTCTAAAATCTTTTCGGCTTTTTTAATATCAACCTTTGAATTTGTCATATTGTTCCAAGGAAGAGCCAAACAAAGGTCGATAAAGCCACGCACAACCGTACCTTCGTGAGAGCCCTGAGGCATTTTTGAAAGCTTAATAATTTCGGAATTTATCTTTTCCTTGATTTCTTCGCTTGCGTTGAGCTTTGAAACGGCTTCAAAATAGTTGTCTATATCATCGGTGCCGTCATCACCGTAAAGCTCGTCGCTTAAAACTTTCATTTGCTCTTTAAGGTAGTATTCCTTTTGATTTTCGTCTATGTTGTGCCTTGTCTTTTGCGCAATTTTGTTGTCAATCTTGCAAATTTGCGCTTCCTTTGACAAAAGTTCAATTACAATTTTTGTTCTTTTTACGGGAGATAATTGTTCCAAAACATACTGCTTGTCGTCAAACGGTGTGTTAATACTAAAAGCAATAAAGTTAGACAAAAACTTAATATCATCGTTTGTTGCAACGGTTTTGATTATTTCGTTAGGCAGTCCCATTGCAACCTCGGCATAATACAAAAACTCATTATGCAAACGGCGGTTAAGTGTTTCGATATAAACGGGTTTTGATTTTATTTCTTCATCGTTTAATGCCCTTACGGTAGCGCAGTAGTAATCATTAGTTTCAAAAAAGGTTAAAAGTTTTGCCTTTTTAACACCTTCAAGCAATACTTTTAATTCTTTTCCTATCGTAAGCACCTGCTTTACACGGCATAGACAGCCGATGCTGTAAAGGTCTTTTTGGGTAGGCGTGTCAACCGTAATATCCTTTTGTGTTACGGCGAATATCAACTGTCCCTTTATCAAAGCTTCGTTGATTGCTTTTTTAGACTTTTGCCTGCCGACATCAATAGTTAAAATCATTTGCGGAAAGGCAACAAGCCCTCTAAGGGGTAAAACTAAACAGTTTTCGGTTTTTACTGTATTCTCAAAATCAGACATTTTAATTTCCTTTGCTAAAAATTTTACTTTGCTTTGCAGTTGTGTTCGTTGATAAGATTATCTCTTAAATCCCAAAGGTCTTTTGATAAATCAACATAATAATTATGCGGTTTTTCAAATCTTTTAACCTCGTCCCAAAGAGAATTTACGGATTTTTCTCTGTACTTTGCAATCTCTTTTAATGCGGGGGAAGTATATACCTGCTTGCCGTTTTCAAAAATTTTAACCTGCAATTTTTGTGCGATAAAATCGGTAACAGTCTTTCTTTTCCAAGTATAAACGGGATCAAAAATCTCGTATGGCGCACTGTCGTCAATTTTTTCGTGATTAAGGGTTATAACATCGGCGATGGCTTTCTTTGTTTCTTTGTCGTAAAGGCGCCACGGAATTTTAATACCCGGAATGGTTATCTTTGCGGTGTTTTCGCTGACCTTTATTTTTGGTGTAACAACGCCGCCTTTTTCGGTTGCGGCAAGCTTATATACTCCGCCGAAAACCGCCTCGCTCGAAGCGGTAATAAGGCGCTCGCCTACGCCGTAGCTGTCAACCTTTGCGCCTTGGAAAATCATATCTCTTATAAGATATTCGTCAAGCGAATTTGAAACGCATATTTTACAGTCAGGATAACCTGCATCGTCAAGAATTTTTCTCGCTTTTTTTGAAAGATAGGTTATATCTCCGCTGTCGATACGAATACCAAGAGGGCGCTTGCCGAGCGGTTTTAATACCTCGTCAAATACTTTTATGGCATTCGGAAGTCCCGAATGTATAACATTATAGGTATCAACCAATAAAAGACAACTGTCGGGGTATTTTTCGGCGTATGCCTTAAATGCGGAATATTCGTCGGGGAATAACTGTACCCAAGAATGAGCCATAGTACCCGAAGCGATTACGCCGTAATCCTTTGCGGTTTTAATATCGGATGTTCCTACACATCCTCCGATAATGGCGGCACGGGCGCCGTAATATGCGGCGTCGGCCCCCTGCGCTCTTCTTGCGCCGAACTCCATAACCGGTCTGCCGTCGGCAGCAGTAACAATACGGTTTGTTTTGGTTGCGATAAGCGACTGATGGTTAATTGTTAAAAGTATCATTGTTTCAACCATCATAGCTTCTATTGCAGGACCTTTAACGGTTACAATCGGCTCCTGCGGAAAGATGGGTGTACCCTCGGGAACAGCCCAAACATCGCAGGTAAATTTGAAATCACGAAGATAGTCAAGAAATTCGTTTGAAAACAAATTAAGACCTTTAAGATACTCTATATCGTCCTCTTCGAAGTGAAGGTTGTTAAAGTATTCTATTAACTGTTCAACACCCGCCATAATGGCAAAACCGCCGTTATCGGGAACACGCCTGAAAAACATATCAAAGTATGTTACGGTGTCTTTTAAGTCGCTGTCAAAAATGCCGTTTGCCATGGTAAGCTCATAAAGGTCCATAAGCATTGTAAGATTACGGTTATCTATTTTCATAGTTTTCTCCTTACATTTTTTCGGGTGCGGTTATTTTAAGCATATCGAGAACATTTTTAATTACGGTTGCCGTGTCCTTACATAAGGTAAGCCGAGCATACATTAAACTTTCGTCATTGTCTTTAACACGGCAGGAAGCATAGAATTTATGGAATTTAGTAGCAAGCTCGGTAACATAATGTGTAATTCTTGCAGGGTCGTAGGATTTTGCCGCACCGATAATTTCGTCGGTGAAAGCGGCAATATGTAAAATAAGTTCTCGCTCTTCGGGGGCTTTAAGGAGTTTTAATTCTTCTCTTGTGCAATTCCTTATCTTAATGCCCTCGGCTTCAAGATTTCTCATAATACTGCAAATTCTCGCATAAGCATACTGAACATAGTAAACGGGGTTACTGCTCGATTCGCTTACCGCAAGGTCCAAATCAAAATCAAAATGACTGTTTGGTTCTCTAAGATTAAAGAAAAATCTTGCGGCATCAATCGGCACCTCGTCAAGAAGTGTAACAAGTGTAATGGCTTTCCCCGAGCGCTTTGATGCCTTTATAACCTCACCGTCACGGACAAGGCGTACCATCTGCATAAGTACAACATCAAGTCGGTCTGCATCAACGCCGAGTGCCGTAAGCGCCGCTTTAAGACGGGGAACATAGCCGTGGTGGTCGGCACCTAAAATATCAATGGCTTTATCAAATTTTCTAACCTCTAATTTGTTATAGTGATAGGCAATATCGGGAACAACATAGGTTGGGAATCCGTTTGCACGGACTAAAACAAAGTCCTTATCGCATCCAAAATCGGTTGCCTTAAACCATAAAGCACCCTCTTGCTCGTAGGTGTGTCCGCTTTCTTTAAGAAGCTCGATAATTCTTTTAGTTTCGCCGTTATTATGAAGAGTGCTTTCCTTAAACCAAGTGTTATATTCAATTCGGTATTTAAGCAGGTCCTTTTGCAGTCCTTCAATGTTTATAGGCAATGCAAACTTAACAAGAGCTTCTTTTCTTTCTTCTTCACTCTTTGAAACATAACTGTCGCCGTACTTTTCGGCAAATGCCTTTGCGTGATTTATAATATCCTCGCCGTGATAAGAGTCTTCGGGCATTTCTTCCTTGTCGCCGAAAATCTGACGGTATCTTATATCAAGAGACAGACCGAATTTATTTATTTGATTTCCTGCGTCATTTATGTAAAATTCACGCTCTACATAATATCCTGCGGCTTCGAGTACGGCGGATAAGCAGTCGCCGAGTGCTCCGCCCCTTGCGTTACCGATATGCATAGGGCCTGTCGGGTTTGCCGAAACAAATTCAACAAGCACTTTTTTGCCCTCTCCGTAATGGCTTTTGCCGTAGTCAGCACCTTTATCCGAAACATCGCTTACTATATCGGCATAATATTCGTCATTCAAAAAGAAATTTATAAATCCCGGTCCCGCAATTTCAAAGCGGTCGATGTATGTATTTTCAAAATTCATATTTGCAGTAAGTGTTTCGGCAATCATTTTAGGTGCCTTATGGAATGACTTTGCCCAAACAAGTGCGGCATTTACGGCATAGTCGCCGTGTTCACGGTTAGAGGGAACTTCAATGGTAAAGCTCGGCAATTCCTCACATTTATCAAATTCGCCCTTTTCAATACAAAGTTTTGCTGAATTCAAAACTAAATTTTCAATTTGTTCCTTTGCTTTTTTTACGATAACTGACATTTCTAAACCTCTTTTATTATAATTCTTACTTCGTTATTGCTGATTATTCGGTCTTGCTGGCTTATTAAGTAGTTAAGATAAATTTCTCCGCCTTTATCTGTAAGCCGATAGTTTACGCTTTTCCCGAAAAGACAAAGCATCATATCGCCTATCATACTCGAATATAAGCATTCGGTTTTTTCGTTTTCCTTTATGATAAGTGTTGACGACATTCCGCCTGTTCTTTTTACCGTAGCGGTCTTGTCTTTTGTTATTAAAATTGATGTTTCGGTTTCGGGTGTGCCTTTTTCGGTTTTTTCGTTGTAGCAAACCGTAAAACCGTCCTCGGTTTTGCCGAATGTTCCGAAACAGATATTTTCTATCCTTTCGGTTTCTTTGCCGACACCCTGAACACTTGATATTTTTATTTTAACTCTGTTCATTCTTTTTCAATTACAACCGTTTCAATCATATTTTCGTTTATTTCTTCGCCTAAAAGAATAGATGCGGTTTTCTTAAAGGTAGCGCCCTTGTCACTAACATAAAACTTGTGATTTCCGCCGTTTTTGTTTAATATATCAAGCTCGTTAAGGGTGCTTTTTACAGCATCGGCAGTAGCTATACCCATATTTATAAGCGTAACCTTATCACCTAAAATGCAGGATATTGCATCGGCGATAATAGGAAAATGGGTGCAACCTAAAATTACGGTATCAACCCCGTTTTCGATAAACGGCTCAACATATCGCTTAACGGTATGAATAACAAGCGGGTCGGTTTTGTCGGTGTAACCGTCTTCAACAAGCGAAACAAGAAGCGAGCCGGCAACTTCGGTAACCTCGGCATTAGGCATTTTTTCAAGTATTCTTTTTTTATGCGCTCCGCTTTTTATTGTGGCGGCGGTGGCAAGCACACCGATTTTCCCGTTTTTTGTTTTATTAAGCGCCATATCTACCGAATGCGAAATAACCTCAATAAAAGGAACGGGCAAATCTTTTGCAGTTTCGGAAGCAACCGATGAAACAGTACCGCAGGCGGCAACGATAAGCTTTACACCCTTTGAAAGCAAAAATGCTTCGTCCTCTCTTGCATACCGTTTTATCGTTTCGGCACCCTTTGTTCCGTAAGGCACTCTGCTTGTATCACCAAAATAAACTATATCTTCATTCGGCAAACACCTTATAATCTCTTTTACAACGGTTAAACCGCCAAGCCCCGAATCAAAAACACCGACAGGTCTTTTATCAGACATAAGGTAACACCACCTTTAACGCATAATATATATTATATATAATAAGAATTCATATTATCATAACATAAATAAAAAGAATTTTCAATGTTTTTTATGCTCTGATGTTCGTGCTTTTCTGCATTTTACGAAAAAACCCGATAATTTTGTAGTTTTGCTTGACGGGAATACTATATATGGTGTATAATATAAACTGTATAAAAATCGAAAGGAACGGATATTTTGGCAAAAAAGACTATCGAATACGGTAACGAAAGTATAAAAAAGCTCGACGGCCCCGATAGGGTAAGAAAGCGCCCCGGAGTTATTTTCGGCTCCGACGGGCTTGACGGTTGCGAGCATTCCGTTTTTGAAATCATATCTAACTCAATAGACGAGGCAAGAGAGGGCTACGGTAAAAAGATAAATGTATCGCTTTATACCGATGGCTCTGTTGAGGTGCAGGACTTTGGCCGTGGCTGTCCTGTTGACTATAATGAAAAAGAAAAATGCTATAACTGGGAGCTTGTATTTTGCGAACTTTATGCCGGCGGTAAGTATAATACCAATGACGGCGACAACTATGAATACTCGGTAGGACTTAACGGTTTAGGTCTTTGCGCTACGCAGTATGCCGCCGAGTATATGGATGTCGAAATAAAGCGGGACGGCTTTTTATATAACCTCCATTTTGAAAAGGGTTTTAATAAAGGCGGTCTTAAAAAAGAGCCGTATGACGGTAAGGATACGGGAACAAAAATCAAATGGAAACCCGATATAGATGTATTTACCGATGTAAATATCCCGAAAGAGTATTTCCTTGATATATTAAAAAGACAGGCGATAGTTAACGACGGACTTTTGTTTGTTTTTAAGGAACAGCAGGGCGCTCGTTTTATAAATACCGAAATAAAGTTCGATAACGGTATTTCGGACTATGTTGCCGATTTTGTCAAGGACGAAAAGCTTTCGGGTATTCAGGTTTGGCATACCGAAAGAAAGGGCAGAGACAGGGAGGACAAGCCCGAATATAAGGTAAAGATAAATGCTGCCGTAACTTTTTCCAATCTTCATACCTTAAAGGAATATTATCATAACTCTTCGTGGCTTGAACACGGCGGCGCTCCCGAAAAGGCGGTAAGAAATGCCTTTGTTTCGCAAATTGACGCCTATATTAAAAATTCGGGCAAATATAAGTCGGGAGAAAGCAAAATCACATTTTCCGATGTTGAAGAATGTCTTGTTCTTGTGATTTCCTCGTTTTCAACCCTTACTTCTTACGAAAACCAGACCAAAAAATCAATCACAAACAAGTTTATATGCGATGCAATGACCGACTTTTTACGGCATCAGCTTGAAGTTTATTTTATAGAAAACAAAGCGGAAGCCGATAAAATTGCCGACCAAATTCTTATAAACAAGCGAAGCCGTGAACGAAGCGAAAAAGAGAGAATTAACATCAAAAAAACCCTCCAAACAAGCAACTCAATGGTTGACAGAGTTCAAAAATTTGTTGACTGCCGAAGTAAAGATGTTGCCGAGCGAGAGCTTTACATAGTTGAGGGTGATTCGGCACTCGGCTCGTGTAAGCTTGCCCGTGATGCCGCATTTCAGGCAATAATGCCCGTAAGAGGTAAAATTCTTAACTGCCTTAAAGCCGAATACGATAAAATTTTCAAAAGCGAAATCATAACCGATTTGTTAAAGGTTTTGGGTTGCGGTGTTGAGGTTAAATCAAAGGCAAATAAAAGTCTTTCAAACTTTGATATAAACAATCTTCGCTGGAATAAAATTATTATTTGTACCGATGCCGATGTTGACGGATTTCATATAAGAACTCTTATTCTTACTATGATTTACCGTCTTATGCCGACACTTATAAACGAGGGTAAGGTCTTTATTGCCGAAACTCCGCTTTATGAAATCGGAACTAAAAATATGACCTATTTTGCCTATGACGAAAACGAAAAAAAGGAAATTCTTGAAAAAATAGGCACTGAAAAATATAATCTTCAACGCTCAAAGGGACTTGGAGAAAACCAACCCGATATGATGAATCTTACAACAATGAACCCCGAAACAAGACGGCTTGTTAAGGTTTTACCGCAGGACGCCGAGTACACCTCACAGATGTTTGACCTGCTTTTAGGTGATAATTTGCAGGGCAGAAAAGATTATATTCAGGAAAACGGCTATCTTTATATGGATGATGCCGATATAAGTTAAAAAGGGAGATAGTTTAATGGCTCCAAGAAAGAAAAGTACGGAAGAAAAGCCGAAAAAGAATAGAGCTAATGCATATATTGCCGGTGCCGGAACGGTTGTAGAACAACAGGTTACCGATACTCTGCGCACCAATTTTATGCCCTATGCCATGAGTGTTATCGTTTCCCGTGCCATACCTGAAATTGACGGGTTTAAGCCGTCGCACAGGAAACTATTATACACTATGTATAATATGGGACTTCTGAACGGCAACACGATAAAATCAGCCAACATTGTCGGAAGAACTATGCAGTTAAATCCGCATGGCGATATGGCGATTTACGATACCATGGTGCGCTTATCCGAGGGCAACGGTGCGCTTTTGCACCCGTTTGTGCGCTCAAAGGGCTCTTTCGGTAAGGCGTATTCAAGGGATATGCAGTGCGCCGCTTCCCGTTATACCGAGGCAAAATTAGCGCCTATTGCCGCCGAGCTTTTTGCCGATATTGATAAGGATACCGTAGATTTTGTAGACAACTACGATGCTACAATGAAAGAGCCGGTTTTGTTCCCCGTAACATTCCCGACTATTCTTGTAAATACGAATTTGGGTATTGCCGCAGGTATGGCAAGCTCAATTTGTTCCTTTAACCTAAAAGAGGTCTGCGAAACAACCGTTGAGTACATTAAGGATAATGATATAAATATTGCCGATACGCTTTTGGCACCCGATTTTTCTATCGGCGGTGAGCTTCTTTACGACCGAAACGAAATCGAAAAGATTTACGAAACGGGCAGAGGCAGTTTTAAGGTAAGAGCGGTTTACACCTACGATAAACAGAACAACTGTATTGATATTACCGAAATTCCGCCAACCGCTACAAGTGAGCAGATTATTGAGCGTGTTATAGAGCTTGTTAAGGCAAAAAAGATTACCGAAATTAACGATATCCGTGATGAAACCGACCTTGACGGTCTTAAAATCACGATTGACATTAAGCGTGGCGTTGACCCCGAAATGTTAATGAAAAAGCTCTTTAAGCTTACACCGCTTCAAGACAGCTTTGCTTGTAACTTTAACATTCTTATAGCAGGTTCGCCCCGTGTTATGGGCGTTAAGGAAATTATTTCCGAATGGGTGGCTTTCAGAGAAGAGTGTATCCGCCGAAGAGTATTCTTTAAGCTTTCAAAGGCAAAGGATAAGCTTCATTTGTTAAAGGGTATGCAAAAAATACTCCTTGATATTGATAAGGCAATAAAGATTGTCCGTGATACCGCCGAAGAAAAAGAGGTTGTTCCAAACCTTATGATTGGCTTTGGAATTGACGAAATTCAGGCGGAATATGTTGCCGAAATAAAACTGCGCCACTTAAATAAAGAGTATATCTTAAAGCGCCTTGAAGATATTGAAGATTTGCAAAAAGAAATCGGGGAAATGGAAGATATACTTTCCTCAAAAACCAAGATTAAGCGCATAATCATAAATGAACTTAATGAGGTTGTTAAAAAGTACGGCGCAGAAAGAAAAACCAAGATTGTTTCCTTTGATGGTGAAACGGACGATGACTATATAGAGCCGGTTGACGATTCCCCCGTAACGCTCTTCTTTACAAAAGACGGCTACTTTAAGAAAATTACACCGCAGTCGCTCAGAATGAGCGGAGAACAAAAGATAAAAGACGGCGACGAAATAACACAGGTTATTGAGTCTTCAAATGATAAGGAGCTTTTGTTCTTTACCGATAAAGCGCAGGTTTATAAGAGCAGGGTATCGGAATTTGCCGACGGAAAGGCAAGCGTTTTAGGCGATTTCGTTGCCGGTAAGCTTGGTTTCGACGAGGGCGAATCTTCGGTTTATATGGTTGAAACAAAGGACTATTCGGGCTTTATGGTGTTTATCTTTGAAAACGGACGAGTTGCCCGTGTTCCGCTTTCGTCTTATGTAACCAAAACTAACCGTAAAAAGCTTATTTCGGCTTACTGCGAAAAACATACTTTGCATACGGTTTATTGCTTAACAGAGGACTGCGATTTGCTTTTAACCTCAACAAACGGCAGAAAACTGCTTGTAAATACTGCATTTATTCCGCTTAAAACAACAAGAGATAACGCCGGTATTGCGGTTATGACACAGAAAAAAGGTCAAAGAATATATACCGCCGAAATTTATGAAAGCGGAACTCTCGAAGACGAGCATAGGTACAGAACGAAAAATCTGCCTGCCGCAGGAAGCTTAAAGCAAAGCGGAAAGGCAGAACAAACAAAGCTTGATATATAAATGAAAAACCGTCCAAATGATTGCTTTTGCAATTATTCGGGCGGCTATCCGCCCGAAACTGCAAACGCATAATTAACGCGGGTGGACAGTAATAATATTTGTAAAATTATAAATAATATTCATAAAATTTTTGCCAAATTTTGGGGGTGCAAAAAATGAGCAAGGAGCTTGCTAAACAGTATGATCCGAAAGAGGTTGAGGATCGAATTTATAAAATGTGGCTTGACGGAAAGTATTTTCACGCCAAGCGTGAAGAAGGAAAGGAAACCTATACAATAGTTATTCCTCCTCCGAATATCACGGGACAACTCCATATGGGACACGCCCTTGATAACACCTTGCAGGATATTCTTATCCGTTTCAAGAGAATGCAGGGGTATGATACCCTTTGGGTACCGGGTACCGACCACGCCTCAATAGCAACCGAAGCCAAAATCGTAGAAGCCATGAAAAAAGAGGGCATTACGAAAGAGGACATCGGACGGGAGGGCTTTTTGGAGCGTGCATGGAAATGGAAAAAGCAATACGGCGGAAGAATTATCGAACAGCTTAAAAAGATGGGTTCTTCGTGCGACTGGGACAGAGAAAGATTTACTCTTGACGAGGGTTGCAGTAAAGCCGTAAACGAGGTTTTCGTAAAGCTCTATAATAAAGGACTTATCTACCGTGGTGAAAGAATAATAAACTGGTGTCCGCACTGCCTTACATCAATTTCAGATGCCGAGGTTGAATACGAAGAGCAGGCAGGCCATTTTTGGCATCTTCGCTATCCGTTTGCCGACGGCTCGGGCTATCTTGAACTCGCTACAACAAGACCTGAAACTTTACTCGGCGATACAGCCGTTGCCGTAAACCCAAATGACGAAAGATATAAAGATATTGTCGGCAAAACCCTTATTTTGCCGATAGTACATCGGGAAATTCCCGTTGTTGCCGATGACTATGTTGAAACCGATTTCGGTACGGGTGTTGTTAAAATTACTCCGGCTCACGACCCGAACGACTTTGAGGTAGGACTTCGCCATAATTTAGAGGTTATAAATGTTTTAACCCCCGATGCAAAAATAGTTGACGATTATCCGAAATATGCGGGTATGGACAGGTACGAGGCAAGAAAAGCAATAGTTGCCGATTTGGAAGCCGAGGGTGCGCTTGTAAAGATAGAAGATTATTCCCATAATGTCGGCACCTGCTACCGTTGCGGAACTACTGTTGAGCCCCGTGTTTCAAAGCAGTGGTTTGTTAAAATGAAACCGCTCGCCGTTCCTGCCATTGATGCTGTTAAAAACGGTGAAACAAAGTTTGTACCTCAGCGCTTTGAAAAGGTTTATTTCCATTGGCTTGAAAATATTAGAGACTGGTGCATTTCCCGTCAGCTTTGGTGGGGACACCGTATTCCTGCGTGGTACTGCGACGAATGTGGTGAAATAACTGTATCAAAGGAAGCCGTGCATAAATGTTCAAAGTGCGGCAGTGAAAAAATACATCAGGACCCCGATACGCTCGATACTTGGTTTTCGTCGGCTCTTTGGCCATTCTCAACTCTCGGCTGGCCCGAAGAAACCGAGGACTTAAAGCATTATTACCCGACAAATACTCTTGTTACGGGTTATGATATTATTCCGTTTTGGGTAATGCGTATGATGTTCTCGGGAATTGAGCAAACGGGCGAAGTTCCTTTTGATACTGTTTTAATTCACGGTCTTGTAAGGGACAGTCAGGGCAGAAAAATGTCAAAGTCATTAGGCAACGGTGTTGACCCGCTTGAAGTTATTGATAAATACGGTGCCGATGCTTTAAGATTTTCTCTTGCTACGAGCAACAGCCCCGGTAACGATATGCGTTATATCCCAGAGCGTGTTGAGGCAAGCCGAAACTTTGCCAATAAGCTTTGGAATGCGGCAAGATTTATTTTGATGAATCTTGAAAGCGACGAGGTTATACCGCTTGATACGGCTAATTTGGCGCTTGAAGATAAGTGGATAATTTCTAAATTTAATACTCTCTGTAAAGAGGTTACCGAAAATCTTGACCACTTTGAATTAGGTATGGCTGTTCAAAAGCTTTACGATTTCATTTGGGATGTATTTTGCGATTGGTATATTGAAATTTGCAAATCCCGTCTAAACAGTGAAGATGCAACGCAGAAGAATACCGCAAGAAGCGTACTCCTTTATGTATTCAGCGGAACGCTCGGACTTTTGCATCCGTTTATGCCGTTTATTACCGAAGAAATTTGGCAGTCCATTCCGCATAAGGGCGATGCGCTTATGATAACCGAATTCCCGAAATATACAAACGAATTTGCCTTTACAAACGAGGAAGAGGAATTTGAAAAGATTATGGCGGTTATTAAGGCAATAAGAAACCGCCGTGCCGAAATGAATGTTCCGCCCTCTAAAAAGGCAACCGTTCAAATTCAAAGCGAGTTTACCGATACATTTAATGCAGGCGCTTCCTATATTTGCCGTTTGGCGTATGCTTCCGATGTTGAGGTGGGAAAAGATTTCCAAAGCGAGGGTGCTGTCCGAGTTGTAACCGACTGTGCTGTATGCTTTATGCCTATGAAAGAGCTTGTCGATGTAACCGCCGAAATAGAGCGTCTTAATAAGGATATGGAAAAAGCGCTTGTCGATAAGGAATTTTTCGAGAAAAAGCTTAACAACGAGGGCTTTATGGCAAAAGCTCCCGAAGCCGTAAAGGAACAGCAAAGACAAGGTCTTAAAAAAGCTCTTGATAAAATCAAAATGATTGAAGAGAATATTAACGAGCTTAAAAATATGTAAAAAAATCCCCCGATAAGCATTATCGGGGGTTAAAACTATTTTAATGCGGTGAAACAATGAACTATAACGAAACATTAAATTACATTCATTCTCTCGGTAAATTCAGACTGCCTGCAACACTCGACCGGATAAAAAAAGTCTGCGAAAGCTTTGATAATCCTCAAAATAAATTCAAAAGTATTCATATTGCAGGTACAAACGGTAAGGGCTCGACGGCGACTATGACGGCAAACGCTTTGATAAATGCAGGATATAAGACGGGGCTTTTTATATCACCGTTTGTTGTTGATTTTCGTGAGCGCATAGAGATAAACGGCGAATATATTTCCGAAAACGACCTTACCGAGTATGCAAATAGGGTAACCGAAACAAAAATTGAGTTAAATGAATTTGAATTTATTACGGCGGTAGCTTTTCTTTATTTTGCCGAGCAGGATATTGATATTGGCGTTTTTGAAACGGGACTCGGCGGTCGGCTTGATGCTACTAATATACTAAAAAATATTCTTGTTTCGGTTATAACCAAAATAGGACTTGACCATACGGCAATTTTAGGCGACACAATAGAAAAAATAACCGCCGAAAAATGCGGAATTATTAAAGAAAATGTGCCTGTTGTAACCGTATGCAATCAGGACGAACAAGCACTTACCGTAATAAAAACATATACAAATAATTTAACCGTACCTAAAATGCCCGAAATAGTAAAGTCGGACATTTCGGGGAGTGAATTTATATACGAAAATAAAAAATATAATTTGTCGCTTATCGGAACTCATCAAATATTTAATGCCGTAACGGTTATCAAAACGCTTAAAAATTCAAAGTTAAATGTAAATGAAAAATGTGTTAAAAAAGCAATAAGCGAAACAACATTTCCCGCCCGTCTTGAAATCGTTTCAAGAAATCCGCTGACGGTTATCGACGGCGCTCATAATATCGACGGTGCAAAGGCGCTTTCGGAGTTTTTAAGAGGACAAACACAAAAAGTAACGGTAATATGCGCTATGATGAAAGACAAAGCTTATGAAGATTTTGTTAAGGAAATATCCCCGTTTGCCGATACATTTATTGCAACCGAGATAGAAAACGAAAGATGCTTAAAGGCGGAAGCTTTGTTTGAAACCGCTTCAAAATATGTCAAAAATGCGGTATGTAAAAAAGATATAAATTCCGCCATAAAATATGCAAATTCTATTAAAAAACCTATTTTTATTGTCGGTTCGCTCTATCTTGCAGGCAAGGCACGAAAATATTACAACAAGTAAATAAAAACGACAGCATAATATGTTAAAAAATTTAAGGACAAGCTCTTATTATATAAAAGAGCTTGTTTTTTTATTTTAAGGAGGAAATAGAATGTCGGTAGAGATTAAAACAAAAGGTGAGGTCGTTACGGCGCTTTTAAGCGGTGAAATCGACCATCATACAGCGGCAGGAATAAGAAAAGCCATTGATGATGCTATTGAGCTTAATATGCCGTCGCTTGTCATACTCGACTTTGAACGGGTGTCGTTTATGGACAGCTCGGGTATAGGACTTATTATGGGACGCTACAAAAATCTTTGCAAGAGAAGTGCGACACTTAATGTCTGCGGAGCAAGTCCGTATCTTTATAAAATGATGCGGCTTTCGGGAATTGAAAGAATAGTAAAAATAGAAAGGTTAAATATGGAGGCATAAAAATGGAAGTTAAAAACAATTTTACTATGACGGTGTGGTCAAAGTCGGCGAATGAAAGCTTTGTAAGGAGTGTCGTTTCGGCTTTTGCTTCACAGCTTGACCCTACGGTTGAGGAAATAAGCGATATTAAAACCTCGGTAAGCGAGGCGGTAACAAACTGCATAGTCCACGCTTATCGGGACGAAATCGGAAAGATTTACATAAACTGCGAAATTGCCGATAACCTGCTGACCGTAAAAATAAGGGACAGAGGTGTAGGAATTGAAAATGTAGATAAGGCGATGGAACCGCTTTATACTACGGCGGGCGACGAAAGGGCAGGACTCGGCTTTGCCGTAATGCAAAGCTTTATGGACAGTATCCGTGTCCGCTCGGCAGTGGGAAAGGGGACGACGGTTGTTATGAAAAAGCGTATTTCGGTTCGCTATGGAACTAAAAGATAGAGAACTTTTAGTAACCGAAAATTTACGGCTTGTTTCGTCGCTTTGTTCAAGATTTTTGGGTCGTGGAATTGATTTTGACGACCTGTACGGTGCCGGCTGTATCGGTCTTGTCAAGGCGTCAAAGGGCTTCGACGAAAAAAGGGGACTTATGTTTTCAACCTATGCCGTACCTGTTGTTTTGGGAGAAATCAAACGCCTTTTCAGAGACGGCGGTGAGGTTAAGGTTTCAAGAAGCATAAAAGAATTGTACCTTCGTGCCGTAAAAGAAAAACAAAATCTCCAAAACGAACTCGGAAGAGAGGCGACCGTTTCGGAGATAGCCGAAAAACTTAATGAAAGTGTTGAAGATGTTACCGAAGCATTTTGCGCTTGCAGAGCGACGGTTTCCTTAACACAAAGCGATGAGGACGGTGAAAAAGAATTTGATATACCCGAAAGTGATAACGCCGAGCGGTTGGCTGACCGTATAACCCTTGACATTGCAATCAAAAAATTAAATTCCGACGAGCAAAAGCTTATAAAATACCGATATTTCGGCGCACTTACCCAAGCCGAAACGGCGCAAAAGCTTTCGATGTCGCAAGTACAGGTTTCAAGAACCGAGAAAAAAGCACTTAAAAAACTTCGTGAAATTATCGGAATAGGTGCTTAAAAATAAGGAGTGAAAGTATGACACCATTACTTTATATTATTGTTCCGTGCTATAACGATGAGTACATTTTGAAAATAACCGCACCGCTTTTTCTTGAAAAAATCGAAGAGCTTGTCGGGTGCGGTAAGATTTCACCGCTCAGCCGAATTCTTTTTGTCGATAACGGCAGTACCGATTCGACTTGGCAGACAATTTGCGGAATTTCCGACGATTATTATTCAATAGAGGGGATACGGCTTTCCAAAAATGTTTCAAAGCAAACCGCCCTTTTTGCAGGTATAGATAAAGCAAAAAAATATGCCGATGTTTTTGTTGTAACCGAATCGGATTTGGAATCCGATATAAATGCCGTTGACAGAATGTTAGAAGCATATTTTGAGGGCAACGAAATTGTTTATGCTGTTGAAAACAAAGTTGACAACGAAATGTTTATTAAAAAAACAATAAGAAATGCCAAAAAGAAAACCTTTGATTTAATAGGACTTAATGCAAATGCCGACTCTACCGATTACTGCCTTTTTTCAAAGAATGTTGTAAACGAAATCGAAAAGTATGACGAAAGCGACATAAATTTCTCAACCCTGCTTATGTATTCGGGGCTTAAAAGTACATATATTTTGTACGGAAAGCATAAAAACTTTAATGTTGCCGATAAAAAAGAAAAAAGTATTCGCTTTAATAACTTAAAGGAAATACCCAATGTTTCTTTTAAGCCGATACATATTATTTCTTTGTCGGGCATTTTACTGTTTATATTAAGTATGATTAAATTCGTTGTTGATTTGATTATTTATAACGGAAATAATATCTTCAATGACTTGGTATTTATTGTACTGTCTTTTCAGGTTATTTTTATCGCCGTTATAGGCGAATATATCATAAAACTTATAATAGAAATTAAGCACAGACCTAAATATACCGTATTAGAAAGCACCAAAGAAACGCAAAAATAGTGTTTTTGATAAACTTGGCGCACAAGATATTGTGTAAAAAAAAGAATATGAAAAAAACTTACAAAAAAGGCAAAAAAAGTGTTGACAAAGGTATAAGGGATGTGGTATTATAATCGGGCGCCCAAAGAAAAGGGGAAGCGAAAACGGACCTTGAAAATTAAACAACGACGATAATAAGGACCCAAAGATTCT
>JAZUFQ010000020.1:0-46293 GCA_045640745.1 Acutalibacteraceae bacterium
AAACTGCTCCCGTACTCAAAAGTACGGGTGGTTATGTACTTTATATGTTGAAAAACATATAAAAGTGTAGTATTATATAATAGATTTATTATATATTAGCAGGTGAAATGGTGAATTTCAAAAAATGGGTAATGGGGAAACCTGACCGTGAGTTTGCGAAGCAGGCATCACTTGAATTTGATATAGACCCTTTTACTGCCTTGATAGCAGGCGGTAGGGGAATAAACGACCTATCAGAGCTTGAATACTTTTTGTCTGATGAGCTTTTAATATCCGACCCGAAATTATTAGCGGATATAGATAAAGCCGCCGCCGTAATAAACGAAGCGATTGATTCAAAAATTAAAATTGCCGTTTACGGCGATTACGACTGCGACGGTGTTTGCGCTACCGCAATTATGTATAAGTATCTTTTGAGCCGTGGCGCCGATACGGTTATTTATATTCCCGATAGAATAAGCGAAGGGTACGGAATGAATATAAGTGCCGTTGATAAGTTAAAATCAATGGGCGTTGAACTTATAATAACGGTAGATAACGGTATCGCCTGCATAAAAGAAATAGAATATGCGTCAAGTTTGGGTATTGTAACGGTTGTTACCGACCATCATATCCCGTCGGATATTTTGCCCGATGCCGCCGCCGTTGTAGACCCAAACAGACTTGACTGTAAGAGTGATTTTAAGCAAATTTGCGGTGCCGAGGTTGCTTTTAAGGTTATTTGTGTTACCGATAATAAGGAACCCGAAGAGCTTTTGCCTTTATATTCCGATTTGCTGTCAATAGCAATTATCGGCGATTTTATGCCTTTAATTAAAGAAAACCGCTCTATTGTTAAAGAGGGTATCAATCAAATTAAAAACAATCATAATTTGGGTGTTTCAGCTATACTTTCGGTTGCCGGCATTGAAAAATCAAATGTTGACAGCGGTAAACTTTCTTTCGGTATAGTTCCCCGTATAAACGCCGCCGGAAGAATGGGCGACGCTAAACGGGCATTTGAGCTTTTAATTTCTGATAATATTATGAACGCCATATCATTGGCAAACGAAATTGATTTAGATAATGCAAACAGGCAGAAAACCGAAAAGGAAATATTCGCCGATGCAGTAGATTATATTGAGCAAAGCGGACTTAAATATAACCGTGTTATCGTTGTATGCGGCGACGGTTACCATACGGGTATTATCGGTATTGTTGCGGCAAAGATTTGCGAAAAATACGGAAAGCCCGCTATTGTTTTTTCAAAAGATGGCGAATTATGCCACGGCTCCTGCCGCAGTGTAAACGGTTTTGATATATTTGACGCATTAAAGCACTGCGAGTCCGTATTGGAAAAATTCGGCGGACATAAGCTTGCCGCCGGTGTTACCGTAAAATACGAAAATCTTGAAGATTTCAGAATAAAAATAAACGGCTACGCAAAGACACTTCCGAATGTTCCGCCGCAGATAAATATTGATTTTAAGATAAATCCGTCGGCGCTTTCGGTTGATATGGTTGATGCGATAAATGTTTTAGAGCCGTTCGGCAATGAAAATCCACAACCCGTTTTCGGTATTTTCGAGCTTAAACTTAAAAAGATTACACCGCTTGCAAACGGTAAGCATCTGAAACTTTTATTTTCAAAAGACGATACAACCTTTAATGCGCTGTTGTTCGGTGTTTCGCCTCAAAAGTTTTGCTTTAATATAGACGATACGCTCGATATTGCCGTGACGCTCGACCTTAATACCTATATGAATCAAACTAATCTCTCGGTTATTATTAAGGCGATAAGACCAAGCGGAATGAACGATACCGAAGTTTTTGACGATATTGTTGCCGTTGACGATTACCGTTTTTACAATACCGCCGATTATAACAGGTTGGTTTTATCAAGAGAAGATGTGGGAACGGTATATAAGTACATACTAAACCGTCCGTCATTAGCAGATAATGTTATTTATAAGCACATAAACACATTAGGTTATGCAAAAACCGTAATGGCGATAGATGTACTTAAAGAAATCGGTTTGGTAAGTGCCGAAAACGACATAATTTCTGTAACGAACAGCGAGAAAAAAGATTTAATGACCTCTAAAACCTATAAAGAATTATCGCAAAGGGGTGGGAATGTATGAAAAACGCAATAGAAAACGATAAAAGAGAACTTTTAGAGCTTATAAGTTCTCAAAAAAATTCATACGATACCGATATAATTTCAAAAGCTTTTGACTTTTGCGTTAAGGCGCACAACGGTCAAAAGAGATATACAAACGAGGACTATTATATCCACCCCTTTAATGTGGCAAAAATCATAATCACGCTCGGTATGGATACCGAGTCGGTTGTTGCGTCGCTTTTGCACGATGTTGTGGAAGATACCGATGTAACGCTTGAAGAAATAAATAAGCTTTTCGGAAGCGAGGTCGGTTTGCTTGTTGACGGCGTAACCAAAATCGGACGGTTAAGCTTTACTACAAAGGAACAGCAACAAGCCGAAAATTTAAGAAAAATGCTTATCGCTATGGGTAAGGATATAAGGGTAATAATTATAAAACTTGCCGATAGACTTCATAATATGCGTACACTTGACGCAATGCCCGATTATAAACAGCTTGAAAAATCGGTCGAAACCTTGGAAATTTATGCGCCGATAGCTCATAGACTCGGTATAAGACCCGTAAAAGAAGAGCTTGAAGACCTTGCCATTAAGCACCTTGACCCTATTGCATATAACGAAATAGAAGACCTGCTTATTACCCGTAAGCAACAAAGAGAACAGGTGCTTGAAGATGTAAAAAACAAAATCGAAGTATATTTAAGAAAAGAAATGCCGAATGTAAATCTGCAATTTCAGGGGCGTGTAAAATCGGTTCACGGAATATACCGTAAAATGTACTTCCAAAATAAAGATTTTGACGAAATATACGATGTTTATGCCATAAGAATTATTACCGATACGGTAGCCGACTGCTATAACATATTGGGTATTATGCATGATATTTTCCGACCTATTCCGAATAGGTTTAAGGATTATATTGCCACCCCGAAGCCGAATATGTACCAGTCGCTTCATACAACCGTTATAAGCCACGAGGGTCTTACCTTTGAAATACAAATAAGAACATTTGATATGCACCATACGGCTGAAATGGGAATTGCGGCTCATTGGAAATATAAAGCAGGTGTAAATTCAAAGGATAAGTCGCTCGATGAACAGCTTATTTGGATAAGACAAATTCTTGAAAGCCAAGATGAGTCTGAGGACGCATCAGAGCTTTTAAGAACAATTAAGGTTGACTTATCGCAGGAAGATGTTTTTGCCGTTACCCCGAAAGGCGATGTAATAAGTCTGCCCGTCGGCTCTACAATCGTCGATTTTGCTTTTGCAATACATTCGGCGGTAGGCGTAAAAATGGTCGGTGCCAAGGTTGACGGAAAGATGGTACAAATCAACCATGAAATAAAGACCGGCGAAGTAATCGAAATAATTACAACTAATCAGGCAGGGCACGGTCCGAGCCGTGATTGGATGAATATTGCCGTTACAAATCAGGCAAAATCAAAAATCCGTTCTTGGTTCAAAAAGGAAAGACGAGCCGAAAATATCGAGGAGGGCAAGGAAACCTTTGACCATGAGCTTAAACGCTTGGCGATTGACTTTACCGACGAAGAATACGAAGAATTAGTAAATGATTTAGTCAAGAAAAATCATTTTGAAACACAAGATGATTTCTTTGCCGCAATAGGTTATGGCGGTGTTCTTGTTTCAAAGCTGATGTCAAAAATCAGAGAAGATAATATAAAGAAACAAAAAACCGCCAAAAAAATGGAAGCAAAAAATCTTGTTGCCGAACAAAAGGTTTCTTCCGAGGGTGTTATTGTCGAGGGACTTGATAACTGCCTGATAAAACTTTCAAGATGCTGTTCACCGCTTCCGGGGGACGAAATTATCGGTTTTATCACCCGTGGCCACGGTGTTTCAATTCATAAGCGGGACTGTGTTAATGTACCTAAAAATATCGAAGACTGTGAAGAACCCGAAAGATGGGTTTCTGCATATTGGAACTCGAAAAAATCAAGTCAGTTTATTACAACTCTCCAACTTACCTGTCTTGACAGAGACGGACTGCTTATTGATTTAATCAACGCAATGAATAATATGCATATTGCCACAACTTCGCTTAATGCCCGAAAACTGAAATCCAATAACTGTGCAATAGTGGTTTCTATGAAATGCGAAAGCGTTGAGCATCTTCAAAGTATTACCAACCGTCTTGAAAAGGTAAGCGGTGTGTTCAGTATAGAAAGGATAGGACGATGAAAGCGGTTATTCAAAGAGTTTTGGAGTCTTCCGTTTCGGTTGACGGGAAGGTTGTCGGAAGCTCAAAAAATGGATTTATGATACTTTTTTGCGCTATGGAGGGCGATACCGAGTCGGATATTGATATTCTTGCAAAAAAGGTTTCAAATTTAAGAATTTTTGAGGACGAAAACGAAAAAATGAATAGGTCTGTTCTTGATGTCGGCGGTGAAATTCTTTGTATATCGCAGTTTACTTTGGCGGCTGACACAAAAAAGGGAAACAGACCTGCGTTTATAAAAGCCATGGAGCCGAAAACGGCATCGGTTTATTATGATACTTTTTGTAATAAACTGAAAGAGTACGGTGTTAAGAAGGTAAGTAAGGGCATTTTCGGTGCCGATATGAAGGTAAGTCTTATAAACGACGGCCCCGTAACTATTATTCTTGATACGGATATTTGGAAGAAAAACAATGAGAGTTGAAAAAATTGAATTAAGTTATGTTTCGGAAAACTGTTATCTTGTTTTAAGTGATAGGGGAGCTATCGTAATAGACCCCGGTTGCTATGACGAAAGAATAGAAAAATTCTTACTTGATAACAGCGATAAGGAAAGAATGATTTTATTAACCCACTGTCATTTTGACCATATCGGCGGAGCCGAAACTTTAAGAAAAAAATTCAATATAAAAATCGGTATCGGAAAACTTGATAATAACGGTTTATCGGATGCCGATATAAATCTTTCAAACTATTTCGGTTTTCCCGTCAAACCGTTTAGCGCCGATAAGATGTTTGATGACGAAGAAACCTTTGCAGTAGGCGATATGAGCGTTAAGGTTATTCATACCCCCGGTCATACAAAGGGAAGCGTATGTTATCTTATAAACGGTTCGCTTTTTTCGGGCGATATGCTGTTTAAGAATTCTTACGGCAGAACTGATTTCCCGACCGGCTCAACAACCGAAATCGTAAAGTCGTTTTATAAAATCATAAACGAGCTTGACGGCAGTACAGCCGTTTTTTCGGGACACGGCGATGATACCACCGTTGCACAAGAAAAATCAAACAATCCGATAAACTATATGAGTGTAATATGATAATATCAAATTTCGGAAACGATTTTAATTATGAACTTGAAAAACTCACAAGACTTTTTTTGCCTTTTGAGCGTATCGATGTAATAGACCGTATCGAAAAGTCGGATAGATATGCCGTAACCAAAACCGATTATAAACCCGAGGGTTGCTATTTGTCGGCGGAACTTTTTTATGACGGTAAGCATTATTCTAAAAACTCTTTTGTAAATTCAAATAGTTTAAGATTTCAAAAGGAATGTCAGTTAGGTGTTTCAAACTGCCTTTTTGACTGCCTTTGTGAGCATTTTAAGTATCGCCCCGAATGGGGGATACTTACGGGTGTAAGACCCACAAGACTTTATTTGCAGACACTTGAAATGCTCGGCGAAAACACCGATAAATATTTTACCGATGTTTTAAGGGTAAGCGAAAATAAACTTTCATTGCTTAAAAAAACCGCCAAAAGCGAAGAAGACATAATTTCTTTATCTAAACCCAATTCATTCAGTCTTTATATTTCGGTGCCTTTTTGTCCTTCAAGATGTTCATACTGTTCCTTTGTTTCCCATTCGGTAGAGCAAGCGAGCGGTATTATAGCGGACTACATAAAATACCTGCTTGACGAACTTTCGGTAACCGCAAAAACGGTAAAAGAGTTAGGTCTTAATCTTGAAACGGTTTATATCGGGGGCGGAACGCCGACAACTTTAAGTGATAAGGAATTAGATTTAATTATTTCTTTTATTTATGATAACTTTGATTTGTCAAGTGTTCGTGAATTTACCGTCGAAGCGGGAAGACCCGACACAATTACAAAAGAAAAACTTTTAGTTCTTAAAAATCATAATGTATCGAGAATAAGCATAAATCCGCAAACACTTAATGACAGGGTGCTTGATGTAATCGGCAGAAAGCATACCGCAAAACAGTTTTTTGATAGTTTTTATTTAGCTCGGGAAATTGGCTTTGATAACATAAATACCGATTTAATAGCAGGACTTCCCACCGATACATTTGAAAGCTTTTGCGATACAATAGGTAAAATAACCGATTTGTCGCCCGAAAGTGTTACGGTACATTCGCTGTCGCTAAAACGCTCGTCAACACTTACGAAAATCGGGTTTGAGCCGCTTATAAAAGATGGTGAAACGGCAAAATCAATGGTGAATTTTGCGCTTGCTGCACTCGAAAATAGCGCTATAAATCCGTACTATATGTATAGACAAAGCAAAACCGTCGGAAATCTCGAAAATGTCGGCTTTGCCAAAAAGGGTAAAGAAGGACTTTACAATGTCTATATTATGGACGAAACGCATACAATTCTTGCGTGCGGTGCATCGGCGACTACAAAGCTTAAAGACCCGTTTATCGGTAATATTAAAAGGATTTTTAATTTCAAATATCCTTATGAATACATAGGAAGATTTAACGAGCAAATTGAAAGAAAAAAGGAAATTATATATTTCTATAATTCTTGTAAAACCCTTTAACCTATGCTATACTTATTTTGTTATAAATAATATTTTACGGAGGATTTATTATGGACAGAGAATTTTTTGACAACGCTTTTGATAAGGCAAAGTCGGCATTTGAAACGGCTTGTAAAAAAACAGGCGATGCTTTTAATGTTGAAAAACTGAAATTTAATGCCACAACACTTAAAACAAAACAAAATAAACTTTATCAGAAACTCGGTAAAGCATATTTTGATTCGGTAATAAACGAAGCCGAAATAGATGCCAAATCAACATCAATTATTAACGATATAATTGATATAAATAATCAAATTTCAAAAATTGAAAAAGAAATAAACTATGTAAAGGCAAATAGAATTTGCCCGAACTGTAATGCTCCCGTAACCGAGGACGCCGTATATTGTCCTGCCTGCGGTGAGCAAATAATTTTTGACAGTAAGGAATAAATAATTATGGGAAATTATAAAAAAATCGGTGTAGTTGTTGCCGATGATATGGAATTTAAGCCTCTATATGAGTATTTTTTGAAGAACGGGGCAAAAGAAACAACCGTCTTTTCCCGCAAAACATTGACTCTTAAAATAAATAATACCGAATGTGTTGCCGTATTTTGCGGAATGGGTAAGGTTAATGCCGCTGCACTGACCGCAAAACTCATTTCCGACGGCTGTGATGCGATAATGAATTACGGACTTTCGGGCGGTCTCGGAGATTCTTGCATCGGTAAGTTTTCGATACCTTCTTCTTTTGTTGAACATGATTTCGACTTAACTCCGCTCGGCTATAAAATGTGTGAAAAGCCGTGGCAGGAATATGTTTATTATGCGGATAAAAAAATAATTGAAGAAATCAAAGAAATCCTGCCCGATGCCGTTGTCGGCCCTGCGGCATGCGGAGATAAGTTCATAACGAAAAAAGAAGACTCCGACTTTTTAATTTCAACATTCGATGCTAAAACCTGCGATATGGAAACCGCCGCAATAGCTTCGGTTTGCGATATGACAAATACGGCGTTTTACTGCATAAGAAGAGTGTCCGACGGCGCTGACGAAAATGTTGAAGCATACCGTGATATGAATATAAACAGCGGTGATGTACTCTTTGATAATTTTTATAAGCTGTTAGATAAAATTTCAAAATAGAGGTAATTATGTCTTCAAGTGAAAATAAACAACAAAGCTTTTTGCAGGGTTCTTTTATTCTTATTGCCGCTACGGTTTTAGCCAAAATAATCGGCGCCGTTTACCGTATTCCTCTTGCTAATCTCTTGGGCTCCCGTGGTATGGGCTTTTACTCTACGGCATACGATTTGTATGTCCCGATGTATTCTATCGCCATGGCGGGTTTGCCGATAGCAATTTCCCGTATAGTTGCCGAATATTCCGCCAAAAACCGCTACAAAGATGTTACAAAAACCCTCCATGCGGCTCAAATGATATTTTTGATTACGGGCAGTGTCGGTTTTGTTTTAATGATATTTTTGGCATTTTTGCTGACGGGAAATATAAGCTTTTATCTTTTCGGTAAAAATATAGTTTTCGGGATTTTTAATGCCAAAGCATTACCGGGTATTTTAGCCATAGCACCGTCGCTTGTATTTTGCTGTATTATGTCGGCTTACCGTGGCTATTTTGAAGGGCTCGGCAATATGACACCTACGGGTGTTAGCGAAGTCTTTGAGGCAACGGGAAAACTTATTTTCGGCTATACACTTGCTTTTGCCGTTGTAAAGTCAAGTAATAACTATTCCTATGCCGCCGCCGGTGCTCTAATCGGTATTTCAATAAGCGAAGCTTTGAGTACACTTTATTTGTTTATAAAATATAAGACTTGCAGATGGAAAGTAATCTCAAAGGTCGATTTTGAAGCATCTCCCGAGCCAAAAACACTTAAAAAACAAGTGGGCGGTATTATTCTTATTGCAATACCTATTGTTCTCGGCTCGCTTGTAAATAACATTACAAGCTTGATTGATGTTGTAATGGTGCAAAAACAGTTGGCAAGCGCACTTAATAAAGCGCCACAGTATTTTATGACTAACTTTGATGCTCTTATTAAGTACGAAACTCGGGAAGACCCGACATTTGTTATGATGAAGGATTTGCCTAACTCTTTGTACGGCTGTCATAGAGGTTTTGCCTTTTCAATATATAATTTGATACCCGTTTTAACATCAACTCTCGGTGTGAGTGCGATACCCGTTTTAGCCCGTGCTTGGGTTAAAAAGGATAAAGACGGCGTTAAATCTAATATTCAAACGATGCTTAGAACTGTTGCCGTAATTGCAATACCGTGCGGTGCCGGAATTTTTGCACTTTCTAAAAATATTCTTTCTCTTTTATACAGCAATAAACCGGCTATTGATGTTGCGGCGCCCAATCTTCGCATTTTAGGCATTTGCGCCGTTTTTGCGGGAATAAACGCTCCGCTTGTCAATATGCTTCAAGCAATAGGCAAAGAGAAAATACCGCTTAAAAATATCGCCGTCGGTGCAATACTCAAAATTTGTTTTAACTACTTTTTGGTCGGCGTTCCGTCAATAAACATTTTGGGTGTGCCGATAGGTACAACCGTTTGCTATGGATATATATGTATAGCAAATCTTTTTGCTATCGTAAAATATTCCGAGGTTAATATTGATTATAAGTCAACATTGTTAAAACCGCTTTTAGCAGGTGCCGTATGCGGTGTATCGGCGTATGTATTTTGTATTGTTGTCGGTAATTATCTGCCAAATAAAATTTCAACGGTTGTTTCTATTTGCTTTGCCGCTATCGTTTATGTTGTTATGATTTCGGTACTAAAAATCATTCAAGAAGACGATGTTTTGTCGCTTCCTATGGGCGAAAAGCTATTAAAAATCCTTAAAATGATTAAAATTGTCCGCTAAATTGTTAATAATCGGTTAATTTTAATAAGAAAATTATTATTTTTTCAAAAAATCTATTGATTTTTATTGTAAAATATGGTAAAAGTATATTAGGTATTAAATATACCCAAAAGAAATCATTTGATTTCAAAAATATAGGAGGTTCAATTATTATGAACAAAACAGAATTAGTTGCAAGCGTTGCTGAGAAAGCAGGAATTTCTAAGAAGGATGCTGATAAGGCAGTTGCTGCTGTTATCGATTCTATTACTGCTGCTCTTAAAAAGGATGACAAGGTTGCTCTTATCGGTTTCGGTACTTTCGAAATCCGTAAGCGTGCTGCAAGAAACGGTATCAATCCGCTTACTAAGAAGCCGATTAAGATTGCCGCTTCTAAGAACCCTGTATTTAAGGCAGGTAAAGCTTTGAAAGAAGCTGTAAAGTAATTTAAGCTTTATTTTGCAAGCCGCTCGATTTTCGGGCGGCTTCAATTTTGGAGAGATTATGAGATTAGATAAATTCTTAAAGGTTTCACGGCTCATTAAAAGGCGAACTGTTGCAAATGACGCCTGCGATGCGGGGAGAGTCAGTGTGAACGGAAAAACCGCCCGTGCATCTTATGATGTGAAAATCGGTGATGTTGTCGAAATTTCATTCGGTAATAAAACCGTTAAGTTCCAAATAACCGATATTAACGAGTCGGCTAAAAAAGATTCTGCACCGTTACTTTATAAAATTATTGAATAATAAACACCCTTTATAAATATCATTTATTTGTAAGGGGTGCTTTTTTATGGATTCAAATTTAGTGTCGCATAACATAAATATCGACGAAAGAAATTTAATTACCGCAACTGGCATAAATAAGGTGGTAAGCTTCGATGAAGAAACGGTAAATTTGGAAAGTGTACTCGGAAGAATTGCGGTAAAAGGGGAGAAGCTTCATGTTTCGAGCTTTGACGAAGATATCGGCTCTCTTAAAATAACAGGTACGGTGCACGGCATTATATATCTTGCCGACAATAAAAACCAAAGCGGATTTTTCTCACGGCTTTTCAGATAATTATGTGGGAAATAGATATACTTTTACAAATCGAAACGCTTGCTTTTTGTATTCTGACGGGGTTTATCGGAAGTATAATTTATGCACTTTTTCACGCATTTTCATATAAAAAGAAAAACAGCATAGCAGTTATATTTTCCGATGTTTTGTTTTGGGCATTCATTTCGTTGCTTTTTTATATTTTTTCACTCGTCTTTACAAACGGCGAAATAAGGTTTTATTATGTTATCGTATTCACATTATCGCTTATTTATTTTTATGTAAGTTTTCCTTTTATAATTAGATTTTTAAGCTTAGTTTTTGAAAAAATTAAGTCGTTTTTTGTATTATTGTTCTGCTATCTGCAAAAAGGAACGGAAATTTTTTATAAAACCGTTAAAAAAGTAGTAAAAAATGTTAAAAAAATCTTGCAAAAATGCGTTAAGGTATTGTATAATAATAGGGTATTATTACAAAGCAGAAAGAAGTGAAATGCGGTATGCGCAGTGTTATCGTCCGTTTGTCGGTTATTGCCTTGTCTGTTTATCTTATCGTCCGTTTAATCGGCGTGCTGAATACTTACCGTAGTTCTTATATTACTTATCAAAACGAGTTAAAGAAAAAAGAAGAATTGGTTGCTGTTATTGAAGAGGATAAAGCTCTTTGCGATTCCGCTTCAAGAAAGAAAATGATTGAAAAATCCGCTCGGGAACGATTTGGACTCGCTTACCCGAACGAAGAAATTTATACCGATACATCGGGTAATTGATTGAGGGGATATTTGGGTTTATGGAGTTAAAAGTTGGGGATATCGTTGAAGGTAAGGTTGTTACCGTAAAAGAATACGGCGTTTTTGTCGATTTGGCTGACGGTGTTTCGGGTATGGTACATATTTCCGAGGTTGCAAACGGTTTTGTAAACGATATTAACGATTTTATCAAGGTTGGAGATACTGTTAAAACGAAAGTTGTTTCAATCGGCGAGGATTCAAAAATTGCTTTAAGTATTAAGCGTGCTTTACCGCCCGAAAAGAAGAACGATAATTATAAAAGAAATAAGGAAGCATCTCAAAATTATAAACCCGACCCGACTTATGTTTGGACTCCTAAAAAGAGTGAATCGGCAAGCTTTGAAGAAATGATGAATAAATTTAAGGCATCAAGTGATGAAAAGTTTTCCGACCTTAAACATAAAAATCCCGATGTAAGGCGTTCAAGACGGGGAACAAAATAGTATAATAGAGGCGGATTTCATCATTGATGAAGCTGCCTTTGTTTTTTAGATAACTGAGGTATATTATGAATGACACTATAAAAATGGTAGCCCCTTGTATTTTCGGCATTGAAAGCATAGCAGCCGACGAATTTAAGAGAATGGGCTTTAACGATGTTGTTACTGAAAACGGTCGGGTGCTTTTAAGCGGCGACTTAAATATGCTTGCCCGTGCAAATATAAATTCCCGTTTTGCCGAAAGAATACTGATAAATATGGGACAGTTTACCGCAACAACCTTTACCGAGCTTTTTGATAATGTAAAGGTTTTGCCTTGGGAAAATTTTATAGGAAAAGACGATGCTTTCCCCGTGTCGGGTTCTGCTATTGATTCGGCACTTCATAGCCTGCCCGACTGTCAGTCAATAATTAAAAA
The DNA here is from genome assembly GCA_045640745.1 of Acutalibacteraceae bacterium. GTDB lineage: Bacteria > Bacillota > Clostridia > Oscillospirales > Acutalibacteraceae > UBA737. The sequence continues at coordinate 12,403 of JAZUFQ010000020.1, forward strand.
AGCCATTGTAACAAGACTTTCTTCAAAGTATAATATCTCTTGGTTTGAGGAAACAGGTCCCGAGTATAGAGTTAAATTTACTATTATTAAAGATAATGTTACCGTTATGATAGATACATCGGGCGAGGGGCTTCATAAAAGGGGATATAGGCGCAAATCAAACGATGCGCCTCTTAAAGAAACACTTGCCGCCGCTATGTGCGACCTTGCAAGAATTTACCCTGACACAAAGCTTTATGACCCGTTTTGCGGAAGCGGAACATTGCTTATCGAATCGGCTATGATGGCGGCAAAAATTGCTCCCGGTTTAAGACGGTACTTTGCCGCCGACAGATTTTCCTTTATTCCGCAAAAGGTTTGGCAGGAAGAAAGAACGAGGGCGCAAGATTTAATTTGCCACGATATTGATTTTGAAGGTGTCGGCTTTGATATTGATTCGTCTTGTGTAGAACTTACGCTCGAAAATGCAAAGAAAGCCGGCGTCGAAAAGTATATTAAAGCATCTGTCGGTGATATTAAGGATTTTACCGTAGATGATGAACGATGCCTTGTGATTACCAATCCGCCGTACGGTGAACGGCTTTTGGATATTAAACAAGCCGAAGGACTTTATAAAACGATGGGTGAGCGTTTTTTGCTCGAACAGGGTAAAAAGTATTTTATCATAAGTCCCCACGATGAATTTGAAAAGCATTTCGGCAGTGTCGCCGATAAAAGACGGAAATTATATAACGGAATGATAAAGTGTCAGTTATTTATGTATTTTAAGCATAAATAAATTAAAAGGTGAAAAAATGAAGTATTGTTTTTTTGTTAATCCCGTTGCAGGAAAAGGCACATTACAAAACACGGTAATTAAAAATATTAAGGATTATTTTAAGGATAAATCCGAAAAGTTTGAAATAATCGTTACAAAATGTAAAGGCGAAGCCGAAAAGATTGCCAAAAAGTTTGCCGAAACGGGCGAAGAGCTATGGATGTTTGCCTGTGGCGGCGAGGGTACATTTTACGAGGTGCTTAACGGTATTGTCGGATATAAAAATGTAAATATCGGCGTAATACCCTGCGGCTCGGCTAACGATTTCTTAAAGGTTTTTAATTCGGACAGCAATTTTTCAAATATCAGTTCGCAAATCGACGGCAACAGCGTTGAAATGGATATAATTAAAGCAGGTGACCGATACTGTATGAACGGTTGCTCGGTTGGTATGGATGCCATCGTTTGCAGCTATATGACGCTTTTTAAGAATTTGCCGTTTGTAAGCGGAGCAATGGCTTATAAACTTGCCATAGTTAAGGCTTTTTTACATAAAATCGGTGTCAAAATCAACCTTAAAGTAAATTCAAAGGTTTTTAATAATCGCTGGTGCTTGTTTGCCGTTATCGCAAACGGGCCTTATTACGGCGGCGGATTTATGGCGGCTCCGAAAGCCGTTCCGAATGACGGAAAGCTTAATTTTACGCTTGTTGATTTAATCTCAAAACTTAAAATCCCGAAATTTTTGAAAAAATACGAAAAGGGCGATATTGAAGATTTAAGTTACTGTCAGTTAGACGAATGTGAAGAAATGAGTTTTACTGCCGATAAGCCGATTCCGATAAATCTTGACGGCGAAATTATCGAGTCAACCGAAATGAAATTCAGTATTGTCAAAAATGCCGTAAGATTTATAATACCGAAGGGTGTTAATACTAAATTGTTAACAAATGTTTAATTTTTTGACTTTCCTTGACTTTTAAAAAATTAGTGATATAATACTAATATAAACAAAATTTGGTAATAATAGTTTTACCATTATACGGAGGAGATTTTTTATGACTATTAAACCGTTAGCCGATAATGTAGTATTAAAGTTTTGTAAAGCTGAAGAAACTACAAAAAGCGGAATTGTGCTTACATCGGCTGCAAAAGAAAAACCGCAGATTGCCGAAGTTGTTGCCGTAGGTCCCGGCGGAATTGTTGACGGCAAAGAGGTTGGAATGTCCGTTAAGGTCGGCGATAAAGTTATTGCCGCTAAATATTCGGGTACCGAAGTAAAGCTTGACGACGAAGAATATGTTATTCTTCATATGTCTGATATTTTGTGTATTGTTAAATAATCGGAGGTATTTATTATGGCTAAAAATATTATTTTCGGCGAAGAAGCCCGTAAATCACTTCAAATCGGTGTTGATAAGCTTGCCGATGCTGTTAAGGTAACATTAGGTCCTAAGGGCAGAAATGTCGTTTTAGATAAGAAATACGGCTCACCGCTTATTACTAACGACGGTGTTACAATAGCAAAGGAAATTGAGCTCGAAGACCCGTTTGAAAATATGGGCGCTCAGCTTGTTAAAGAGGTATCGGTTAAGACAAACGATGCCGCAGGCGACGGTACTACTACCGCAACAGTTTTAGCTCAGGCACTTATAAACGAGGGTATGAAAAATGTTGCCGCCGGTGCAAATCCGATGGTAGTTAAAAAAGGTATTTCTACCGCTGTTGATACCGCCGTTAAAACTATTGTTAAAAATTCCAAGAAGGTTTCCGGCTCTAATGATATAGCAAGAGTTGCTACCGTTTCTTCTGGTGATGAGGTTATCGGTAAGCTTATCGCCGAAGCAATGGAAAAGGTTACGGCAGACGGTGTTATAACCGTTGAGGAATCAAAAACCGCTGAAACCTATTCTGAGGTTGTTGAGGGTATGCAGTTCGACAGAGGTTATATTACACCTTATATGGTAACTGACTCCGACAAAATGGAAGCCGTTATCGACGATGCATTGATTCTTATTACCGATAAGAAAATTTCAAATATTCAGGAAATTTTACCGCTTCTTGAACAAATCGTTCAGGCAGGTAAAAAGCTTGTTATCGTTGCCGAAGACATTGAGGGTGAAGCACTTTCTACCCTTATCGTAAATAAGCTTCGTGGAACATTTACCTGCGTAGCCGTTAAAGCCCCCGGCTTTGGTGACAGAAGAAAAGAAATGTTGCAGGATATTGCCATTCTTACAGGCGGTCAGGTGATTTCCGAAGAATTGGGTCTTGAACTTAAAGAAACTCAAATTGACCAATTAGGTAAAGCCCGTCAGGTTAAGGTTTCAAAAGAAAATACCATAATTGTTGACGGTGCCGGTAATAAGTCCGCAATTAAGGACAGAATTGCTCAAATTAAGAACAGTATCGCATCTACAACATCTGATTTTGACCGTGAAAAACTCCAAGAACGCCTTGCAAAGCTTTCGGGCGGTGTAGCCGTAATTAAGGTCGGTGCCGCAACCGAAATCGAAATGAAGGATAAGAAATTAAGAATTGAAGATGCTTTGTCGGCTACAAAAGCCGCTGTTGAAGAGGGTATTGTTGCCGGCGGCGGTGTAGCACTTATAAATGCTGTTCCTGCCGTTAAAGAACTTCTTGAAAAGACAAACGGCGATGAAAAAACAGGTGTAAACATCGTTCTTAAAGCACTTGAATCACCGCTTCGCCAAATCGCATTTAATGCCGGTATAGAGGGCTCCGTTATAATTGATAAGATTATGGGAAGCAATAAGGTAAATTATGGCTTTGATGCTTATAACGAAAAATATACCGATATGATTAAAGCCGGTATTGTTGACCCGACAAAGGTAACCCGCTCGGCGCTTCTTAATGCTGCAAGCGTCGCTTCTATGGTACTTACCACCGAAAGCTTGGTTGCCGATACAAAAGAGGATATAGCCGCTTCTGCCGCAGCAGCTGCAGCCGCTGCAAACGCCGGTGGCGGAATGTATTAAACTTAAACCGAAAAAAGCTCTATCCAAAACGGATAGAGCTTTTTTATAAAACAAAATTGTTTAATTGTGTAGTGTTGCCGATTATGGATTATTTTAATATAATTTATACTTGATTTTTCATTTATTATAAGTTATAATACAACTTGACCGTGGAGATGTCGCCTAGTCCGGTCGAGGGCGCACGATTGGAAATCGTGTAGCTCGGAAACGAGCTCGAGAGTTCGAATCTCTCCATCTCCGCCAAAAATCCCTGTTCGTAAGAACGGGGATTTTTATCTATTCACCTCTATGTCTTATAAAAAAGCAGGCATATCTCATCTTTTGTTTGAGGAATGCCTGCTTTAATACTATTTACTTTTGATTTTTTTAATTAGATTCTTTGAAGCTTTATAATATTTTCCCGTATCTTTGTTTTTGGCAAGTGTTGTATTTTCTACCCGCCTTAAATTCATTGTGAGTTTTTTTTCAGTATTTATGCCGTTTTCTTTAAGAACTTTGTCGCTTAATTCACACGAATAATCCTCGAAAAATTTAAGGTCGCCGCTATTTAGTTTTTCAAAATATTTATACGATTCTTCGTCGGTAATAAATATGAGTGTATCCGGTTCGGCGGCTATAATTGCCTGCAATTTAGTAAGCGTTATATTGTCGGTGCCGTTATTACTGTATGAACAGTTAATTACCGATACATTTTTTTCTCCGTCTTTGTTTACATCGTCAGTGTATTTACTGAAATATTTTGATAAATTTTCAGTAGCGTTATCTAAAACAGGTGAATACGAGAAATAAACGATTTTAATATCGTATTTCGGCTTGTTTACGCACTGAACTACCAAGGTAATTAAAACTGCAACACAAATTACCGCAACGATAGATAGCTTTCCGTAATAAAACCAAAAATGCTTTAACTTTTCTTTCGGAGTTTTAGGGCTTGTATCGGCATCAATATGAATATTCTCGGCAGCAGGTATTTCACCGCTTTGCATTTTTTTAAGTTTAATGTATTCTTCTCGGGCTAATCGCTGTTGCCTAATTGTTTCGCTTTCACGCTTTTTTGCCACTTGATAACCTTCTTTAATATAGCTTTAAGTCTATCCAAAGATTTTCATAGTAATCTCGGATTTCGGGGTCTATGTCGTGATAATATTCAACATAGGGCATATCCTTTTCGGACGGATATAAAATCTTATTATTATAATAACAGTAATCGGGATTATTTACAACCCTTTTGTTAGGCGAGGCATAGCCGATATATTCCGCATTTGCAAGAGCAATATCCGGCTCCAACAAAAAGTTAATATACATTAAAGCCGCCTCGTAATTCTTAACGCAGGAGGGGATACAAACTGCATCAACAAATATGTTTGTGCCTTCTTTTGGATAGTAGAATTTAAGGTCCTCATTTACATCAGCCATTGTAAGATAGTCGCCGGCATAATAGGGGCCTATTCCTGCCTCGCCGGTTTCCATTTTACCGTAAATTTCGTCCATAACATAGGACTGTAAAACACCTTTGCCTTTTTTAAGAAGTTCGAGTGCATCGTCCCACTCTTTTTTGTTAGTGGAATTCAAGCGGTTTTTTGAGCCGGTTTTGTCGCCCAAAATCATTTGTGCCGTCATAAATCCGTCACGGGGATTGCTGAAATTTAGGGACATATCCTTATATTTTTTATCCCAGAGTGCTTTCCACGAATGTTCCGGCTCGCCGATTATCGTGGGATTATAAATAACACCGACAAGTCCTACATTCATAGCTACCGAATACTCGTTGTTTTTATCATAGAACAGTCCCGTATACTTTTTATCAATGTTTTTATAGTTGCTTAATTTGTTAACATCAATTTTTTTAAGCATATTTTCGTTTATAAGCCGTTCTATCATATAGTCGGAGGGAAGTATTATATCGTAGGAAACACCGCCGCTTTTAAGCTGTGAATACATAGTTTCATTGCTTTCGTAGGTCGAATAGTTTACCTTAATGCCGGTTAACTTTTCAAATTCACGGTTAACATCAACAGACCCGTCGCTGCCGTCTGAAATATATTCGCCCCAGTTATAAACATTAAGAACGGTGCCTTTAAGCGATTTGTCAAAATCACCCTCAATATTTAGGTCGGCATATTCATAACCGCACGAGCAAAGCGACAGCACCATAAATGCTGTAAGCAAAATTAAGAGAAGCTTTTTCATTATTTACTCCTCCTTTTTTCAGTACCGTTTTGAAGTGCATTATAAAGAATTAAAAGGGCGAACACCGCAAAAAAGATAAGTGTTGAAAGGGAATAAACATCAGGGCTTACCGTCTTTTTTGTCATATTGTAAATTACTATCGGCAAAGTTTGATAATGACCGCAGGTAAAATAACTTATAACGAAATCGTCAAGCGATAAAGTAAACGCCATAATAAATCCCGTAAATATTCCCGTTGAAATCGACGGAATAACTATTTTGAAGAACGCTTTAAGGGGAGTACAGCCAAGGTCAAGGGCGGCTTCTTCAAGGTTTTTATCGGTTTGCGCAAGCTTCGGAATTACCGATAAAATCACATAGGGCAGGTTAAAAGTGATATGTGCAATTAAAACGGTAACAAAGCCAAGCGGCTCCATAAGTGAGAGCAGTTTTCCGAAAAATATAAACAAAAGCATAAGCGAAATACCGGTAACTATATCGGCATTCATCATAGGAATATTTGTAACGGTCATCGCAAGACTTTTTGCAAGCTTGTTTCTCATTTTGAAAATACCAACCGCCGCCATAGTACCGAGAGCTGTTGAAATTACCGCCGAAGATATGGCGAGTATAATCGTGTTTTTTAAGGCATCTAACATATAGCTGTTGGTAACAAGACTTGCGTACCAGTCGAGCGAAAAGCCCTCGAACACCCAGACGCTGTCGCCTGAATTAAACGAGAAGAACACCATTACCGCAACGGGTGCGTATAAAAAGAAAATTATTAAACCGATATAGATTTTTGACAGAATTTTCATACTATTAAATCCTCCTCATTCGACGAGAATTTATTCATTACCGCAAGGCATAAAAGTATCATCACCATAAGCACCAAAGATAATGCCGATGCAACATTGTAATACTGCGGTCCTGCGTTAAACAGATATTCTATCGCATCACCGATTAAAAGTGTTTTGTTTCCGCCTAATTTCTGCGAAATATAGAATGTGCTGACACTCGGCACAAATACCATAGTTACACCGGAGATTATTCCCGGAACGGAAAGGGGAATGATAACCTTTTTAAGACGCATAAAACCGTTTGAACCCAAATCCGAAGCGGCTTCCAAAAGTGAATTGTCAATTTTTGACATAACGGTGTAAATCGGTAAAATCATATAAGGAATGAAATCGTATACCATACCTAAAATTACGGCACCCGGTGTATTTATAAGCTTTACGGGATTAAGACCGATTTTTACTAAAAGCGTGTTTATAATGCCCTTGTTGGCGAGAATGGTTATCCAAGAATATGTACGGATAAGAAAATTCATCCACATAGGTAGCATTACAATAAGTAAAATCATTCTTTGCGAGCTGATTTTTACCTTTGTCATAAAATATGCCATCGGATAAGCAATTAAAAAGGTTATAACCGTTGCTATAATTGCGTAAAGAATAGATGTACCGAATGCTTTGCTGTATTTTCCTATACCGTAGATGTTAGCAAGCGTAAAAACACCCGATTCGTCGGTAAGAGCAAAATACACCATTATAAGAAGCGGAACAATAACAAAAATTGATGCCCAAACTAAATAGGGGGCAGAAACAAGCTTATTTCTAAATGTTGTTTTCACGGCTTATTCCTCCACAACATCGGAAATGTGGTCCATTTCCTCGCTATAAGAACTGTAATCGCCGTAAAGTCCCGAGTATTCGGACTTTTTCATAATATGTATTGCATCGGGCTCAATTATAAGACCGACATTGTCGCCGACAAAATGCTCGTCGGTTGTTTGTATCATCCACTTAAATCCGCCGATATCAACAATAATTTCGTAGTGAACACCAAGGAAAGCGACCGAAGTTACCGTTCCTTTTAACATACCTTTATCGGTTGAAACAATGTCAACATCTTCGGGCCTTACAACAACATCAACTTCTTCGTTGACTCCGAAACCTTTATCAAGACATTCAAAGGTTTGCCCCGAAAACTCGACCGAAAGGTCTTTAAGCATAATTCCGTCTAATATATTCGATTCACCGATAAAATCGGCAACAAAGGCGTTTTTCGGCTCATTATAAATATCCTGCGGAGTGCCTACCTGCTGAATTTTTCCTTTATCCATAACAACAACACGGTCGGACATCGTAAGCGCTTCCTCCTGGTCGTGCGTAACGAATACAAATGTTATTCCGAGTTGTTTTTGCATTTTTCTTAATTCTTTTTGCATATCTTTGCGAAGTTTTAAGTCGAGCGCCGCCAACGGCTCGTCAAGCAATAAAACCTTCGGCTCGTTTGCAATGGCACGGGCTATGGCAATTCTCTGTTGCTGACCTCCCGAAAGCGTTGCTATTTTACGCTTTTCAAAACCTTCAAGATTTACAAGCTTCAAAAGCTCTGTAACCTTTGATTTTACCGTATCTTCGGGAAGCTTTTTAACCCTCATACCAAAAGCAATGTTTTCGTAAACATTTAGATGCGGAAATAGGGCATAACGCTGAAAAATGGTGTTAACCTGCCTTTTGTAAGCGGGAACACCATTCAAATCCTTACCCTCAAAGCATACGCTTCCGCTGTCCGGATCAAGAAATCCTGCGATAAGGCGCAAGGTAGTGGTTTTTCCGCAACCCGAAGGGCCCAAAAGAGTGATAAACTCTTTGTCTTTAATGCTTAAATTCAGCCCGTCAAGTACCTTCTCCTCATCAAAAGATACGCACACATTTTCAAGTTCTACAATATTCTTTTGCATTTTGCATCCCCCTTTGTCAAACACTAAAGTGCCGACAGTAGTAAATAATCAGTCTTTCGACCACCGTTTACCCTGCGCGATACCCCCAAATTGACCGTTTGTGTGCCCTGACAAAGGGTTTTTCGCAAATTAAAAAATTTGCGGCACACATTGGAATTCGGTTATTCTTTTTGCACAGATGCGTTGTTTTGTTAAATTTTCATTTAACACGCATAAATATAATGTAAAAACTCTAAAAAGTCAAGTAATTTTTTAGATTTTTTAAGAGTTTTTTAGCAAAATGCTAAGTATTATTTAGACTATCTTTGTTTTTCTCTAAAATACTCTTAAATGCTCTTGTTTTCTCAAAAAAACTTTTTTATGTACACGGCATAAAAGCCGTGCTTTATTTTCTGTTCTTATCACTGTTTTTGTTTTGGTTTGAATCCTTCTTGTTAGAAGAATTGTTCTTCTTATTCTTTGAATCCATAAAAATTCACCCCGTTTCCGAAATTAGTATTTCATAGAAACGGGGCGATTATTCATTAAATATTAAATAGCGTTTTTGCGTTAATTAAGGTCATTTTTAAGATGTCATCACGGCTTGTGTTTCTGAGTTCTGCAATTTTTTGAGCGGTAAAGGGGATAAGTCCCGAATGACAAATCTTGCCTCTAAACGGCTCGGGTGAAAGGTAAGGGCAGTCGGTTTCGATAAGTAACTTTTTATCGGGGATAATCTTAACAACATCGGGTAGTTTCTTTGCATTCTTAAATGTAACAACGCCGCCTATACCTATATACATACCGATTTTAAGAATTTCATTTGCCATTTCCGTGCTTCCCGAAAAGCAGTGAACAACACCTTTCGGTTTATACTTTTTAAGCAAATTCAGGGTGTCCTCGTGTGCATCTCGGTCGTGAACGATTATCGGCAAATTAAGCTCGTTTGCAAGAATAATTTGCTCTTCAAATAATTTCTTTTGTTCTTCTTTATTTGTGCCGTTAAAATTATAGTCAAGCCCGATTTCGCCTATGGCGACACATTTTTTATGTTTTGCAAGCTCTTTAATTTCCGATAGGTCATAGCCGTCATTAATGTTTTCGGGGTGAATACCGACAGCGCAGTAGATAAAATCAAAATCATTTGAAAGCTTTATAACATCTTTTGAGGAAGAATTATTAACAGCGCAGGTTACAATACCGCAAACACCGTTTTCGTTCATTTCTTTTAAGAGGGAATAACGGTCTTCGTCAAAAGCTATGTCATCATAATGAGCATGAGAATCAAAAATAATTTGATTATTTAATTTTGCTTCGTCGGGATAAATTATCATCTTACCTTTGAACCTTCTTTAATACCGTCGGCAAAAATAACCTTAACATCGTTTTCACCGCAGTCGGCAGCAAGTATCATACCGTTTGACTCAACTCCGCAAAGAACGGCAGGTTTAAGATTAGCCACAACAATTACGGTCTTACCGATTAAATCTTCGGGTTTATAATAATTTGCGATACCCGATGCTACAATTCTGTCTTTACCGCTTCCGTCATTAAGTGTAAGCTTTAAGAGTTTTTTGGCTTTCGGTATCGGCTCGCAGGCGATAACCTTTGCGGTTTTAAGCTCGATTTTTGCAAAATCTTCGATTGAAATTTGCTTTAATGTAACAACATTTTCGTTTGTTTCCTTAGGTGCTGTTTCTTCGGCAATTTCCTTTAACATCTCTTCTGTATCAATTCTTGCAAATAACGGTTTTGCCTCATTTACCGTGTATGAATTTACTAAACCGAATTCAAGCGCAGTACAATCGGTATTTAACTCTAAAAGAATTTTTTCAGAACTATCGGGCATAATCGGTGTAAACATATTTGCAATAAGACGGATACATTCGAGTAAATTATAAAGAACATCGTTAAGCCGTTCTTTTTGATTTTCGTCCTTTGCAAGTGCCCAAGGTGTAGTTTCGTCAATATACTTGTTACAGCGCTTTGAGAGCGTCATAATAGCATCACACGCATCGGCATTATGATAAATATCCATATACTTTTTGTAATCGTTTATACTCTTTTCGGCAACCGAAAGTAAATCCTTGTCAATATCGTTTTTGGACTTCGGCGCTGAAACTTTGCCTTCAAAATACTTGTTTGTCATAGCAACAGAGCGGTTGACAAGATTTCCGAGAGTATTTGCAAGGTCGGTGTTGAACTTGTTAATAAAACTTTCGTAGGTTATTGTACCGTCCTGTGTAAACGGCATTTCGCTTAAAAGATAGTATCTTACCGCATCTGCGGAAAACTTGTTGGCAAGGTAGTCGGCATAAATTACATTGCCCTTTGATTTTGACATCTTATCTTCGCCGACCAAAACCCAAGGATGACCTAAAACCTGCTTAGGTAGGGGAAGACCCAAAGCCATAAGAATAATAGGCCAATAAATAGTATGGAAGCGGACAATATCTTTGCCGATTACATGCAAATCTGCAGGCCAAAGCTTATTAAACTGTTCGCTGTTGTTTTCGCAGTCAAAGCCGATGCCCGTTATATAGTTAGAAAGTGCATCAATCCAAACATAAACAACATGCTCGTCATCAAAGTCAACGGGAATACCCCACTTAAAAGTAGAACGGGAAACGCATAAATCGGCAAGTCCCGGCTTTATAAAATTATTTATCATTTCATTCCGGCGTGAAATCGGCTGAATGAAATCGGGGTTGTCTTCATAAAATTTTTCAAGCTGTTTTTGGTATTTGCTGAGCTTTAAGAAATATGCTTCTTCCTTTGCGTCAATAACATCTCTTCCGCAGTCGGGACATTTGCCGTCAACAAGCTGAGACGCCGTAAAAAACGATTCGCAGGGGACACAGTATTTACCGTTATATGTTCCTTTATAAATATCGCCTTGGTCATAAAGCTTTTTGAATATTTTTTGAATGGTTTTTTCGTGGTAATCGTCGGTCGTACGGATAAACTTATCAAAATCGGTGTTTAAGCTTTTCCATACTTTTTTGATTTCGGAAGAAATATTGTCAACATACTCTTTCGGTGTAATTCCTGCCTGCTTTGCGTATTCTTCGATTTTTTGACCGTGTTCGTCAGAGCCGGTCATCAAAAAAACATCATATCCGCACATTTTTTTATAGCGTGCTATCATATCGGCAAGCACTATATCATAGGCGTTGCCGATATGCGGTTTTCTCGAAGTATAAGCTATCGCAGTTGTAATATAAAATTTTTCTTTTTCCATTTGATTTTCCTCCGATTAGGGCTTTTTGAATAAATATAAAATAATTGATAAAACCGTTGTAAGTAAATGTGAAACGAGTAAAATATTTGCATTCGGCAAAAGCGAGTCTTCTATAAAGCTTAAATAAATATACCCGACAGCCAAAATGACCGATGCGATTATATAAAAAATCGAAAAGAGATTATTTGATTTTTTAATAGCCGACGCCGAATTCATAATCGTAACAAAAGAAAAATTCTTTCTTCTGAAAGCGGCAGGTGAATTTATCGACTCTGCGGGAGTCATAGATGTTTCGTACATATGCTTGCCTGCGTTTGTAACAAGCTTAATGCCGTCCTCATAAACATCAAAATTATCTGCAATCATTTGCTCGGTGATATTTTGGTCGCAGTTTGTAAGCAAAACGGTAATGCCGAGTGATGTGATTTTCCTGAGTTGTCTTGCAATGGAAAAATCGGGATTGTATTTAACGATTATTAGCGCACAAGCTTTATCAACGGTTGCAAGATAAACGGGGAAACAACCGTTCCTGAGTATTCGTTTATCAACCTCAAAGCTCGGAACTTCAATTCCGTGCGACTCCATAAGTGTTCGGTTGCCGATAAACAATAGCTCGTTATCAACCCAACCCGAAAGACCTAATCGGTCTTCGTATTTTACGGTGTCGGAATCGGGGAGAGTATATGACGAATTTGTTTTTGCGATTTGCTTAAATATCGGAGCCAATGTACTGCCTACGGCTTCGGTTAAAGATGCGGCTTTTAGTATAGTATCGTCAATACTGTTTTCCGAAAGCACCTTAATATCTTTAAGAACAATAGTGCCGTCGGGAAAAATATCATTTGTCGAAAGTAAAACGGCATTTGCGTTTTCGATTTTTTCGGCGCCCTCGATTCCCGATATCATTGCGCCCTTCGGATTTAACCTTTTAGAAGCCGAATATTTAGGCAGGGTGTTTATGAAAAACAAAGGAGCCATTGAGCTTACGGTAAGCACTGAAACACCGCAGAAGAAAGCCGAAATTATTTTACCGTAATGCACATATCCGATTACGCCGAAAAATACGGCTAAAAGTAAAGCGGTTAGCTCTACTAATACAAATTTTCCGTTAAGTAAAACATTGTAGTTTGAATATTTGTTAAACGAGCTTACAAAATCGGTTTTTCTCGGTGCCGCAATAAGTACATCACCGTCTATGGAGTCTTTTGCTATTGCAAGCGCAACCGACTGGTCTTCAATAAAATCAACAGCATTTATATCGTTTTTTGTTGCGAGAACTTTTAGGTTTGAAAGCTTTGTTGAAATATCGAAAAAAGCAAGTAAACAACGGGCGGAAATAATAAACAGGAATATTAAATTAAGCTTATATACATCAATAGCATAGCTTACATCGTAACTCATAATTTCAAAAAGCGTTATGAAAGCTATCCCGATAGACAGTACCGCAACGGATAAATCGGCGGTAACGGTTTTAGAAAGAGCTTTTCCAAATGACAAGAACATATCAAGATTTGCAATAATTGCAATCATTGAAACGGAAAATGAAACTATCATAGCCGTCTTTCCCGTAAGAAAAGCATCGTTAAATGTAGGAAGAAGTAAAAGAGCATCGGCAAATAGGGCAATAACCGTAAACAAAAGGGATATAAACCTCGTCCGCTTTGTTTTTGCAAATTTTACTATATACTGTGAAATATCGGCTTTTGATTCAATTTCGTTCTCTTCGGTGTAATCGTCAAAGTCGTTGCCTAATATTTCGGTATTGGCAGTATATGTGTTTTTCTTGCTTTCACTGTGTAAAACGGGTGTTTGATTTGTAAAATTCAGATTTTGCGTAATGCTTGTTACGCTTATGTCTTTTTGCTGATTTTTGTCAACCGTCGGAACATAACGGATAGTCGGCTCGTCGGTCGAATGGTCGTGAATTTTTGTGCTGAATTTTTGTGTGTTATCAATATCCGAAATGTCGGGTATCTTCTTTGTCAAATCATCAACAACAGAATCGGGTTTCTTTGTTAAAATATAATCTTCAAACTTTTGGTCGTCATTAAGCTCTTTGTCAACACTCTCGCTAACCATTTTTATAAATTCGGTTGTTTTCGAGATTTTAACTTCATCAGACGGCTTTTCGATTTCTTTCGTTTGATTTTCGTTGCTTTGAGAAATTTCCGGCTCACTCGGTTTTTTAGTTTCGTCCTCGATTTTAATATCAAAGTTTTCCGAAAGCTCTTCCAAAATCTTGTTTTGACTTGATTTAAGAATTTCATCAACGGATTGAAGCTTGTATAACGGCTTTTCGTCCTTTGCGGCATCGTTGCCTTTTTCGTCAACCGTAAATGCCTTGCACTTTTCAAGTAAAGACTCAATAACGGCAGTAGTAGATTCACTTACGGTTTCTTCAACTTGCGGCTCTTCGGTTATCTCCGGTTTAGCCGGTTGCTTTTCAACCTTTTTCTTAATAATGTCAAGTGTAGATGAATCACGCTTAATATCGTTAAACGAATCCTTAAAGCTTTTCGGGTCGAATACAAAATCCATATTGGCAAAATCCGTTACGGTTTTTTCTTCTTCCTGTTCGTTGTTTGAATCATTGTTTTCAAGCAAACCGTCGATTATGGTTTTTTCGTTATCGTCATCGTATTTTCTTTTCTTAAATATCCCCATATATATAAACTCCAAAAGATTATTTTCTGTGTTTTATTACCTCATACATTAAAATGCCGGCGGCAACCGACGCATTCAGCGAGTTGATTTTGCCGAGCATAGGAAGACTTATTATTTCGTCGCATTTTTTTGCAGTAAGCGTTCCTATTCCTTTTCCTTCGTTTCCGATTACCAAAGCAACGGGGCAGGAGTAATCAAAAGATGTGTAATCCTTTCCGTCCATATCGGCACCGAAAACAAAAATCCCTTTTTCTTTCAGTTTATCAATTTCATTTGCAATATTCGTAACCCTTGCAACCTTAACATATTCGAGCGCACCTGCCGATGTTTTTGCAACGGTTGCGTTTAGGGAAGCAGAGCGCCGTTTCGGAATAATTATTCCGTGCACTCCGCAGGATTCTGCCGTTCGTATAATTGCTCCCAAATTATGCGGGTCTTCAATTTCGTCGCAAATAATAATGAAGGGTTTTTCATTTAGCTTTTCGGCGGTCTCCAAAATATCTTCAACAGTCGAATATTCGTGCGATGCAACCATAACGGCAACACCTTGGTGATTTCCGCCGCCGCAGTAATAATCAAGCTTTTGTGAGCTGATTTCTTTTATAAGAATGCCTTTTTTAGAGCATTTGGCAATAATTTCGGAAACAGAGCCGCTTTTAACACCGTGAGCAATATAAAGCCTGTCGATTTCACGCCCCGAGCGGATAGCTTCAATTACGGGATTTCGCCCGTAGATTACGCTTGTTTCCTTTGTTGCAGAGTCGTTTTCCATAGTAAATTTTTTCTCCGTTTATTTCGATTATATTTGAACATAATAATACATAATGAATTATAACATTTTTTTATGTATTTTTCAAATAAAAAATTAAAAAAGGATGAAAAAAATGAAAATATCAAAAATTATGGGATTTGAGTTGCTTGATTCAAGAGGTAATCCTACCGTGGGTACAAAAATTGTTCTTGATGACAGTTCGACAGGGTTTGCAATTTCTCCGTCGGGCGCATCTACGGGAAGCCACGAGGCGCACGAGCTTCGTGATAACGACAGTAACAGATATTTAGGTAAAGGAACACTTAAAGCGGTTGAAAATATCAATACAACTATAAATAATGCGGTTGTCGGTAAAAGCTTTGAAAATCAAGCCGAATTTGACGATTTTCTGATAAGTTTGGACGGCACCGAAAACAAAAGCAATTTAGGTGCGAATGCAATTCTTCCGTCTTCGCTTGCCTTTGCCAAAGCGAGCTGTCAGAGTATCGGACTTGAACTTTACGAATATGTTTCGGTAGAAGGTAAAAAGAGTCTGCCAAGACCTATGATGAATATATTAAACGGCGGAGCGCACGCAAAAAACAATGTTGAAATTCAGGAATTTATGATTATTCCGACTGCCGAATGCGAATTTGACGAGAAGCTTCGTATATGCGCCGAAATTTATCACGAGCTCGGTAAAATTCTAAATAAAAAAGGTTTGAGCTGCGGTGTAGGTGATGAGGGTGGTTATGCACCGAAACTTACCTGTGACGAAGAGGCAATAGAACTTATTATATCCGCAATAACTTCGGCAAATTATAATACAAACGATGTTAAAATAGGTCTTGATGTTGCTTCGACCGAGTGGTATAAAAACGGTCTTTATGTAAAGCCGAAAACAAATAAAGCGTTTGAGCCCGAACAGTTGATTGAATACTACTCCGATTTAATAAACAGCTACCCGATTATTTCGATTGAAGACCCGTTTGCCGAAGACGATTTTGAAAATTTCGCAGTATTTACCGAAAAATACGGTAATAAAGTTCAAATTGTCGGGGACGACCTCTTTGTCACAAATACAAGCCGACTCTTAAAGGGTATTGAAAATAATGTTGCAAATTCTATTTTGGTAAAGCCAAACCAAATCGGTACACTTACCGAAACCATTAAGGTAATCGAGCTTGCAAAGGAAAATAATTATAATACCATAATTTCCCATAGGTCTGGCGAAACAGAAGATGTAAGCATTGCCGATTTGGCCGTCGGACTTGATGTAGGGCAGATTAAGACGGGTGCGCCGTGCCGAAGCGATCGGGTTTCAAAATATAACCGATTGCTTATGATTGAAAAAGAATTGTGATAATGGTATTGACTTTTTATAATTAAGTGCTTAAAATATATAAGCAAAGGGATTGTCTGTTTGCAATCCCTTATTTTTATTTTGGAAAGTTGTGATTTTGTGTCAAAATCTTTGTCGTATGATACCGTGATAATTGGTGGCGGTATCGGCGGATTGATGGCAGCATACCGTTTAAGAAAACATAATCCCGATATGAAAATTGCGATAACCGAAAAGGGTAACGCTCTTGAAGAAAGGTCTTGCCCTGCGGGTAAAGAAAAGAACTGTGTTCACTGTAAAGTTTGCAGTATAACAAACGGTTTTGCAGGTGCGGGTGCATTCTCGGACGGTAAATTTAATTTGGGTACTGCTTACGGCGGAACATTAGGTGAAGAACTCGGCGACGACCTTGCAAATAAGTACATAGGCGAGGTTGACGAGGTTTTGAAAAAATACTGTACCTCGGGCGAGCCGACCGTTTATAAATCAAATGACGAGTTGCGCTTAAAATGTTTGCAAAACAACCTTCGCTTACTCGATATGAATGTTAAGCATTTGGGTACCGACAATAACTTTGTTACAATGCAAAACTTGATTGAGGCAATAAGAGAGTCGGGCACCGACCTTTATAAATTCTATGAGTGCGAATCCGTTTCGCAGGATAACGGTACATATATACTTAAATATGCAAACGGCGAAATTTTCACCGCAAAGTATGTTATAATCGCAACAGGTAGGTCGGGCGCTAATTTTGTGTCAAAATTCTGCAAAGACAACGGTGTTAAGACTATATCAAATCATATTGACATCGGCGTCAGGGTAGAAATGAAGGATATTATTTGGCGTGAATTTTCATCTAAAATCTACGAGCCGAAAATTCTTTATAAAACCAAAACCTTTGAAGACCGTTGCAGAATGTTCTGCTTTAATCAGGGCGGACTTGTTTCGGCTGAAAATAATCACGGAATAATAACCGCTAACGGCCATTCGTTTGCACAGCCCGAAAAGAAAACCGACAACTGTAATTTTGCCATTCTTTCGAGCATTAAGTTTACCGAGCCGTTTAATCAGCCGACCGAATATGCCGAAAGTATTTCAAGACTTGCCAATATGATAGGTAACGGCAATGTTTTAGTTCAGCGCTTCGGTGATTTGATAAGAGGAAGAAGAACAAACGAACACCGCTTACAGCAAAACACGGTTACTCCGACATTAAAAGCAACGGCAGGGGATATATCCCTTTGTTTACCGCATAGAATTCTTACGAATATTATCGAAACCATTTATGCGCTCGATAAGGTTGCCCCCGGTACTGCAAATGACGATACACTGCTTTACGGCTGTGAAAGCAAATACTATTCTATAAGACCTATATTTATGAATAAGAAATTTGAGCTTCTTGAAAACGCATATATAATAGGGGACGGAAGCGGTATCTGCCGTGGTCTTTCGCAGTCGGGTGCTATGGGTATATATGTTGCGGATTGCATAAACGGAGATATCAAGATATAGTGCTAATGTTAAAAAATCGGTTTTTTTCTTTACTATTTTGATATATTTTTCACAAAAATGCAAAAAATGCAATTATTTTGATTGACAATTTTCGACCCTTGTGATAGCATAACAAATGTAAACTTAATATTGCTTGTCGATATATGTTCGGATAAATGGCCCGATCGTTTCTACCGCAACGCCACAGTTGTGACTATTGACATACTTTTACATTATCATTTTTTGGTAGTGTTTGTTTCGATTTTATCAGCAAGCTTTAATTTTGTTAAAGCTTGCTTTTTTGTTTGGAGGCAACTGTTTATGAAATCACTTGAAAATAAGATTCTTACCGACGGTATCGTTCTTAACAGTGATGTATTAAAGGTTGGCTCTTTTTTGAATCAGCAGCTCGATGTTAAATTTATTATGGAAATGGGCGCTGAAATAAAGAGAATATATAACGGTGATAAGGTAACAAAAATTCTTACCATCGAAAGTTCGGGTATTCCGATAGCTTTCGCCGCCGGCTGTGAGCTTAACTGTCCCGTTGTTTTCGCAAAAAAGGGTAAAAGCTCGAATGTTTCTGGTGATGTTTATTCTTCAAGTGTTTATTCTTTTACACATAACACTACATACAACATTATAGTTGCCAAAGAGTTTTTGAGTAAAGACGATAATGTTCTTATAATTGACGATTTTCTTGCAAACGGTAAAGCTCTCGAAGGTTTGATTGATATTGTAAATCAGTCGGGAGCTAAGCTTATCGGTTGCACCTGCGCTATCGAAAAAGGTTTTCAAAAGGGTGGTGACAAGCTTAGAGATAAAGGCATAAGGGTTGAATCGCTTGCCGTTATTGATGAGATGTCGCCGTCCGGCATTAAGTTCAGATGTAATTAAATTTACATACAAATTTATTATTTTTGGAGGAAACAAAAATGAAAAAACTACTTGCGCTTGTACTTGCATTGCTTATGGTTATGTCATTTGCTGCTTGCGGTACAAAAGAAACAAAGGATTCAAAGGAATCCAAGTCCGATTTGTCTAACTTAAAGGTTGGTCTTATCACACTTCACGATGACTCTTCTACTTACGACAAGAACTTCATTGACGCTATGTACCGTGCTCTTGATAATCTCGGTATGAAGAAAGAACAGTTGGTTCTTTATACCGGCGTTGCTGAAACAGAAGATTGCTACAACAAGGCAAAAGAATGTGTTAACCAAAAGTGCGATGTTGTTTTCGGTGACTCTTTCGGCCACGAAGACTACTTGATTCAGGCAGCAGGCGAGTTCCCCGATGTTAAGTTCTGCCACGCTACCGGTACAAAGGCACACACCGTTAATCTTCCTAACTTCTCAAACGCATTTGCTTCAATTTACGAAGGCAGATATGCCGCTGGTATTGCCGCAGGTATGAAGCTCAACGAAATGATTAAAGCCGGCATGATTACCGAAGACAAGGCTGTTATGGGTTATGTAGGTGCTTACACCTATGCTGAGGTTATGTCAGGCTATTCTTCATTCTTCCTCGGCGCTAAGTCAGTTTGCCCCTCTGTTACTATGAAGGTTAAGTTTACAGGTTCTTGGTATGATTACGATAAAGAAAAAGCTGCTGCCGAATCTCTTATTTCTGACGGTTGCGTTTTGATTTCACAGCACGCTGACTCTTACGGCGCTCCTGAAGCTTGCGAAGCTGCCGGTGTTCCGAATGTATCATACAACGGTTCTACTCAAGAGGTTGGCCCCAATACATACATTGTTTCTTCCAAAATTGACTGGGCTCCTTACTTTGAATATATGATTAAATGCACCGCTGAGGGCAAGGAAATCGACAAGGACTGGACAGGTACTGTTGAATCCGGTTCTGTTAAGTTGCTTGAAGTTAACAAGAGCGTTGCTGCCGAGGGTACACAGGAAGCTATTGATAAAGCCCTTGACGAATTCAAGGCAGGTACTCTTAAAGTATTCGATACTGCTAACTTCACCGTTGGCGGTAAGAAGCTTGACTCTTACAAAGCTGATGTTGATACCGATGAGAAGTTTGAAAAGGATACAGAGGTTGTTAAGGACGGCGTATTTGCTGAATCCAAGTTCCGTTCAGCTCCTTACTTTGATGTTGAAATCGACGGTATTACATTGTTAGACCGTAACTACGGCGACTAATATTATTTAACAAATTGAGTAAAGCGGGCGCACACCCGCTTTACTGTTTTTATTATTTTATATAAGGAGTTTATTATGGAAAAAGTAACTGCTCTCGAACTCCATAACATTACAAAAAGATTCGGCACAAAGGTTGTTGCCAACAAAAATGTTTCTTTAACCCTTTATAAAAAGGAAATTCTTTCTTTACTTGGTGAAAACGGCTCCGGAAAAACAACCCTTATGAATATGATTTCCGGAATTTATTTCCCCGATGAGGGTGAAATTATCATTAACGGAGAGCCGGCTGTTATAGCTTCTCCGAAAGACGCATACCGTTACAAAATCGGTATGATTCATCAGCATTTTAAGCTTGTTGATACCTTTACGGCTGCCGAAAATATAATTCTCGGTAATAATGAGCCGTATAATCTTAAAGTTGTAAATTCCCGTGTTAAAGATATTGCTTCTAAATACGGTTTTGATATTGACCCTAAAAAGAAAATTCACGAAATGTCGGTTTCGGAAAAGCAGACCGTTGAAATTATCAAGGTGCTCTACCGTGGTGCCGATATTTTGATACTTGATGAGCCGACCGCCGTACTTACTCCGCAGGAAATTGAAAAGCTGTTTACTATCTTAAAGCGAATGCGTGACGACGGTAAAGCAATCATTATTATCACCCATAAGCTTAACGAGGTTATGGCGATTTCCGATAGAGTTTCGGTACTTAGAAAAGGCGAGTATGTAGGTACCGTTAATACGAGCGAAACCTCTGAAAAAGCTCTTACCGAAATGATGGTCGGCAAAAAAATCGACCTTAAAATCGAAAGAGCGGTAATCGAAAAGAAAAAACCGCTTCTTGAAATCCGTGATTTGTCTGTTTTGTCCGATGTCGGCAGTACCGCTATTAACAATGTAAGTTTCTATATCCGTGGCGGTGAGATTTTGGGTGTTGCCGGAATAACCGGTTGCGGTCAAAAGGAGCTTTGTGAGGCTATTGCCGGTTTAAGACCCGTTTCTTCGGGTGCTATTATGCACGACGGCGAATCAATTATCGGTATGTCTACAAGAGATATTATCAAGCGTGGTATTTCAATGAGCTTTATTCCTGAGGATAGACTCGGTATGGGGCTTGCACCGTCTTTTTCAATGACCGATAATATGATGCTTAAAACCTATAACGAAGGTAAAACACCTTTTGTTGATAGAAAATCGGCAAGAGAAAGAGCTAAAAAGCTTATTGATAAACTCGGTATTGTAACTCCGTCCACCGAAACTCCCGTAAGGCGTCTTTCGGGCGGTAATGTTCAAAAAATTCTTGTCGGAAGAGAAATCGAATCAAGCCCTAATGTTATTATTACGGCTTATCCCGTAAGAGGTCTTGATATTAACTCTTCTTATCAAATTTATGATATTTTGAACGAGCAAAAGAAAAACGGAGTCGGTATTCTTTTTGTAGGTGAAGACCTTGATGTTATGCTTGCTCTTTGCGATAAGATTTTAGTTCTTTGCCACGGCGAGGTTATGGGCGTTGTTCACGCTTCAAAAACAACAAAAGAAGAAATCGGTTTGATGATGACCGGCTCACTCGATAAATCGGAAATTAAAGAATACGGAAAAGCAAAAGACAGTAATTTAACCGATGAAGAGTGGAATAATCTCGATAAAGAAACGGAGGAAGCATAATGAGTACAAAAGTTAAAAATCACGAACCTTTGTTTCATATAACAAAAAATGATGCAATGCCGATGACTAAGGCGCTCGGTATTCGTATTACAGCAATACTTTCGGCACTTGTTGTTGTCGGTATTTTAAGTATGTTACTTATTAAAGAAAACCCGTTTTTGATTTATAAAGCGATGTTTGACGGCGCTTTTATTGATGTATGGACACTGCTTCAAAATACGGCGTTGCTTCTTATGTTCGGACTCGCTGTAATTCCGGCATTCCAAATGAAATTTTGGAACTTGGGTGCTAACGGACAAGTTCTTGTGGGTTGTCTTTCGGCTATTGCCTGTATGAAATTTTTGCCTGAAAAATTTCCCGATATGTCAAACGGTGTGCTTATTCTTATAATGGGAATCGTAAGCATTGTCGCCTCTTGTGTTTGGTCGGTTGTTCCTGCTGTATTTAAGGCGTTCTTTAATACAAACGAAACACTGTTTACACTTATGATGAACTATATTGCTCTTACAATGGTCGATTATTTTGTGTTTACTTGGGATAAGACCGGCTCAGGTAATTTGGGTATAGTAAACCTCTTAAACGGAAGAAAGGGTTGGATACCCGATATAAGCAACAAATATGTTCTTTCTATTATTGTTTCACTGATTCTTACCGTGTTTATGTTTGTGTATATGAAATACACAAAGCACGGCTTTGAGGTGTCGCTCGTCGGCGAAAGCGTTAATACCGCCAAATATGTGGGAATAAATGTTAAAAAGGTTATTATCCGCACACTTCTGTTAGGCGGTGTGATTTGCGGTATATTGGGATTTTTGTATGCCGGCTCTGTATCGCATACGATAAACAAAGAGGTCGGAGGACTAGGTTTTACCGCTATTCTTGTTGCTTGGCTTGCAAACTTTGATTCGGTATTTATGCTTTTTACTTCTTTCTTTGTTATTTTCCTTGATACCGGCTCAAAATATGTTTCAACCCAGTTCCAGTTAAACAGTAACGACTATGCAAATATAGTTGTCGGAATTATCTTCTTCTTTGTAATCGGTTGTGAATTCTTTATCCGATATAAAATTCAGTTTAACGGCAAAAAAGCCAAAACAGAAGAAAGGCAGGCGAACTGATTTATGTTTACATCAATTCTTGTTAACGCTATCAGAATGGGTACTATCTTTCTTTTCGGCTGTATAGGTGAGATATTTACCGAAAAAGCCGGACATCTAAATCTCGGTATTCCGGGTATTATGTGTATAGGTGCTACCGGCGGTGCTGTTGCAATTTCGCTTTTCGGTACTGCTGTAAGCTCGCCAGTTCTCGTATTTCTTTCAATTTTGTTTTCTATGCTTTTCTCGGCTTGTGCCGGTTTGCTTTACTCGTTCCTTACCGTTTCGCTTCAAGCAAACCAAAATGTTACGGGACTTACCCTTACAACATTCGGTGTCGGCTTTATGAAATTCTTTTCAAAGAGAATTTACGACCAAAAGCTTTTTGTATCGTTAAGCCCTGCTTTTCAAAATTTGTTTGGATTAAAGGATAATACAAATCCATTTGTTCAAATCTTTTTGTCCCACGGAATACTTGTTTATATTGCAATTATAATCGCAATTTTCTCATCGTGGTTTTTGATGAAATCCCGTTCGGGACTTTATTTAAGGTCGATTGGCGAAAGTCCTGCAACCGCTGATGCCGTTGGAATAAATGTAACCCTATATAAATACTTGTTTATAACACTCGGCTCTGCTATTGCCGGTCTTGGCGGTCTTTATTACATTATGGACCGTTCAAGCGGTACGCAAATTGCCGAAGCCGCTATTGACTCGTTCGGTTGGATGGCGGTAGCTCTTGTTATTGCTTCTATGTGGAAACCAATGCTTGCGGCTCTCGGCTCGATAGTTTTCGGCGGACTTTCAATTATGGACGCAATGCTTAAAACGCTTTCGCTTTCTCAACAAAAAATATTTGCGATTTTCCCGTATTTGCTAACGGTTTTGGTGCTTGTTCTTTCAAGTGTTGTTAAAAACAAGAATACTCAACCGCCGGCACATTTGGGACTCCCGTATTTCAGAGAAGACCGATAGGTTATCAAATATTAAACAGGGGCTTCGGTTTGTCCGAAGCCCCAAAGTATTTATACAATAAAAAAACACTTGCATTCGCAAGTGTTTTTTTGTGAAAGACTACCTAAAAGGTACCGATTAAAGGTAAAAAACGCAAAATGGTGCCGATTTATTTTGTCTCGCCGTAGCCCATCTTCTCGGTCAGGTCGTGCAGGCTCTTATCGTATTGTGCCTTGCTGATCGCGTTCCGTTCCAGAAAAGTATTGAGCAGTTCCACCTGCCTGTCATATAGTTGCCGCCGCTTTTCTTCTGGGGTGAGGTCGGCGGCATTGCCGTTGTGCTCTGTATCATGTGCCGTCCTCCCTTGCTTCATCCTTCAGTGAGGATGAACATGTATGTGTCGGAAAAGCGTTCCATCGTTTCATCGACGGAATCGATGACCTCGGTGAATTCTGCATCCAAATACCCTTGGATGTATTTATCTCGCAGCATGGGTTTTTCGACCAACGCCCACTTCAATTGCTTATATGAATACTTGGCGAATGATACCCACTGCGGGTAATTGATGGCCATGGGGTTTTTGGTGAAATATACTTTACCTGCGTTAATTGCTGTTGCTGCCGAGTGTGCAATGAATAGCATTGTTCCCAGCTTCGGGTGCTTTTCTCTGTTTAATGAGAACGGTATTGACTCTTTTATTGAATGACCTGCTCGCAGCATCCGTATCGCATAGCTGACACGCACAATGACCTCGGTCAAAAGGACGGGTATGGATGTCGAACAGAAGTGGATGAAATCGTATCCTTCGTAGTACATGCCTTGCACGATCTCAGCGATGGTCTGTTCTTCTTCACCGATGCTGCCAAACTGCAGTAAGTTAAACAAGCCCATCATCGGTGCCGGTAGTCCCATTGACGTGGTAATGTCCGACTTGAGATGAATAAACTGTTTTGCAATGGCTGCGAATATGTTTGTCTCTTTGCGATCGGCATAATTCTCCATGACCTGCGATACTATTCTTCCGGTCTTATCTATCGTAGTCATTCTGCCGGTCATGATGTCAAAAACACCTACGACAAAGCCCAGCAGCGGATCGTGTCCCAGTGAGAGCATTCTGTGGTAGTATGCAGATAGACCTTCGACGTGTTCCGTTGTGTGCCGGTTGTCCTGCGCGTCGAACGGGACTTTACTCGCCTTAGAATTTGCGAGCTTTTCCATTTCCTCTGGCGGAAACTTCTTTTCAAATTGTTCGCGGATATAATTGGAAAGTGTCCCTGCTTTTAAGCCGTCTGGTGTGGCTTTCGGTATTCCAACGAGTAAAATATCGAGGGCACCGGATAGAATTCCGGCCACGGCGCATATGGAGTAATCGATCCAATCAAGCCGGTGGAGAGCATTATAATCGCTTGCCAATGCGCGAATATATTGTTCGTTGCTCTTCAATTCTGCAACGGTGAAAAGTTCCGTCAATGTGTGTCCAGAACCTACATCGTTCTGAGCATCGGTAACCAGTTGCTCCCATGATGGTATGATTATTTCCTTCTTCGGGGGTGCTGGTTGATTCGTGCGCTTTTCGGGCAAGGCATAGCCAAGCGATTTCAAAATATCTTCGCTTTCACGGATACGGGCTTCATCCACGGAAGGTGTTTCTATCGCGTCAAGTTGCTTTTGCTGATGATTTAGTACTGTATTGAGCGTTTTCTCTTCTTCGGTATAATCGTATTTTTTCATGCGGCCGTCACACCAAGGTCATGCTGCAGATCTTTTATTGCCTGAGTCAGCAGAATGTTCAGGCTCTGCAGGTATTCGATTCGTTCCTTGTTGGCGTCAGCCTCGTCTTTCAATGCCTTGATGATCGCCTCATGCTTTGTCAGCACTTCCTTGTACAAGCGCTCTTTTTCTTGTTTTAATTGTTTGTTCTTCAGGTGAGCCGCTACTCCCACACCTCCCGCTGCAAGGAGAGCAACGGGTGCGGCAAGTACAAATACGCCTGCGACCATGCCGCCGCCAACCAGTGCGCCTGCGGCTGCCAAGCCAGAAGTAATGCCAGCAGCGCTCAGCCCGACCACGCCAAGACCGTACAGTGCTGCAAAGGACGCTACACCACCGATTCCTGCACCTAATGCGCCAGCGAGCACTTCTGGTATAGCACTTTCCTTGATTGTTCTGTTTTTGTCGTTCAGCGCTGCGGCTGCCTCGTTCACTACATTCACAACCGGCTGAAGGGATTCAACATTGCTAAAGTTCATTTCCTTTTTCTTGGTTACGTACTTACTCATGATTCACTCCACCTTTTTCTGTTAATCTATAGAAATACTAATACAATATAACACATTTTCCCCCAATTTTCAAGATTTCAGCGTAAGGATTTCCTTACGTTAGGCGTAAACTTTGTAAATTTTTCTCGTTTTGATAGTTCAAATCCCTTCGCACAGTCGGCTGCCGACTTCTTTGCAGAGCAAAGAAACGCAAAAAGTACACCAGCATTTTCGGGCTGTTTTCGGTGCCGGAAACGAAAAAACGGGCTCCGGGATAGCCATGATGACTATCTCGAAGCCCGATATGCTTGATTTTATGCGATTTTGCCTGTATTTTGCCCTAAAATGCGAAAAGAAACGCCTTTTGCCTTGGTAGACAAAAGATGTTTCTTTTTTGGTGACCCATCGGGGATTTGAACCCCGGACACCTTGATTAAAAGTCAAGTGCTCTACCATCTGAGCTAATGGATCAAGACAGCTTATATATTATATCAATGTAATGCAGTAAAGTCAAGAAAAAAATTAAAAATATTACAATTTTTTCAAAATTTCAAATTAGATTTTCAACCCCATGAGGTCAAGACGGTTATTATCTTAAAAGACGGTACTGTAAAAGAAACGAATATTATTGAATAATTTATTTATAAAACGGGCAACGATGAATTCATCGTTGCCCGTTTATGTAAATATGTATTTATTTTGTAAGCTTTTCGATAATTAAGCCGTATAACTCGGTGGGGTTTTCCAAAAATCTTTCTTTAATTGCCGATGACTGGCTTTCGTCGGAAAGAAGCAACTTAATGCTCATAAGCGGAAGCTCGCCGTCAAGAACCGAACAAATTATATATGGAACGCCGTTTTCTCTTGTTACGCTAAAATCGGTTTGTTTAATGTTCTTTATTCGTGATAACATTCTGACGGTCAGCGCAAATGCACGGTCTTTTACAGTATAAGAAAGCGATGTTTTAAGTTCATTAGCTATCCTTTTACCGCTGTTTGTAACAATATAAGAATCGTCAGCCGAATCGGATTTTTTAATATGACCGTTTTGAGTAAGCGAAACTATGGCATCGCTGACCTCAAATCCGTTGGCAAGACCGGCAAAATGCAGTTCGTTGACAAGAAGGGCAGAGGGAATCGGCTCATTTACCGCATCTAAAATATAACATATCAGTATTTTAATTTCATCGGTGTTAAAAAGTCCGCCGAGCTTAACTCCGGCAGAAGAAGCGTTGTTTTCCAAATTTATGCACCTCAAACTTATTATGAATAATATTATAACATTATTTTTAATTCTTTCAAGCATTTTTTAATTTATATGTTAAAAAATTGTAACTGTTAATTTAAGGAAAATTGTGATACAATGTATTCGTAAAATTGTGTGAATTTTTGCGTTTGGAGGTATCATTCTTGGATAATAACGGTTTTGATTTTGAAGATATAAGCAGTAATACAAACGATACGGGCGATATTTTCAGCGAAAGTAAAAAAACTGATTCCGACAGCGAAACCTTTGATTTGAATATGTTTTCATCAAAGGAGCAGGAGGAATCGGATGAAAAGCCGACTTCATCAAAAACAAAAAAGCAGAAGATAATCAAAATGATTTTATCTGTATTTTTGGTTGGTATTATCGTTGTAAGTATTGTTGTAAGTACTTTTGTTGTCTATGCTTTTACTTTCATAGACGGAACTATGAATGAAGATTTAGATGACCTTAAACTTAATTTTACCACAACTATTTATTCAAAAGATAAAAAGAGCGGAGAATTTGTTGAATACCAAAGATTGCACGGCGAATTTAACCGTATTTGGGTTGCCTATGATCCTGAATTGGCAAAAGCCGACGATAAATCGTATGAGGGTATTCCGCAAAATCTTGTTAACGCTTTTGTGGCGATAGAGGACAAGCGGTTTTATTCCCATTACGGCGTTGACTGGAAGCGTACCTTTGCCGCTTTTGCAAATATGTTTTTGCATTTTTATTCTTCTAATCAGGGTGGTTCAACCATTACTCAACAGCTTGTTAAAAACCTTACAAACGACGATGAACAAAAAGCAAGCCGTAAGGTAAGGGAAATAATGCGTGCAAGGTACCTTGAAAGTAATTATGCAAAAGATACTATTATAGAATGTTATCTTAATACTATCGCTATGGGACACGGTATTTACGGTGTCGGTGTTGCTTCAAACTATTATTTTGATAAAGACCCGAAGGATTTAACCCTAATGGAATGCGCAACACTTGCTTCAATTACAAAAAGCCCCTCTAATTATGCTCCCGACGACAACCCCGAACAAAATGAAAAACGCCGAAAAACGGTACTTTCCGAGATGCTTTCCCAAAATCTTATTACCAAAAAAGAGTATGATAAAGCATTAAAGGAAGAAATAAAGATTACCGCTACCAAGGATACCTTAAACGAATCCGAAGTAAATAACTATTATGTTGATGCACTTATAAGGCAGGTTACCGAAGACCTTGCAAGCAAATATAATTACGATAAAAACAGAGCGGCTAATAATTTCTATAACGGCGGATATAAAATTTATTCTACAATAGACCCCGATGTTCAGGCAAATGTCGATAAGGTGTTTGCAAATTCCGATACTTACGGAATTAAGGGTAAAGACGGAACACAACTCCAAGGTGCCTTTACAATGATGGACTATAAGGGGCATGTTCTTGCATTAGCCGGTGGTATCGGTCAAAAGACTACTAATTTAGGACTTACGGGCTTTAATAGGGCTACCGATGCTGTAAGACAGCCCGGCTCTACTATGAAACCGATTGCCGCTTATGCGCCTGCCATTGAGCAACGAATTATAAATTATTCGAGTATCGTCAACGATACCGAAACATATTACGGTAAGTGGAAACCTAATAACTGGTATAATTCGTATTGGGGTAAAATAACCGTACAGTATGCGCTTGAACGCTCGGTTAACACAATCCCCGTATATCTTGTTAATAAGCTTACCCCGACTGTATGCCACGAATTTTTAACACAAAAGCTCGGCATTACCACCCTTAACGAAGAGGATAAAGACTTATCTCCTCTTGGAATGGGCGGTACAAACGGCGGTATTACAACTATGGAGTCGGCGGCGGCGTATGCCGTTTTCGGTAACGGCGGACTCTATTATAAACCGAAACTTTACTATAAGGTTTGCGACCAACACGGCAATGTCATTTTAGATGCAAGCGATAATTCGCCTACTGTTGCAATAAGCGAGGATACGGCAACCGTAATGAATAAACTACTTCAAAATGTAGTTTACGGCTCTCACGGTACGGGTACGGGTGCAAGAGGATTTATCAGCAATATGAAGATTTATGCT
The DNA here is from genome assembly GCA_045640745.1 of Acutalibacteraceae bacterium. Classification (GTDB taxonomy): domain Bacteria; phylum Bacillota; class Clostridia; order Oscillospirales; family Acutalibacteraceae; genus UBA737. The sequence goes on from JAZUFQ010000020.1 coordinate 42,029, forward strand.
AAAACCGGTACATCTAACGACCAAAATGACCTTTGGTTTGTCGGCGGTTCGCCTTATTATGTTGCGTCCTGCTGGTGCGGTTATGATAAGATGCAGGCAATTTCTCAAAGCCAAATCGCAATGAAGATGTGGGGCGCTGTTATGGGCCCTGCTCATGACGGTTTAGAACCAAAAGAATTTGAGTTCAGCGAATATGCAAAGCCGTATTATTACTGTACGGCAACCGGTTGTCTTGCGACCGATGCGTGCCCCTCTAAAGCAGTCGGTTGGTATCAAAAGAGCAATATGCCGTCCGCTTGCGACACGCATGAAGGAACTTTGCTTTCAACCGTTAAAGAAATCGAAGAAAAGGAAAAATCCGAAAATACCGAGAAAACCGAAACACAGCAATAAGCAAATTAACCCATCCCTTAAATTCGCATAGAATTTAAGGGGTGGAATTTATGAAGATAAGAAGTAATACTAAAATTATTGCCGCTTCTTGGATTAGTTTAATATTGATTGTTTTAATCACAATCGGTATTTTTTTATTCAGATTAGAGCCGCTAATAACCGATTTTGCCATATCTAATGCCAAGTCCGACTTGCTGAATACGGCTAATAAATCAGTGATTTCGGTGCTTGAAAACAGTAATGTTACATACGATAATCTATCTCACATAAATCGGGATAAAAACAATAAAATAACGGGGATTGAAGTAGATACCAAAAATATAAATCTGCTTAAATCAAAAATATCCGTGCTTATAGATAAGGAAATTCTCAAAAAGGAAATTTATATAGTTAAAATCCCGCTCGGTACACTAATTTCTAATGAGTATTTTGGCGGTTTCGGACCTAAAATCAAGTTTTATTCGCAGTTATCAAACGGTTGCAGGGTAGATTTTAAGAGTAGCTTTACGAGTACGGGTATAAATCAAACAAGACATAGAATAATTATAAATGTCACCCTTTCGGGTGTTATTTTAATACTTAATAAACATTCAAACTTTTCGGTGTCAACATCCTACATCGCCGCCGAAACCATTATTGTAGGCACTGTGCCTAAAACCTACGCAAGTCTTGCCGACGGTAAAAAGTAAGAAATGGAGAAATTATGGACTTCAAGATTGCTAAACAAAAACACAAAGAGCTTAAAAAGATAATCAAATACCATAATAATTTATACTATAACGAAGACACTCCCGAGTTAAGCGATTTTGACTATGATGCGCTTATGCGTGAACTTAAAGCGATAGAAAAAGAGTATCCCGAACTTATTACCGACGATTCGCCTACACAAAAGGTCGGCGGTACGGCAAAAAGTTCTTTTACACCGGTTGAGCATTCGGTTAAGATGGAAAGCTTGCAGGATGTTTTCAGTTTCGGCGAATTAGAAGAGTTTTGTGCAAAAATTGATACTTCAAAAACCAAATTTTCGGTCGAGCCGAAAATTGACGGTCTTTCTGTTTCGCTTGAATACGAAAGCGGTAAATTAGTCCGTGGCTCAACCCGTGGCGACGGTAATGTAGGCGAAGATGTTACGGCAAATTTAATGCAGATAAATTCAATACCAAAGAAAATTGATTATGACGGCGCTTTGGAAGTTCGTGGCGAGGTCTATATGCCGAGAGAAAGCTTTGTTAAGCTTGTTGAACGGCAGGAACTTATGGGTGAAACCCCTGCAAAAAATCCGAGGAATGCCGCCGCCGGCTCACTTAGACAAAAAAACAGTGCTGTAACCGCATCAAGAAATCTCGATATGTTTATTTTTAATGTTCAGCGTTGCGATAAAGAGTTTGCCTCACATATTGAAACACTTGATTTTCTTAAATCGCTCGGTTTTAATGTTTTGCCGACCTATAAGAAATGCAGTTCTTATAAGGAAGCTATCGACGAAATAGTAAGAATAGGTGAAAACCGAGGAGATTTTTCCTATGATATCGACGGTGCCGTAATAAAGGTAGATAATATTGATTACCGAAAAGAACTCGGCAGTACCGCAAAATATCCTAAATGGGCGGTTGCCTATAAATATCCGCCCGAAGAAAAAGAAACGGTTTTAAGAGATATTGAAATAAATGTCGGAAGAACGGGTGCTTTAACTCCTACTGCCTCATTTGACCCGATATTTCTTGCCGGTACAACCGTTTCAAGAGCCGTGCTTCATAATGAAGATTTTATAAATTCAAAAGAAATAGCAATCGGCGATACTATAATCGTCCGTAAAGCAGGGGAGATAATCCCCGAGGTTTTGGGCGTGAAAAGGCACGGAAACGGCGAAATTTTCAAAATGCCGAAAACCTGCCCTTCCTGTAATTCACCTGTGTTTAAGGAGGAGGGCGAGGCGGTAATCCGCTGTACCAATGCCGAATGTCCGGCGCAGATTTTAAGGCATTTAATTCATTTTACCTCCCGTGATGCTATGGATATTGAGGGACTCGGACCTGCCGTACTTGAACAGCTTTTGAAATCGGGTCTTATTTCAAATATTACCGATATTTATAAACTTGATTTTGATAAGGTTTTATCATTAGAGCGTACGGGCGAAAAAACGGTAAATAACCTTATGAATGCGATAGAAAAATCAAAATCAAACGATTTAAGTAAACTTATTTTTGCTTTTGGTATACGGCATATCGGCTCAAAAGCAGCAAAGCTTTTGGTAGAAAAATTCAGTGATATTGATTCTATCCTTTCGGCTTCTCAAAGCGATTTTCTGTCTATTGAGGGATTTGGCGAAATAATGGCTGAATCGGCTTATAAATTCTTTGCACTTGAAGACACAAAAAAGATGATTGATGAATTAAAGCGACTCGGTGTTAATATGAAATCAACCACCGTCAAAAAAGACACAAGATTTGACGGTATGACCTTTGTTCTGACAGGAACATTGCCTACCTATTCAAGAACCGAAGCAAGCGAAATTATTGAGTCTATGGGCGGTAAAGTTTCGTCGTCCGTTTCCAAAAAAACGACCTATGTTTTAGCCGGCGAAGATGCAGGAAGTAAACTTAAAAAAGCCGAAGAACTGCAAGTGCAGATAATAAGCGAGGATAAGTTTAACGAAATGATTAAATAAATGAATAAAACACATCCGTTTTTGAAAAGATAATCAAAAAAGGGTGTGTTTTTTATGTATATTTCAAAATCGCAGTATAAAAAAATTACGGCGAAGCATTCACCTAAATCGCCTAAAATAAAGGATTTAATTTTGGCATTTTGCGTCGGCGGTTTAATTTGCGTTATTGGCGAGCTTTTTGGCAAGCTATATGAATATTTAGGGCTTAAAGAAGAAACCGTTAATATCTTAATACCAGTAACTTTAATATTCATTTCGGCTTTTTTGACGGGAATAAGAGTTTTCCCGAAAATCGCAAAGCACGCCGGTGCCGGAACGCTTGTACCTATAACGGGCTTTGCAAATGCTGTTGTTTCGCCGGCTATCGAGTTTAAGAATGAGGGCTATGTTTTGGGTGTCGGAACAAAAATATTTGCCGTCGCAGGCCCCGTTATACTTTACGGAACGGTCGCAAGTATAATTTACGGAGTAATTTATTATATCGTAAGGGCGGTGGCATAATGGCTAAAAAGATAGGAAACAGCACATATTTGCTTGAAAATTCGCCGTCAATAATCGGGTATGGCTCTGTTGTCGGAAAAAACGAAAAAGAAGGACCTCTCGGAAACGAGTTTGACTCCTTTGATAACGATTGCAGGTTTGGTGAAAAAACATTTGAAAAAGCCGAAAGCCGACTGCAAAAAATAGCAGTAGAAACTGCACTTAGAAAGGCAAATCTTTGCGAAAACGATATTGATTTGATTTTTGCGGGCGATTTGCTTAATCAGTGTATCGGCAGTACATTCGGGCTTCGTGAAAAGGCTATACCTTTTATCGGAATATACGGTGCCTGTTCTACTATGGCGCTTGGTATCGGTATGGCAAGTATTTTTGTCGATTCGGGTGTAATAAAAAATGCGGTTACCGTAACATCTTCACATTTTTGCTCTGCGGAAAGACAATACCGTTTTCCGCTTGAATACGGCGCCGTAAGACCGCAAACGGCGCAAAGAACAGTTACAGGTTCGGGCGCAACGGTACTGTCAATAGGCGAAAATAAGCCCTATATTAACGCCGTAACATTCGGTAAAATCTGCGACCTCGGTATAAATGACGCCAACAATATGGGTGCCGCCATGGCTCCTGTTAGTGTTAAACTAAGACCATACCCAATGCGAAATTAAGGAAGTCGGATCGTAGCCATGTCGTTCTGTGAGCCAAGGAG
>JAZUFQ010000021.1:0-14772 GCA_045640745.1 Acutalibacteraceae bacterium
GGTTTCGATAATGTTATCGTTTTCGTCAAACATAATATCGGTTTTAACCGTAAAAGGTTTGTTGCCTGCTTCAAGGCAGTTAAGCTTTGTTCCGGCCGAAAACTTGTTTTTAAGAACGGCTATGATTTTTCCGTTTTCGTACCCCTCAACAATACCCGAAAGAGCATAATCTCTTATGTACCCTGCGTCCTTGTAGGTTTGGGCGTTTTCGGGTTTTCCGAAATAAAAGCCCGTCGAGTATGTACGGTGGCTTATGGTATTTAATTCTTCGCTTACCCAATCGGGTAAAACCCAATTATCAAGTCCGTTTTTAAGACTGTCAAGAGCGCCCCTATATGCATTTGCGGTAACCGCAACATAGTATTCGGTTTTGGCTCGCCCCTCGATTTTAATGCTCGATATACCGGCTTTTGCCATTTTATCAAGATACGGCGCCATACACATATCGTTTGCGTTAAGTATATATGTACCCTTTTCGGTTTCGGTAATATCAAAATACTGACCCGGTCGGGTTTGCTCCATAAGCGAATACGACCAGCGGCAGGGCTGTGCGCAGTCGCCACGGTTTGCATCTCTTCCCGTCATATAACTTGAAAGTAAGCACCTTGACGAAAAGGAAACACACATAGCACCGTGCGCAAATGCTTCAAGTTCGAGTTCTTTCGGGGTTTTGGCTCTTATGGTTGCAATTTCATCAAGTGATAATTCTCTTGCTAAAACTACACGCTTGGCACCCATATTATAAAATTCGTTCGCCGTAACCGAATTTACCGTTCCCGACTGTACCGAAATATGCAAATCGCAGTCGGGCGCATACTTTTTAACAAGTGAAATAGTGCCTAAATCGGAGGCGATTATCGCATCGGCACCAAGCTCGTTAAGTAGCCTTAAATATTCGGGAAGCCGTTCCATTTCCTCCTCGTGGGGAATGGTGTTGCAGGTTATATGCACCTTTGCACCGTGTCTATGCGCATAATCTATACCCGATTTCAGTTCGTCTGCGCCGAAATTAGCCGAAGCGGTACGCATACCGAACTCTTTGCCTGCCAAATATACGGCGTCGGCGCCGAAATCGACGGCGGTTTTAAGCCGTGCAAGGTCGCCGGCAGGACAAAGCAATTCGGGAATTAAAAAATCATTCTTCATATATCCAGTTTTTCTCCGCTTTGAGCTTTGCTATAATGGCGTTATGCTCTGCCAATGTCTTTTTATAGTAAAAATTCATTTTTGCGTCGGTTACAAAATAATAGTATTCAAAATCTTTTTCGGGGTTGCAGGTGGCTTTTACCGAGTCTATTCCGACACAGCATAAAGGACCTACGGGCAGTCCCTCGCATTCGTAGGTGTTGTACTTTCCGTCGCCGTAGGGGTATTTTCTTGTCGGCGACGAGCCGAGAGTTGCAAAGCTGTAACTGTTAAGACGGTTAAAGAATACGGCGGCAACCTTTGATTTCTCTTTCGGGTGGTTACCTGCTTCCATTTCGACAATAGATGCCATTGTAACAATTTCGTGGAAGGTATATTTGCTTTCGCCAATCTTAACACCGTTAATATCAATCTTCGCATTTTTGATTTTCTTATCAAAGGTCGAAAGCATTTTTTGAACGGCTAAATGAGCGCATTCTTTTGAATCGTAGGAATAAAAATCGTAGGTTTCGGGGTATAGATAACCCTCCAAGCGGTAATAAACCGACTGCGTGGGTATTTTGTCTATAAAATCAAAATTAAATTCGCCCTCCTGCACCTCGAAAATAAAATCCGACTTTGTGCAAACACCTTTTTTTTCGAGCATTTCGGCGATGTCGTCAACATTTTGTCCCTCGACAATCGTAACCTTTGTGCTTTTTGCGGTTGCGCCCTCTTCCATAAGCATACGGGCAATGCCGTCATAACCCAATTCGGAATCGAAATTATAAACACCGTAGGAAAATTTACTGTCATAGTGTTTTAATTTTGCGTAAATTCTGAAAAGCAGGGGTGATTTAACGGCACCAGTTTCTTTTAACTGTTTCGCAATGGTAACGGTAGGCGAGCCTTTTTTGACTTCAAGCGAACACATACCGCCCCTGCCGAAGCCGACACCCAAATAGTCAGCCCCTGCAAAAATTATACCGAAAGAAATGGCAACGGCTATAACGACAATCGAAAGAAGCCATATAATACTCCCTAAATGTTTAGGTTTTTTTCTTTTATGGGTTACGGGTTTTTGCTCTTCTTGTTTTATGATTTCTTCTGTTTCCGAAACATTTTCGGTGTTTTCGGTTACAATGTTTTTTTCGTCCATATCATTCTCCATATCTCATTGAAATTCTGATTTTTTCGGCTGTGTTTTTGCTTTTTACTGCGCCTAAAAGTTCAAAACCGAACGGAAAAGCGGCGCCGGCACCGAAAGCGGTGATAATATTTTTATCCCTTACAACGGGCTCGCTTTTAATGTCAGCACCGAGTAAATCTTTTTCAAATCCGTTAAAGCAGGTGGCTTTTTTACCCTCTAAAATCCCTTTATGTCCCAAAATCGAGGGGGCGGCGCAAATGGCACCGATAATTATGTTTTTCTGATAGCAGTAGTCGATAACATCTTGAACATCTTTGCTTTTTTCAAGATTAAGTGTTCCCGGCATTCCGCCCGGAAGAACAATGGCTTCAACGGATTTTGAAAGTGTAATATCCGAAATAAGCGTATCGCACTCGGTCTTTATCCCGTGGGAGCCGGTAACGCATTTACCCGTTACTCCGACAGTTAAAACCTCGCATCCGCCACGCCTTAAAATGTCAACGGGAGCAAACGCTTCAAGTTCTTCAAATCCGTCAGCCAAAAAAACATAAATCATTTACATTACCTTCATAACTTCTTCTAAAATATCTTTTGAAATATCCTCTATGCTTCTTACCTCGCCGTCTTTCGCACAGGGTATTACAAACCAACCTGAATAACGGGCGGTAAAGGTTGCGGCTTCACGGCATTTGCTTAAATATTCGGTATCGCTTTCGTGGATATCTTTTTTTGTTTCGTCGCCCTTATATCTTCCCGACAAAAGTTTTTGCGAAACCTCTATCGGCATATCGAGAAAGATTACCTTATCGGGTTTTGGAATACCAACCTTGCTGTATTCAAAATCGTAAAGCCAATCGAGAAAATTTTCCCAATCTTTTTTGTCAAGTTTAGATGTTTGGTGTACGGCGTTTGAGGTCGTATATCTTCCCGATACAATAACACCGCCGTTATTATAGTATTCTCCCCAATTTTTCTTGAAAGAGGCAAAACGGTCAACGGTATAAAAAATCGAGGATGCAAAAGCATTTACATCATTTGGATTTGTTCCGAATTCGCCACGCAAATACATTTTTACAAGTGCGCTTGAATCGCTTTCGTAATCGGGGAAAGACACACTTTTGCAGTCAATACCTTTTTCTTTAAGCGCTTTCGGAAGTAAATCAAGCTGGGTTGATTTACCGCTTCCGTCAAGCCCTTCTATAACTATGAGTTTACCCATTGTTTTTAAGTCCTTCGTAAAATTCACGCATTTCTTTTATTTTACCGCAGGTCATTTTGCCCTCGGGACAAGCTCCCGAAACGCAGGACGGCCCCGCATTCTTAAATAGGTTAGGAGCAACGGCGGACACCTCTTTAAGCATTAAATCGGCAACCTCTTTTATCTCCCATTGTGCACGGTTGCAACAGCGGTGATGAAAGAAATTCATAAGAGTTCTTGCGTTCATTGTTACAACGATTTTTGTTTCGCAGGCATTCGGAAGTACAAAGCGGGCATCTTCGATAGCTTTCTTTTCAGCCATTCTTGAAGCCGATTTTTCGTCTAAACCTTGCGCTAAAAATGTTTTTGTGTGCTTTTCTTTTAACAAAGCCGCCAATTCGTCATACGCCTTTTGGTCGGCGTCCATGGTTGCCTTAAAAAGTTCGAGCGCCTCTTTGTTATCGGCAATCTCGGGAGGAACAATATACTCGAATGCACCCTCGGTTACATACCTTTGGCTTTTTTGACTGTAAGATGCTAAACGGTGTCTTACAAGTTGATGCGTACAGGCACGGCTTACGCCCTCAATACCGAATGTAAAGCTTACATGCTCTATCGGGCTTTCGTGTCCCATATCGGCAAGCATCTTTACAAACGAGCTAATTTTTTCTTCGGTCAAGCCGTCCCGTAAATCTTCAATTCCCGAACTGCTGTAACAAAGCTTTGCCGCAAACGCAACCGTTCTTTCTGGGTCGGGAGTATGGGCTAAAAGAGTAACTTTTGGCATAAAAATCCTCCTAAAATCAAATACTTGTTTAATTATAACAAAAAAAGTATATATTATCAAATAATTTTTTTCAATAAAAAGTAATAAATTTTAAGAAAAAGTCTTTTTATGTTGAAAAAAATGTGTTATTATATATATAGTATAAAAATACTGTTCGGAGGGGTTAGAGATGTCAAATATTGATTTTAAGCACACACCTTACGGCGACCTTGCCATCGTAAGTATGAAAGGTTGCGAGGATATCGCTTCTAAGGTGGACTATTATCTGAAACAATGGAGAGATATTCCGGAGGACGAAAGCTTCGTAGTGGGCGCCAACTGTCCCCGTTTCGGAACGGGCGAAGCAAAGGCGGTTCTTAACCATACTGCCCGTGGACTTGACGCTTACATCATCTGCGACTGCTTTAATTACAGTGTTACATACAAAATGTACGGACAAACCGTTCCAATGAGTCCTGACGACCATTTCCAAGACTTAAAGCGTGTTATTGCGGCTTTCGGCGGTAAAGCAAGAAGAATTACGGTTATTATGCCTATGCTTTACGAGGGCAGACAGCACAGAAGAACAGCAAGAGAGTCTATGGACTGCGCTATGGCTTTGCAGGAGCTTACCGCTATGGGCGTAAAGAATATTATCACATTTGACGCTCACGATCCCCGTGTTAATAACGCCATTCCGCTTGAAGGTTTTGACAATGTTCAAGCCACTTACCAAATGATAAAAGCCCTTCTTAAAACAGTTGACGATATTAAACTCGATAAGAACCATACAATGATAGTTTCTCCCGACGAGGGCGGTATGGGAAGATGTATTTATTATTCCTCCGTTTTGGGACTTGAACTCGGTATGTTCTATAAGAGAAGAAATTACTCGGTTGTTGTAAACGGAAGAAACCCGATTGAAGCTCACGAGTTTTTGGGCAACGATATTACGGGAAAAGATTTAATTCTTGTTGATGATATGATTTCTTCGGGCGAATCAATGCTTGATATTGCCAAGAAATTAAAAGAAAACGGCGCAAATAGAATTTTCATTTTCTCTACATTCGGTCTTTTTGTTGAGGGACTCGAAAAATTTGACGAATATTACGAAAACGGCTTAATTGATAAGGTGTTTACAACAAACCTTATTTATCAAACCCCCGAACTTCTTTCAAGAGAGTGGTATGAAAGCGTTAATATGTCAAAGTATATTGCGCTTCTTGTTGATACGCTTAACAACGATAACTCGATAAGCTCGTTGCTTGACCCCGTTGACCGAATTAAAAAGGTTGTTGCCAAATACGAGGCAAAGTAAGACGATTTTACTGCAATTTTACCGCAAAGGTTTTGCCTTTGCGGTATTTTTTTTGCCTTTTTTTCATAAACTTTGTGTAAAGGGGGCGGATATTTTGAAAATCAATAAAAACAAATCGGCGATTTTTGTGTATTCGCTGTTTTTCGCCTTTATATTTGTTTACGGGGCATACGCAGTAATTTTTCAAAAAGCGTCGGGCAACGGAGTTTTCGATGTTCCCGCAAGTGCCGTGAATTTTTACGAAACAGGCGGTAATGATAATACTGTTAATTTAACCCCTGCCGTCGAAAGCAAGGAAAATATTGCCGATGTTGCGTCAAAGGGTACGGTAAACGGAAAAGTAATAGAAAAATACATTTCTCCCTATACGGCGAATACTTCATATAAAAATGTTTACCTTAAAAACAATACCGACTTAAATATAGACATAAAGTCCTTGCTTAAAGAAAAGCTCAGCTTTAATATCGAAAAAAATGCCTCGCCGCAGGTGCTTATTTTTCATACCCACGCAACCGAGTCGTTTTTAATGAGCAGCAGGGATTATTACACCGATAAAGACCTTACAAGAAGAACGGATAATGCTCTTAATATGGTGGCGCTCGGAAAAATAGTTACCGATAGACTAAACGGTGCAGGCGTACTTACATTACACGATAAAACACAGCATGATTATCCGTCATATAACGAGGCGTATTCAAGAGCGGCGAAAACAATTTGCTCTTATAAAAACAAATACCCGTCCATAAAGGTCATAATTGATATTCACAGAGATTCGGTGTCGGCAGGCGAAAATGATAAGGTTAAGCTTACAAAGGATATTAACGGAAAACCGGCGGCGCAAATAATGCTTGTTATGGGGTCGCAGTCGGGAAATGTTAAAAACTTCCCCGACTATAAAGAAAACCTTAAACTTGCCGTAAGAATACAGCAAAAAACCGAAACTATGTATCCGGGGCTTGCCCGTTCAATATCTTTAATGTCTAAAAATTACAATGAATCGTTAAGCAAAGGCTCGGTGCTTATAGAAATCGGCACCGATGCAAACAGTTTAGAGGAGGTAAAATATTCCGCCGAGCTTTTGGGTAATGTTTTAGCGGAATTATTCAGTGAATTATGATAAGAAAAATTAAGGACTTTTTATCTTCGTTTGTTTTAACACTAACGGTCGTTTCGTGTCTTGCGTTTGGCTTTTTGGGAGTTGCAAAGGCATACGAAAATACCGTTTATACCGCTTTCGGAACACAAAAATCCGCCATCGCTTTAACCGATGACGGAATAAGAATACTCGATATTAAAATTAAATTAAAGTTAAAAAACGGTTTAGATTTTTGTTAAGCGCCGAAACGGGAAGCCCCACAACATTAAAATAATCGCCCTTTATCTCTTTTACCAAAAGCGAGCCGTACCCCTGAATACCGTAGGCGCCGGCTTTATCCATCGGCTCTTTTGTCAATATATATTTCTTTATTTCTTTGTCGGAAAGTTCAAAAAATGTTACTTCGGTTTGAACGGAAAACTCCGTTTTTTTATCACCGCATACGATAGCGCAACCCGTAATGACCTTATGGGTTTTGCCCGATAAAGATTTTAACATATTTTCGGCATCGCTTTCGTCCTTTGGCTTTCCAAGCATTTTACCGTCAAGAAAAACAGCAGTATCAGCACCGATTACGGTGCTGTTTTTATTTTGCTTTGCAATATGTGTTGCTTTTTTAACGGCTAAATATTGCGGTCTTTCTTCGGGCGGTATGTACGGAGGGCAAATTTCTTCAATGTCCGCCGTAACACAGGAAAACTTTGGGATAACAAGTTTTAATAACTCTTTTCTTCTCGGCGAACCCGATGCTAAAATATAGTCCATAATTTTCATCTTCTTTTTTGCGTTATAAGGATATTATAATACAAAAATATTTGAAAACAAATAGAATTTCTGAAAATTATAAAACAAAGTATTTATCCTCTGTCCATTTTTGCGGATTTGTATCAATGTATTCCCATATCCTTAAATAATTCAATTTCGTTATGACAAATACCGTCGGCGGCAGCAAGCGGCCGCCCTACGATTTTTGAAAATATTGCTTTTCGTTTCGCCGTGCAAATGGTTATAAAATAATATCCGCTTTTTGAATAATCAAAATTTTTTAATCTGTTAGGTTTTCTTTTTTGAAGCATAATTAAATTTCGATTTTTCCATGTTTATTTTCATAATCTTCTATCATATCTCTTATCAGTATTAAAATTTGACTGTTTGCCGAGCGCCCCTCATAATCGGAAACGATATGCAATTTAGTTAACATTTCATCATCAATACGAATAGACAAACTTTTAGTAGCCATAAAATTACCCCATTTCAAATCTATTATGTATTTATTTTAGACTTAAAATGTGTTACAATGGGTTTATTGAACATATAATGCGTTCAAAATATGTCTATATTGGGTGATGGCTATGAAAGTGGCAATAATCGGTTCAAGAGGGCTGATATTAAATGATTTCAGCAAATTTTTACCGCCCGAAACAACGGAAATTGTAACGGGCGGAGCAAGAGGCATAGATACCTGTGCCGAAAAATACGCAAAGCAAAACGGTATATATGTTAAGGTGTTTTTGCCCCAATATGAAAAATACGGAAAGAGCGCACCGCTAAAAAGAAATATCGAAATAATTGATTATTCCGACATTGTTTTGGCGTTTTGGGACGGAACTTCAAGAGGTACAAAATATGTAATAGATAAATGCAAAGAAAAGAACAAATCAATTAAGATATTTATATTTAACGGTGCTAATTTGAATGACAATAAAAGCACCCTGTAAGATAATTCTTACAAGGTGACTTTTGTTTTACATTGATTGATTTCCTAAAAATTTTGCGGCGACATTTATAAGCCGTATATCCGAATCGACCGTCTTTTTGCAATTATCGTTTTGAACAAGGACTATTGCTCCGTTAAGGTCGCCCGAGTTTATTATCGGAGAAACGGCACAGACATTGTTGTTAAGTCCTTCAAGAGCCGAAATCGACTTGTTTTCCTTGTTCACATAATTCGAGCGGGAGGAAATAATCTTTTCAAGCTCGCTCGAAATGGGCTTTTCGAGGGTGTCCCTTTTCGATATTCCCGCCGAGGAAATACATCTGTCCATATCGCAAATAAGAACGGACAAATTCGTTCCCACCGAAAGAGCGTCGGCATATTCCTTAACAAAGTCCGACATTTCACCTACGGGAGAGTATTTTTTGAAAATAACCTCTCCGCCGACATTCGTGTAGATTTCAAGCGGTGCGCCTTCCTTAATACGCATAGTTCTTCGTATTTCTTTCGGAATTACAACACGCCCCAAATCGTCAATTCTTCGTACAATTCCCGTTGCTTTCATATATTCATCTCCAAATTTTGTCGTTTGCAAGTTTATTATTTGCAAATTGAGTAAATTTATACCTTTATATTATTATTCGGAGAAAAAACCAAGTCCGACAAAACCGAGAGGCTTTATCGGACTTTTTGTTACTGTCTTATAAATTGAGCAAAAATTTTGCCGTACGGTAAAATCTTTCCATATTTTTTGAATCGGGATTGCCCGATTCACCGAGTTTTACGGTTTTGTTTTTTCCGTGATAGTCGCTTCCTGCCGTTACCATAAGGTTGTTTTCTTTTGCGACTGTGAGCATTATTTCGGTTTGTTTTTTCGTATATGCCGAATAATAACATTCGAGTCCCATAAGTCCAAAACCTTTAAGCCGTTTTACACGGGCGGAAATTTCTTCTTCCGACAGGCTCTCCGAGCCGTCGCCCAAAATACCGTGCGCCAAAACGGGAATACCGTCTGCCGAAAGAATGGCATCAATGGCTTCTTCGGGGGTTAGTTTTTTGTCTTTTCCCTTGTATTCCGAAATAAGCTTAAAGCCCTCCGCTTTGTCCTTAACATACCCCTTTTTGAGAAGTAAAGACACAAAGTGCGGTTTGCCGGGGTTTTCGTTTTCGAGGATAGCGTCGATTTCTTCCTTTGTAAACTGAAAGCCCTTTTCCTCTGTTAAAAAACGGACTCTTCCGTTGGCTTTACTCCGCCTTGCCGAGTGCGTAACCTCAACCGAACTTATTATAGACGGTTTATTTACATCGTAGCAATACCCTAAAATATGGTATTTTCCGAGGTTGTCACGGCAGGTAAGTTCAATTCCGCCTAAAAAGGTGGGGTCGCCCGCACGGAGATTTTTCTTTATTTCTTCACAGCCCAAATACGAATCATGGTCGGTAAGAGAAAAAATATCAATATCGCTGTTTCTTATTTTTTCGAGCAGTTGAAGCGGTGTATCGCTTCCGTCCGAAACGGTTGAATGTAAGTGCAAATCAGGATGTGAATACATAATTAAATAAGTGTGTCAAGTTCTCTTGCAACATTACAAAGCTCGGTCTTGCAGTACTTTATAAATTCAGGGCTTCCGTTACGGCGGATAGTCCTCCGAAGAAGTCTTATAAGACCTACTGTCTTTGCCTGCTTTTCACGGTAAGCCAAAATTTCTTTGTCGTCGGTTTCAAAATAAAGACGGAGTGTTTCTGCCCAAAGTTCTTGCGCAGTATCATACTCTATGCCCAAAAAGTCTTTAAGAGTACTGTGGTCTAATGCGTGAAATCCGACATAAGCGTTATAAATCGAGGCAAATTCAAGAACAGGGTGTCCTACCGCCAAAGTATCCATATCTATAAGGATAACCTCTCCGTCTTGGAGCATTATATTTTTTGTGTGATAATCGCCGTGTATCATGTGATTATCGGCAGGAACGGTGGCGCAAAGCTTAACTAATTTTTCGTAAACATCGCTCGGCAACTGACCGTCAAGGTCTTTTAACCAACCATTCAAAACATCTTTTTGGTCGGGGAGCTGACCGACGGGAACCTCGGTTGAATGGATAAGTTTAAGCAAATCAACATACATTTTTGCATAGGTTTTAACATTTTCGGGGTTTTCTGCCAAAAGTTTTGAAAAGGATTTTGCGTTAAGCATTTCAAACATTGATGCATAGTGGTCGCCGACCTTAACAACATCGTATGAAATAGCCGTAGGAATACCTAAAATCAATGCTTTTTTTGCAACATCACGCTCGTGTTCAATTTCGCTTAAAGAGTCGGGGTTAAGGTAAACCTTAACAACGGTGTCGGGGTCAATGCGGTAAACCTTACCGTTTGCGCCCTGACCTATAACCTCGCAACCCTCGACCGAAACGGTGCGGTAAGCCCTCTTAATCGTCATCATATCGGCAAAACCCGTCATATCGAAAATATCATAAACTTCGGGGGAAGCGTTGATGATTTCAAGGTCGGGGTGGGCTTTTCTGTATTTAAGGATAACACGAAGTCCTGCCGAAGAAATATACTCTAAATTTTCTACATCTAAAATAAGTTTTTCAGCGGTGTCAATAAGTTCAATACCTTTATCGAATTCTCCTGCATTTGTCGAGTCTATCCTGCCCGATATAATTGCCGTAACCGCTCCGTTTTCCAATGTGTTTTTAATTTCTAACATAATCATTCTCCAAGCTTTTTAGTGATTGTTAAAATATTTTTGCCGTTTTCGTATTTATAATCTACGCTGTCCATAGATTTTTTAACCATAAATATTCCGAGTCCGCCGATTTTTCTTTCCTCGGCGCTTTCGGTTATGTCGGGGTCCTCGTTTTCGAGCGGATTAAACGGCGTTCCGCTGTCAATAAACGATATTTCCGCAACATTTTCGGAAATTTTAATGCTTGCCGTAACATCGCCTTGCGTTTCGGGATAAGCATATCTTACAATATTGCTTACTATTTCGTCAACGGCAATATTTATTTGCGTTACCGCTTTTCTCGACGCATTTTCCGAAAGCAAAGTTTCCTCGATAAAATCGGTAATGGCGCCGATGTTTTCGGTTTTTGCTAAAACGGTAAGTTCTTTTTTGTTTTCGGTGTTCGGCGTGCCGACTTTAAGCGAAAGCATTGTAATATCGTCAAACTGCGGAGCGTTTCCGACAAAACCGTCAACATTTTTCTTAACGGCGGTACAAACATCTTCTGCCGTAAGGAAAGCGCCCGAGTTAAGAACATTTTTAAGCCGTTCTTCGCCAAAAAGCTCGGTTTGTTCGTTGGTCGCCTCGGTAACACCGTCGGTATAAAGGAAAATTTCGTCGCCTTTTTCTAATGCGAACTCGCCTTTTTTATAACTTATACCCTCCATACCTGCAAGTACCAAACCTGCCTTTGTTTTAAGGTACTCGTACGAGCCGTCTTTGTGTTTGACAAGCGGAGGATTATGTCCTGCATTTGCAAAGGAAACTGTATTCGTTTGCAAATCGAGAACGCCCATCCAAGCGGTAACAAACATTCCTGCATCATTGTTTTCGCAAAGCATATTGTTTGCGGTTGTAAAAAGTTCGTCAACCGTCATACCGCTTTTAGCAAGATTTTTGATAACCGATTTTGCATTCATCATAAACATTGCCGCAGGAATACCTTTACCCGATACATCGGCAATTAAAAATGCAAAATGATTATGGTCTATAAAATAGAAATCGTAGAAATCACCGCCGACCTCTTTTGCCGTATCCATAGTAGCGTAAATATCAAAATCTTTGTTGTTCGGATAGGGCGGGAAAATTGACGGCAAAACCGAATGCTGAATGGATTTAGCAAAAGCAAGCTCCATATCAATTCTTTTTTCGGCTTCCGAAATAAAGTCTTTAAGCCGTTCGACAGTAGCGTTAATATCGTTTGAAAGACTTGTAAATTCTTCGTTTTCCCGAACATCGACCCTTGTTGAAAGGTCGCCGCCCGTTATTTTTGCGAGCGACTCATTTATTTTGTGTATGTTGTCAACAATAATTCTTTTTATAAGGAAGAACACAACGAGGAACAAAATAAAGAATACAACAAGTTGCATAAATGCGCCGATGTAAACCGAAATATCCTGCGAGAATGTTGCCTCACTTTCGGGTATACAGCCGATTATGGTATAACCTGCCGCCTCGGCTTTTGAGTAGTAATATACTTCACCCTCGTCCGACTTGAAAGTTAAAACCTTAAAGTCGGGTATTTTTTCGATTTCGTTTTCAAATCTTTTTACATTGCTCTCGGTTACGGTGCCGTCAGGAGCGCTTACAATCGAGCCGTCATCATTTGAAATTACAAACAAAAATCCGCTTTGTCCCAAATGTCTGTTCTTTGCGATATTTTCTATTGCGCTTTTATCCGAGTCCGAACGGGTGGCAAGACGGATATCCGACTGCACATCGCTTATGTTTTTTGAAAAGAGGTTGTCAATTTCAAGGTCGCTGACATTTTTTTGAAGGGCGTAAGTAAAAATACTTGTAGCCAAGAATGAAAGGAACACGCATATAAAAAGGTAAACCGAAAAGGTTTGCGTTATAGGTCTTGTGTATTTCTTTTTGCGAAGTTTCTCTTTTGAAATGACCGAAACAAAAAGCAGAGAAAGCAAAAGCGAAACGGCATTTGCCGAAATCATAATTATCGCCGTTTCTTTTACAACTAAAAAGGCGGTGCGGATATCGTCCATGTGCGTAATGAAAACGAGGAGCATATGGAAAACCTCGGTGGCAATGGCGATAAACATACCGTAAAACCAAGAGGTTTTTTTGTTGCTGAACATATATTTTCGGCAAACCGCCGCCAAAACACCTGCAAGCAGAGTTGCCACCGAACAGGCAATACGGGTATAGGACGGAACGCCCCAATAAACACCGAACCAACGGTAAAGAGCGCCCATAACACCCGAAATAATACCGGCAGGACCGCCGAATACAAGACCGGCAGTAAGCGGAGCGGCACTTCTTACATTAAGAACATAGCCGTCATACGGAATGCCGTACTGTGTCGCAAGACAAGCCAAAATGCCGAAAAGGACACCTATAATAATCTGCTTTGCAATATATGGTATTTTCCCGAATTTTGTTTTTATATCAAGAAGATAAAAAGCATTCGATAAAAATACCGGAGCAAGCATAGCGGTAACTAATCGAAAAACTACCATAAAACTCACCCTTTTATGTTAAATGAGAGTTAAAATGTCGGAAAATCCCGTGATTTCAAACACTTCACGAATATCGTCGTTTGCGTTTGCAACAACCATTTCTCCCTGCTTGTTCATAATCTTTTGTGCGCCCAAAAGCACACGGAGACCGGCAGAGGAAATATATTCAAGATTTGTAAGGTCAAATTTAAGATTCTCTATACCGTCTATACTTTCGTTAAGTGCGGTTTCAAGTTCGGGAGAGGTTGTTGTGTCAAGCCGTCCCGACAAAGCAAGAGTCAAAGTACAGTCGTTTTTTGTTTTAGTTATTTCCATAATGCAACCTTCTTATTTATTTAATAATGTAATTATAGCAATGTTTTACTATTATGTCAAACAGTGTTAAATAACTTTACATACTATTTTTTTTGTGTTATAATACACAGGTCATTAAATCTTGGAGGAATATGTTTTGAAAAGGACACTTGCCATAATTTTATCGGTTTGTCTGATAGTGGCGATTTTGCCGACAGTTTCGGTATTCGCTGCCGAAACAAGACCGTCATATTTGTTTGCCATTGATGCAGGACACGGCGGAAACGACCCCGGCTGTACGGGGTATGACGGGCGGTATGAAAGCAACGACAACATTAAAACCGCCAACGAGGTCATAGCACTTCTTAAAAAGCAGGGGCAAAGAACTTATCTTATCAACCGAGACCAACAAACACAGTACCGTCCCGTTGAGGCAAACAACATAGGCGCTGATTTTCTTATTTCGCTTCATCGAGATTCTTCAAAATCACCTTCGGCAAGCGGAATAAATATTTATACTCATGAGCCGTCACATACCCAAAGAGTACAGCAACCCGAGAAAGACTATGCACCAAACGAGAGAGCCGATAAGCATAATGTAGACGAGCGACTTGTAAATAATTTGTATAGTTACCTTTCGGGTGCAACAGGGCTTTCGGTTGCTCTTCCGCATTACGGCTCGGCGTCCGCTCCTACTTGGGAGGACTATTACATAAACCGTATAAGCAATATGCCGAGTTGTATTATCGAGTTCGGTTTTGCAACCAACCCGAACGACAATGCGATATTTGATGCTAATTACGGATAACATGCCCATGCCGCGCGCGCCCGGCCCCACATACACCGCCACGCGAATCGGCGCACCGTTTGAAATGGCGCTCCACGCTTCCGGCGAACCGCCCTTCA
>JAZUFQ010000022.1:0-2194 GCA_045640745.1 Acutalibacteraceae bacterium
TTCGTGTCTTAAACACAGTATAGAGCAGGACTTTAACCTTGTAAGTGTAAGTGAAGTGGAAAATTTGGCATCGGGCAACGCATCGGGAAGAGTGCAAAGATAAAAAATTTTACTATTGGTGAACAGTATAGCACCTACAAAACACCATACTTTACGATTGATTTATAATCACTATTACCTTAGAAATAAATTTAATCAACTCAGATTTTACTAATCTTACACCGGAAGAAAAGAAGCTCAAACTTTTCAGGCAACAAAAGCAACACTTGACAATTTTTTAGAACGCAATGCCATATCAAAACAGCAATACGATAAAAGTCTTGGAGATTTAATCACTAAGATGAATATAAAACTTTAACTATCTGCGAGAGGAAATTGCCAAATGCGATTTCCCCTTGCTTTTTTAATGCTTAAAATTTTGGTATCCCATACCCTAATATCTTTTTGTCAGTTACTTTATATTTACATTCCTTGCAGGAATATGCCTAAAATTTGCTACAAGATAAGAAAATCCCTTTCAGACTACATACATAGTTTGAAAGGGATTTTTTTGCTTTTTTAAGGAATTGCTGTTTTGCCTGACAAAAAATTCGCTAAAAAAATATTTTTAATAACAAGTCAACTTTTCTGCATTTTCGTTGCCTATCTATGGGGTAGGTTCAATTTTGAAAATTTATATACATAATTTCAAATTTAAGCAATCGCAAACTTTTTCAAATTTCAGGAATATTTTTACGGTAGTTATCCCGTTATATAATAGAGGGGTGTTTATTTTATTATTAAAATTTTTGATTTTCAAAACCCTATACTTAAGGTTTTAATTTTAACCGGCTTAAAAAGTCGGTTATTTTTATGCCGAAATTTTAGAAAGGAATGATGCTTATGATTGTGTAAAATCGGGCTCATAGAAAAGGTATGTCTCATAGTTTAGCAAGCAGGGACTTTGTGTGCCACATAAGTCCCCTCATAGCCGTTCGGCTGAATCTTTGAGGGCTTATGCCCCCAATCCCCATATAGAAATAAGCGTATTAACTTAAGGAAGTTTATGCAGATGGAAAACCTAACCGCACCGTTACTTCGAGAACTCATAGACAAAATTGAAGTTTATGAGGTGACGGGCAAAGGCAAAAACAAGAAACAACGGATAAAAATTCATTATCGCTTTGTCGGCTACCTGGAATTGCCGAGCCTTGTAAGACGCAACAATTACCGAGAGAAAACAAGAAAAGGTGTAGAACTTGAATATATACCAAACACCATCTCGGCATAACAAAAAAAGAGCAGGTCAAAAAACCTGCTCATACATAAAGGAAAGTATTAAGAAAATTGAGTGTCCACATCCAATACTCAGATTGGTTATGAACACTCAAACTGGTGCGCCGAAGCATTCTATACTCGAACCGTTTACCTCTTTCAAAGTAACGGTTTTGCATTCTTCTTTATAATTGAAACTGATAATAAGTTTATCGTCATACAGATAAACCGAATTTACAAAACTGTTTATCAGTCTCTGTTTGTGTTCTTTCTTCACGACTTCCATCTTTTGAAATCTTCTAAGCCAGAACATCAAGCCCTCTTTGGTAATTGTCGGGCGTTTCATCTCTTCTTTGATGATTTTCAGTTCTAATTCGTTTTTCGTTTGTTCAAGCTCGATCATACGCTGCTTGGTGGTCGGTGTAATTATTCCTTGTTCTATTGCTTTCAGCAAATTACCGATTATCGTTTCGGTCTCACTAAGTTGCTGTTTCAGCACTGTAAGTGCCGGATTTTCCTTTCCTGCTTCTTTTAAGACGATATTGGCTATATCTTCAATCACATTTTCGTCCATGAGAAGTTCTTTTGTTTTCTCTACTACGATATTTTCAATCCATTCTTTTTTGACCGTTTTCTTATCGCAGCTGTGTTTGTATTTTGCTCCGTTGCATTTGTAGTATCGGTGGACACTGCCGTTTCGTGCCGTACCGCTTTCGCCGCACATAAAAGACCCACATTTTCCGCAGAACAGTTTGGTTGTCAGTAAATAGTCGTCCTCGGCTTTATGCCTTGCGGCGGCTCTTTTATTTTTGGCTCTGACTTCCTGCACTCGGTCAAACAGTTCCTGCGGTACGATTCTCGGTATACCGTCTTTGTTGACAATATCTTTGAATCTGTACTCACCGATATACCGTCTGTTTTTAAGCATATCGGTCACAAT
>JAZUFQ010000023.1:0-2361 GCA_045640745.1 Acutalibacteraceae bacterium
TCGAAAGCGTTATTATGGAGCTTCCCTATGTACTTGAATGCGGTGTTTCCGCCGCTCCCGACGAGGTAAGAGGACAGGTCGTTAAGGCAAGTATTGTTCTTGTAAAGGGTACAAAGGAAAGCGACGAGCTTAAAAAAGAAATTCAAAACTATGTTAAAACGCATACTGCTCCGTATAAATACCCGAGAATAGTCGAGTTTAGGGAGTCGCTTCCTAAAACAGTAAACGGAAAAATCCAGAGAAATCTCCTTTAAGAGATAAAATATACTTACAGAGGACGAAGTAATATGAGCCAAATTATGGGTTTGGATTATAAGATTAAAGAGATGGCAGAGCGTATCAGAGAACTTCGTGAAATTACACGCTTTACTGCCGAAGAAATGGCGAAAAAAACCGATGTTACAACCGAAGAATATCTTGCGTGCGAGCGAGGTGAAAGCGACTTAAACTTCGCTTTTATCTACCGTTGTGCATTGGCTTTCGGCGTCAATGTTACCGATATTATCGAGGGTGTCAGCCCTAATCTTAAATCCTACACACTTACAAGAAACGGTACAGCCCAGCGTATAGACCAAGCACACGGAATGGTATATTACAATTTGGCATCGGCGTTTCAAAACCGTATTGCCGAACCGCTTTATGTTTGCAGTGAGTATAGCGAAGAAGCACAGCATAAGGATATTGAGCTTACAACCCACGCAGGTCAGGAATGCGATATTGTAATTTCGGGCAGTCTTATGGTACAAATCGGCTCTCATAAAGAGGTTTTAGGACCGGGCGACAGCATTTATTACGATAGCGGTACACCGCACGGAATGATTGCCGTTAACGGCGAAAATTGTCTTTTTTATGCTATCGTACTTAACCCGACGGGCGAGCCGATACCCGAGCTTACGCCTATAAAGGAACAAAAAACCTCTATAAAGCTTCAAAAAGATACAAAAGAAAGAATTTATCAAAAATTTATTGATGTTACCGAAAATGAAAACGGTACACCGACATCAATTAAATTCAAAAACACCGAAAATTTCAACTTTGCGTTTGATTTAGTTGATGCTCTTGCGAAAAAAGAACCGAATAAACTTGCAATGTTGCATATAGATAAGTATAAGGAAGAGCGCCGTTTCACCTTTAACGATATGAAACGGGCTTCGTCGCAGTGCGCAAACTACTTTAAGAGCTTGGGCATAAAAAAAGGCGATAGGGTAATGCTCGTGCTTAAACGGCATTATGAGTTTTGGTTTGCAATGCTCGGTCTTAATAAGCTCGGTGCTATTGCCATACCGGCGGTTAATCAGCTTTTATCTCACGATTTTGAATACCGCTTCAATGCCGCAGGTGTAAATACAATTATTTGTACTGCTGACGGCGATACGGCAAACGAGGTCGATAAGGTGGCAAGCAGTTGCCCGAGTCTTGTCAATAAGCTGATGGTCGGCGGAACAAAAGACGGTTGGCGTAATTTTGACGAAGAGTATACTTTGTTCAGTTCTCATTTTGAGCGTGATAAAAATTCGTCCGGCGGCGACGATTTAATGCTTATGTTCTTTACCTCGGGAACTTCGGGATATCCGAAAATTGCAGCTCATACATATAAGTATGCGCTCGGTCATTTTCATACTGCAAAGTATTGGCATTGTGTTGACCCCGACGGTCTGCATTTTACGATTTCCGATACAGGTTGGGCAAAGGCTATGTGGGGTAAACTTTACGGCCAGTGGCTTTGCGAGGCGGCAACATTTGTATATGACTTTGATAAGTTTGATGCCGCCGATATACTGCCTATGTTTGCAAAATACAGTATTACTACTTTTTGTGCGCCTCCCACAATGCTTAGAATGATGGTAAGAGAAGATATTTCCAAATACGATTTATCGTCTGTTAAACATATGACTACTGCCGGCGAGGCACTAAACCCCGAGGTTTATAGGTTGTTCGAGAAGGCGACGGGACTTCAAATTATGGAGGGCTTCGGTCAGTCAGAAAGTACAATGATTATAGGCAATTTAGTCGGTAATTCGCATAAAATCGGCTCGATGGGTAAACCGGCTCCGATTTATGATGTTGACATTATTAACGAAGACGGCGAATCGGTTGCCGCAGGTGAAGTCGGAGAAATTGTCGTAAATATCAAAAACGGCATTCCTTGCGGTCTTGCAGTAGAATATTATAATTCTCCCGAAAAGACAAAAGAAGCTTGGCATGACGGTTATTACCATACGGGCGATACCGCATGGAGAGATGAGGACGGATACTTCTGGTACGTCGGACGTGTTGACGATATAATCAAGTCGTCGGGATACCGAATCGGACCGTTCGAGATAGAAAGCGTTATCATGGAGCTTCCGTACGTCGTTGAGT
>JAZUFQ010000024.1:0-2288 GCA_045640745.1 Acutalibacteraceae bacterium
GTTTTATGCAGGCATCAACATATTCTCTGCCTACCGCAATTCCCGTTCCTATTAGGTCAGAGGGTTCTGCATCTACGATATTTGGATTGATTTTTGCAACGGCTTTTATTTCGTCCTCGGTATCGGCACAAACTATTGTTGCAAGTCCTACCTCGTCGGCTCTTTTTATTGCTTCCTTAATCTCGTCAAGCGTAAGTTTACATTCGGCGTGGTTAAGCATAACACCTACTGCGCCCGTTGCTTTTACTGCTTCGGGTAAAATTGTTCCCATTCCTCTGCCTACGGGGATAGAGTCCATATGCTGTGCATAAACATGGATACGCTCCGAGGTATTTTCGGCAATAAGGCGCAAATCGGTAGTTTGAATATCCGCTAAAACATCCATATCATACTTTTGAGCCAATTTGTCGATTTTTTTCATAAGTTCCAAAAGCTCATTTCCGTACATATACGCTTTCGGTCCGAACTCGAAAAACGGGGTTGAAATCTTATAATTTTTAACCATTGTTATTTAACCTTTCTCCTACTGCACCGCCGGGGTGAACTACGGCAAACTGTTCGTTTTTATAGTCTGTTTCTTCGATAAGGGCGGTTTGCAAAATATGAAATATTACCGCAAGTGAGGTAGACGATGTTGTACCCTGACAGTTATATTTATCCGTTTCACGGTTTACATACTGTTTCAAGACTACATCGGCATCCTTTGCAAGCGGAGAGTCCATATTCTCGGTTATTGCGATAGTTTTTACGCCTTTTTTCTTACATATCTCCATAATCGGGAATAATTCTTTTGTTTTACCGCCACGGGAAGCAAAAACGCAAACATCTCCCCTTTGTAAGAAACCCGAACCGCCGTGTACTGCCTCGGCAGGGGAAATAAACCTTGCAGGTCTGTCTATACAGCACATAAGATGAGCAAAGTGCTGACAGATAATCCCGCTATGTCCGCAACCGACAGCGCCTATTCTTTCGGCATTTTTAAGCAGTTCAACTGCCGCCGAATAGGCATCTTCATCAAAAAAGTCCGCCATTTTTTCGATGCATTCTTTTTCGATTTCGTAAACTTTCTTTGCTGATTGTAAAGAAATTTTATTCATAATATTTTTTCATCCTTTAAGCGAGAACTACCTCTATGCCATTTGATTTTAATTCTTTTACAATTTTTTTATCCGCATTTTTATTGGTAACCAACACATCAATGTCCTTACAATCGGCGATTCTTTTATAAGTAACCTTTCCGAGTTTGGTTGAATCAAGAACGGCAATAACTTTTTTGGAATTTTCAATCATCTTTCGGCAAATATCTACCTCTTGATCATAATAGGTAGTCAGTCCGCCGTCAGCATCAATTCCGTCGGCAGATACAATAAAAACATCAGCATAATAATCTTGAAGTTCGCATAATGTCAGCGTTCCGTAAACATACTGATACTCGGGATTGACTTCCCCTCCGAGCAAAGTAATATGCAAATTTGAAGATACGGTGTTTTCAAGTGCCGTAATAATCGAATTTGTAACCACCTTAATGTTTTTTCTTGTTTCCGCCAACTTTTTAGCAACTGCAAATGCAGTAGTCCCCGCATTTATCATAACGGAATTTGTATCAAATATAATTGTACTAACCTTTCTTGCAATTTTTTCTTTTGCCTCTCGGTTAGTATTAGAGCGTTGGGCAAGACTCATGTTATAGTAAGAATCGTAAGCGCTTATTGCACCGCCGTGAACCCTCGAAAGTTTGCCCTCGGTCTCCAAATCGGCAAGGTCATTGCGAATACTGACTTCCGAAACATTAAACTTTTCGCTTAATTCGGATACTTTAACCTTACCTTTTTCATGCAGTAAATTCAGAATAGCATTTCTTCGCTCTTTAAGAGTTAATTCTTCCATTACCTTTTCAGCTGTAAATCATAGTGAAGGTCATAAGCTTTTTCTTCATCGGTGAACTTATGCTTTGTATCTATAACCTCGCCGTTATTGAACTTTCTGTCGCCTACATCTTCGGCTGTTCCCATAACGGTTACATTTACCTGTCTTCTGCGTGCCAAAACATGGTCCCAGTCAATAAAGTAGATATGAGCAAATCTACCGCCGTCGATTTCGCCGTCTTTAAGTGTTAAGGTTTCGCTTCTGCCGAAGAATACACTACGCAAATGACCATCGGTATTCATACTCGAAAAGTCGCCCGGCTCATCTACATATCTTCCATATTGTGCGTGAATGGGACCGGGATGACGGTAATCGCCCTCGTTTGTATAATCGGGGATAAATTTACGCATAATGTCAAGTAA
>JAZUFQ010000025.1:0-39966 GCA_045640745.1 Acutalibacteraceae bacterium
TTGTCGGTGTTGACTTTGATGATTTCGGAACATCGCTTAAAGAAAATCTTCCGCTTGCCAAGATAGATAATGATGAAGAGTGCGAATTTTTTACGCTTGGTTCATTTATTGTGTGGTCTTTAACGGGAAACAATATTACGCATATTACAGATGCCTGTCCATCGGGCTTCTTTAATGTAAAAGACGGAAGCAAAAACAAGTTTTGCAAAATGATGACTAGGCCGAATGTTTATTCAGATGTAAAGCCGGTTGGAAAATTTGAAAATACAGAAATATATGTGCCAATAGGCGACCACCAAATAAGTTTTTTAGGCAGTAAGGCGAACGAGGATAAATACTTGCTGAATATTGGTACTGCCACTCAAATTTCCTGTGTTGCAGATTTGGGATTTGCAGGCGAATGTGAAAAAAGACCGTACTTCGGTAAAAACAAACGGCTATATACATTAAGCGGACTTATCGGCGGATATCAAATTGAAACCGATGAAAATAAGGATAAGTTGATTTGCCAAATTAAAGATTTAATCGGGAATTTGCCATATAAGAAAACTTTGCTTATGGGTGGCGGTGGAGCGCCCCATATGTATGAATACATAAAGAAAAATAAAATTGATTTAGACTGCGAACTGATTAAAAATAATATAGGAATGGAAGGACTTAAAATGATTGCAAGAGAAAATAATACAAAAATCGGCACAATGCTTTCGGAGATTACTTTTCCGAATTTCCCGATAATTGCTCAAAATTCAGGGCTTGATTTTATGATTATTGATGCCGAACACGGAGCTTTTGATTATGCGGAGCTTTCAAGACTTATTATGAATTCTAATTTAATAAATTTTGAAACAATTATTCGTATTGGAGATAGTAGCAGAGCGAATGTAACGAAGCTTTCCGATACAGGCGCCCACGGATTTTTGCTTCCGATGACAAACTCTGCCGAAGATATTAAAAACATAGTTAAATATGCAAAATATTCACCCATAGGCAGGAGGGGAATTTCCACTACAAGACCGCATACTTTCTATAATCCGCCCGAGCTTACCGAATATATGAAAACAGCAAACGAAAAAATGAAAATATATGCTCAAATTGAAACAAAAGCAGGTGTAGAAAATATTGACAGTATTCTTGCCGTGGACGGTGTGGAAGGTGTGCTTATAGGACCGAACGATTTGTCCTGCGACCTTGATTGTATCGGACAAAAAGAACCAATCTTAAATTGCATAAAAACTGTTGCCGAAGCTACTAAAAAGGCAAGAAAGGTATGGGGAATTATTACAGCCGATAAAACATATTTGCAGTTTGCAAAGGAAATGGATGTTAATATGGTCAGTATCGGCAGTGAACTTAATATGCTTATGGCAGGGTGTAAAAAAATCAAAGAAAGTTTTTAATTAAATATCAAATAAAAAAACTGCAAGATTTAAGTTATTAAAACAAAATCTTGCAGTTTTTCTTTTTTTACATAGCATATTACGATAAAAATAATAATACGAAGAAAACTGTTTTTACAAAGTCAAAAAATTACCATTAAAGAGCAAAAGAGTTATAAATTTTTATATTATGATATTATAAAATATAATAGATGAAATATAATTTTTTATATTGAAAATATAGTTTTTGGGGGACTAATTTAATGGGCAAAAGTTCACAAAAGTGGTTATCTAATGCGGTTTTTTACGAAATTTATCCGCAATCTTTTTATGATACCAATGCAGACGGTATAGGAGACTTGCAAGGTATTATTGAGAAAATAGATTACATAAAAGATTTTGGTTGTAATGCTATTTGGATAAATCCGTGCTTTGTATCGCCTTTTATGGATGCAGGATATGATGTTTCGGATTATTATAATATTGCTCCGAGATACGGAACAAACGAAGATATGAGGCGGCTTTGTAAAGAAGCGCATAAACGCAATATGCATATCCTTTTAGATTTGGTTCCCGGACACACTTCGATGGAACATCCTTGGTTTAAAGAGTCTGCAAAACCCGAGAGGAATAAATATACCGACCGTTATGTTTGGACGGATACGGTTTGGGACCCGCCGATAGAACTTTCAACCCTGCGTGGTTTTTCCGACCGTGACGGTGCCGCAGTTGTTAATTTCTTTTCTTTTCAGCCTGCACTTAATTACGGTTATCAGAATGTTACCGAGCCGTGGCAACTGTCTACCGAAGATAAAGGGTCGCAGGCAACATTACAGGCTATGAAGGACGTAATGGCTTTTTGGCTTGATATCGGTTGTGACGGATTTAGAGTTGATATGGCGGCATCACTTATTAAAAATGACCCTGATGCGGTAGGTATCACAAAATTGTGGAATAACGTCCGTGAGTTTTTAGATGAAAAATATCCGGATTCTGTTTTGATTTCCGAATGGGGCGACCCCACTACAGCGTTGAACGCAGGTTTTGATATGGACT
Organism: Acutalibacteraceae bacterium; assembly: GCA_045640745.1. Lineage (GTDB taxonomy): Bacteria > Bacillota > Clostridia > Oscillospirales > Acutalibacteraceae > UBA737. Next base: position 2,433 of record JAZUFQ010000025.1, read on the forward strand.
TTTTGTTGCATTTTGGGCCTACTCATTATATGGACTTGTTTAGAGAGGGAAAGCCGTATTTTTCAAAAGATGCCGATATAGATATTAAGGATTTTATTTCGGCATATAAAAAGATTTATGAGTCTTCAAAGGACAAAGGGTATATCTGTATACCGTCAGGTAATCACGATATGGTTCGTATAAGTGATAAGTTAGATGATAACGGTATGAGATTAGCATTTGCATTTTTACTCACTATGCCGGGGTGTCCGTTTATCTATTACGGTGACGAAATAGGTATGCAATACATAAAGTTAAGCAGTAAAGAGGGCGGATATTACAGAACGGGTTCACGTACTCCTATGCAGTGGGATTCGTCAAAGAATTTTGGATTTTCAAGTGCTGTTCCGGAAAAACTATATTTGCCGGTTGATACTTCTGATAATGCACCGACAGTAGAAGCACAACAAAATGACGCAAACTCGCTTTATAACGAAATAAAAAAACTTTTGGCAATTCGCAATACAAATATTGAGTTACAATCAGACGCAAAAATTGAATTTTTAACAGAAGCAGGTTATCCGCTTGTTTATACCCGTGAGAATGAAAACGGCAAAATTTTAATTATGATTAACCCGAGTGATAAAAAGGTTAATTTCAAAACCGAATATAACGGTGAAGTCATATATAGTTTTGGGAAATTCAACAAAGAAAATGAAGGCTTTTCTTTATCTTCGCAGTCTGCATTGTTTGTAAGAATCAACTGATTAAGAGGTTAAATTTATGGCAAATGTAAAAAAAATAATGGTAGTATCAAACACGCATTGGGATAGGGAGTTTAGGTTCAGTTTTGAGAAAACAAGACATAATCTTCTTAGAATGCTTGATACTACTTTGGATATTCTTGAAAGCGACCCGTCATACCATTCATTTACGATGGACGGTCATACTCTTATGATAGAAGATTACCTTACTATGCGTCCCGAAAGAGAACCGCAGGTAAGAAAAATGATTGAAAGCGGAAGACTCATTATAGGACCTTACTATACCCTCGCCGAGCAGTTTTCAATAGGTCACGAGTCGCTTGTCCGTAACCTTATTTACGGCAGGAAGCTAATGGATAAATACGGTGCAAAGCATAACACTGTTGCATATACTCCGTCCTCTTGGGGACAGACAGGACAGTATCCTCAAATTCTTGCCGATTTCGGTATAAATAAAATGATGTTCTACCGTGGTATTTCCCACGATGAAGCCGATGCTGAGTATATTTGGGAAGCACCCGACGGAACAAAAATGTATGCCTCCCGTTTTGCTCTATACTGTCGCTATAATTGGTATTATCAAGTCCACAGAGCCGCCACCCGTAACAGAGTATGGAGCAAGGACTATAAGTGGGGCGAATTTAAGGATACCCCATATACAAGAATAAGCGGTGAGGTTGCAGGGGACGCAAGCTATGACCTTAAAACCCCCGAAATAAAATATAATAAAGATGTAGTAAAAAAAGCCGTTCTCGATATGTTAAAGGAAGAAGACGGTCACTTTACTACACCTATTTTCCTTGCGATGAACGGTCACGATATTTCGGTTGCCGCCCCGTCTGATACAAAACTTATAAACGATGTTAAAGAAGCATTTAAGGGTGAAATCGAAGTAGAGCAAACCGACCTTGAACATTTTTGGGAGGAAGCAATACCCTATATTGATAATAACCCTGATATAAAGACACTTGTCGGTGAACGCCGTTCTTATCTTAAAAAGGGTAAATGGACTTATCTTTTCCCAAGCACCGTAAGCGCAAGAACATATCTTAAACGACAGGATTTTGACGCTTATAATAATTTAACATATAAAGCAGAGCCGATTGCTTCGCTTTCAAAAGCACTTTTGGGTAATGACCGCAAAGATTATCTTAACAGAAGTTGGGAATACCTTTTATCTAACCATACCCACGATGCTAACGGCGGCTGCGCTCCCGACTGTGTTTGTATTGATATGGAGTATAGATACAGAAAAGCAAACGACTGTGCCGATATAGCATTTGATGACTGCCTCGCAGATATAGCAAAGAATATTGACGGCAACAATTTACCCGATGATGCAGTTCAGATGATAGTTTATAACTCTCTGCCGTTTGATAGAGATGTTATTGTTAAGGTGACTGCCGACCTGCCTGAAAAATTCAGAAACGGCTTTGGCGGTAAGGATATTGAAGTTCAGGTTGCAAATAGTGATAAATCAAGCATCTTTATGGATAGCATCTTCGAAGTTCCCACTATTATGAACAGCGTTCATAACAATGCTTACATAAAGGTTAAAAATGTTCCTGCGTGCGGTTATAAGGTTATTACTCTTGAGCCGACAGAAGTAAAAGAAAAAGAGAATATCGCAACGAACGATACACTCCAAAACGAATTTTTAACAGTAACATTCAATAAAAACGGAACGGTTAATATTACCGATAAGCAGACAAATAAAGATTATAAGAATGTAAACTATCTTTCAAGTCAAGGTGAAATCGGAAACGCTTGGAAACATGTATCTCCGAAAGACGATAAACTGTTTACTTCAAAGAATGCAAATGCTGATATAAAACTTATTGAAAACGGCAATCTTTCGGCATCTTTTGAAGTGAATTTCACCTTTGATGTTCCAAAGGATTGTATAGAAACTCAAAATGCAGAAACGGTTTCTATTCCCGTAAAGGTGGTATATACCTTACAAAAAGGTTCAAAAGCATTAAATATAAAAGTAAAACTAAACAATACTGCAAAAGACCATTGGTTAAGAGCAAATTTCCCGACCGATATTATAACCGAATATTCTTATTCGGACAGTCATTTTGATATTGTTAAGAGGAATGTTAAAATCCCCGACAGCACAGGTTGGGTAGAGCCGGCATTCGGTATGCAACCGCTTAGAACTTTCGCTTGTGTAGAAGATAGCGAAAACGGTTTTGCCGTTATGCCAAAGGGACTTTACGAATACGAAGTATTTGAAGAAGATAACCGTATGGCACTGACAATTATCAGAAGTTGCAGGATTAAGCAGGCAGTATCGGAAGAAAAAACAACGGTGCTTGATGACGAGGGAGTTTTATGCCTCGGAGAACGAGAATTTGAGTATAACCTTTACTTCTATCATAATGACAAGGCAGAACTTACAAACGAAGCCGCAAAGCTTAACACTGAAGCTCAAATTGCGCTTTTCGGCAAGTCCTACGGTAAATTGCCAAAGGAAAAATCTCTTGTTAAGATTGATAATAGCAAGGTCCATATAACCGCAATTAAACCCTCCGAAGACGGTAAAGGAATTATTATCCGTATGTTTAACCCAAGTAATAAAGCACAAAAAGTAACTATTGACATCGGTGTACCGCATAATAAGCTTTATTTTGCAGGTATGGATGAAACGGTAAGAGAACAGACAGGCAATACATTTACAGTTGAACATAAAAAAATTGTTACATTATATATAGAACAATAGGATGTGAACTTATGAGTAAATCAATCAAATGCTTTTTAGATAGCGGTATAGATATACCCAAAAATGACCGAGATGCGGAATATGTATACAAGATTATCGGCGGTAAAAATTTGGGTATCACTTATATCAAGCCCAAAAAAACCATTTATAAAAAAGCACCTGTATATTTTTTGACACCCGGTGGCGGATGGAAAGGGGCAGACCGAAACGGAATGATAGACTTTTCAAAAGCATCTTGTGATGCACTTTTGGAAAAGGGGTTTGCTGTTGTTTCGGTTGAGTATAGATTAGGTGTTAAAGATAATGTCGTTATGAGCGATATTATCAGCGACTGTTTTGATGCACTTAATTATATAAACTATTTTTCGGATGTATTAAATATAGATATGCAAAAAATAGTTACATCCGGTCACTCTGCCGGTGCACATCTTGCATTGATGATAGCTTATGCAAATCCTGAAAATTTTCCGTGTTCGTACATTGCGGAAAATGATTATAAGGTTATCTGCACTGCCGCAATGTGTGCACCTACTACACTATGTGTTGAGGGTGTTCCTAAAACATTAGGATTTTTAACAGATGACCTTTTTGTAGGTTGTAATACAAATAGTGAAAGGGAAAAAACAAGCCCGCTCAATTATGTTAGCGATAAATCACCGAGAACAATACTTTTTGCAGGCACAAAAGACCCGCTTGTTTATCATATCTCTTCGCAGTTGCTTTATGAAAAACTTGTTTCGTGTAATATTGAGTGCAAACTTGTTTTATCAGAGGGCAGTGGACACTGCTTTGAGAAGATGGTAGATGATATTGAACCGTCGGTTACAATGGCGGAGGTTCAAAAAATGATTGTCGATTTTATCATTGCTAATTAAAAAACGACTGTAAAAGTCGCAAATGGAAATTTACAGCCGTTTAATTTTGAATGGTTATATTACAGTTTCTATATTGTATTGGACTTATGCCATATCTTTTCTTAAAACATTTTGTGAAATAACTTGCACTGTTAAAACCGCATTTTTGACTTACTATTTCCATTGAAAGATTTGTGTCGGCAAGCAGTTTTTCCGAATCTTCAAGTTTAAGACAACAAATATAATAATTTGCAGAAACACCCATGTTTTTTTTGAAAACCCGACTGAAATATGTTGGCTCAAACGAGAATTTTTCTGCAACTTCCGATATTGAAGTAATCTCGATATGATTTTTATCAATATATTTTAATATTTTTGAAAACTTGTCGTTTTTGTAAATATTTGTTTTTGGAGCAGAACTGTGCTTTATGGCAAGATGTCCGAATATTTCATAAATAATACCTAAAAAAAGCGTGTTTTGAAAAACACTTTTATTTTGATTGTAATCTGCAATGTGCTTAAAAAGTGTAGCAATATATTCATCTTGAAATTGTTTCTCAATTTCTATATTATTTTCCGAAAATTGCAAAAGCTCTTTATTTGTGGTTAATATTTGTTGAAGTTCACTTTCTCTAAACTGCACCATTTCATATTCAAGATTTCCACTGCGTGAAATTCCGGAGTGCGGAAGTGCCGAGCGAATATAACATAAATCGTTTTCTTTTAGGAGTAGTACTTCTTCGTCCATTGTGATTTCAAGGCAACCTTTTATGATATGTAGCATCTCTATTCTTTTATGCCAATGCGGTGGGAAAACGACAAGATTTTTAGTAGCAATAAACTTTTTATATAAAACTGCGGAATTGGCTATAAGAACATTTTCCATTTTTGTGAAATTTGACATTATATTACCTCTAAAAACTCAAAAAAATTCAAGAAAATTTCAAAATAATTCAAAAAAACCATTTTTGTTAAGTGTATCATATAAACAGAAGAATGTCAACAAGTGATATTTGTATAAATTTAACAATCAACTATTTAATCAATTTCGATTTTATTAATGACCATTTCTTAATTTATTTATGGGGGATAAAATATGAATAAGACTGTTATTAAGCGTTTTTGGGCAATCATTGTTGTTGCTATTATTGCATTTACTCAAATTTTAGGAGCTGACTTGGCTGTTTTGGCTGATTCAAGCGATATAAATAATCCTCCGACTAAATATCCGTCAAATTGCGTCAAAAAAATCGAGGGTTGTGATATAACACTCGACACCACTATACATTCAAGTGGCGGGTACAAAACCTTTACGACATTTAATAAGGTAAATATCGCAAAGTATGACGGTCTTGATTTTGATGTGTTTATCGGTACGGAAGATGTTAGCGAAACACGGGTAAGATTTTATGTTCTTGATAGTGATAAAGATACATCAATCGAACATAGAGCGTACAAAGATGTCAATGTAAAAACCAACGAATGGGTACATATGTCATTAGCTGGTTTTAATAACGGTTACGGTATGAACGCAAATGTTACAAATACATGTGCCATTATGATGGAAGCAAATGACGACACAACACATTTTTATGTGCGTAATCTTTGCCTTATAGCCGACGATATAGTATCTCCCGACGATTTACCGAGTGATGTTATAAATACCGCTTTCGGTTCCGTAAATACTACCGTTACAAACAATATGGTAGATGACGGTTTGTTTTTCTCGTTTGACCCGATTGACTTTTCGTACGGTGATAATATTGAACTCGATTATTTTGTAGGTTCAACATTTGATACAGATGACCTTACTTTGGTACTTCTTGATAAAAATGAAAAAAGAGCAACCTATAATATCAAGGCAACGGCAAACTCTTGGCAACATTTGAAAGTTTCTAATACTGCTTTTAATTGCAGCGACGGTTTTGATATTAAAAAGGTAAAGTTTTTCAAACTTGAAAACACACAGGTAGGCAATCGTTATTATTTTGATAATCTTTGCACCAGCGGTATTGCTTGGCCTACACAATACCCCGAAGGCACTATGGAAACATTAGGCGGTAAGTCTGATTTTACGGGCGTAGGTACAGGCGGCCTTAAAACCATAACCTCTTACGGTAAAAAGTATGATTTCACAAAATATGATTTCTTTGAGTTTGATATTTATATCAAATCAAGTAATGCCAAAGAAAATGTTTATTTCTTCCTGTTTGACGATACCTACGACATAAATAACGCCACCGCTCTTCCGACGGCAAGCCAAAGATTGCAGGATAATTATACTGAACTTAAAACAAATGAGTGGATACATGTACGCACAACAACCGCAAATTTGGGTAGTAAAGCAGGTACAGGCGATAAAAGTAAAATAGCGGGATTTTATCTTACTTCACTTAAAAACGCCAACCGCTATATAGTTCTTAATCAGTGCTTGACTAACTTGGTAATACCGCAAGCAGAATACAGTTATATGCCTGTTGAGTTAATAAGCACTAATCTTGATTATAGAGGAACAGCATCTACCACAGATAAAACGATCTTTGAAAGTACAGTTGATTTCACAAAAGGTAAGTATTTCGAGTTTGATGCAAATGTTGTTTCAATAAGTGATAAGGTTAATTCAAAATTGGTAGTTGAAGATGAAAACGGTAATACTTCCGAACAAGCTTTGGAGTTTACTGCCAATTCGTGGTTACATTCCACCAAAAAAACAGCAGATTTTGTAGGCAGTGCAGATTTGACTAAAATTAAAAATATATACATTTCTGATTTGTCAAATACAAGCAGAACGGTGCTTTACAACCTTGCTGTTACCGATATTGTCGCACCGGAACTTAGTAACAAATACGATTTAGAAGATAAAACCGATGTTAAATGGGATTGGTCGGTTCCGAGCTCAACCTATTCGCCATTAGTATTTATTTTCAAAGATAAAAGCGTTGTGGATTTAACCAAAAAAGAGTTCATAGAATTTGATGTCTGCTTTGAAACTGACATAACCGATGATATAAATTTCAGATTATGGTGTATAGATGTCAACGGTAAAAGAGCATTTTTGGATGTTAAGACGCAAAATTATGAAAAGAAAAACGGTTGGTATCATTTCATGGCAATCCCTACCGATTTTAATTCAGGTTACGGTCAAAACGGCGATATAACAAAAGCAAGTAGATTTGCTTTTGAGCTTTCGCCCGAAAGCTTAAAAAACAATGCGACAATTCATGTTGATAATTTCTGTTTTACAAAATTCACAAGACCTGAATTAAAAACCCGTTTTCCCTTACTTTTTGCAACCGAAACAAGGGGCGATTATACGGATACTAAGGGTGCTAATTGCTTAAAAACTGTTTCATATTTCAAAAAGAGCGATAAAGATAGCGGTCTTTTTGATATAACAACTGCATCACATATCGAATTGGATATTTTTGTTGAAAGTACATTTGCAACAAATAAAATCCGTTGTTATGTCCTTGATAATACTTATAGTGGGGCTAATACCGGCAGAGGTTTTAGGGATATAACGGTTACAACTAATGAGTGGAATCATGTTTTAATAGAAGTCGGTACCATTACCACAGGTTATGGTATGAACGGCGATTTGACAAAAATAATCGGAATGATGTTCGAGCAGCAGAGTGATAATAACGGCGAAATGTTCCATATATGTAATGTTGCTATTACTAAAAAAACAGAGGTTCCCGAAGATGTGGGTATAAAACCTGCTGAGCCGGATAAAGAAAGCCGTTATATCTCAAATGCAGAAGACCTTATGAACAGCATAGGTGTTTGGAATACAGCAGGAATAACAGTTAGTACCAAATATAAAACTGAGGGTAAAACTTCGGTAACACTAAAACTTAAAAAGCAGGACGATAATAAAAACAATATGAGATTTTTGTTCGACGGTTCGGCTGATTTGTCTGTGGCACAGTCATTGAGATTTGATTTGTTTGTTGACGACTTAAATTTAATAACCCAGAACACCTTAAAAGTTGGCTTTACGAGTAATAAGAGATTTAATGATAAATGTTTTAATTATTATATTGATGTTAAGTCTCTTAAACTCGGTTGGAACAGTTTTGATATACCGCTTAACAGTTTCAATGCAGAATTAAATGCAAATTGGGGCGAAATTTACGGATTTTTTGTAGGTCTTCAAAATACAAATTTAGGTAATGACGATTCTATGCTTTTAGGACTTGATAATGTTCGCATTTATAAAACTTTTGTTGCCGGAATTGATAATCAAAATGAAGAAGACGAAGATATAGACGATAATGACGATGATTATTATTTTGACGATGATTATGAAGACGAATTTTTTGATGAATTAGACGAAGGCGACTCAAACGCTTCAAACGCAACAACGAAAAAAATCATTCGTCGCAGAAGAGTAGGAGCCGATGACCAAACGAGCTTCATCGTATTGCTTGTTGTATGTATTGTCGGCGGTGTCCTTTTAATTACCGGTATTGTTCTTTCTGTATTTACCGAACGCAAGTACAGAAGAATTTTAAGAACAAAAAATTAGTATCTGGTGTCTAACATCAAGTGCCTAATATCTAAAAGGTGGTGAAGTTGAAAAAAGAATTTTTGACCCTTGGCACCGTAAGATTATTCTTACGGGAATATAAAAAACATTTTAGGGAGGAAAATTTATTATGAAGAAAATTCCAAAGATTCTTTCAATTCTACTTGCAGTATGCTTGCTTGCTACTGCGGTAATCGTTCCCGTTTCGGCAACAGAGCCGGAAACCTACACAACCAGAAATGATTTTTCATGGGGCGTAAACGGTCACACAAGTTCTTCTTATTATATGATTCCTGAAGAAGAACAGTTGGCTTTGGCCGCCAAATTAGGCGCTAAGCTTTACCGTGTTGATGTTAACAGTCTTGCAAACCTTTCAAAAATTGATAAGATTGTTAAGGCTGCTAATTCATACGGTATGGATGTTATGCTTTGCGTTACTTATAATTCCTCAACCGCTACACCTGCTGAAATGACTGATTTATTCGGTGGTATTGCACGCCATTACTCAAGTGGCGATTTTGGTAGAGTAAAGTATATTCAGTTAGGCAACGAAACTGAAAGCCACGATACAAAAACTGGCGAAAATGGTGATGAAGCTTCTGATTACGATACCGATAAATTAGCAACTACCGCTAACCGTTTAATTGCTGCTTACAACGCCGTTAAAGCAGTAACCCCTGCTTATCAAGAAAGTTATCAAACAATTATTAACTATGGTTATACTCATTGTATTCATGTTAAATTGCTTGCCGATAAGGGTGTACTTTTTGATGTTATAGGTATTGACTGGTATTCCGATATGCAAACAGAATATTATGGCGGTTTAACAAATGTACTTAATTCACTTAACGGCTATGATTGCTTTAATAACAAAAAAGTTATCGTTTGCGAGTCAAATGATTTCAGACCCACAGCACAGGAATCTCAAACACTTTCTCAGACACTTAAAGATATTATGGCTCAGGCTTATGCCAGCAATAGAGTTATAGGTATGTGCTTCTATGAATTGCTTGATGAGCCTGACCATGGTATAGCAGAAGAAAGAAATTTTGGTCTTGTAAGTGTTAATGGCAGTGATTGGTCATATCAAGTCAAGCCAAAATATACATCTATTCAAACACTTATAGGCGGAAATAACAGTATTACTCCTTCTGCTTATGTTCCCTCTGCAAATTATCCGAGTAATACTCTTATTCATAATTCGGCTTATGATTTTAATGCGTCTTATATTTCTACAGCTACCCCAATAAGTTATACATTAAACCAAGTTATTAATGCTTCTGATTATGACTTTTTAGAATTTGATGCATTTGTTGAATCTTCTTCAAGTGATGCTGTAAATATACGCACATTCTTTAAGAAAGATGGTAGTAGCTATATATACAAGGGTGGTATATCAATAACGCCAAACACATGGCAACATGTAGTTGTTGAAATGTCTTCGTTTACTAAATCAAATTCTGATGGAACAGGTTTAGCAACTTTTGTTGTTGACGGTCTTACCGGTAATCAAGTATTTAATGCTGTAAATATAGCCCTAACAACTCTTGATGTTCCACAGAAGAGTTCTATTTTTCAAAATGAAAAAGTATTAAACGGAGATATGACCGTTGATAAGTACAACGGCACAAGTCCTACAACTCAGTTTGGAGAAACAGTAGACTTTACCGTTTTTGATTATCTTGAGTTTGATATTTATATGGAAAACAATACCGCAACAACAAGAAATTCCGTTGATATTATGTTTTATAATACTTCAAATAATTGGTTTAAACATAACACCGGTGCACTTACATTAAATAAATGGAATCATGTTGTTTTGTCTACAAAAAGCGGTTGGGATAAGCAAAATGATGCTACAACTATGACTACAGCGAACCGTTATGTTCTTTTCTGGACAGTAAACGATGCTAAATATTTTATTCGCAATATGGCACTTACAAAGGACATAACCAAATCATATAGTTATGATGTTGTAAAAGAATTACCCACCGGAGATTTATCAAGGAACGGTTATACATCTTCTGTTAAACAGAATTTTGGTGAAACACTTGATTTTTCAACATACGGTTATTTAGAATTTGACGCATACTATGTTAAATCTGGAAGAACAAATCTTCAGCTTATGGCTTGGTCATCTGCAAATAAGTGGGCTGCATATACGGCAGGTAATCTTGTTTCCGGAACCTGGAATCACATTGTTATTCCCATCCATAGCGGTTGGAGTTATCAATCCGGATTTGATGCTGCACTTTTGAAGGAGATAACAAGTTATTCTTTCAATGCTGATTTAGATGAAATAATTGTAAAGAATATGGCATTTACCGATGCACAGTATCTTTTTAAGGCAAATATAAAACTTGGCGGTAATTATTCCAAAACAGGGTATAACGGTGAATGGGTTGACCTTGGTGAGGTTGTTGATTTTACAAGTCACGATTATCTCGAATTCGATGTTTACTATGAAGCAGAAAGAACTAATCTTCCTTTAATGACATACGATAAAGATAGGTCTGGTTCAGGATGGAGAAATCCAACTGTTAATAATGTAGTTTCTGGAGTGTGGAATCATGTTGTTTTGCCAATAAGCAACTCTTGGGGCGGTTCCGGGGATATGACTATTACAAGATATATTAAGTTTAACTGCACTCTTGATACATTATCACTTAAGAATTTTGCTCTCACCGATGATTATGATGCTAAAAATATCTATGTTCCGGCGAAGGCCGTTTCGGGCAATATGACTGTTGATAAGTTCAACGGCACAAGTCCTACAACTCAGTTTGGAGAAGCAGTAGACTTTACCGCTTATGATTATCTTGAGTTTGATATTTATATGGAAAATAATACTGCAACAGCAAGAAATTCCGTTGAACTAATGTTCTATAATACATCAAATAATTGGTTTAAGCAAAACACTGGGGCACTCACATTAAATAAATGGAATCATGTTGTTTTGTCTACAAAAAGCGGTTGGGGTAAGCAAAATGATTCTACAACTATGACAACAGCAAATCGTTATTGTCTTTTCTGGGCTTTGAATGATGCTAAATATTATATTCGAAATATGACATTTACAAATGAACCGGAAGCAAATTATACTAATTCTTTAGCGAAAGAATTATCAGGAGATTATTTCAAGAAAGATTATAAGGGCGACTTTATTGACTTTGGAGAAATAGTTGACTTTACCGATTATGATTTCTTGGAATTTGATATGTATTATAATGAGGACGGAAAAACTTCTATTCCTTTGATGACATATGATAAAGATAAGTCGGGTTCAGGATGGAGAAATCCCACGATATCTGATGTTACTTCCGGCGAATGGAATCATGTCGTTTTGCCTATAAGCAAATCTTGGAGCGGTTCAGGTGATTTAACCGTTACAAAATATATTAAATTTAATACAAATTTGGGTGTTTTATGTGTCCGTAATGTTGCTCTAACCAACGCTAAACGAATATATAATAAGGCAAAGAACATTTCCGGAAATTTCACAAAAGATACTTATACCGGCGCTCAGACAAGTTTTGGTGAAACTTTAGACTTTACAGCTTATGATTTTGTTGAGTTTGATGTGTATTATGAAGCTGAAGGTAGAACCAATCTTCAGTTAATGACTTATTCTTCCGGTATTTGGAGTGCATATACTATACAAAACACGGTTTCCGGTGAATGGCGTCATGTTGTTATTCCAACTAATTCCGGTTGGAGTTATCAAGGCGGTTATGATGCAAATCTTTTGAAAACAGTTGGAAGTTATAAGTTTAATGCAAATTTAGATACTGTAACTGTAAAGAATATGGCATTTACAAATATTTCCGAAATGAATAATACCCACTACCTCGGAAAGGTATTATCCGGTAATATTAATATTGACAGATATAGCGGAACTTGTCCTACGATAAATATCGGAGAAAGCGTTAACTTTACTGATTATGATTATCTTGAGTTTGATATTTATATGGAAAACAACGATGTATCAGCAAAAAGTTATGTTGATATCCAAATATTCGGTTCAAGCGGAACCAAAACACATAGCACCGGAACACTTAAACTTGAAAAATGGAACCATGTTGTTATTTCGGCAAATGATGGATGGAATTATGATGGAACATTAACAGGCGTAAATAGGTATACATTGTTCAGTTGTGTGACTAATGCAAAATATTATATTTGCAACCTCGCACTTACCAATGAAGAACCGCCGGTTGAAGATATATGGGGCGATGCAAACGGCGACGGCGAAGTAAATATTCTTGACCTTGTTGTAGTCAAGAAAATGGCAGCCGGAGAAATTGATATTGCTACTTCTGTTGACTTTAATGAGGACGGTAGTATTGATACTTACGATTTAGTACCAATTATTGAATTTATTATTGGTAAAATTGATTCATTAGATCCGACTTTCTTAGCTCAACAAGAATATTTTGGAATCTAAACAAAATAATATTTTCGGAGTGCCGAAAGGCACTCCGAAAATGCGGTTTAATTTTTAGTTTTTATTAGAACGATTTATTATAAATCATTGTAATAAGGATTAAAAAACGCAAAGCAAAGGAGAAAAGCCATGAGATATGTTAAGCGTTTATTTGCAGGAACGCTGTCAGCTGTTTTAATACTCGGAAGTATTTTTACTGTATCAGCGGAAAATGCGGCAACTGCTTCAAATAAGAATAATGCTGATAGTGAAATCATCGCTTCTGATAATCTTACATATAAGCAGTATATTAAGAATTATTCTTCTGTAAATTACGGAAAAAAGGTTACAATAACCGAACAAAACATATCTTCGCTTAATAATGCAGAACATAAAGACGATATAAACAAAACTGATAAAAGCGGAATAGTAATATCGGATAACGGCTCTGCCGTATGGGAATTTGAGGTAGAGGAAGATAGCTTATATAATATAAGTGTAGAATACTCCGCCTACAAAACGGGAAGCGGTGATTTAGAGCTTTCTTTACGGTTGGACGGTGCAATTCCTTTTAGTGAGGCAGGTGTAATTTCGCTAAACCGAACATTTGAGCAACCAAAAGGCGATTTTAAGAAAAACATTTCCGGCAACGAGGTTAAGCCGGATGTTAAAGAACTGCTCACTTGGAATAATGAGTATATTACCGATGTTTCGGGATATGAAACCGAGCCGTTTTCCTTTTATTTTTCAAAGGGAAAACACACTATCACATTGTCGGGCTCCCGTGGCGTATCGGCAATTTCCACAATTTCACTGTTGCCATCTGAGAATGTTATAAGTTATGATGAATACATAAAAAGTAATATAAGTAAAACCTCTTCTAAGGTTGACGGTTTTGTTATTGAAGCTGAACATTTCAACTATAAAAATTCAATAGTTATTACTCCTAAAACCGATAGAAATTCACCCATCACAACACCGCAGTCCGCCGTTGCTTCGCTACTTAATACAGTTGGCGGAAGCAACTGGAAAACTGTGGGGGATAGCGTTACTTGGAAAATAAATGTCAAAGAGTCGGGCTTATATAATATCACTTTAAGAGCAAGACAAAATGTAACAGACGGTAAGTATTCCTGCCGAAAACTTTATATTGACGGCGCCGTTCCTTTTAAGGAAGCAAAGGCTTTGCGCTTTAAGTATGACAGCGATTGGCAGGCGGTAACATTAGGTGATAACGGCAAAGACTTTGAGTTTTATCTCAGCAAAGGCGAACACACCTTAAAACTTGAAGCAGTTGCAGGTGAGTTATCGTCAACCGTCGGCGATGTTCAGTATATATTAAATGAACTATATAGATTATATAGAAAAATAGTTATGATAACTGGTACATCTCCCGATACAAACCGTGATTATTTCTTTGAAAAACTTATTCCAAATGAAATAAAAGAGTTAGGACAATACGGAAAAGAACTTAAAAAAGCTACTGATTTAATCGACAAAGAAGCCGGTAAAAACGGTAGTTATACCTCGGTAATTAAGAAAGTAATTGTTCAGCTTGAAAAAATGAGCGAGGACCCAGACACCATTGCCGGATATCTTGAACAGTTTAAGTCAAATTTAGGCGCAATAGGAACTTGGTTGCTTACCGCAAGCGAGCAACCTTTGGAGATAGATAAAATTGAATTTTCTCCCGTGAACGAAAAATCGGCACTAAAAGGCAAAGCAGGATTTATAAAAGGTTTTGCATTTTCGGTTAAATCTTTTATTGCCTCTTATGTTACCGATTACAGTTCTATCGGCTCTGCTGAAAACGGCAAGGGCAAAACCGTTAAGGTTTGGATACAAACAGGCAGAGACCAAGCTGAAACAATAAGGGAACTCATTGATTCCGATTATTCAAAAAAATATGATAATTCTATATACCTTTCGGTAGTAACGGGCGGTCTTTTGCAGTCAGTTCTTGCCAATCAAGCCCCCGATGTTGTATTTGACCTTCCTGCCGCAGAGCCAATGGAATATGCTCTTCGTGGTGCGGCGTATGATTTAACGCAGTTTGAAGACTATAAAAAGATAGAAAAGAGATTCAGTCCTGCCGCAGTTAAACCCGCTTCATTTGAAAACGGTGTATATGCAATTCCGCAGACATTTTCCTTCTTTATGTTCTTCTACCGCACGGATATTTTTGCGGAATACGGTTTTACAGTTCCAAAAACTTGGGGCGATTTAATCTCAATGATACCCACTTTGCAGAGAAACAGTATGGAACTTGGACTGCCGAAAACCATAAATTCCTATGTTATGTTCCTAAATCAGCGTGGCGGCTCGATTTATAAAGAGGGCGGTAAGGCCTCAAATCTTGACAGTAACCTTGCGGTTTCCACATTTGTTGACTTTACCGATTATTTTTCACTTTATGATTTAAGTGTTACATTTGACTTTGTAAACCGTTTCAGAAGCGGTGAAATGCCCTGTGCAATTTCAGATTTTATAAACTATAACCAACTTACCGCTTTTGCTCCCGAAATAAAGGGAAGATGGAAGATGGTCCCCGTTCCAGGAACTTTGGATGAAAATGGCGTTATAAATAATACAACTAACGGCACAGCTACTTATATGATGCTCCTTAAAAACAGTAAAGTCAAAGAAGAAGCTTGGGAGTTTATGAAGTGGTTTACTTCCGACGATATACAAAGTATGTACGGAATTAAGATGGAAAGTATATTAGGTTCGTGCGCAAAGGTTGCTACTGCCAATGTTTCAGCTCTTTCAAAGATGACTTGGAGTAGCGACGAATACACTAATTTGTTCAAACAGTATGAGTCTGTTGATTCTTTGCCGCAAGTCCCCGGCGGTTATTACCTTGCAAGAACTTTCGATTTTGCTTTCAATAGGGTATATAACGGCTCGACTTTGCAAAATATGGGTGAAGACCCGTCGTCAGTTCTCGGTGAATATGTACCGAGTCTTAATGATGAGTTACAGCGCAAATGCGCAGAATTCGGGAGGTAAGAACGGTGAAAAAGAAGGATAAAAATTTAAGCCGATATTCAACTCTCGAAAGAATGAAAAGGGCAAAAGTTTCTTATTTATTCGTGGCACCGTATATGATTTTGTTTTTCATTTTTACCGTTTTACCGGTAGCCATTGCAATGGTATTAAGCTTTACTTCCTTTAATGTTCTTCAAACGCCGAAATTTGTCGGTTTTGATAATTATATTCGTTTGTTTTTTAAGGATGCGGAGTTTATAAAAGGTCTTAAAAACACCATAATTTTTTCAGTAATATTAGGACCCGGCGGATATATTTTCAGTCTTATTTCCGCATGGTTTATTAACGAACTTACACCAAAACTCCGTGCATTGGTAACACTTGTATTCTATGCACCGTCAATTTCGGGCAATGTTTATCTCATTTGGCAGATAATGTTCAGCGGTGATGATTACGGTTATATTAACAGCTTGCTTGTCAGACTCGGTATAATCACTTCTCCGATACAGTTTTTTCAAAATCCGCAATACATAATGCCTATTATAATTGTAATTTCATTATGGACCAGCTTGGGAACCGGCTTCCTTTCAATGATTGCAGCATTTCAGGGTGTTGATAAGTCTTACTATGAAGCTTCCGCAATAGACGGTATTAAAAACCGTTGGCAGGAGTTATGGTTTATCACAATTCCGATGTTAAAGCCTCAAATGATGTTCAGTGCAGTTATGAGTATTACCGGCTCGTTTAGTATAGGTCCCATAATTACACAGCTTTGCGGTTATCCTACTACCGATTATGCCGGTCATACGGTTATGACGCATCTTACCGATTACGGTACAACCCGTTTTGAAATGGGTTATGCTTGTTCTATTGCCGTAATTTTGTTCTTTTTAATGATTATATTTAACAGCGTAATAAAGAAGTTCATTTCTTCAATCGGCGAAATTTGACAGGCGGAGGTAAAGAAAATGGAAAACATTAAAAAACGCAAAAAGAAAAAGCTTTACCTTAACCGTTCAAAGGGCGGAAATTTTGCAATTTTCTTCTTTTTGGCACTTGTCGGCTTGTTTATGGTTTTACCTCTTGTATACGCTATATCAAATTCACTCAAACCCCTTAATGAGTTGTGGGTTTACCCGCCAAAGTTTTTTGTTGAAAACCCGACATTCTCTAACTTTAAGGATATTTTTTCACTTATGACCGACAGCTGGGTGCCATTTTCAAGATATCTTGCAAATACACTTACCGTCGCAGTTATAGGTACGGGCGGACATGTAATTATTTCTTCAATATGTGCCTATGCTCTTGCCAAACACGATTTTCCGGGCAAAGAGTTTTTGTTCAAAATGGTTGTGCTCTCTCTTATGTTCAGCACGGCTGTTACTACCGTTCCGCTGTTTTTGGTTATGTCAAGATTAAATCTTATTGATTCATTGTGGTCTTTGATTCTTCCTGCATTCTGTTCGTCGCTTGGATTATATCTTATGAAACAGTTTATGGAAACAAATATTCCCGATGCACTTATTGAATCGGCACATATAGACGGCGCTAACGAGTGGACCGTGTTTTGGCGACTTGTTATGCCGCTTGTAAAACCGGCTTGGCTTACATTGGTTATTTTTTCGTTTCAAGCATTATGGAATTCCGGCGCAAATACTTATATACGAAGCGAAGAATTAAAAACCCTTAACTATGCTTTGGCACAAATTGTTTCGGGCGGTATTGCCCGTCAAGGTGCCGCCGCTGCCGCAACGGTTGTAATGATGCTTTTGCCGATTCTTGTCTTTGTTGTTACACAAAGTAATGTAGTAGAAACTGTTGCCAGCTCCGGTATGAAGGATTAGGAGGGAGAATATGCTTAAAAAAACAATAAGATTTTTAGCGGCGTTTTTAGTGGCGTTTCTCCTTGGCAGTATCTGTGTTTCTGCCGCCGATTACGAAACCTATAACTACTCTTATCACGGTAAAAAACAGGTTTCTCCGACGGCTTATGAGTGTTTGTATGAAATATCTGATTTTGGTGATGCAGGCGTTCTTGATAAACCCGAAGATATGGTGTTTGACAGTAACCGTAACAGACTTATTATCGCCGATACGGGTAAAAACAGAATTGTTATTACAAATACCGATTATAAATCAGTTAAAATCATCAGTGAGTTCCAAATAGACGGTAAAAGCAGTTCGCTTAATAAACCGATGGGTATTTATCTTACAAAGGATAATTATCTGTATGTGGCTGATACTGAAAATAACCGTATAGTAGTTTTTGATGAAAATTATGATTTTTATAAGGAACTTCCGCCACTTGATAAAAATATTCTTCCCGAAGGGTTTACTTACAACCCTAAATCAATAGCGGTTGACAGCGCAAAAAATGTCTATGTTATTTCAAAGAATACCAATATGGGTGTTGTTTCATTAGACCCCGATGGTGCTTTTGTCGGGTTTATCGGTGCACAGAGAGTTTCTGTTAATGCTCTTGAAATGGTTTGGCGTTCGTTTATGAGCAAAGAACAACTTGAGCGTTCGGAAAGTTTTGTTCCTGTTGAGTATTCAAACATTACGATAGACAGCAAGGGATTTTTATATGTTACTTGCGCTAATATTGACAGATACGATTTATATTCTGCTATATGGGCAAGAGATAAATCGGCTACATACGCACCGATAAAGAAAATAAATCCGTCAGGTACCGATGTTTTAAGACGAAACGGATTTTTCCCGCCCGTAGGCGATATAGGATTTGATGCCTATGAGTCAAAAGACGCAATAGACCCATCACAAATTACCGAAGTATCAATTCTTAAATACGGTATGTATTCACTTATTGATTCTTCGCAAAATAAAATTTTTACATATGATTCAAACGGTAATTTGCTTTATGCTTTCGGCGGTGTAGGTGAAGCATTGGGACTTTATACAACACTTTCATCCGTTCAGTATAACGGTGATTTTATGTACAGTCTTGACAGTGCGGAAGGTACAATTACGGTTTCTAAAAAAACAGATTACGCCAAAAGAATTGACAGCGTTATAAATTTACAGGAAAACCGTGAATACAATAAAGCAAAATCCGAATGGGCAGAGATTGCAAAAATCAATAATAACTTCGATTTTGCCTATCTCGGTATGGGTAGGATAGCACTTGAAGACAAGAATTATAAAAGTGCTATGGAATATTTTAAGTTAATCGAGGATAAGGCAGATTATTCAAAGGCTTACAAGGCTTACCGCCAAGAAATACTCGATAAATGGGGCATTTTGATTTTTGCCGGAGTTGCAATACTTATAGTTGTAATTATAAAGCTATTCGGAGCTGTTAATGCCTATAACAAAAAGGTTACTTTCTTTCCGGCATCAGGCAAGTTAAAGGATGAAATATTGTATGCGTTTTACAGTATGAAACACCCGTTTGCAGGATACTATGGAATTAAGGGCGAAAAACGGGGCAGTCTTACCGCCGCAATTATTTTTTGGCTATGGACTGCTGTAAGTTCAATATTTGCGGCACTCGGTGCAGGTTATTTGCAAAAGGCAGACAATACTTCAATTTTATCTGCACTTACATCGGTCGTTTTACCGCTCCTTTTATGGTGCGTTTCAAATATGTGCTTTACCTCTCTTATGGACGGTAAAGGAACATTCAAAGATGTATTTATTGCCTGTGGATATTCTATGTTACCTTACAACCTTGTTACTATTCCGGCAACCTTAATAAGCCATGTTCTTATAGCCGATGAACTTTCGATTTTATCTTTGTTTACTGCATTGGCGCTTTGTTGGTCGGTAGGTCTTGTATTCCTTTCAATGATGACGGTACACGAGTATTCATTCGGTAAGAATGTGGTAGTAAGTTTACTCACTATATTAGGTATAGCAATTATTCTCTTTATATTGCTCATATTCTTTAATCTTATCGGTAAGGTTGAAATGCTTATTATAAATGTGGTAAATGAAATTGTTTACAGAATGTAGAAAGGAGCAGTGATTTTTATGAAGATTATTAAAAGGTTTTTATCTATTGCTTTAATAGTAACTTTATGTTTTACTGTTCCTTTTAATACCGTAAGTGCTAAAAAGAGCACTGCTTTTAAGAATAAACCGATTAAAGAGATTTCCGGTTCAAAAGAAGAATTTTCTCTTAATTATACAAGCGAACAAGCTATGCTTGATGATATGACTTTTGTATGTGAAAATAAAAACTATGCTTTGTATTATCACGCAAAAAGTCTTGCGGTAGGGATAAAAGATAAGAAGAGCGGTGCGGTTTTTCTTACAAATCCCTACAATGCCGCAAACGACAGTTTTTATTCGGGCGAAGTGGCTGAACAGTTAGATTCACAGTTGATTTTAACCTATCTTGACAGTGACGGCGTTATAAATAAATTTTATTCTTCAACCGATAGTGTTAAACTCGGTCAGTATAATGTTAAGCTTTATGATAACGGTTTAAGGGTAGAGTATTCTTTCGGTGAAGAAAAAGAACAACTTATATGTCCGCAGGTATTTATGAAAGCCGATTATGAAGCCCTTACCGCCAAGATGGATAAGTACGATAAAGAAAAATTAGAGTATTATTATTCATTTGTTAATCTTAAAAAACTTTCAGGCGATTTGGCAAAAGAATATACTTCAAAATTCCCATTTGCCAAGGGTAGAGAAATTTATGTTCGCACCGATGTAAATTCCCGTGAGGAAAAGGCGATTGATGAAATTTTCCGTTCGGTAGGATATAACGAAAAAAGATATAACAAAGATATAAAAAAATATGATATTGATGTATCCGATAATAGAACTGCAAATATTAAAATGGCACTCCAATATTTGCTTACAACTAACGGTGTTAAAGTAACAGTTCCGAAAGACTCAATAAAGTTTGACAGTGATATTTGTTATTTGCAATCCGTAGATGTTCTTTCTTATTTCGGTGCCGATTCTGAATCAACGGGCGATAGCGGATACTTGTTTATTCCCGACGGTTCAGGTGCAATAATAAATTTTGCCAATCAAAGCGATACACGCCGTAGACTAATGACAAGCAGAGTTTACGGTTATGATAAAGCGCTCAATCTTGAAAATTACAAAAACGACGGCAAGCAATATTATTTGCCTGTTTTCGGAATTGTAAGGAATAATTCTTCCGCTTTGTTTGCAATTATTAAAGACGGCGATACTTTAAGTGAAATCACCGCTCGTTTAGGTGCTCCAAACAGTAATTATTATTCGGTTTATAACACATTTCTTTATACTACGGTAGAAGATGTTGAGCGAGACACAAAAGTTTCAAGCAACCGTTCAAGACAACATTTTTATATGCACGACGATAATGTTGATAAGAGCGATTTTGTTATCGATTATACCTTTCTAAACGGTGATAATGCCAATTATTCGGGTATGGCAAAGGTTTACCGTGAAGAACTTAAAAAGAGCGGTATGGGGAAAAACAAAACTTCGGTTTCGTTAGGTCTTGAAACAATAGGTTCTGCACTTTATGAAGACAGTTTTTTGGGTTTTGCATATAACAAAGAGGCTAAACTTACAAAATACAAAGATAATATAAAATTACTTGAATATTTCAGTAAGCAAGGTATAAATGATATTTCATTAACCTTAAACGGCTGGCAAAAATACGGTCTTGACAGCAGTATAAATAAGAAAATCAAATTTTCTTCCAGTTTGGGTAATAAAAGTTCTTTTAAGCAGTTAGTTGAAGAATGTAAAAAGAAAAATTACGAATTTTATATTGCTGACGATATAAGCGGTGTAGCATACGACCGTGCGTTTGACGGGTTCAGCGAGCGTAAAGATACTGCAAAGAAAATTGACAGAACCTACGCTAATCTTTCGTTGTACGATTCCGCTACAAGCCGTTTTGAAGATATTGGTTACTTGACTTCACCTGCAAGTTATACAAAAATACTAAATTCCTTTTTTAAGAGCGCAGGCAAAAACGATGTAAAAAACATCAATCTGAAATCGCTTGGTACAGAGCTTAATTCCGATTTTAGTTCCGATAGACCGACAAACCGTAATCAGACTAAAAGTTTGCTGACAAGGTATTTTAAGTCGGTTAAAAACGATTATAATTTATCGTTTGAGGGCGTTAATGCCTATGTTTTACCGTTTGCCACACAACTTTGCTCCGTTCCTATGACAAATTCGGGATATGCAGGGGAAACGGCATCAGTTCCATTTGTTCAACTCTCGGTCAGCGGTTGTGTAGAGTGTTTCAGTGAACCTGTAAATCTATCGGGAAAAGATACACAAATGTTGCTTTCGTGTATTGAATACGGAATATCTCCGTCATACATATTGGCATACGGTAATACCGAGCTACTTAAAATGACAGAATATACTAAATATTATGCAATAAGCTTTGATACGCTAAAAAAATCTGTTACGGACGGTTATAAGTATGTAAAAGATGCTTTGTCAAAAACGGACGGTACGGGAATTATCAAGCACAGCATAATTAAGACAGATGTTTCGTTATCAGAGTTTGAAAACGGAACAAAGATATATGTGAATTCAGGCAAAATCGATTATTATGCTGACGGAATTACAATTCCGGCTGAGAGTTATGTTGTGGTTTAGGAGGGAAAATTGCTATGAAAACTAATAAAAAAATGTCAATTTCCCTTAAAAGCCGTGATGATAAAATGTGGGGTTGGATATTTGTTTTACCCTTTGTTGTCGGTTTTCTTGTAATATTCTTGCAGATTTTGATAACGGGTGTGCGTTTTGCAGTATCCGATGTAAGTATGGGGAACGGGTTATCATTTAAGTTTGTAGGTCTTGAAAATTTCCACTATGCTTTGCGTGTAGATGCCGATTTCCTTAAAAACTTATGGAAGGATTTGCAGGAACTTCTTACGACTTTGCCGGTTGTTTTGATATTTTCAATGTTTGTTGCAGTAGTGCTTAACAGCGATGTTTGGGGAAGAACACTATTCAGAACTATTTTCTTTCTTCCCGTAATAGTTTGTACGGGACTTTTAAGCAGTATGGGAAGTTCAGCGGCTGAGTATATGAATACAGCAGCCACTGCAATCGAAAGCGACGGCATAGCGTCTGCAATGGGCGATATTTCGGTATTTTTACAAAATATGCAGTTCAGTCCCGAGCTTATTTCCATTGTTTCAACCGCCGCAAATAATATATTTGAAATTGTAAACCGTTCGGGTGTTCAAATTCTTATATTTCTTGCGGGCATACAGTCGGTTTCCCCGCAATTATACGAAGCGGCAAAGGTTGAGGGTGCATCGGCTTGGGTTATCTTTTGGAAAATAACACTTCCTATGCTTTCTCCTATGATGATAGTAAACCTTATATACACTTTCGTAGAAAGCCTTACCCGTGATAACACTGCTTTACTTACCTATATTAAAGCAATTTCCTTTTCAAAAGGCGAATTTGGATATGCATCTGCTATGGCGTGGATACACTGTCTTACAATAGCATTGTTTATGATACTCGTATTCGGTATTATCGCTTGGGGTAAGAAAATAAACAAGAAGTCCAAAGAGGAGGAATATAAATTATGAGCAGTTTATCAATTTCCTCTTCAAACAAACAAAACATATTAAAAAACAAAGTAGGTACAATAGTAGTAAAAATATTATCGTTACTTCTTCTCATCGGTCTTGCATACATAGTACTTTATCCTTTTTTGTTTAGGATACTGTCTGCGTTTATGGATACGGAAGATTTGTATGACCCATTGGTTGATATAATTCCTGCACATTGGACCCTTAAACGGTTTGCGGATGTTTTCGCAAATTCCGAATTTCTTTCGGGAATGCTTAAAACGGCTTTGTATGCAATAGGCGTTGCGGTATGCAGTACATTTTCCGCCGCTTTCGTAGGATACGGTCTTGCACGCTTCAAATTCAAAGGTAACGGTATAATATTCGGGCTTGTTGTTCTAACAATGCTTATACCGCTTCAAACAGTTTTTTTACCGCTTTATACAACCTTTAAGTTCTTTGATATATTTGGTGTATTTTCACTTTTCGGAAGCAAGGGCTTATCTCTTGTAGATACGCCGTTTCCGATGTTGATGTTGGCAATAACCTGTTTGGGCTTTCGAGCAGGAATATATGTTATTTTGATGCGACAGTACTATGCAGGAATACCAAAAGAACTTATTGAGGCAGCTTATGTTGACGGCAGTTCGGTTATGAATACATTTTGGACTATAATACTTCCTATGGCAAAATCAATGCTTATAGTTGTATTTTCACTCTCATTCGCATGGCAATGGTCGGATACATTTTACAGCAGTATATTAAACAGCGGTACAAATTTACTGCCACGCATAGTTTTACTTATGACTTCTTATGACCCTGCTGCGGCAAATGCGTATGAACTGTCTATCAATGCAAACACGGCGGCAATAGTTGCTGTAATTCCGCTTCTTATATTCTACTGTATATTGCAAAAACAAATAATACAGGGAATTGAAAACAGCGGTATAGTCGGATAAAGGGCAATGCCTTTATATATATTAACAATTTACGGAGGAATTCTTATGAAAAAGAAACAAATTTTATCTCTTGCATTAGTTTTTGTTCTAATGCTAACATTATTCGCAGGGTGCAAAAAGTCATCGGGTGAAGACGAATGGATTTCAGAAGTTGTATATGAAACTGTGCCAGACGATGTCGAGAATGGCGGCAACGGTACTGCAAGCGGTAGTAAAACAGGTAGTAAAACCGGTAACAAAACAGGTAGTAAAACCGGAAGTTCTTCCAATACCGCAAATCCGCTAAAATACAATCTCGGCGGTAAAACCATAAACATATATGCTACTAATAATAGAAAAGACATCAATGCAAGTTCAAGCAAGACAGATGCTGCACAAGTTAAAATGTTTGAAAAACTTGAAAAGCAACTTAACTGTAAGATAGTATATACTACTCTTGAAGCAGAAGCACTTTATCAACAGGTACTTCTAAAAGTTGCTTCGGGTAGTTATTTTGCGGATTTAATAGATGCGCGTATTTATACAACTGAAGGTTATATTGCATCCGGATTTGCAAAAAATCTCAGTAAGATTTCCACCGTTGATTTAAGCAAAAAATATATGAATGTCGCTGACAGCGTAAACGGTTTCCAATTTGGTACAGGTAACTATGCAATTGCAGAACCGCTTTCAAATTCAAGCATATCAAACTTCATTTTTGTAAACAAACGGATATTAAAGGAAATAACAGGCAACGATAATTATGTTTATGATTTAATGAGCAAAAAACAGTGGAATATATCCAATTTCCGTGATCTTGCTAAAAAGGCTGTTAAGGATCTTGACGGTGTTTCCGGACTTACAAAGGCAGATAGAGCCGGTATTATTCAACTTGACATAGGTACGAGTGCATACAGTTCCGTATTTGAAACATTAGGCGTAGAAATGGTTAAAAAGAATAATGGTAAAGTAGTATACAATATGCAGGATAGTTCTGTAATGTCTGCTATAAATTTGGCTTATGATATTTATGTTAAAGACGGAACTACGGTTCAAGCAAACGATAATGAGTGTGTTGATTTGTTTAGAACGGGACACGGTTTATTTTATGGCGGTTGTTATTTAAGTCAGTTACCTGCAATATCCGATATGGACGATGAATTCGGTGTTGTACCTTATCCTGCCAAAGACGGTTCTTCAAAATACAGTATGCCGGTCAACTGGAACTTTAATTCATTGATGATACCGAGTAGCCTTAACGACAAACAAACCAAAGATGCAGGTGCATTTTTGCAGGCATACTGTTATGTGGCACAGGATGTTAAAAAAGCTAAATATGATGAGTATATGAGCCGTTATCTTTGCGATAAACAATCAAGAAACAATTTAGATACTTGTTACGATGCAATGCGTCTTACAGTTTCTGCTGTAATTTGTAACAATTCTTTGCCTGACATTTATAACGGAACCTATAAAGTGCTTTATGCTTCTTCACGTGGCGAAAATGCAAGCACTCTTATTCAGTCTACTTCAAAGGTTGCTATTGCAGGCATTGAAGATTTGAACAAGAAGTTCAAATAAGGAGAATTTTTATGGAAAAATGGTTAAGGTGTATTATAGCCATTGTTACCTTATTGGTTATTGCATTTACAGCTACAATTACATCTGTGGCAACTACTGACCCCGTTTTGAATACGAGAACGGACTTTTTATGGGGTGTAAATACGCATCAAAATTTTTATGCCGTATATGCTACTGCCAATTTGGAAGAACAGTTTCATAAGATGGCAGAGATGGGTTGTAAAATCGTTAGAACTGGATTTACTACCGACTTTAACCATATGGATAAGGTCGTTGCTTTTGCTAATGCATACGGTATGAAAGTTATGGCTACCGTTGGCAATGTTATGCAATCAGACGATGAATATGACGCAGTTACTGAATATGAAATGGCAAAAATGGCAGCAAACAGATATAACGGTAAAAACGGCTATGGAAAAATTGATTATTTCCAAATTTCCAACGAAGTTGATGTTTCTTTACTGTCGGTAAGCCAAGAATTTGGAATTGTCGGCGACGGCTCAAGTATGAGTCACTATGTTACAAGTGAAGTAGAAAGAGTATGTAAGCATTTCAAAAATTCCATTTCAGGTGTTCGTGCAGCCGATACCGATGCACAGGTGGTAATAAACAGCGGTTGGGTACATTACGGATTTCATGATTGGTTAAAACAATACGATGTTGATTATGATATTATAGGCTTTGACTGGTATACCGACCAATCCACAAGTTTTATTAGATCAGGTAAAGGACCAATAGAGCAGGCGGATTTTTTATATGAACGATTTAACAAAAAAATAATTGTATGCGAAACTAATATATGGCGCAATGAACCATATGATGAAGAAGATCCTGCAAGTTGGGATGACCTTATAGAGATTGCAAAGGATGCATACACCAAACCCCATGTAATAGGTTTTTGTGTCTATGAGTTGTGTGATAATCAGGCAGGTAAATCCGACGAAGAAAGAGGCGGTTATTACCGAGAAAACCATTTTGGCATTTTTTATTCAAAAGGTTCGTCTATGTTGGGACCAAAAGCTGTTTACGGGCGCCTTAAAAACTTATGGGGCGGTACTGAAACAAAAAGGATAACTGTGGACGATATCGCAACTAAATCACCAATAATAGACGATTCCGGCGATAACGATTCATCGGTGCCGATTATAGCAAACGAAGATACTGATAACGACAATAAAGGCAGTTCTTCATACATTTATTATGATAATGATAATGATGAAGACGAAGACGAGTTATCAGAAACTGTTGAAGAAAAAAATGAAGATAAGAAACCTTCTGTAATCAAAACGACAAGAATACCTAAAAAAGCTAATTCAAAATACGAATGGACAGCTATGGATACTATATCTGTGGTTGCAGGTTCAGTTTGTGTATTGCTGATTGCAGGTTGCGCTGTTTTCATAATTATAAGAAGAAAACAGATTAAAAAACTGCTCGTCAGTGCTTAAAATTTACATTAGGCAAACAGAATAAATGGGACTAAAAACCGGATTTTTCTGTTTGCCTTATTTTTAGGAGCAAATTTATGTCATTAAGTAAAAGAAAAGATTTAGTTTTCGGGTTGCATTTTGATTTTCATGCTAACTTAGATTCGCCGAATATCGGCGAAAATTTCACCGAAGAAATGGTACAGGAGATAATTGATAAAGTTCATCCCGAATTTATACAATGCGATTGTAAAGGTCATCCCGGTATATCAAGTTATCCTACAAAAGTGGGTAATCCGGCACTGAAAATCAAAAAGGATATATTAAAAATTTGGCGTGATGTAACCGAAAAAAACGATATACCGCTTTTTGTTCATTATTCAGGTGTATTTGATGCTGAGGTGTTAAAAACACATCCTGATTGGCGTGTGATTTGTAGTGATGGAACAGAACATCCTAATGCAACAAATCTATTTTGCGATTATGCAGAAAGTTTTATGATACCACAACTCCTTGAATTGGCAGGAGATTATAAACTTGATGGCGTATGGATTGACGGCGACTGTTGGGGAGTACTCAGAGATTGCGGTGAAAAGATTAAAAAACTCTTTACGGAACGCACGGGAATAACGGTATTGCCTAATGAGCGTGGAGATAAAGGATTTGACCAATATCTTGAAATTTTGCGTGAATTATACAGGAATTACTTAAATAACTATACAAAAACTTTGCATAGCAAATATCCCGATTTTCAAATAGCAAGCAATTGGGCTTATTCCTCCTATATGCCTGAAAAAGCAGAGGCTGATGTTGATTTTCTATCAGGCGATATTTACGGAAACGATATGATAAATCTTGCACAGTACGAGGCAAAATATCTTGCTAATCAAGATAAGCCGTGGGATTTAATGTCATGGAATACTGCGAGTATATCTGCTCATCCCGATGATCCTACGGGTGGTGGCGCTGAATACAGAGCATATAAAACAACCGTTCAGTTAAAACAAGAGGCGTCTCAGGTTTTGGCACACGGTGGCGGTTTTCAAATCTATTTTATGCAGGAAAAAGACGGTAGCGTAAATACTGATAAGCTTACCACTGCAAAAGATATATATGAATTTTGCAGTGCTCGAAAGCCGTTTTGTTTCAGAGGAAAACAAAAATCCGAAATTGCTGTATTTTTCAGCACAGAAGCAGCATACGGTATGGCAAATGAGGCATTTGGTTTTCTTGACGGAACTCTTGATTTCTTAAAAGGCAATGTTTCCTTGATGTCTTCGTTTGGGTTGCCTGTTGATGTGGTTTCTGAACATAATTTGAATTTAAGCAAGTATTCACTTATAGTTATACCTGAATGGGAAGAAATTCCGAACAAAAAAGAACTGTTGGAATTTGTAAATAATGGCGGTAATTTGCTGATTTTAGGAAGCCGTGCTTTAAGCAACTGGCAGAACGAACTCGGTATAAGTGTTGATAATATTAAGCAAAAATGCAGAATTGCAATATATAATGACAATATTATGAGTAATGTCGGAACATATACGAATGTTGCAATTATAAACGAATCAAATGCAAAAACTGTTGATTACATTGATGTTTTTGAAGAAGAAAATGCTTATAAAACACCGTCCGCTGTTATAAATAAATGTGGCAACGGTCAAATTGCAGGTGTGTGTTTTGACACAGGACTGATGTATAAATCTTATAAAGATATAATTCTTTCCGATTTGATAAAAAAGGTAACCGATATGTTACTGCCTGATAAAAAAATTGATATCAAAGGCAGTCGCTATGTGGCAACAACTTTATATGAACTAAACGGAAAGTTATGTGTGGGACTTCTCAATGTCTCAGGTCCGCATAGCGACCCGAATGTATTGATATATGACGAAATACCGCAAATTAGCGAACTGACCGTAAGCATTAAATGCGAAAAACCGAACTGTATTTACAGAGAACCGCAACATATTAAAATGCCGTTTGTTTATGAAAACAAAACGGCGCAAATTAAAGTCAAAGACTTAGAACTATTTGATATTATTGTAATTGAATGATTTGGAGGAAATATAAATGGCTAATAATAAATTTAACGATAAAAAACTAACAACTCGTGAGGATTTTCTTTGGGGCGTTAATATGCATTCGTCTTATTACAGTCCTTCTTATAAGGTATCAACAATTGAGGATAGAATACATTATGCGGCTGAACTTGGTTGTAAACTTATGCGTCTTAATGCTAACAGTCCGGAAGACGAACTTGACCGTGTAATTACACTTTGTAATTCTAAAGGTATGAAGGTTATGGCAGTTGTTGATATAAAAGATATTGTATTAAAGCCAACATCTGAAGAATTAGACGATATTAAAGACAAATTTAATTATTATGCAACAAGGTATGATGGTTCGAAGGGCTTTGGAAAGGTGGATTTTATTCAGATAAGCAATGAAATGGATTTAGCACTTATAAGTAAAATGAAACACCCTGATTATCCTACCGAATTTGATAAAGTTGAAGATTATGATTTGGAAATGCTTGAAAATGTTACACTTCGTGTTAAAGCTGCTGTAAACGGCGTGAAGTCAGTAGCTAGTAATGTTCAAACGGTAATAAACTTCTGTTGGGAACATTACGGTATGCTTTCCTATTTTTATGAAAACGGTGTTGATTGGGACATAATCGGACATGATTGGTACGGCGATATGATGAATGCCTATGAAACTCGCAGAAACAGCACGGCATACGGTATTGGTGAACTTTTGTATAAAAAATACGGTAAAAAAATAATTATTTGCGAATCAAATTATTTCCAGTTTGATTTAAGTAATAAATCTTGGGATGATACAAAAGCAGAAACATTTGATATACTGATTCGTGGTATGCAGGATGCTTATAGGCAGAATTATGTAATAGGTTATACGATATATGAGTTGGTTGATGAGCTTTGCTTTGAAAAAGAAGAATGGAAGCGTGGCGATGAAACATGGTATAGAGAGGGACATTTCGGACTTCTTTTTGCTGACCGTGAGGGTAATATAATTGAGCCAAAACCTATTTATTATCGAATACAGAATATGATTACAGATAGGTAAAGAAGAGTGATAAAATGTTAAGTGAAAAAATAACAGTTCCGGGACTTGGAACTCTTGATAAAGATTCGGATATAAATGAAATTGACAAAACTTCCGACGGTACATATAAAGTTGGAGAGTGCGGAGTAGAAAAAATATTTATCACCTCCGATAAAAAAGAGGAGTTTATTGTTTTTCCGAATAAAACACTTGCCTATGTTCCGTCGGCAATGGGTTATTCTGCGTATTATCCCGTTCCGGAACTTGAACTCGAACGCCCTATTGAAGGGGTTTTAATGGACCTTGACGGTACAAGCGTTAAAAGTGAAGAATTTTGGATGTGGATAATTGAAAGCTGTGTTGCCAAAGTTACAAAGAATAACGGATTCCAATTTGAACAGGCAGATATTCCTTTTATTTCAGGAAACTGCATATCCGAACATCTTTATTACTGTATAGAAAAATACTGTCCCGATGTTCCTTATCAAGTTTTAAGAGATGAGTATTTTTCAAGAGTTGAATATGAAATGCGTGAGATTATGGAGGGCAGAGGGAAAGACGGTGCCTTTACTCCGGCAGAAGGACTTAAAGATTTACTGCTTTCATTAAAGGAAAAGAATATTAAAATCGGACTTGTAACCTCAGGGCTTTACGAAAAAGCCATGCCCGAAATTATATCTGCATTTAAGACACTAAAAATGGGTGATCCTGTGGATTTTTATGATGCCATTATTACTGCGGGAACAACTTTTTCAAAGGGACAGACAAGTACTTTAACAGAACTTCCCGTAAAACCTCATCCGTGGCTGTATGCTGAAACCGGTCAATTTGGCTTAAAAATACCTTTTGAAAGAAGAAATCGGGTTATTGCCATAGAGGATAGCGGTGCCGGCATTTGTTCGGCACGACTTGCAGGTTACTATACGATAGGTGTAGGCGGAGGAAACATAGAGAAAAGCGGCACAAAATTCCTTTGCGGAAATTATTTTGATAACTTAATTAAGGCAATGAAATTTATATTGGAGTAAAACATTTTAGGGTGGACATTATGGAAACATTATTTTTGAACTTGTATGATATATGTAATGAAAAAAACCTTATATCGAAAAATTACGAAGTCGATAAATGGAGAAAAGTTCAGTATAAGACAAAACTCGGTGAGGGAGTTATGCTTGTCGCCGCCGAGGATGCTCAGCCCGACAGCATATCTTTTAATATTGATTTGAACGGTTGGCATAGAGTTTTTATCGGAATGCTTAATTTGCGTACCGAAAACTATACATATATTAAGCTTTCCGAAGATTTATGCTATTCGGGTTTTCGTCATACAAGACAAAAGAGTCCTGCAAGTTGGGGAACGGAGGAATATGCCGAAGAAGTATATTTTGGCTGTTTCGACCTTACTAATCAAAAGATAATAATGGCAAAACCCGATTCGATGTTTACTAATTCTTCGGGGATTTTGTGGATAAGATGCGAAGAAATGAGCGGCAACGAAGTATCGGAGCATTTAAGAATAGAAAATAATAAGAATAAATGTATTCAAATGCATATTGATGCCGATTTACACGCAGAAGACAAAATAGAATGTGATGACGATTATTTAATACGACTTTCTAAAATGCAAAATACAAATACCGAGTTTTGCAGTATTGAGTATGCTTTCGACCACGGCGGATATGAATACAATGATAGAATGACACTTCATCACTTTGATAAACGCTGGACCGAAGGTGATTATAAATTTATATCCTCAAAAGACAGAATTTATAAAAAATATACCGAATTCGCCCATAAAATAGGCATAGAAGCATTTGCCGCAGAAAGAATGAGCGTAGCAAGTTTTTCGACACCTTATACCAGACTTTCTTGGGAAGATAATTTCAGCGATAATCATAAGGAATACTATTGTAAAAACCGAGACGGAAGTACTGTTTCGGCCTGCTCTTATGCTTATAAAGAAGTACAGGATTATGTCCTTGATAATATGAAAAAGGTTGTAAGTAATGGCTTTGACGGAGTTACTATGATATTCCATCGGGGTATGCTTTTAGGATTTGAACAACCCGTTATTGATAAATTTAATACAATTTATCCAAATATAAATCCCTGCGAACTGCCAATTTCCGATAAGCGACTGCACGGTATTTGGTGCGATATTATGACCGAATTTATGCGCAGAGCAAGAAAAGAATTAGGCAAAAACATAAAAATCAATGTTATAACCGACTACGGTCTTGAAACTGCCGAAAATTTAGGACTTGATATAGAAACTTGGGCAAAAGATGGACTTGTTGATATTGTAACACAGGCGGATATGGAAACTTACGAAGATTTAACCGACTGTATGAGTGATAAAAACCCCGAACTTATTGATTTAGAAAAATATAAAAACAGGATTTTAGATTATCCTACGATCAGAAGAAATTTCGGAACAAATTTAACAAAAATAACAGAGCATATAAATGAATTTCTTTCACTTGAAGAAAAATACGGTGTTAAGGTTTATCATGTTCTCCCTTGGATAAACTTTACCCCTGATGCAGAGTATGAGCAATATGTTAAAAAACTTCAAAGTTTGGGTGCAAAGTGCTTTCTTTCTTGGAACTCTTACGGTGCGCAGTGGAATGCGTCGGAGTGGTATAGGATAACCCATATTGGCAATGAAGCTGACGAAAAAACCGTTAAACATAGGTTTATAAGAATGTTGCAGATTGACAATAAGGACATAAGCCATTTTAATAATAACTGGCGTGGATAGAGCATAGAAGGCAAGAAACCGTTCAAATATATTTATTGATTAGAGGTAATCTTTTATGAATGTTATGGAGTTGATTTCAAGTATCGGTATTTTACCGGTAATAAATATTACTGATATTACCACTGCAAGACCTCTTGCTACAGCATTGGTAAGAGGCGGAGTTCCGGTTATCGAGGTAACATTGCGAAACGAGGAATCTCTGAATGCGATAAGGGAAATCCTTGATGAGCAACCGGATATGAAGGTGTTGGCAGGTACGATTTTGTCGATAGAGCAGGCACAGTCTGCATTGGACGCAGGTGCGTCAGGTCTTGTGATGCCGGGCTATGACGATGAAATTATTGATTTTGCGATTTCCAAAGGTGTACCGATTGTTCCGGGATGTACCGATTCTGCGGATATACAGCGAGGTATAAAAAAAGGACTTTCGGTATTCAAGTTTTTCCCTGCGGAATTAAGCGGCGGTATCAAAACTCTTAAATTTCTTTCGGGACCATTTAAGAGTGTAAAGTTTCTTCCTACCGGTGGGATGTATCTTTCAAATATAGGTGAATATTTAAGAGAAAAGTATATTATTGCCTGCGGTGGCAGTTATATGGCAACCTCGGAAATGATTAAAAATCGAGATTTCGATTTAATTACGGAAAACTGCAAAAAGGCAGTTGACATTTCGTTGGGCTTTGAGTTGGCACATATCGGCATCAACCACGACGACGAAAGCGGTGCTGTCAGTACAGCTGAAACCGTCAGTAGTATTTTCGGATTCGCTCCGAGATATATGAACAGTGCAGTGTTCGCAGGAACGGCTGTTGAGGCTGTTAAGCATCAAGGTGCAGGTGAAAAGGGACATATCGGTTTTTATACCAATTCGATTGAAAGAGCACTGGCATATTTCGAAAAAAAAGGTATTGCCATTGATGAAGCAAACATAAAGAGAAATGCTAACGGAAAAATCACATGTTTTTATCTTAAAGATGAAATTGCCGGATTTGCATTTCATGTCGTTGAGCGATAAGGAGAGAGTTTTATGAAAACAGTTGTTGGATTTGGAGATTTTATGGTGCGACTGAATCCCGAAGGTTATTTGAAATTTATTCAGGCTGATAAGTTTGTAGTGAATTATACGGGCGCAGAAGCAAATGTATGTACAGCACTCGCATATATGGGCATAGATACCCGTTTTGTAACGAAACTTCCGGAAAATGCTATTGGCGATTGTGCTTTGGCAAATCTTCGTAAATATAATGTCGAAACCGGCTATATTGCAAGAGGGGGCGAGCGCATAGGTGTTTTTTATGCCGAAAAGGGCGCTTCTCAAAGGCCGTCAAAGATTGTTTATGACCGTAAAAATTCGGCTTTTGCAACCGGTAATGTTACTGATTATAATTGGAACGATATTTTCGATGGTGCAACGCATTTTCATTTCACCGGAATTACTCCGGCACTTGGAAAAAATGTTGCAGATGCCTGCGAGTTGGCTTGTATAGAAGCAAAAAAAAGAGGAATTACCGTAAGCTGTGACTTAAATTACCGCAAAAACCTTTGGACAAGAGAAGAAGCTAAACAAACGATGACAAAGTTAATCGGCTATGTGGATGTTTTGATTGCGAACGAGGAAGATGCTTCGGATGTACTCGGAATTAACGCAAAGGACACTGATATTGTTTCCGGCAAGTTAAGCCGTGAAGGATATATTGATGTTGCAAAGCAAATAAGTGAAACCTACGGAGTTTCTGCTGTTGCCATTACATTAAGAAAAAGTATCAGCGCATCGGATAACGATTGGTCTGCACTCCTATATAAGGACGGTAAACCTTATTTTTCAAAAGAATACCGTATCCACTTGGTCGACCGTGTGGGTGGCGGTGATTCTTTCGGTGCAGGACTTATTTATGCAATGCTTGAAGGATTGGAAAATCAGCAAATTATAGAGTTTGCTGCTGCAGCGTCATGCTTAAAGCAGTCTATTGAGTTGGACATAAATCTGTCTTCACCAGCAGATGTTTATGCACTCATGAACGGTGACGGCTCCGGCAGAGTACAGCGATAATTTGTTTTTGTAATGTTGCAGATTGACAATAAGGACATAAGCCATTTTAATAATAATTGGCGTGGATAAGGAGAAAAGAAATGAAACCCCGTGTAATGTTAAATGAAGATTGGACGCATTTTATTTATATAACTTATGAAAAAGGCAGAAAAGCAGACCGAAATTGTGCTTTGGAATATATCAGAAGATATAAAGACAGCAACCTTACGGATTTTATTCTTAATATAAACGGCACTGTTTCAACTTCTGATTCAAAAATTCTTGAAACTTGGTCTGATAAGTATACTAAAACAACAGAAAACGGTGTTCCCGTAAATTATAAAGACAGTGTTGCAAAAACACATTATGAATTTTTCCGTAAAGAAAATATTGATATATACGGTCTTTGGATAGATGAACTCAAAACAATGGGAATAAATCCTTGGCTGTCAATTCGTATGAATGATGTTCACGGTAATACCGACGGTTTTACGGAAATCAGGAAAGCCGAAATGGTGGAAAAACATCCCGAATGGTGGATATCCCGTGAAAGCGAGGACGAACCGAAAGGTTATTTTGACCGTGCGTTTGATTATTCTATTCCCGAAGTAAGAGAACTTTATTATTCGTATATAAAAGAACAACTCTCTCGTTATGATGCTTACGGAATAGAACTTGATTTTACAAGAGAGCCTTATTGTTTCCCTGTTGGACGGGAAACAGAGGGAATGCCTATAATGACCGAATTTATTAAAAGTATCAGAGAACTTGCAGACGGCATAGGCAAAAAACGAAATAAAGAAATTAAAATATCAATTCTCTTGCCCGCAAATCCTATAAGTGTTTATAAAATGGGATTTGATATTTCTGCTATATCAAAACAAGGTCTTGTTGATATGGTGGCAGCGTCACCGAGATGGGAAACCATAAATAATGATATTCCTGTCGCAATTTGGAAGCAAATTTTAGGCGATAAAACTAAATTCGGCTGTGTTCAGCAACTTTTGGTAAACGGATATCAGGATTACAGTAAATTTATTTCGGCAAGTGCTGATATGGCTTTCGGTCAGGCACATTCGTTCCTTTCAAAAGGTGCAGATTTAATATACTTATATAATTACTTCTATGAGTGTGAAAAAGGCATAGAAGGTGCAATACACAGTACATCTATCCGCAGTGAAAAGTTAAATAGTATTGTTGTAAGCAATATCGGTAATCCTACATCGTTTGACCGCCGTTATCCGCTTACTTATGATGATTTTTTGCCGATTGGCTGTAAACATTTAAGTCAATTACCCGAAACAGTAGGAAAGGGAGGTTACACCTGGCTTAGGATACCCGTCGGTAAAGAAAGCAAAGATAGTGAAAAATATTTGATTGTTTCTACATCTTTGCCTGTTGAACCTGAAAATTTAAAAGTAACTGTAAACGGAAAACACGCCGAATACTGTCTTGACAATAAAGCGGATTTGAATGTTACACCTAAAAACTCATATACATTTAAGTTTGCTTCTCCGCTTTATGATGATGCAGTTGTTTGGATTAGTTCAGAAGAAAAAATGACTATTGAATATGCAGAAATACTTGTAAAAATATAGTGAGCAATATATCAATCGTGCTTTGTACAGATATTTACGATGCAGAATTAGGTGAAATAAATGAATTATACTGAAACCGACTGGAATGGATACAAGAAAATTGATTTTGAATTTGACGGAAAACAGGCGACGCTTGTTTATCCCAAAAACGCAACTGACGGCAATAAATGGCTTTTTAAGACCGAATATTTCGGTGCATACCCCGATTTTGAACTCGAAATGCTAAATAAAGGTTACTTTGTTGCGAATGTAGAAAATACTACCCGTTGGTGTCTTGAAGAAGATACTGAAAGGCAGTATGCTTTCGCAAGGTTTTTGCACAAAGAATTTGGGCTTAATGA
>JAZUFQ010000026.1:0-2908 GCA_045640745.1 Acutalibacteraceae bacterium
AAGAACAGTTTGAATCGAAGAATCAGAGCGCAGTAAAGGCAGGATTGAATTTCAATTCTATCAATTCACTGCGGCTTGTTGTTCCGTCTATGAGCGAGCAAGGTGCATTTGTAGAGTTTGTTAAACAAGTCGACAAATCAAAGTTGACGATGCAAAAAGCACTTGACGAAGCGCAATTATTATTTGACAGCTTAATGCAGCAATATTTCGGGTGATTTGTTATGTCAAAGAAGAAATATAACAAAAAAACAGATAATATTATTCCTTTTGCAAACAAAAATTTTCAAGTAATTGTTGATTTTTATCTTTTTCAATGTCCTACAAAAGGCAAGAGCAAAAGAGGAAAAGATTTTAATGAACTTGGATGGAAAGGCAGCGCAAGTTTTTCAAAGTTAAAAAAAGAAATGTTAGCTGCTTCTTGCGGCAATCTGTACAAAAACTACTATCCGAGTTCAAAAGCGGAATTGCAAAAATATTTATCAGCGATTGAAAGCGTAGTTCCTTGTGATGAATACTGTGTTTTTCTGAAAAACGATGAAAAACAAGTTATGCAATCTCTTTTTTCTGCAATAAGGAATGCGCTTGCTCATGGAGATTTTGCTATTCGACGATATAAAGACCAATCCGGTGATTGGCAAAGAATATGGTTTTTCCGAAATTTTGACGAGTATTTGAAAGCACAAATTGTGCTAAACGAACAAACATTACTTTCTTGGATAAAGATAGTAAATGGAAAATCATAATATTTCAATAATCAATGTTGTGTTACAAAAGACTCATGGCGATATATAATTTCTTCTTGACGGTTTAATGATGCGATATTTCGGCTGATATGTGTTACCATTGTTTATACAAAACCAATTAAAAGGAAGTATGAACAATGGAAAATGTAATATCGGAGATACTCAATGAAATGGCGGAATGCCTAACAGCGGAACAGCAGAAAAAATTACAGCAGGTTTTACTTGCAAAACTCTCCGAAAACAGAAGAAAAGTCATACCTGCCGCAAACAGTGACTACAAGCAGCTTTTTCTCGATGCAAAAAAGATTGAAGGATGTTCCGAACGTACACTTATTTATTACGGAACAACATTGGACCATTTCTTTTCTTCTGTAACCGATCCGGTGAGAAAAATATCAACAGAACAAATACGGTGTTACCTTGCCGATTATCAGAAAATCAATAATTGCAGTAACGCAACGGTTGATAATATCCGCAGAAATATTTCAAGTTTCTTTTCGTGGATGGAGGAAGAAGACCATATTCTGAAAAGTCCGATGCGGCGAATACATAAAATTAAAACCGTTAAACAGGTTAAAGAAGTAATCTCGGACGAAGTTATTGAAAAATTGCGTGACAGTTGTACTTGCCGTCGTGATTTAGCAATGCTTGACCTGCTCTATTCCACGGGTATGCGTGTCGGCGAGCTTGTTAAACTGAATATTTCGGATGTTAATTTTGAAGAACGGGAATGTATTGTTTTCGGCAAGGGTGACAAAGAACGCAGAGTATATTTTGACGCAAAAGCAAAATTGCACTTGCAAAATTACTTAGCCGAAAGGAAAGACGATAATCCGGCGCTGTTTGTTACACTTGATTCGCCGCACAGCAGATTGAAAATCAGCGGTGTTGAAATAAGACTGCGTGAACTCGGACGAGATGCCGAGGTTGGTCGTATTCATCCTCATAAATTCCGCAGAACAATGGCAACAAGAGCCATTGATAAGGGTATGCCCATTGAACAGGTACAGAAAATACTCGGACATTCACAGATTGATACCACAATGCAATATGCTATCGTAAATCAGAATAATGTAAAATCCGCCCACCGTAAATTCATCGCCTGAATTACAGATTGTAATTTGTGGGGATGAACGAAATGAAAATCGGTGATATATGTAGTTATGCTCCTAAATCGGGAATAAAAGCAGGAGAAGCTAATGCCGAAGGTCCATATATGTTTTTTACATCAAGCTCTGATGAGACAAAACGCTATAATGACTATCAACTTGACTGTGAAGGTATAGTTATGGGAACCGGTGGAAATGCTACATTGCATTATTATAACGGTAAATTTTCAACCTCAACTGATTGTGTTGTTTTGCTTCCAAACGAAACAATAAAATGTAAATTTTTGTATTATTTTTTCTTGTCAAAAATGTCAATCTTGGAGTACGGATTCAAAGGCGTTGGATTGAAACATACAAGCAAAAAATACATTGACTCAATTGAAATTAATTGCTCTTATAGTTTGGAAGAGCAAGATAGAATAATCAATACTCTTGACAAAGTTGAACGAATAATTACTATAAGACGACAGCAACTTCAAAAACTTGATGAACTTGTCAAAGCCCGATTTGTCGAGATGTTTGGAGATCCGAAAACAAATCCAAATGGCTATCCTATCAGCCAACTCTCAGAATATATTGAGTTTTTGACATCCGGTTCCCGTGGATGGGCGCAGTATTGTGTGGATAGTGGAACAGAATGGTTCATCACGATTAAAAACGTAAAAGATTGCCGCATTTCGCTTGATAATATGCAACCTATCAATGCACCGAATAATGCCGAAGCAAAGCGTACCAAGGTACAAGAGGGCGATCTGTTGATAAGCATTACGGCAGATTTGGGGCGAACTGGCGTTGTAACAAAAGAGATTGCAGAACACGGTGCCTACATCAATCAACACCTTACCTGTATTCGCCTTAATCAAAATGTTCTTAATCCATTATATGTTGCTTATTTTATGGAAAGCCCTGCGGGAAAAGAACAGTTTGAATCGAAGAATCAGAGCGCAGTAAAGGCAGGATTGAATTTCAATTCTATCAATTCACTGCGGCTTGTTGTTCCGTCTATGAGCGAGCAAGGTGCATTTGTAGAGTTTGTTAAACAAGTCGACAAATCAA
>JAZUFQ010000027.1:0-18409 GCA_045640745.1 Acutalibacteraceae bacterium
ATACAATGTGACATTTCATATTTTTTGACCTCACTTTCTGAAAAGTAATAGACAATGTTGTTTTTTAATTTCAAGAAAACTTCGTGATTTTTTCTTTGAATTAAAAAATTCTTATCACTTTTCAAAATAAATATGGTGAAAATGTATTTTCATTTTCAAGAAAAGATTAACGGCCTGTGCTAAAAAAACACAGACCGTCTCTTTTATTGGATTGAATTTTAGTATTACTGTCACTTATCAATGATATATGACTCTCATTTCGAAATGACTCATATAGATTATTGTAGATTAAGGGAAGATTAATTTAAGACAAAACTATCGTTTTGAAATGATGCCGCACTGTCATTTTGATATGACGCTTTTCGGGATGATTTTCATTTTGAAATATCGGAACTTTCTTTTTGAAAATAAGGACTCTCACCCTCTTGTTAACCTCAATATTACAATCATTTTTCTGTCATATAAAAAAGAAAAAATAGCACTCAAAACATCATATGAAAAAGATATTCATATCAAAGTTTGAGTGTTACTTTTTTGCTGTAAAAATGATAATACTTTCAAAACGAAAACGAACGCAAAAAAGCTATCGAAATTTCATCATTTCAAAAAGAGCATCATTTTTAAAGATTTATTTTTGAAAAACTAAAAAAATGAAAATTAATGAAAATAACCGAAATTTTGTGATTTCGTGTAAATCCGATGGGGATATAGCCTACATAAAGACGTTTGCATGGTGTAAATATATAATAAACCAAAAATTACCCTTTAAGGGGGCGGACGGTTTTGCGAAATGCTGATAACCGAATTTTTCTTTTATTCCACATTTTTATGTTCACAGTTTGTCCCATCCACTTATTACACAATCTATGCCACATTTAATTCCACAAAAATAAAAATGTGGCATAAGGTTATTCCACAAATAATTCCACATTTT
Source organism: Acutalibacteraceae bacterium (assembly GCA_045640745.1). GTDB lineage: Bacteria > Bacillota > Clostridia > Oscillospirales > Acutalibacteraceae > UBA737. Next base: position 935 of record JAZUFQ010000027.1, read on the forward strand.
TTGTTCCACAATTTATGCCACAAACGGTTCATAGTTTGCATCATTAGATTTATTACTCAAAAGGTTCATATGACATCACATTAATACCATTTCAAATTGGTTCATCGTTTATATCATTAGAGTCGAAAATTTTGGTTCACAAGTTGTCGACTTAATACTGTTTGAAATTGGTTTATCGTTTGTCTCACAAATTTCAGAAATTTTGGCTCATAGGTTGTCACATTGGTGAATCTCAAATTTAGTTGATTTTGTAAAATCCATTAGCATCAAATACTACAAATCGGGCAAAAATTTTAGTAACATAGTTTATTTAAAACATCTATATAAAATATTGGCGGCACGCAAGTAAACTTACAAGTGTCGCCAATATTTATAAACTTGCATAACAAAAAATGTGATAATATAAATTGTTAATGATTCTTTCAATATTTGCTAATGGTACATTATTATATTTATTTTACCATATAACAATTCGATTATTATTTTTTCGCAAAGTAGTATCACCTGTTTTAATGCTATATAGAGAATTAATAAACTGTAATTATTTCGCCATCAATTCCGACAACACCATTTTTACCTTTGGAACCATGATTATTTATATTTGTACTGGCAGTACCTTCGGCGCCACCAATACCTGCAGAACCGCCACTGCCAATTTCTCCACAAATATACTCAATAGAAGACAATTTATCATTATAAATCGTCTTAGATTCGTAATTGACATAATATACATTACCGCCTTTGCCGCCATCACCGGCATGACCACCGCTGGCAGTATCACAGGCAATAAATGTCCATGTGTTATGACCGCCTTTGCCGCCATTGCCACCGTTACCGCCATCTCCACCATCGCCACTGACAAATTGCAATTTAGTGTTTGAGATTTCTATAGTGTTTGCAATAATTACAGCATTAGCACCATTACCACCATCGCCGCCGTTTGTCCCTATGTAACCCGTTTCGGGGTTATTACCTGACGGGCCTTGATTTCCGTTTCTTCCATAACCTCCGTTGCCGCCGTTTCCGCCTTTTAAAAGACAATTTTCACTATTAACGAAGGTTAAATTATTTACTTTGACGGCAACATTACCGTTTCCTCCGTCACCTTCAGTGCGGTTAGACCACGAAGAATATGATAATATATCTAATGGATATGCATTTCCACCGTCGCCACCGTAAACAAGCAGTTTTCCGGATGTGTCGACTGTCAAATTATCAGCGATAATGGCTATGGCGCCGTCCGTTCCGTCTTCGCCGGAGGCAATACCGTCTCTGCCGTTTCCTCCACGAACGATAAGTCGGCTTTCGACATCGCTTGACTGAATTATCAAATTGCTTGCAATGATTGCACTCTGTGCATCCGCAGTATCCGTTGCATCGTGGGCGACAATTTCATTCTGACCGATGTAATCAACTGTAACATCTACATCAAACGAAATACTCGTTAAATCAATTAAACCGTTTTCGTTTGTAAATATACCGACATTGTCCAGAATGATGTCAATACTGCCGTTTTTCCATTGCTGTGCTAACTTCAAAGAGAAAGAATCAATCAAGTTTTGGTATTCATCATAAGCTCCAATTATTCTAACTCCATCAATATTTCGGTTACACATTACAGGATATACAGTAAATATACCGTCAACAAGATTCGGATAAGAATACTGTCTAATATCTCCTCCGTTTTGTGCGCCGGAAATGTCGATAATCAAAATGTTTTGATTATCAACTGTCTCAACAGAAACCGGTAAATTAGCGGATTTGTTATAAATACCAAATAATGTATAATATGTTTCATCTGCTTTTGCATCTATGTAATCTGCAAATTTAGAAGACAGATTACCGTCAATATAAGACAGCACCGTTGCAATAGATATTGCACCATTCTCCGTGAATTTAATAGATACAGCATTGTCTTCACTGATGCTACTTGACCATTTGGATACTGCGCCGCTGACATCCGACGGTGATGTTGCTGCTCCACCGTTACCACCGTTGTAACTCATCGAGAAATCGGCTTTTGTTTCAGATGTGCTACTCTGAATTTCCTCCGAAACAGATGCATCAATATTGAAATCTTTTTGAATAATTTGATCTAATGCACCACCACCGGCAGTTGATGTGCTAAAACCAAGTTCAACTTTAGCGGCAATATCTTGACTATTCGTTGAAATATTGTATTTAGCCGAATATGAGCCGCCCGTTGTTATTCCTAAAATTGCATGGGTGCCATATGTATTGTACAAATACTCAACCAACTGATCATCGGTCATATTTTTTGTTGACACTGACTCTTTTTTGATATCTTTCAGAAAACCATTCGACAAACAATATGCCAAAAGATTATCATCGGAGAAATTTGTAATAATATGGTCTTTGTAAGTAAGATTATACTCATAAACAAAGGTTTCATTATACGCATATTTTTTGAAATCAAAACCGACATCGGCATTAATCTGCGTTTTCAAACTACCGATCAAAGCACAACCAACAGTTTGTCCGTATTCAAATGAAACCTTGGTTTTAGAAACAAATTCATCAATGGACTTGTAATTATATGCTGTACCGGTTCCACCTGAATGATTTCTCGCTGTATAATTACCTATCGTTAAAAGTTTTCCAACATTAAATACGCTTTTGTCAGAGCATTGCGTAATATCAAGATATTCATCCTCAACCACATTATATCCAAAGCCAATTGAATAACCTATTAACTTATTAGCATCCGCAGATTTCGTCTCCGGAACATAAAAATAAGTATTGTTTACCGCTGATTTTTCTGATGTTTCGTATCCGTCATGTCCTATCGCCTGAACAGTTATTTTAACCGTTCCATATTGAGATATTGTATTTCCGTTCCATTTTACATCAGCAAGACTGCAAGATGTTCCACGCAAAGTACATTCGTAATTATCATTTACGCAAACCATATAATAATCGGCGTTTTCAACGGCATTCCAATATACAGTGTCATACTCGACTTTTTGGATCACAGGCGTTGACAACTTCCAATTTGTCTTATCGGGGGCATCACAAATACTACAAATATGATCTTCGTTGTAGGTATGTGTTGCTTTACCAGCGATGAGATCGGTATGCCCACAAGTTGCACTGTGCCAATGGTATGTATCGTCGTAAGACCAATCTTTTGAATAGGTATGTCCACTTGCCTTAATAACGGTATAATCAGGCGTGATTACATCATTTCCGTTTTCATCGGCAAAATATTCATTGCATTTCTCACAATACCAGTATTCTATGTTACCATCTTCGGTACAGGTCGCATCTTTTGCAAGAATGTGTTGCATAGAATGTTCACAACTCTTTTTACCAGGCAACAATTTTACTCCGTAACCGTCAGGGTCATATTTGCATCCGTCAACATAATATTGACATATCATCAAAACATCAAGCATGTTGACAAAACCACTGGCATCTACATCACCGGATTCTGGGTTTATGTTGACTGCATAGCCATTGGGATCATATTGACAACCATCAACATAAAACTGACAGAGAGTCAGAACATCCAGCATATTGATTGTGCTATTTCCGTCAACATCGCCCGGAGTATAGTTGATAATTGTTATTTTTCCGTCTTCAGTAGTAATATCAACAGGTGTTCTTGTATCGTCTAATACATCTCCTTTGTTACAACAAATAGATATTAGACAATCTTTATTTAATTCAGCATTATCATCAACATTAAATATCAAATTTAATATAACACCGTTATCGGTAACATTGTCGCTGCCAAGCCAAGCAAAACGGCAAGAGCCGGTAACGCTTCCGGTCTTTTTAAGTTGTGCCGGCGGTGTCATTGCGAGTTCAGAAAATGCTTCACCGTTTGTTGCACCGACAAGTGTTAATGCTACATCAAAAGATAATGTAAAGCCCATACTGGCAATTCCCGGATTATCTTTGATACTTATTGCAACATCAACCGTAGAACCGGGTATAGCACTGACGCTTTCAACCTTAACTGTTGCAGTATTTGCGGCAAAAGCGGTTAAACTTCCCAGTGGAAATAATGCAATAATCATTATGATTGCCAACAATAATGATATCGTTTTTTTCATAGATTTACCTCCTACAATTAAAAATCAAAATCCTACTTTAAAAAATGCGGTGACCGATAACTAATCATCAGCCACCGCAACTATAAGATTACTTATTTGACCCTATACTGAACATATTTAACAATATTTGTTGCATTTGAGTTTCCGGTAGGATCAGACGAAGATTCAAAACTGTAAGTGTAAACCAAAGAGCGGTCTCTGTAACGATATTCAGTATGAGTTTTTGCAGCAACAGAACTTGAACCACCATAGAACCAATAGCAATCATAGGCGTGAGAGAACATGCTACTGTCATAAGGACCATATGTACCTAAACTACTATTATTAAGTGGTAATTGATATGACAAGTTAATTTCATCATACTTTGAGCATACACCATGAGATCCAGTATTATACCCATTAGTACCATATCCGTAGCCATCAGGTGTCCTGTAAATATAATACCTATAATTTGTATAAGCTGCTTGATCGGTTACCGTCTTCTTTTCAACTTGTCTAGAATCACTTGCTGTCGCTGATGTTTTAGACCAACTACTCCAAGAACCATAATCTCCCCACTTCGATGTCGTATTGGTTAATGTCCAATTGCTTTCTTTAACTGAACTTGCAGTTTTTGTTGTAACAACATTAAGTGTCCATTTTTCATTAACAACACCCGCATTTGATGGCATATCGGTAGCTTTTATCCAACCGGAAAGCGGATTTTCAGTCCATTGAGCATAGAGAGTTATATTGTTCCCGGCATCAAAAACTTTTTGTTCTGATACCTTTTCTCCACCTTGTTTTTCAGTGAACCAACCGTTAAATGTATAATAATCTCTTTTGGGTACGGGGAGTTCACCTATCGCTGAGCCCATATAAACATCTTTATTCTGAATAGCACAATTTCCACCGTTTGCATCGAAAGCTACTTTAATAGTGTTAAAATAATTTTCGTACATTTCATCTGTGATATACACAAATTTATGTTCATCACTATCAAATTCGGCATATTGTGTTCCGGTTGTGGTTCCACATATAAGTATATTTCCATTCACCCTAAGTCTTCCAATTGCTAAAGAATCTTCTTTTTCAAACAAATTAATGTTTTTGCAAAGAGCAACATTATTAGAATCAGTATAGAAATAATTATTGCCGTCCAAAACAATATTTGCCGTATCTGTCTCTAATCTCATAACAAATCCGCTTGAAGTAATTGAAGAGTAGCTGATGCTTATATTCTCGGATGACAATTTTAGCGGAATGTCTTTTTTGTTATTTATTGTAATATTACTTATTTCAGTCGTTTCCGCCGATGACTCTATTGTAAGATTGTCGTATGAATTTCCACCGCCAATAAGTGCAAAATATGTCATACTATCCGGAGTTTTTAATAGTGTGTCATCAATCTCTCCACTCATTCTGCTCAAATCAATGGTAAGATGTTTAACACCGGATTTCATTGCCGCCTCAACTAATGCGGGAGATGATGCATAAATTGTTAATGCATCAACACCGTCTAAAGCACCTTCTCCAAGATGAACAACTTTATCCGACAAACACATTTCATAAAGCGAAGAACATCCTTTAAATGCATTTTTACCTATTGATGAAATTTCCGCACCTGTAATATACCTAAGAGATGTACAACCTTCAAATGCACCGTTTGGAGTTTCGATTATTCCCGTATTTAGATATACCGTTGTGATATTTGTTCCGCTGAAAACATTTGCAGCAATTCCTTTAATTTTAACAATCTTGTTATTTAGCACAACATATTGCGGGATTATAACATCGGTGTCACAAGGCTCAGAATACTCTCCGGTAACCTGATTGTATTTCTTATAACAAATTCCTGTTTTTTGATCAATATATCCATAGTTTTGTACAATTCCTGTTTCCGGATCGATTTTCAATCCGTCAGATGCACCAACAACGCTATAAATATAATCACCTACAAAGATTGGAACTTCGAACGATAAAACGCCGTTTTCATAATCATCAAATGAAGAAACAGTTGAATAATCTGTAAATAAATGCTCGGAATCATTTATTTTCAAACTGTATGTCATAGTGCTGAATGTTCCAGATTTAACATCATAAATTACAACAGCAAAAACCTTGAAATTTGCCGCTAAAACCTTTCTGTAAAATCCTGTTTCAGCATCACCTGTTAAGACTTCATTTACTGTAAGTTCACTACCACTTTCGGTGGAATAGGTTACAGACGAAGAATACTGTCTTGATTCGGAACTTGTGTTAGAACTTGAAACAGTTTGACTGTTAGAACCGCCGTAATCCAAAGTTTCCCCATACTTATAAGTATCTCTAATGCTTTGACTTATTGACTGTGAAAACTCTTGAGATGCACTCATTGATTGACTTGTTTCAAATCCTTTATTAATATTCCAGTTCGTTGATGTTTTGTCGGTGTGCTTTTCGTAATCTTCAGTTGTAGTTTCTTTACTATGTTTATAATCTAATCCTAAGTTGGCGCTATACTCTTTTCCGGCATTTATTCCAACACCGTCTCCAAGTCCAACATTTGCTCCTAAAGAAGATTTTGTTCCAACATTTACACTAACACCAAATTCGTCTTTTTTGGTCACTTTTGTAGAGTTGCCTTTTTCATCAATGTGTTCTTTCGAACCACCAATACCTGAACTTAGACTATATTTATCGGTTTGCGATAATGACATTGCTGCCTTACTCGACTGTTCTTCCGAAACCTCATTCGAATGTTCTTGACTGAATGTCGTACTCTTGTTCCAATCTTCAGAAAGTGTCCATGAATCAGATTTTGTGGTTGCATTAGAAACAGTATTTGCAACATTTGTTGCTTCACCTTGAGATATTTTCTGAGTAAATGTTTTGCTTATCGAGTATGTTTGACCCTTTACAAGGTTGAAACCTTTTCCGTCAATACCGTCTTCAACCTGTTGAATCGGAACATTTTGTATATCGCCTATTTCATAAGTGAAAGCATAATATAAGTCTTTATCGTTTTCAATTTTGGAAATTGCAGGCGTGCCGGAGGAATATTTAGTATTGGGAACAGTTTGATTTCGTTTGCTCATCCAATTAGCTGTAAGAGAAACATCATGAGCGGTACCTTTTGGTATTGATTTTACAACATTACCACTTTCATCAGACCAACCTACCCATACAAGGTTTGGCCAAGACGGAACTTGCAGTGCTGTCTCTTTATCTACAGTAAATTTTTCTTCTGCAATTTTTTGCAAAGTAGAACCCGCTGAATCAGGCAAATATGTAATTGTATATTCATGTTTACTCCAAACCGCATATACAACTATGTCGCCTTTTGATGTTGAAGGTATGGAATATATTCTTTTCGCATCAGTTTCAGGGTATTCGTACCATCCAAGAAAATCATATCCATCGACAGATGGTGACTTCAACTCTGCTACTCCAACGCCAACTGTATATTTATCAGGGTTTGAATTAATAATTTGTTGCTGTTGCAGATAAGTATCCTCAACAATTTCTATTGTTCCATCTTTTGTTTTTCCCTTAACATACCACAAACGGTAACCAATATTTGCTTCATCTGGTGTAATTGGTTCAACTATTTCGTGTCCGCTAATCCAAGTTTCACATTTGTCGCACCAAACACCGGCTGTATAACCGCTTGATGTTGTAGTTGCGGGAACCGCATCTACCGAAATCGGATTATGTCCTTTAGTCTTAATAACCGTATAATCAAGCGTAATAATATCATTGCCGTTTTCATCAGCAAAATAATCATTACATTTTGTGCAGTACCAATATTCTATGTTTCCATCTTCTGTACATGTTGTCTCTTTTGCATTTACATGATGTATAGTATGCTCGCACGCTTTTTTGCCAGGTAGTAAAATTACGCCATAACCATTAGGGTCATATTTACAACCGTCTACATAATATTGGCAAATCATAAGAACATCCAACATATTTACTTTTCCGTTGGCATCCACATCGCCTGATTCGGGATTTATATTAACCGCATAGCCGTTGGGATCATATTGACAACCGTCAACATAAAATTGGCAGAGTGTCAAAACATCCAACATGTTGATTGTGCTGTTACCGTCAACATCTCCGGGAGTATAACTGATAATAGTTACTTTTCCGTTTTGAGTTGTAACAGGAACGGCAGTTCTGTTTTCATCCAACACATCATCTTTTTCACAAGCAATAAAAATGACACAATTTTTATTTAATTCGGCATCATTAGAAACTTTAAATTTCAAATTTAGTATTACGCCGTCTTCTGTTACATTGTCGCTGCCAAGCCAAGCAAAACGGCAGGAGCCGGTAACACTTCCAGTCTTTTTAAGTTGTGCCGGCGGTGTCATTGTGAGTTCTGAAAACGCTTCACCGTTTGTTGCACCGACAAGTGTTAATGACTCGTCAAAAGACAAGGTAAAGCCCATACTCGCAATACCGGGATTATCTGTAATGCTGATTGCAACATCTACAGTTGAATCCGGTATTGCACTAACACTTTCAACCTTTACGGTTGCAGGGTTTGCCGCAAAAGCCGAAATAGTACCAAGCGGCACTAATCCGATAATAATTATTACCGCTAATAACAATGATAATGTTTTTTTCATGCGTTCTTCCTCCATTATTATTTTACTGTTATATACCCTATGGCATTGTTAACTACTAAAATTTCTTTATATGCATCAACAATTCCGCCATTATCGGGTCTTGTAATTTTGATGGGATATTCACCGCTTTTTGCATTATTTAAAATTGTAAAATGCAATTCCAGCAATTTTCCATCTTTGATTTTATCCGTCAATTCCGGAATGAACCAACTCGCAGTACAACCACTGGCCCTATTTTTAGGTCCGACAAAATTGTATTCTTCATAATCCGGACCGTTTTTTATATCAATAAGAGCCATAGCGGTTGAATCATATTCAATATTCATTGCCATTGTCAGAAATCCGGGATTATCTTTCAGTTTAACATATACAGTTATATCTTCTCCGGCAGATACTTCCATATTTTCAACCGAAAAAGAAGGAAACTTGTCGTTGTTATATACTGATTCGGTCTTTTTTGTGCTGTTTTTACAACCGGATAATGAAAAAACAAAAGCAATTAAGATAACTAATGTAAAGTACTTTTTTATTCTCATTTAATTTACCGTTATGTATCCGACAGCACTTGCCATTGTAAATGCCTGTTTATTGCCGTCAACGGTACTACCGTCATTGGGACAAGATATAGTTATCGGATACTGTCCTTTCGGGGCATTTGAAGCAACTGTAAATTGGAGTGTCATAATGTCGCCGTCTATAATTTCCTCCGGCAAATCGGATGCAAACCATGCCGCAGTACAACCGCTTGTTTTATTTTTCGGTGCCGTAAAATTATAATCGATAAAGTCAATTCCCGTTGAAACTTTTGTTAATGTAAGAACATCGCTATTAAACGCCATATTCAATGCCATTGTTAAAAAGCCCGGATTGTTTTCCAAAGAAACCACAACGGTAACTTTCGTTGCACCTGCAGTTGCAGTAGTGTTGCTTACACTAAGTGTCGGGACATTACCTGTTGGATTGTCGTCATCATCGTCATCAGGTGAACTGTCAACACCGACATATCCAGCATCAATTGTACTGCCATCACTCATTTCAAGTATGAGGTGTTTGTCAGAATCAATGTGTGCATTCACAATGCCAACGCCGTCGGCTCCTTTATCACCCTTATCGCCTTTATCACCTTTGGCACCTTTTATATTTTTGGAAGACACCGACCCATCGGTCAATGTAACGGTAAGCGTACCATCAGCTGAGAAAATGGCACTGCTGATACCTACACCGTCTTTTCCATCCGAACCGTCTTTGCCATCTTTACCGTTAGCACCGACAACAAGACCTGCATCCGTTACAGTTCCATCGGATAAGGTGATTTTCAAATGACCGGTTTCGTCAACAACAGCCGAGGTAACACTGACACCATCTTTACCATCAGTACCCTTGATATTTTTCAAAGCAGTAGTGGTATTATTGCTGAATGTAATGACCATATCATTTCCGTTCATAGTAACATTTACTATGCTGACACCATCTTTACCGTCGGCTCCGTCCTTACCATCAGCACCATCTTTCCCGTCCTGACCGTTTGCACCTACAATGGGACCGAGGACAACAGGGTCACCTTGTGTAAATGTAATTTTTAAACAATCTTCGACGATTTCAACTGCAGAAATACCGTTTCCGTCTTTACCATCAGCACCATTTTTACCATCTGAACCATCTTTGCCGTCAATTCCGTCCTTACCGTCGGCACCATCTTTGCCGTTGGTTCCGTCTTTACCTATAACTTTTCCGAGGTTCTTTTCGGTACTGTCTGTTAAAGTGATAACTAATTCGCCGGACTCATTGATTACAGCGTTGCTGATACCGACACCGTCTTTTCCGTCAGAGCCGTCTTTGCCGTCTTGTCCATCTTTACCATCCGCACCGGGAAGACCGTTTGTACCTGTAATTTTGCCAAGATTAGTTGTGTTATTATCAGTATAAGTAATAACGAGTTCTCCGGCTTCATTGATAGTAGTCGAAGCAATACCGACACCATCCTTGCCGTCTTTTCCGTCTTTACCAATTGTTCCATCACCAACAGTGATTTTACCAAGATCTTTTACGGTTTTATCCGACAATGTAACAATCAAATGTCCATCTTTATCAATTTCAACTTCACTGATACCGACACCATCTTTGCCATCATTGCCGGTTTCGCCCTTATCACCGTCTTTACCGTTCTTACCGACAACGGTTCCGAGATTGACGGATTGCTCATTAGAATACTTAATGATAAGTTCACCCTTATCATTTATTTCGGTTGAAGCAACACCAATACCATCATTGCCGTTTTTACCGTCTACTCCGTCCTTACCATCGGCACCATCTTTGCCATCAACACCGTCTTTGCCAACGACATTACCGAGATTAAGAGTAGTGCCATTCGTTAATGTAACTTTCAAAGCACCTTTATCTATTATAATATCGGAAATTCCAACGCCGTCAGTACCGTTATTTCCGTCTTTGCCATCTTTACCGTCTGCTCCGTCCTTACCATCGGCACCATCTTTGCCGTTTGCTCCTACAATTACACCGAGATTATCAACACCGCCATCGGAATATGTAAGCACTAATTCGCCTTTTTGGTTAATGACAGAAGAAACAATGCTGATACCGTCTGCGCCGTCATTTCCGTCTTTGCCATCGATGCCATCTTTACCATCAGCACCATCTTTACCGTCTTTTCCGTCAGCACCAATTACTTTTCCGAGATTTGCAACCTGAGAATTGGAAAAAGTCAAAACAAGTTCGCCGTCGGTATTGATAGATGCATTGGATACACTGATACCGTCCTTGCCGTCAGAACCATCCTTGCCATCTTTTCCGTCGGATCCGTCCTTACCGTCTTTACCATCAACGCCGTCTTTGCCGTTAGTTCCGACAATGGTGCCGAGATTATCAACACCGCCATCGGAATATGTAAGCACTAATTCGCCTTTTTGATTAATAACAGAAGAAACAATGCCGATACCGTCATTTCCACCCTTACCATCAGCACCATCTTTACCGTCTTTTCCGTCAGTGCCATCCTTACCGTCAAGTCCGTCTTTACCGGGGGCACCTAAAATGCAGCCCAGATTAGAACGCTGACCGTTGGAAAATGTAAGAACAAGTTCACCGTCCGTATTTATTTCGGCATTGGAAACACCTATTCCGTCTGTTCCTTTCATACCGACTACTTTGCCTAAATCAACACTCTTACCGTCCGAATAATTTAAAATCAAATTACCGACTTCATTGATTTTAGTGGATGTAATGCCAATACCATCTTTACCGTTGGCGCCGGATGCGGTGCCAAGATTGATATTACTGCCATCCGTCAAGGTAATAATGAGTTCACCTTTTCCGGAAAAAGCGGCAGTTTTAATACCTACACCATCTTTTCCATTTTGTGCAGAAAGAGACTTCAGCCAATCCTCTTGTGTACCGGTATATCCACTTTCTTTTGCAATTTCATAAGCGGATTTCCCTTTTAAAGAGTTTAGCCATTGTTCAACCGTTCCCTCATAGCCTAACTGTACGGCAATTTCATACGCCGACAGCCCGTCCTTGACATTAACCGATGCAGGAACATCTTTTTCACCACAAGATGAAAGACCGATGACTCCGAAAACCACCAGTATTGCCAATAAGACTGATACTACCTTCTTTGCCATTTCGAATACCTCCAAAAAATATTTTTGATGTAGTTTTGTATCACATAATAGTGATTATGTTGTACTAAAAAATAAAGATTTCTTGTAAAACAAGAAACCTTACAAAAAATGAGTATAAAAAAGCAAGCCTTTTTATTTTGGATTTTTCGAATCACATCAAAAGGCTTTATTCTTTATGTCTAATTTTAACAATTATTTGATTTTTCATACTTTTCTGTTCGAAAATTGTTGATTTTTCTTTAAATTTGTGATAAACTATCTCAGTAAAATTGTATGTATTGTGCTTTTTTGCATTTATCATACAACATAATCACTATTATGTTGCTATCGCCGTTTTGGCGGCTTTTTTATATTATTAACCGCATTTGTTCCATACGCTGACGGTGCTCTGTGCCGGTGGAAATTATATAAATCCTTGTGGTATTGATACTGCTGTGACCGAGAATATCGGCAAGTTTGGCGATGTCTTTTTCAATGCCGTAAAACACACGGGCGAACAGATGACGAAGATTATGCGGAAATACTTTTTCGGGATTGACCTCTGCTTCAATGCAGAGGTTTTTCATTTCCCGCCAAATGTTTGTACGGCTCATGGGCTTGCCCGTTTTGGTGACGAAAACTGAACCTGTCTTGATTTTTTGCTCTGCTATATAGTGGAGCAATTTCTTTTGCAGATTTTTCGTTATGATGATTGTTCTCGTTTTACCTTTAAGCGATACCGTTGCTTCGCTTTTTCGTACTGCTTCTACCGTAATAAATTGCAGTTCACTGACACGAATGCCCGTTCCGCATATTGTTTGAAGTATGAGGTTCAACCGTTCATTGTGTTTGCGTTCAGCCGTTCTACATAACCGTTCGTATTCCGCCCGTGTCAGTTCCTTTTCTTCGGGACAGAAAATCTGCTGTTGCACTTTCAGTGATTTTACCCGCAGTTCATACCAACACAAAAATGAAAATAAGCTGTTGATACTTGCAAGCATTGAATTGATACTTTTAACGGCATATCCTTTGTCAATTAAACTCTGCTTGTATGCGATAACAGTTTCCTTATCAATTTCCTTATCGCCTACATATTCAGCAAATGCTCTGACATCTCGGATATACTTTTCCTTTGTGTTCTCGCTTTTTTCTTCCTCGCACAGATAAGTTTTGAATTTTTCGATATTTTTTTCGGATATAATTTTTCCTTTCATCGTATTTACCTCCGGATAATTGATACTCTTATTTTACCCGAAAAGTATGAAATCCAATAATTGTTCAATTATTATGGCGTTGAATTAAAAAGATTTATAACTTTTAATCCATTGTCTTTTGCATAATTAACTGTATATGCCGTGCCGCCGCTTGGCTTTGACAGATAGCAGATACAAAGAGAACTGTTATCAACCAAGTGGCGGTTTCTTTTATGCATACAGTCCCGTGTATACTCTTTTGAAACATACACAACTTTATTCGCCTGCGACTTAATATGTTCGTATTTTTCTATATCCACAGCTTTCCAATTTCGTGTTTGATTCTCACACGGCAGAACAAGGATCAGTTTTATTTGCGGATATTTGTTTCTTAATCGAAGAACAGTCAATGCAGCCAACATATCAAAACCCAATGCACCACCGGCACCAAAATAGCGGTAGCCGTTTTCTATACTTTCAATCACAGCATTTTCTAATGCTTTTGATGCAGTATGCCTTTCAAGCAGGGGGATTACTCTATGCCCGGTAAAGCAACAGGTTTGATTTCTCATTCATTTACTCACTCCAATCATCAAACGCTTACAAAAAGCATTTTTAACATACCATAATTATATCATTGCTCACAGATACAGTCAAGTTTACATCGATAAATACAGCGATGATCGGGTATAAAAAGTATAATTATATGTAATGAGTAGAAAGGTGGCTTGAAATTTATATGGATAAAAATGTTGCATTCAAAAATAGAGATAGATTGATTCAACTTGGTATAGCAATTTCAACGATTCGCAAAATGCGTGGATTGTCACAAGAAAAATTAGCGGAGAAAGCAAATATCAGCCGGTCGCTGATTAGTGCAATAGAAGCACCCGGACTTGCGAAAAGTTTTTCATTAGAGGTGTTATTCAGTATTGCAGATGCCTTGGATGTTGATCCGGCAGATTTAATTACAGCTTCGGTTCTTCCGGATAAAATTATTAAAAATAAGTAAAACTGCAAACTATCAAATAAAACAAAAATGCCATCTGAAATCAATCAGACAGCATTAGAAAGAGAATAGATTATGCGAAATGAAATCACGAATCAAAATAATGATTTTAATAAAATACTTTCCATTATCAGTGATGCTCGGTCAAATGCCTTAAAAGCGGTAAACACCGAGCTTATTAAGATGTATTGGAATGTAGGTGAATATATTTCCGGGCTTTGTGCCGAATCATCTTTTGGCGATAAAATCATTGATGAAGTTGCGGCATATATAGCTGAAACCTCACCTGAAATCAAAAGTTTCAACCGCCGTGGACTTTACAGAATGAAGCAGTTTTATGAAACCTACAAGGATGATGAATTTGTGTCAGCACTGTTGACACAAATCAGTTGGTCGAATCATCTGCTGATTTTATCGGGTTGCAAAACGGCGGAAGAACGCCATTTTTATATGGAACTCTGTGCAAAAGAGCAGTATTCTTACCGTGAACTTAATCGACAAATTGAAAGTGCCTATTACGAACGCTACAAACTGTCAATGGGTAAACAACCTCCGGAATTAGTTGATTCCAAAGTAAGAAATAGTATTCTTGATACATACGTTTTGGAATTCCTTGATTTGCCGAGTGAGTATTCAGAAAAGAATTTACGAAAAGCCATTATAGAAAACTTAAAGCAATTTATTCTTGAATTCGGTAGAGATTTCACATTTATAGGCGAAGAATACCGAGTGCAGGTTGGCGGTCAGGATTTTTACATTGACTTGCTGTTTTATAATCGTGCTCTTTCGTGCCTTGTGCCGATTGAACTTAAAATCGGTAAATTCAAACCGGAGCATATCGGTCAAATCAATTTTTATCTTGAAGCGTTGGATCGAGATGTCAAAAAGCCAAACGAAAATCCAAGTGTCGGTCTTATCCTTTGTGCAAGTAAAGACGATGCGGTTGTAGAATATGCTCTTAGCCGAAGTTTGTCTCCCACACTTGTTTCTGATTACACACTTTGTCTGCCGGATAAAAAGTTATTGCAAAATAAATTGAGAGAGTTAACGGATATCGCTTTCGAAAACGAGAAATGTTGATGCATTAGAAGATATCTTAAACCTTATGCCGAAAGAATTTTAAAGACAAAGATAAATAATTGGGATCCCTAGTGCACCGTTAAATCTTAAAATATATGTTACTTTGTCATCACAAGCGTAAGCGTGGCATCCAAAATTAGGCTTACGAAAACGTTTTGGTTTGCCGCATTTCTTTGCTCCTCAAAATTACAAAATATAGTGACGGGAAAATTACGGAGAAATGATGAACATATCAATAAAAAATTATGGTTGATTATAAATTAAAAATATGTTATGATTTAAGTGGAGATGGTAAAAATGGCCAATGTGGGTAAAGTTTGTAAAATATTTATAAGTTTTAGTTTTTTGGATGAAAAATTTGCTGTTGCTTTAGCAGATTATTTTAAAAAAATTATTGGTGAATCAAATTTTAAATTATACTGTGCTGCTTTTAAAAATAACTACAATTCAACCAAGTACGGTTCTGATTTTGCTGAAGATTTTATTTCTAATGTTAATGATTGTGATATATTTATTCCGTTGTTATCTCTTAACTATAAAAAATCCATTTCTTCCATTCTTGAATTAGGGGCCGCTATTAGTTCTAAAAAAACAATTACACCATTAATCCTTCCGGGTTGCGATTACTCTGATTTTAACGATATTTATAATTTGAGAAACAGGGATTATTATTCTATTGAAGATTCTGAAGGGCTGAAAAAACTATTTAATCTTTTAAGTAAAAAAATTAAAATTGAGAATGCTGCAGACATAAAAATAGAACAATTCATTAAAAGTATAGATGAAATCAAGCAAGGTTATATTGCAAATATTTTAGATATATCTTCTTTTTATTTTTCTTGCGATATGTATAAAACTTATGAAGATTATAAAAGATTTGTTGACAAACTTAAAAAAACAAATTTACTTGAATGTTCTGTCATGATTGTTCATAATGATATAGTAAAGCTCTGCAATTTTCACTTGCAAAAAGGTCATTTTTTGCCAGATTTTAAGAAATTCGTCGAATCTGATTTGAAATTACAAAATTTTCACATTAGTGTGATAGATTAATGGAGTAGTATATGAATAAACAATATCATTCGTCATTTACAAAACAATATAATCTTTATAAAGATGTTTTAGAGGTTGACACTGTTTTATCATCTTTTTTTCAAAAAGATATCCATGCTAAGGAGTATTGTTCTCAGATTGATTTTGTCACCTTAATAATACCCTTTGGCAAAAGTATGACAAGCTTAAATTATGACCATGTTTTTTTAAAAAACGATTTAGTTACATATACGGAAATGTATTCGGAGTTGTATGGTAGTTCAACAATAGCAAATACATCTTTTTTAGATTCTGCAATAGAAATTTCCAAAAAATTTTTAGGTAAAGAAGAATTGTCTTTTGAAGAATTATATCCTATAGCTTTTATTGAAAATGAATTCTTTTATAATTCGTCAAAGAATAAGCACAAGGGGCTTATTTTTGTTGGAAGACTATCTGATAATCAATCATTTTCCAATTCTGAATTATCTGTACGAAATATAAATGATAAATTCCTTTTTTCCAATCCACATAATAAGGTTATATTTTCTATTGCACAAAAACATATTGAAAGTTTTATGGTTGATGATGATTTAGAAAATGAAAGAATTATAGCAGATAGATTGTTATCGATGGATTCAAAAAAATTAAAAACTAGTTTTTTAGCTGAAATTGGTATAAATTCTTGTAACGATAATATATTAAAAAATAAAATTATTAACGATATTGGAATAAAAACACCTAAAAAATTCATTGATATAGCTTGTGGTAATGACGATATAATTTATGATATTATTAATTTTAAAAATGTTCAAGTATTTGCCAATGATATAGCTCTTTCATATGTGACAAAATATCACAAAAACAAAA
>JAZUFQ010000028.1:0-72510 GCA_045640745.1 Acutalibacteraceae bacterium
CATTGAGCGTATTTCGTTACAGTTAAGCCCCAAATAATCAAGGTTTTCCTTTAACATTGCGGCAACCGATTCCGAAATACTTTTTACAAAATGCGCTCTTGTATGCTCCATTGTAATACCCATAAATGTGCCCTTTGCATCGGGGTTATATTTAGGCATTGTCGAGCCGCAAAGGTAAGGCAAAAATGTTAGACCGTTACTGCCTGCAGGAATATCCTTTGCTATGTCGTCAAGTTCCTTAAAATCAAAGTTTTCGCAAAAATTATTCTTAAACCATTTAAGAGCAATACCTGCGGTTGGCGTCCACGATAAAAGACAGAATTTACCGTCATAGTTTTTATGTACGGGAATGATACTTTCGGGGTTATATTCGGGTATATTTTCGGTCGGGGCAAATAAGACCATTGTAGTACCCGTCATTTCGCTGATTGCTGTACCGTCAACAACGCCTGCACCTATTGTACCGGCGATTTGGTCCATACCGCTTGTTGAAACCGAAACACCGTTATACTCGCCTACCTTTACACCGCTTTTGCAGACTCTAATGCAGTTTTTTTCATAGAAATTATCCTTAACTAAAAACCGTGATTATCTTTTTTGTTGTAAATCGTAGTGAACATCATAAGCCTTTTCTTCTTCTAAGAACTTATGTCTTGTATCTATTACCTCGCCGTTATTGAACTTTCTGTCGCCTACATCTTCGGCAGTTCCCATAACGGTTACATTAACTTGTCTGCGGCGTGCCAAAACATGGTCCCAATCTATAAAGTAGATATGAGCAAATCTGCCGCCGTCGATTTCGCCGTCTTTAAGGGTTAAGGTTTCGCTTCTTCCAAAGAATACACTACGCAAATGACCGTCTGTATTCATACTCGAAAAGTCGCCCGGCTCGTCAACATATCTTCCGTACTGTGCGTGAATGGGACCCGGGTGACGGTAATCGCCCTCGTTTGTATAATCGGGGATAAATTTACGCATAATGTCAAGTAAATCGTGCTGTAAATATTCAAGGTCAAAACTGTCTATATCGTGTGAGCATTCCTGTACCATTACAGAGCAGGTTGTATGGTGAGATACAACACTTACTGTACCGTTTTTAATGCCTGATGCCTCAACAATTTCCTTTACCTCTTTTGAGATGTCGTGGAAGGTTGGTATCCAACCTCTTGACTGTAACTCGATTTCCTTTTGTACTACTTTGAATTCCATTTTAACTTCTCCTTAAAACTTTATTAAAAACAACTGAATTTACAATTCATCAGTTATTTTCCTCAATAATAAAACGAATACCAACAAAAGACTTGAATGTTAATTGCGGCAACCAATATGGCATTCTTAGTATTGGTTTATCGCATACAAAGGGTTCAAATAAATGTTCTGAAATAATTTCTAAATTCTCTGTAACCAACTGACATTTAACAGAGTATTTCTTTCCGATTTCGCCAAAAAACACAGGTCTGATAAAAAAATTTCTCCCTTTTTTCTTATCAACATCAGAGCATATAGCAAGAGGCGTTTTAAAGCAATTTTTCATTGTATAGAAAGCCAGTTTTGCATATCCATAGTTATCGATGATAGGCTTTAAATATCCTCCATCATTAGCTCCGCCCATCAAACAACACCATAAAGCCGAATCAGCATCTAAAATTCTTAGTTGCTTAATTGATTCTGTTGCTGCGAGTGCCTGATAAGATTGGCTGATTTTCCATTTATCGATATTCATTGGAAATCCTAAAACTTTTTCGTCAGGAAACTCATATGAATATGGATTAAAATAATTATTTTTTGCTTCATAAGTATTCGGATCTTGCCTACCTATTACTGCGAATTCCGACACCAAATAAGCCCGTTCTTTGTTATTGAACAAATTTTCTTGTTCACTCCAACTCTGCGTCCTTAATTTTGACCATCCTCCGCCATATCCTAAAAGCAAAGAATATGTATGTGCCGAACGAACAACAAGTGGATCTGTCCATTCTGAGCAAGCCTTACTTAAATTTCCATTTTGGTCGCAGGTCCCTCCATCATTATAATACTCACAATCCTTAAGAGGATATAAATCTGCGGAATAATATAAATGCGAAACCGGACAAATCAATCTTGTTGTATCAATTGATTTAACTGACAAAACAAATTCTCGATAAATATCGTTTATTTGTTGTAATGTCGGATGAAACTCATTAGCTCCCTCCCAGATAATTATGCTTGGATGAGATTTGACTTGTTCAATCTGTCTTAGATAGCCATCTTTTCCTCTCCAACCACCATGCCATTCCATACCTTCAACACTATCTATGTATCTTGTGGTCCAAATCAGTAGAATTCCCATTTGGTCTGCCAATCTTGCAAATCTTTTATCGTTAGTACCATAGCCAAGAATATGCAATCTCATAGTATTGCCGCCAAGTCTTTTCAGCATCATATTTTGCCAAACAATTTGCTCATCACTTGGACAAATATGTGTAACAGGAGTATTTTCATAAGGCGGTAAAAACTGCATTTGTAATGCCCCGAACATTTGGATTCTTTCGCCGTTAAGTAACAGTTCGCCATTTTTTTGTTCTATTGTTCTAAAACCCGTTTCAACATATTCGGATGCAATCACATTATCATTGTCATCTACTGCTTCAAAATAAACTCGATATAGATTAGGTTTCTCCGGTGTCCAAAGTTTTGCTGCAAATGTTTTATCAAAGCAAAAACCACCATCAACAAATTCATGCGCAATAAGTTGCTTGTTGTTTTCCTCACAATTTTCAACGATATAAATATTAAGTTTGCAAGACAAATCAACAGTACCGCTAAATGTTGCAACAACTTTATTTTGATTTGCTTCATTAACCCTAATTTGTAAAGTATCCTTTTGAATATAAGACTTCTGCCTGATTGTTACCGAACTACTAAACCAACCAATATAAGGATCTTTATGCCGATGCCAAGCAAACAACACCTCTGGTGCTCTTGGGAAAACTTCTATTTGGAGCAATGACTTATCATTTTCACTCTGATAAGGCAAATCAATTTTAAAGTTTTCGAAACTATCTGTTTCTGCTACTGTTTCCCCATTTAAAATAACTCTGCCACCGGGATCTAAAGACTCAATCAATAATTGCATATTTTCGTTAGAGATATTTATGTATTTTTCAAATATCAAAACTTGATCTCGCATTTCATATCCGCCAATGGCAAACGGCAATTCTTTTTCGCCAATATATTTGCGAGTTATCTTCTCTTCAGTATTCAATTCAAAGAATGAGTTTATTGTCTCAAATTCGGTTTCTAATAAAACCGGCTTGATTCTCCATTCGCCAAAATGAAACATTCCACCAGAGAAAAACAATGTGTCGCCAAATGCCACATTTTTTAACGGCAAGTTAACTGTTTCACAAGATGATAATGTTACATTATAATCGCTTTCATTAATTTGAATTGTAATTGTTTGGACTTCATCAAACACAAAATTTCCAAGTAGTACATGTTTTAAATTATATGGATCGTCTTCACAATATTTAGCATAACATTCACCATTTGCAAAAAATTGGATAAGAATCACATCCTTAATCCCATCACGCAAAACAAAAGAATGTCCCGGTGTTGTATCTGTAACTCGCCCATTTATATGAGTCTTAAATGCACTGTCAATATAAAAATCAAAATTTATACGCTTAATTTTTCCTCTTTTTTCAATATGGAAAAGTGCTGCCGGATTTGGAGGAAGTTCGGCATTTTCCATAACAATCCAATCGTTCTTTATATTGCACTTGGCGGTATATACTGACCAATTTTTATACTTATGCTCAGTTTCACGAGTATAAACAGAGACTAATCCTATATCACCATCATCTACCCCGTATTTTTGCTTTAGATTTTCGGTTTCCTCAACTGCTTCATCAAAAGGCACTACATATTGGGAATTATCGGAAAGGTTGTAACTGTTTTTGATAAAAGTATAATACGATTCAAGAAATTGCTCTCTTTCATTTGGGCTAAATACATTATCATCAGTAAAATCCGCATTACCGTTTTTAAAATCCGGATCAAATATAAATGCCTCATTCGAAATATAATGCATATTATTCTCCTTGTTCCCAATAATCTTCAATTTTACTCAAATCTATCAAACAAACACACCTATTACCGATATGATTGCTATCAAATGAAAGATATCTCCCTGTTAAATCAAATCTTGCGTGTAAATCACATCTATATTCCAAATCTTCTCTTCCTGAAAAATACGAATAATATTTTCCTAAAATAATATCCTTGTTATTCTCCATATTGATAAAATGAATCCATCTATATCCGTCCGGATCCGGATAACCATCACCCGAAATAAATCGCCTATTTGGAGAATATAGGCAATGAATGTCTTTTAATCGGGCATCAGGATCAGGATCCGGGTAGTATGTATAGGCACCGGTCTCATCGTTAAATAAATATAAACCTAATTTTTTATTTTCCAAAGTGCGAGTACTGATTATTAGCAATTCATTGTCATTTTTCCAATGGTAATGAGAATGTGTTGCATATTCAGCCATCTGATGTAGATTACCTTTGTCATCTCCAACCAACAACAATGTAGTCCATTTGCTCCCGTCTCCTGGAAAATTACGAAGCAAAAATACATACTTATCACCAGAAGGATTAAGAGTGATATGATTTACCAAAAGTTTTTCTTCCGAATAAGGCAACTTAGGAAATTGCTTACGAATAGTATCATATGTAACCACCAATCTACACGAACCTGTGATGGTGTCCATGATATAAATTCCGTCATTATCAGGTGCCATTACATCGGCAAACGGGTCCGGAATACCGCTATAACCATATCCAGGTCTGAAATCATAAATTCTCGAAAAATTAACACACACTGCTTTTTTGCAATCTTTTGAAAGATTTGCAATTGCCATTGGCAAAATGCGCTTTTCACCCGTAATAATATTTTGTACGCAAGACTTAAACTTGTTATCTTGACGGATATTATAAATTACATGATTATCATCCATAAACCATTGTAACATAGCACCTTGCTGAAAATTCCATGCCGTTGTTTCCCCAAACGGAATAAACTGATTATTTGACAAATCAATCATACCAACAGTACACTTATCATCAGGCTCTGGAATTCTATCCTCAAACTCTACTTTATGGCAAAGATGATACCTTCCTGTACTGTCAAAAGGTTGTAAATCATAATACCCAAAAAAATAATGTCCATCCACAGGAGAAATTATTTTTGTAGCTACTCCTTCTGCTTCAATTGCATTTTTCATAATTATCCTTCTTTCTTAACCATCAAGCGAAAAACGAACGATACAGTAATCATCGTTCCAATCTTTTGGCTTGTCTAAAAAAACACATTTTTCTTTATAAAAATCCAAAGGCCTAATCATGTGACTTTCGCCCAGTTGCAAATGATGTGGTCCAAATAGATTTCGTAAGGAATTAACAATAATCAACTGAATTTCATTTTCTCCATTTTTTAGGAATCCTGAAAGATTTAATTTGCTATATTTATAAAGCAGGGTGCCTACATAATTACCATTAACCAGGACTTCTACAACATTGACCCCGCTTTTTTGAGGAAAAGAAATATAGTAATTATCATTATTTAAACTAATTATTTTTTTAACAAATAATTTGCCCGAAAAAAATGGGAAACCTTGTTTTTCAATTCTTTTTAATTCTATTGATTTTCTCAAGGCATTAAGTGTAAACTTATGTGATACTCTCAACGCATCATTTTCCAATTCTTCTAATAATTCGGACTCTACTGAAAAATCGCCAACGAGGTAAATTGGTTCTATTTCCATAGAAAAAGTCAACTTGTTTCGTTCGGTTTCAAATTGATATGCTTTGGATATATTATTATATACTTCATTTGTTTGAACAAAATCGGTTGTCATCACAAGAGTGTTTTGACCAATTTTAACCAGATTTGTTATATCGCATTTGTGGATAACTTCATCAAATAAAAAACCATTATTTTCAAAAGTAAAATCCATACCATTTAATAAGAAACGATACTGCTTTGGCGATTCACAAGCCAAAAACAACTTTTTCGGAATATCAGTAATAAAGAATCGAAAAACACATTTAATTTTAACACTGCGTCTCAATTCATTTGCACGGTTAGCAATATTAAGAATATATCCGTCTTTTTCAATTAGTTCGCCATCAAAATAATAATCACATTTATCTAAAACAACAGTATTTTCCACACCGTCTTCTATCAACCATTTTCCGTCGACCGGAAGAGGTAACAGTTCTTCTTTAAATTCAGTATTATTCTCACATAAATCATCTCTAACAACCAATAAACTTTCAAATGGAGAGAATTCATAGCAATTTTCAAAAGAAACCGTTTCGCCGTTTTCTGTCAATATTCTTTTACCACGGATGTTCATTTGAGCATATTGAATCTCTGAAGTAGGATTAACAAAGAAATATAATTCTTTTTCATCGTCCAAAATTCTTTTGGTACATAAAATATTACTATTGTCAACAACATTATTAGATTCAAGTTCTTCAATATTAACAAATTTCCCATTTTGTGAAATGAACTGTTTTAACAAAAGTTTAGTATTTTCAAGCAAAAAATCTTGCTTTGGAATAATAACTGTATCATAAGAACAGTTCCCTATACGAATTTTCCCGTTCTCCACATTTGCATATTGTTCCATAAGAATTTCATCACCTAAGTGAAACTCAATATGCTTTTCTTCAAGTTGCTTAATTTGGCTTAAAAATTCATCGTTCATACATTTGATTTTTTCTTTATCCGCCAAATCGAATTCAACCCATGCACTAACTTGTGGATGTATTAAAAGAACATTAACACATTGTTTTCCGGAAGCAATCAATCCACCCGTCCTACTGATTGTATCATTAAATAATTTATAATACTTCCGCCACGGCTGTTGATACCCCATAGCAGGAGGATAATCCCTCTTTCTTAACCCTGCGAGAGTATACCCTTCAAGATGTTGACATAAAATCGTTATCCCGTGCGCCGCTTCTCTTTCGTACATCGAACGCATTTCATCAAAAGTTAAATCATGACCGCACATAGCAAAGTTTTCGGTTAAAATATGAGATTTGCCCATTTGGGCAGCGACAGAAGAAACCTGATGCCATGTCAATTCATGCCTCATTTTGCGTCCTAACCAATCCACTCCCGGCATAGTAAAATATTGATAATGTGGCATTACTGCACCAGTACCCATTATTTGTCCTAAAAAACTTTCTTCGGACAGCAAGTGCCCCGTAAACTGCCAGTTTTGTTGAATGCAAAAATCATAAATTTTTTTGAAATAATTACTCGAAAACAATTCCGTAATCAATTTCCAATATTGAATGCGTGTTTTTTTGTATTCACCAACAGGTTTAAACAACTCAATAAGATGAGGAATAATGTCCTCATGATAATAATTTTCATATTTATCAATTAAGCAACTGCTCCAAGGAAAGTCATATTGTGAAAGTTGTGGCTCATCGGTAAATATTCCTGTTAAATTGTCACCAAAGTAATCAGCGTAAACCTTATATACCTGCTCAATAAACATATCTGTTACTTTAGGATTCAGCAAATCGGTATAGAAGGGATTTATCTCGTATGAAATGATAAACTCATCATTTTTGAATAATATATTACTGATATCGTTTGAATCTTTTATTGAATGGATTTTAAGATATTTTTGCTGATATTCCTCGCCTAATGAGTTTATTTTACCTGAAGCAAAACCACTCGGCCATCCATTTTCGTCATACGCCCAAGCCTGCATCCCAAGTGATTTTGCTTCTTTAATACAAGCATCCATATTGACAAGCCATTCTTCGCTCATATATGGTGTATTAAGGCCACCGCGTGCATGCATAAAGAAACCGCCATGACCTGCTTCTTTCATTTCACGAATTTGTTTAACACTGACCTCCGGACTAATCTTATCATTCCAAGACCAAAACGGAAGTGGGCGTTCAGTATTTGAAACAAATTTATAATCCATATTATCCTCCAAATACAGATAAAGAAGTGGCTATAACATTGCCGTATATTTCCTTTTTATTGCCGTTTTTAGAGACAAGTCTTAAAATTGGTCTTAAAGAAAACTCATCGTATTTCTGAGTATTTAACGGGAAAAGAACAGTAAATTCCGTATATCCCTTCCCTTGAGCGAATATATTACCCTTTGAATATGCTTCAACATATTTTCCTCCTAAAAGCGAAGAATTTTCAGAATTAAGTTCATATCCACGAAGCAGTTCGGTCGGAATGACAAGCATACCAAATGATTCAACATTATAAGTTTCTCCGTCAATCACAAACTCATCTTTATATGTTTTTGAAGTCGAATAATTAATTCTCGCAGTATATCTGATACCGTCTATATTATTAGTATAGTCATTGATTTTTTGGGAAACTTTTATAGGAGAAAAAGATATATTCTGATTAGATACTTTATCAATGCAAATAAATCTCGCTTTTTGTGCGTTATGCGAACTATCCGCAGAAAATTCGTCCGAGCGACCGTAACTCACATATATACTGTCTTTAGAAACGAAAACGCATGGGTCTAATATTTGATAACATGACTGACTGCCAATAGCAGAATGATTGATAAATCTATCTAATACGCAAACCTGATTCCAAGACTTACCGTCTATTGATTTTGCCAACACTAATTGCGTTCTGGGGAAAGTTGATGCATTAGCATACACTTCATTTTTAACATATGCCATATAATATTCATTTGTTTCTTTATCAAAATAAATTCCATGGCTTGAAACTGAACAAGGCATATCGTCAACTGTACCGCCATATCGCCAAGTAACACCGTTATCAACGGACTCTGCATAATATACACAGTTTGACCAATCCCTTGTACAATACATTCTAAGTGAACCATCATCACAAAGAATAACTTTTGACTCACAGAAAGAATATCCATTATCCGAAGTATATTTTGCAGTTATATTGTCGGTATTATTGCTTGATTCAACCCAATTATTTCCACTGTCATCGCTATAAAAAATCCTTGTATAATGCCCTATTAGCGTTCCGGCATTGGAATATTTACGAACTGTAATCGGGATGAAAATACGGTTTTGCCCGTTTTGCAACTGGATTTCGCTAAAAGAAG
Source organism: Acutalibacteraceae bacterium (assembly GCA_045640745.1). GTDB lineage: Bacteria > Bacillota > Clostridia > Oscillospirales > Acutalibacteraceae > UBA737. The sequence continues at coordinate 9,141 of JAZUFQ010000028.1, forward strand.
ACACATGAACAATAGCCGTTTTATTTCCAAAAGTGTCACTGCATTCAGCCGAAGGTAACAGCAAACCCGCCTCGTTCCAATTCTTAAAATCGGAAGATGTACAAACTTTAAGATTACCGGAAGAACTACCTATGGAAATATAATTGCCGTTTTGCAGTTTCAACACTGACAAATAGCCCGCAGAGGTTGCTCCATCAGGCAAATAATACGAGGAAGAACCGTTTTTAAGCGAATAAGATGCTGTATCCCATAATTTTTTGTAATTTGCACCTGAAAAGAGCGCTATCTTTCCGCTTGGCAATTCTTCAATTTCCGAATATGTAATATAATCATTTCCGAAAATATTCATATTGGCGATTATTTTTACAAAACTTTCTCCTGAAGGATTGTACGAAACAACATTGTCAAAACTGCAACTTGAGGAATCAGAATACAAACCGCATTTGCCATATCCAACATACGAAGTATTCGCATCCAAAACCGTTTCTCCGTCAACAGTTAATATAACTCTGTTGAAAGCGGTTCTTAATGTCAATTTGTAAGTTTTTCCAATTGTAAGATTAGTAGGATCAGATGTAAACATTTCGGTCTTAAAATCGGTACCGGCACTTGATTTAATAAACCAATTACCACTTGAAAAATCGTACCCTGCATAAATTCCGCTTTGTGAAACCGAATAACGGGTAAATAATGCAAAAGCACCGGTAGTTTTTATTTCATTAACCTTTACATCTGCTGAAATTTCACTATCAATACCAAATGAAGAAAGGTATGCACAACTTGGTTTTTGGGCAGAACAAGACAGAGTATTATTTGATATTTCCCAAGTGTTATTTATATCATCTGATGCCCAATAACCGGTTTCGCAGTCAAAATTATCAGCATACTTTGAAATCGGTTTGTATTCACCAATTTGGTCAATAAAATCGCTGTCAATATAATTTGCACTGCCGGAAATCCATAAATTATCAAACTCGGAAGTACCGGAAACCGTATACAATGTAAATGTATCTGAATCATTAAATACAACTAAATGTTCAGGAGCAAAATTAGTAACAGAACTACCGTTAAGATAAATGTAAACTTTTTCGCTGTCAACTAAAAACATTAAATGTTGTATTGCATCGCAATTTGTAACGGATACTTGCTGTGATTTTATTACGGTACTTTCGCCGCCTAAATATTCAATTACCTGAACATATATATTTGAGTTGTTTCTAAAAAGTCTTATTCCATAGGATAAATCAGATTTAATAATCATCATACCTGCATAAGAAGAATCCGAAACCTTTATATCGACAGCAGCCGCTTTAATATTTCTTGTTTTTGAAAAAGCCGGAGTAAAATATCTAAAACCACTTGTAGATGTCAAAACCAATTTCCCGTTACTTAATAAACCGTCAGAATTATCTATTCCGGAAAATTCGTTTGAACTGCTAAATTTATATCCCGAAAAAGCAATTTGATTTGAAAGTTTCGTGCCATAAGAATATGATGCTATTTCTTTATTCATAAGTTCTTTACCGATTGAATTTTCTTCAACCGATGAATCAGAAAGATATTTACTAACATCATTAGAATCAGAATGATTTTGCAAATTTATATCATATAATTTTCCTTCTGCATTATTTGAAGAAAACTTCAAAGAGTTCAATTCAAACTTATTTGAAGAAGAAACAATGTTATTATTAACTATAAAGTCAACACCGTTATTTACAGATGAACATTTAAGCGCAAAAGTATTGCTGATATTACCAATATAAATTGGTGTTGTTTCATTAGAATTTTCGGTTACTGATGCATAGACACCATTATTTGCATCAATTTTCAAATTAAAAGAATAATTACTGTTTAGCGTTAAATTAACAGTCGATATATAAACCGGCAAATATACATCATCACCGGATATTAAATCGTCCCAATCATCAATAACTGTATTGTCGCCCAATTCGCTTGATGCGCCACTTGGATTAATACAGGAAAAAGACAACTTTGCATTTAACTCAAAAGTATCCAATCCAATATTACTATCAATTGTCTTACTCGTAGTTGTATCAAAAGAAAAATTGTCATATGATTTATTTACAATGCTTATATTTGCAGCGTTTTCAACTTTTATGTAATCATACAAAGCCGAAGCGCAACCTGTATACAACGCAACAGTTCCGCCTGAAATACTGCTATCCTTGATATTCCAAAGTTGTGCATCATTAATATAGCAAACTATGTTATCATCATATACCGTTATTTTTAAAATATGTGTATCGCCAAACTTTGCATTTAAAAAGGCTTTTTTGATTATTGTTTCGGAACCGTAAACTACTTTTGACAATTTCAGTACAGGTTTGTCACTTCCGTTTACAGTGCCTATGCACAATCTATAACCGTCACAGTTGTTATCGTCGCATCTGACCGCCAATCCTGCAAATCCGGACGCCATTTTACCGTTAACATCATATTGCGGTACAAACGAAAGTTTTGTTTCAGCCGAAATATTATTAGGCATACTACTATAAATAAGACGATTATATGTAAATGCCCCCGCATGATAAAATCCATCAAAAATATTATCGGAATCTTTATATTCCCACAATTCCGGTTTTAAATCATTAAATTGATCATAGACTATTAAAGAACTTTCTGCCAAAGAATTCATCAATGTGAGTGATAATACCGTTTGAATTAAAATAGAAAAAGTTAATATCCATACAAGTGTCTTTTTGAATTTTTTCATTACATATCACATCCAAAATTTTAATATATTAGAACGCTATCGGTTTAAGATAGGTTAATCTGCCGTTTTTTGATTTAATTCATAATCTAAATATGTCTTCCATTTAATTTTAAAGACTGCTTTTTTAATGTGTGAAGACTGATTTTTTGATATGCCGGGAAGATGAGGACAGTTTGGTAAAATAAAAAAGCCGTCACCGTCTTGCATTAAAACAAAATTTTTGTCTTTCACTGAACATAAGGAAAAATCCTTTTCTTTATTATATGGGCCACATTTCTCAGCTTTTTTGCTATATCCGATTTTTTCATTACCTGATATAATTAAGTGTAAATCTATATATTCTCTATGTAATTCCCAATCATTGTTTGAAACGCCATGTGTATCATATTCAAAAACATTACAATAAATATCGTTACCACAAATCTCATAAGAGCCATTTGTTAAATTTAGTATGCTGTTTTTTTCGCAAAAACTAATACATGCTTTTATACATTCATTCTCAATATTAATAATATTTTTGTTAATTATTTCCATATCTTACATCCTATTTGCAAATTGTAACGGGCTTTTTAAGCCCGTTACAATATTTTTGGCGGTATCAGGTGCATTATTTTAAAAATAATTTTTAGTCAAAAAGAGATTGAATGGAAGCGGTTACCACATCGGAATATACGAAAGTGGATTCGCCGCCGCCTGCCGGAGTAAGTTCAACATACGCACAGCAACTGTAATTACGGGCAAAATTATCAGCAGTAATTTCGGTAATCATACATGTGAAATCGATATAAGCATTTGTTTTATCATATATAAAGCCGTTATCAAGTACCGAAACTTTTTTTGCCTTAACAGAAGGATTGCTTACTGCGTTAATATCAAGATTTGTAGATGTTGTGTTTAATAGTACTGTCGGAACTACTAATGAACCGTAATCTACAATTTCATATTCATCACCGTTGAATGATACAGTAGTAGATAATTTTTCACCTGATGCCGATTCAGGTAAATATAAGCGATTTAAGAAACGAATTTTGTTTGCACTTTCGTTGGTTGACGAAGCCACAGTTGCAAAGTTGAAATCTGTTTCTTCAAGACTTACAAATTCTGCTGTAAGTTCAAAATCCTGAGAAGGAGCAATAAGAACAAACTTATTTCCTTCTCCTAATCCTACTTGTTCATCGTAATTGCCGGGCTTTCTTACAATATTTACAAAAGAACCGTCTTTAAATACTGCTTTAAGACTACCTGCCTTTAACTGTTCACCGTTCAGCGGGTTAACTGTAATTGTAATACCTACTCCCGGCTCATAATCGGTTTTGTAGAATGAATTGGTATCTCCTACCTTTGTAAAGGCATTGAGTTTCTTAACAGAAAGTTTATCGTTATTAAGTGTCAATTTTACGGAATCTTTCTCAACTGCTTTCAGTTGTGAAACAAGAACATCGCCTGCGGCAACATTACTGTAATATTCCATACGGAACTTTCCGCTCGCAAGATTACTGTCAATCAATCTTTCGGCTTTTAATTCGTTGTTGAGATAAACCGCACAGTAATCGCCCAAAACTTCAAGTCTCAAAGTGTATTCAGTCATACCAAATGAAAAATCGGTTAAATCACAAATCTTTGATGTCATATTTGTATATCCGGAAGGTGCGCTTGCATCCTGTCTTGACCATTCAAGAGTAGGAGTATAAGTCTTATTGTCCTCTGCTCCGGAAATTGCAACCTTAATACGAACACCAACATAGTTACTGCCGTTTACATATCTTCCCATTAAAGAAATCGGGTAAGATGTGGTTTTAGTTGTGGTAATGCTGTTCAAAGCAAACTTTGCTTCAACATATCCGTCTGTATATGCAGTTTTGGTTTGTGCATATCCTCCGGCAGGTGCTGTTAAATAACCGTTTTCAATATGCAAACTATTATTAGCACCGGTAGATACTTCTTGAACAGAAGATGATTTTACCGACGATGCGGATGGAGTAAATGTATAATTACTGTCAAATATCGGCTTTTCATTGCCCGAAGCATTAACACTTAGATCATAATATGTCGTGGTTGTACCGCCACCGTAAAGACCTACAGTACCTTTTAATATTTCATTTGCAGTATAGGTTAAATAAAGTACCCCGTTTACATAACAGTAAATTGTTTTATCAATCATCACCGTTTTCAAGTTAATAGTCTTATCAAAGGAAACATTTAATATATTTGGTGTTCCTATGCTTACCTTATTAGCCCTATCATAAAGTCTTGCTTGATATGTAGGTGTGGCATCATCAATGTTTGCAATGGTCCATTCCAAACCTGCACCACTTTCATTAACAGCAACCTCTATTCCTGCGTATGGTGTTGGCTTAGATAATTTAGTTACACCATCAATTTTTGTTTCGCTTATACTGAAATTGGTTTCAGCCGTATAATTTGTCCAATCAAAACACCCGTTGATGTTCTTCAATACAGCCGCCGCAGAAGGATTTTTAATACGAATAGCATCGCTGTCTTTGCCAAAATCATAACTTGGGGCAGTTGTTCCAAGAGTGTCAAATCCAAGTGCTCTCATTTGTTTGGTACCTGTATCAGGCGTGGGATCTAATTGACCAAAATCATAGTTTATTGAAACTTCACTGTTTGAATTTTTCATAACTTTTATATCGTCGAAATATACTCTTTGGCTGTCGGAAACCAAACCGATAGTTCCTACGATTTCTTCATTAGTAAGAGACATGGTACAGTATAATTCGTCATCAATATAACAGTCTGCTTTTCCACCGTTTACAACAACTGTAAATACATAATCCTTATTGAATTCAAAATTCAAAGTTTTTGTTGCGGTGTCTTTCGTTTGAGCACCATATTCAGTTGAGCGTTTAAGGAGGCTTACTGTTCCGGTCTGCTTACTGCCACTGTAAAGATAACGGAATTCGTATTGCTTATAATTTCCGCTATCATCAACAGTATAGCCAAAAATCAATGTCGCATTGAAATTGTTGGTACCGTCAGTTATATTCTGCTCATTAGTACCATTTTTAATATTACTGATATTTACGGTTGCCGAGTAAGTATAGTTGCTCCAACTCATCGGATTGTCAACACGGTTTTTCAACAATGCAGTGTTGTTGTAATTTGACATAATTCTGCCGTTCTTGTAATTAACGGCATTGTTGGAGTTAACCCATCCGTTCTTTGCCATACTCTTTCCGTTGCAGTAATCGGTAAAAAGATATGAATTCTCTGAAACTGCGGTCGCTTGAATGCCGAAACATGCAACTACAAGAGCAAGTGCTAAAATCACGGATAAAAATTTGCTGAGTGCTTTTTTCATTTTCATTCCTCCAAAATTATATTTGTATTTTATTTCAACTTTGCCAAAAAAGACAGGCAACTTTTATGAACAAAGTGAATTAATACCATAACAAATAAATCAAAAATTATACAAATTGGTTATCTTGAATGTTTATAACGCTTTGGTCTATATGCGTTTTTTAGAGAAAATGTTAATACAAAACCCAAAAAAGTAATAATTTGTAAAATAATAAATACAACACACTCTGAATTAACATTTCCGGTTAAAGGAGATCTGCTGTTTGCCTCTTCCTTTTTTAATAACCAATAACTGTCTATCGTTCTGACAGAAACATTGTCAAAAGAAGATGCACTACCTATTGCTCTTAAACCAATTGTACCTTCATTAACATCTGTTCCGTTGATATCAAATGTCTTTTCATCATTGACATAGCAAGTTATATTATTACCCTTGGCAATAACTGTTAAGCGGTATGTTTTACCCAAAACTGCTGTTCCGGGAGCGGTCTTAGCGAGCAAAGTACTGTGAGTTCTGTCATACAATCGGAAATATCCTTTACTCTTTCCACGCTCAATAATTTCGCCAAACTCATATCCATCATTAGGTCCGTTAGACCTGATTGATATTGAAGCCACGCCATTATTTCCCGTAACTTTAACAGAATCTAAAGAAATATAACTTTCAAACACATAATCAGACCATTTTGACGAACCGTTAATTCCGGTTAAATAAGTTTGAGGGGTAACATCACTGTCTAATACCAGACGACCGTTTTTTATGAGAGAATCATCACTCCATCCACGCTCAACCATCAAACTTTCTTTATCAAAATTATCACTAAACCATAAACCGCTTTCTGAATTCGTTTTACCGTTTTTTTTCAATTCCACATGTATCACAGCATCAGATTCAGGCATATAAAATCCGTATAACCAATCATTGTCCTTAGCGGAAATCGGAACAGTATTACCGGAATATGTATAATAAAGTTTTCCTTCATCAACAACATAACCGCTTTTTTCAAAAATGCTTAATTTGACAAATTCGCCGGGATAATAACGATTTCTTGAAAAAACTCCTGCATTATCCGCCTCTGAATAACTGTCAGTTGATGCTTTGCTTTTTGATGATTCGTCAAGAGTAAGAGATTTAGCATTATACTTCACTATTCTGATATTATCATAAGATACAGTCGGACCGCTTTTAGTTACAAATACACCAAATCGACCTACTGTGTCCGGCATTGCAGAATTATCTGCAAACGATCTTTCAAAAACCACACCTTGATCAAGATAAACCGCAATATAATTGCCAATTGTCTTGACACATACATGGTAAGTTTTTCCAAAATCGAAATCCGAAAGTGCAGCACTGTTATAAACTCTTGGTTTATGGTCGGACCAATCAGAATAATTATATATAACAGTCTGTAAAACTGCCGTATATTTTGGCTGATTTTCAGCATCAAAATTCTTTGTAACCGCAAATCTTGTTCTGATTTCCATAAGGTCACCGGCATTGAATAGTTTTGCTCTTAAATTACCATTATAATCTGTTTTTTTAGCCGTTGCTGTCAGCAAAGTCTCACCGGGAGAATCAATAGATATATCTGCCTCTATCATACCGTCACGCATTTCTTCGGTAGAATATGCGGCGGCATCAGCCGTTGCATCGCAATATGCAGCATCTTTCTTTATAACAAATTTTCCGCTGTTGACTTTCCAACCTTCGGAACTAAGCAATGCAGATGAGCCTTCCTGCATATTATTAAAATTAGAGTTAATAAGTTCAACTTCACCTTGCTCTTTTTGCGGAGGGCAATATTTGTAAACAGTAAAATTGTCAAAAAGGCAACGGCCGCCGCCTGAAACTATACCGGATGTACCTGATAAAAGAAGCGAAGACTTTACATTTATTACTTCTTCATCATTAACACTTGCTATTAATCTACCCGCATATGTTTTCAATTCCAATTTTACCGATTTATTGAACTCAATACCAGTAAGTTTTACTTTTTCACCCAGTACACGATTGCTTACACTATCAAAAATGGTTGCAAAAAATTCACCATTTTCATACACAATGCGCAATTCAAAACCTTTTAATCCGGTTGTTGTTCCAACAGCAATACCCGCAAAATATTCACCATCAGAATCTGTTATTGGGTTTCCTTGTGCGTTTAATCCTGTAAGAAATACATCACATTGGGTTCTATATTCAGACCATTCAAATGCATTTTGTTCGCTTTTTGCAAAAATTGAGCCTGTGCCGTTTGAATAAAGATTTTTCTTAACAGAATCTAACTGAATATTACCGTCACAAAACCAATTATCTGCCCAATTATCGGATGAAAAATCATCCTTAAACATTATATCGCCGTCTTGATATGTTACAGGCTCTTTTACATTTGAAGCAGATATTTTAACATTTTTAAACAAAGTCATAGTCGAGCCGTTTTTCAATCCAACGGAACCCGCTAATACCGATTTGTCCTTATATGTGAAATACAAAACATTATTAATGTAAAAGTATCCCGTGTCTTCTTGTAATGAAATTTTAAATGTAACCGGTTTGTCAAAATCAATATTTTCAATTGAGATTAAAGCAAGTTGAACGCTGTTGCGATAATCATAAAGTCTTGCTGTACATTCTCCGGACACCATTTTTGCCAAAGTCCAACTTAAGCCTTTGCCACTATTGTTGCAGGCGGCTTCTATTCCGGCGTAAATATTAGAACTGCCATCTGTAAAATCTTTTCCCGAAGAATTTGTACCGCTTACAACAAAAGTAGACTCAACTGTATAATTTTTCCATTTATAACAATTTTCAAGAGTTGCAATTCTCAAACAAGCATTGGAACTGCGAATTCTTAAACTGCTATCATAAAAATCGCTACTTACACCGCTCGTAGAAAATCCGAGAGATGTTAAATTTTGCGAAGTAGAAAAAGAATAATCTATTGGTTTAGGCACAACAAAATCGTCGGTTTCGCCACCCTGTTCGCCGCCTTGTTCGCCGCCTTCCTCACTACTCTCGACAACCTCAATATTACTTACGCTCATATTTGTATAAGTTGTCATTGTGGCACCGCCATACAATCCCACAGTACCAACAATTTTCTCATTTGCAGTATATGTGTAATATAGGGTCCCATTAATATAACATTCTGCAATATTGTCCTTTAAAACAACTTTCATACTAATGGGTGTATCAGTGGCGACATTTTCTATTGCTACGGTTGAAACCACTTTGCCGTTAATACGGTCATAGAGTCTGGCCTTGCAAGAGTTCTCTACCACACTGGCAACTGTCCATTCAAAACCTTTAGCCGAAGCATTTACACCAAATTCAATTCCGGAATACGGACTTGTTTTTGTTGCACCCGTAGAAGTAACCTTGCCAACACACAATGTTGTTTCCATCGTATAGTTTGCCCAGTTTGTACTTCCATCATATGCAGTCAGCGGAAGAGGTGCATAGTTCTTAATGCGCAACGCCGGATAATAAGAACTACTGCTATCACCAAAATCAATCGTTACACCGGAAGTAGTAAACCCTAACGGACTTATCTGATTTGTTATGTTTTTTGTTTTATCCAATTTCGTAAAATCATATGAAATTGAATTTTTACTTTCCGATGCATCTATTGGAAAACAAAAAGCAGAAAAAACAATTGCAAAAATACATACAAACGATAGTATCTTCATCAAAGTTACTTTCATTATTATTCCTCCTTGTAATAATTACAACAAAACTACAAAAGAACTTTTTCAAAAATATTATCAAGTTTTTTCTTTGATTCATCTGAGAGTGGAGAAAACGGTTCACGACAATTACCACAAGGGAGTCCTTCTTTAGTTAGTAAATACTTAATACTCTGATTAACCCCGCATTTGATAAATACATCAATAATATCATTGACTTCTGCCTGAAGTTGTTCTGTTCTTAGGCCCTTGTCATATGCTTCCAAAATCTTGTGATACTTTTGTGGCATAACATTAAATGTTGAACCAATGGCACCATTGATACCAATTGGTAACGCATTTGCATAAACCTCATCATGACCGTTAAATATTGAAAGTTTAGGATATGTACGATGTATTCTTTCAAGTTCAAACAAATCGTATGAAGTATACTTTAATCCCTCTGCTCCACTGGCATCTAATACAGTATGAAGATTATCCGCTGTTAAAGACACTCCGGAAAATGCAGGGAAATTATATACTATCAAAGGTTTATCTGCTGCTTTTGAAATACTTTCGTAATATTTTGCAATCTCATCTAAACTAAATTTGTAATAAAAAGGTGTAACACTGGAAATGGCATCCGCACCTGTCTTGGCAGCGTGTTCGGCAAGTGCCACCGCTTGATGAGTTGCAATATTTCCAACATGCGAAATAACAGGAACTCGACCGTTTGCGGTTTTGACCACAACTTCTAATATTTTTTTTCTTTCATCTTCTGAAAGCAAAAAGCATTCTGCTGTGCTTCCGCAAACATAAAAACCGTTCACCCCTTTGGCTATATGATGTTCAACCATTTCTTTAAGAACATCATAATTTACTGTTTTGTCCTCATTATATGGGGTTACTAACGCCGCAATTATACCGTTTATTTTCATTTTTATATCTCCATTATTTTTTTATGAATTTAGGATAAGCAAGTTTTTTGTTTAACTTATAATAATAGATTTCATACACTGCTATACCGAAAAAGACTATTATCACAAGTATCCACCAATAATCAAATATTGATTTTTGAACAAAATACACTTCTATTTGATAGTTTTGATTTGCTTTTGAAATCGTCAATTTACCAAAGCGAACACTTGAGTTTTTACCGTTTACGATGACCTTTTTGACTTTATAGCCATTGTCAGGTTTTAATTCAAATGTCTTGGTAGCGTCTTGCATAATCTTATTTTGTTTCCCTTTGACAGTTCCATTCCCGTTGATTTTCCAAACGATATTATAGTTTTTAACAATATTTATATCGTATGATAAATCGTAACCGTTCTTGTAATACAAATTAACTACAGACTTGCCAAGTTTGAACATATTAGGCTCTTTACCAATTATGCAAGAATCACTGATATCTACTGTCTTTTTCTTGCCCAAAAAGTCGGTAAGTTCCAATGTTCCAAAGCAAGTAAATAAGTCGCCGACGCCAAATTTTGTTTGTGGACTTTTTTTGATTTTAATGGATTTAGGATATTGCATACTTGCAATGGTAGAAGAATCCCATTCTCTCTCATTTAGTTTATCTTTCTCTACCCTTATATAATAAGCACGTTGCGCTTGATGTGGAGTTGAGGAATCTTCCAAAGAAGAACGACCGAATGTAATATGAACATATTCATCGGTTACATATAAACTTGGGTCAAGTATTTGATAAAGTTCTTCACCGTTCTGCTTAGATATTGTTTCGGTCATTCGCTCACATTCCATTAAGAATGTCCAGTTCATTCCATCCGTACTCTTTGCAAGACAAATTCTGGTTCTTGGATGTATACTACCGAGGTAACTGGTCTTTCCGTTAACCCAAAGCATATAATATGTGCCTTTGTTTTGAGTATCTTCTGCAATTGCATATGAAGTCATCGCACATTGCATTTCAGGAATTTGGTACAGGCCATCCCAAGTTAAACCGCCGTCTTTCGAAACAGTATACTGCATACAACCGAGATAGTTTCTCGAATAATACATTCTTAATGTTCCGTCTGAACAAGCAATAACCTTGCTCTCTGCCCATGTAGAGAATTCGTCTTCGGAATAACCGGGAAGTAATTCTTTTGTAGTAGTCGATGAATGTGACCATGTCTTGCCAAAATCATCACTGTAATATACACATGAATAATGTCCCATTGATGTCCCGTCAAGAGCATATCTACGGAAACTTACCGGAACAAACAATCGCTGTGTTCCGTCCTTCAATGCTATTTCAGTAATAGAATTAAGAGTATGTAAAGCCAAACGCAAATGGCCATCATATATATCATCATTAGATAATACTTGACCGATTTGTTTCCAATTTTTCAAATCACTCGATTCATATACAGCATAATCATTTTCACCGCTGATCTGCAAATATTTTCCATTACTCATCTTGAAAAGACTGATATAATCGGTAGAGCAAGTCAAACCGGAATAATCGGTATCAGATGTTACATCTTGCCAAGTTGTTCCATAATTGTTTGACATTCTTCGCCTTGACTGACTAACTCCATAAAGAGTTTTGCCATTATTTGGCGAATCAATTTCCATAAATCCGGCATATGTATCATCGACTGTTTCAAATGAAATTACACCGTCTTGCGGAATGTCGCCGCTGGCAAAAGTACAACTGATATCATCAACATACATTCCTGCGTTATTTGTAAAGAATCCAAGTTTACCATAACCCATCCTACCTACATTTTCAACAGAAATGACTTCCTTACCATCAATAAGTAACTTCACTTCAGTTTTATTTAATTCAAGTTCAGCATTATACCAATTGTTTGGCTTAAATGAAAATTCATTTTCACTCCAATAATACTGTGTCCCCTCATATTGTGAAATTTGAGATGCAACATACCATTTTTTCTTTTCAACATTATATCCGACATTTAAAAATGCAGTATCGGGAGAGCGTCTTGTTATAATACCAAAGTCTGATACCTTTGATACATCGAAAGCCTTGAATCTAAAACTCATTTTAGGATTATTGTCAAAAACATGAAGCATTGTAGCAGTAGAACCTTTTGACTTTGTTCCATACACTTTACTATTATCTTTGTAGACAAACCAGTCATCTTTTTCACTTGAAAATTCACGATATTCAACCCAATGACTTGGATTTTTACCTATACTCTCATCCTCAAAATCATCTTTGTATTTTGTTGGTTTTATCTTTACTTTTTCGTCTTCACGATTAAGTTTTTCGCCATAGACACGGACATTATCATATAGACCGTCACCTTGTGAAATACGCAGTCCACACTCACCGCTTGTAAACATGCCACTGCTATCTTCATATGAAGCCACAAGAATATCGTTAATATAAGCGCTCACTTTCGTTCCATCCAACATCAATCGCATATTAAACCACTGATTTAATTTCAAATCAATATCAAATGCTGAAAGTATAACTGATTTAACCAGTTTGTGTCCCGCACTTGTCTTTTTATACAGTTGTAGCTTATACAAAACTTCTTCCGTTGTTTCATCAACATCCATATTTGAAATACGAATATGATAATAACCTACATCAGAAATATTGAATGCTATTCCCATATACTCCTTATCAGTCAACATCATACAATCGGCGGAAATGCTTTTTATTTTTCCAAATAAGTCCGGAGATTTCCAACCATTACTTGAAAACAAATTATATGGAATTGCAGCCTCATAAGCAACGGAATTGATTTCTTGCCAAACAGTCGAGTTGAATTCGGCGGAATTATCTCCCCATAAATCAAGATTTCCAGCATCAAATGTTTCGTTCACCAAAACACTTTCTTTTTTTAATGACGGATATTTCAACTTATCATAACTTACAAGTAATTCCGAATATTTCTTATATAATCCCTTGCTTAAATGTTGCACTTCATATGGAGAAAGTGTATCAAATGTCTCTTTTAGTTTTAAAAATGCATTTAATTTTTTCTTTGTGACTTTTTTGGGGAAAGATTTAATTTCTTTTTCAAATTTGCTAACATACTCTTTTCGTTCTTTAATGTTTATTGTCAATGAATACTGTTGTCCATTATAATTCAGTGACACCGTTTGTTTCCCAAGTTCGTCTTTATCAAAATTTGAAATCATTTCGGATGTTAAAGGAACTTCGATTACCGCATCATCGCTGTATATTACATGCAAATTGTATTTCCAAACATCTATAGTATTGCCACGAATAACATCAATCGAGTTACTAACATTACCAGTTGTAGAATCGACCAATTCGATCCTTTTGGCTGTTGCATCGCTGCGTTCTTCAACCTTAAAATTATCAATATAACAATTAGAATTGATAAACGATATACCAGCCGTTCCGGTTAATAAAGGATTATCAGAAGTATCTGTATATGATGCAATAAAGTTACCGTCAATATATGTATTGATTGTATTACCCTTAACCTCAAGTTTAAGATTGTATTGTTCACCACTCATAAGGGTCTTATCTTTTGATACATATTTTTTCAATAAGTTATTTGAAAATGTAGAAAGTGCTTCTGCTTTACCGCTGGTCTTTTTATATAATTCGCCACTTATTTTTCCTGTAGTATTTGTTGAGTAAATTCGGAACTCATAATATGACCGCGTGTCACTATTATAACGAGCGATGATTCCGACATATGGGTTTTTACCGTTGGCGTTCTTTTTGTCTTGCAAATAAACATCGGCAGAAACAGCATAATTATTCCAATTGGTACCATCTTTGATTGATGCTAAAATATCTTGCGTGTCACTTGTTGTTGTATCAGAATAGTCTACACGCAAACGCCCGTTTTCAATACCAACAGATAAGTAATTTGAAGAACCAAATAGCCATGAACTCTTATATGAATTGTCAAATGTATCGACAAACATATACGGAACATATGTATAAGTAAATGATGTTGTCTTGTTAAAGTAAGTTATGGTTATTTTCTGGCGCTTACCTTCAACTTTGCTATAATTAGAAATCATATTGTTAGTGATTTTCTTCAATCGTGTATCACCATCAATATATTTTATTAACAGCATAAAATCATTAAGGTTAACCGTGTTTCCAGAATATTCTGTAACTATTTTATCGTTAACGCAATTATAACAATGAATTGAAGAAATTGCGTAATAACCTTTGCTTTCAACTTCTTTTACTTTGATATTATCAAAATAAGCGGTACCTGCTATTACAGTAAGACCAATATAAGGCGATACATTTGCAATATTATCTGTAAGTTGGCAAACTTTTTTCCCGTTAAGATAAATTGTAAAATACTCATCATAAACCTCCGCACGAAGGTTCAAATTTGTATTCAAACCAACATCATATCCCAATACTTTTGCAGATGTTGTACTATAAACCATATCGGAATCACAATACACATATATCAATCCGTCAGAACGGACTCTAAATTCATATGTGCCTTCAGATGTTTCGGCAAATCTTAATCCAACCATGCCCAAACGCTTTGATTTGGTCGAAGCATTATTTAAAATTACTGCATTTGTCTCTACAGAATAGCTATGATAATCTTCTACCTTAGACGGTGCCAAATAAAGCGTTGAGTAATAATTGACATCAGCACCGTTCAAATTGGGTTCACGAGCAATAGCTTTTCCGTTTTCAGCTATAAATTGGTATGTAAAACCATATTCTGAATTTTTAGTTGAACCGCCTTGCCAATTAGACAAATCACTGTTAAAATCATCTTCAAACAATGTTTTTGAAACATATTTTTCTAATACATTTACTTTTATTGTTGTAGATTTTCCACCGTATGAAATAGTTACATTCTTTTTGCCCGATGTTCCGTCTAAACCGCTGATTGTGATACCGTCCGAATCCTGATTAAGTGTCACATTTCCGTATATATCATTATATTTAACGGATAGATTAAAGAACAATTTACCGCTTTTAGAAATATTATCTTCAAAACTTGTAACGCTTATTTTCTCTACAACTTTTTCAGGTAATGATTCAACAGAAAAGTCTTTAAATTTAACTTCGCCGCCAAGCGTCCGAAGTCCTACATAACCCGAAGAGAATGTATTGTCTTCGACCTCGGTTATAAAACAATCATTTATATAACACAACAAATGATTATCAGTTATAGCCAATCTAATGCGATAATCTGTTTTTTGCTTAATGGTTCCAAGCCCCTCAACAGACGAACTTTGTTGATATAATATCTCACTTGTTCCAAACGGATTGCGCCTATAAAGCCTAATGTATGTCTTACCCGTTTTAGATACGCCAATACCGAAATCATAGCCTGAATTACCTGTTTCATCAGTTCTTGATGTTACATACGCCGCAACACCTGATGAAAAACCGGTTTCTAATGTAGCGACAGATACCGATGCAACAGAAGTAACAGAAATATTTTTCAACTTACCAATGCTATTTACTGTATCAATTGAATCCGCCTTCATTACATATTGACCATTGGAAACTGTACCAGATGATTTTGAAGACCATGCATTATGACTATTTGAAGAAAAATCATCTGTAAATAAAATACGATTTTGAGCAAAGGCGTTAATTGGTATATTAGCCAAAAGTAGAATTGCAACCATCAAAAGCATAAACAGCCTTTGCAATGAATCAGTTACCTTTTTTATGTTCACACTTTACACAACCTTTGGTATTATTTTGCAAGAGAATTATAAGAATCGTATGCTCGTTGTAAAATTGCAATATATTCATCTAATCCAATAGATTTAATATTTGATTTGAAAGAGTCCCATTCTTTGTTTATATCGGTCTTTCCTGTAATCCAAGAAGCACGGAATTTACTAACTTGATAATTTATATCAGTTGCGTATGTATCTGCATCATAGGAATCTTCTGCTGAATAATATGGGCGAGGCCAAAGATTTTTGTTTATTACATCTTTATAAATAGAGTAATTATTTTGAAGATTTTTATAAGAATCACTCAAATTGATTTTGTCTGCAAAATCACTCGAAGTAATTGAACGAATACCATTGCCCATGAGTCCTCTAAGTGTTGGATGTTCTCTATCAATTTTAGCGGTTGTTTTATCGTCTAATTCAAGGAAAGTGTATTTGCCGTTATCTGATATTTCTACACGACCGTCCCCTACACTTCCATATTCATATCCAATTGCTACAGATAAATCATAAAACTGATCAACCCACGCCATTAAAACAGAAGTATTCTGACATTTATCAGTTACATAAAATTGGTTTTTAGAACCAGAAATAGCAGGATGATAGTACCAACATGTATCATACCCATCAACTTTTGGAGGTGCTATACAAATGTAATCACTGGCATAATCCGTTTCAGCAGGTGCAGTTGATGTAAAACAGCCGACAACACATGTTTCTGATGTCAATTTAGCATTTAATGTACTACTGTTAGAAGTAAAACATTCATTCCAAAGTAGTTTCTCTTTGTATAAAGTTGAAAGGTAGTTTATGGCTTCCTTGTATTCATCTAAGGTAGGAACAAATGTTACTTTACCGTCTCTTATTTGAACATATGCATCGTTACTTCCATCTTTTGTTGCAATACCCCACATTCCCATCAATGCTTCTAAGTGCATCGAATCACTTGAAGTTGAAGCAATATACGGGATTTCATCAGGTAAGCCATTGCCATTTGGATCTTTTGTAGAAAACGCACGCAAACAATTTGTAAATTCGTTTAAGGTTTTTGGTACTGCGAGTCCTAATTTATCAAGCCACGCTTTATTAATCCAAATCGGACTTTCAAGATAGCTGCCTTCTAATCCAGTAATTTTGGGCAATGTGTAAATTTTCCCGTCAGAAGCAGTAATCATATTCTTAATTGACGGATTTTCAGCAATGTCTGCGCTCAATTCGGGCATTATTTCTTCAGTGATATAATTTGTCAAATCTTTCAAAACACCGGCTGCCATATATTTAGAAGCCTCTATTGTATTAAGGATAGGACCTCCCCAAAGGACATCTCCATACTCACCTGAATTAACCAACAATGACAATTTTTCAGTTCCATTATCGCCTAAAAATTGAAAATCTATATGTACATTGGTTTTCTTTTCCAACTCTTTCCAAAGAGAATTGTTTTTTAGATCTGATTTAAATGTTGAAGATTCTGTGCCTTGAACCATAAATGTAAAATTAACGGGTTCTTTTAACGGGAAAGATACTTTTTCAACCTTTTCCGAACCACCTGTGGATTTTTCTCCACAACCTACAAGCGCACAAATAATTGCTAAACATAAAACAATTGATAAAACTCTAATAATTATATTTTTCATAATAATCTTTCTTCCTTTCAGTTTTTAAAGTAATGTGGGTGAATGTTTTATCCCTTAACAGCACCAATCATTACTCCTTTATTAAAGTATTTTTGCACAAATGGATAGATGATTACAAAGGGCATTGCTACAACTACTACAATGCTGTATTTTAATAAATCAGCCTGCCGTTGAGCTGCCATAATAGTTTCAGTGGAAAGTGTTGTTTCCGAAGTTAAAGCGTTTTGAAGTTGTGTAGTAATCTGTCTGACAACAACTTGTACAGATTGCAAATTCGGATTATCAATATAAATCACAAAACGCATATATTCATTCCACCAACCAAGTGCTCCAAACAAGAAAATAACTGCTATTGTTGCCTTAGAGAGCGGTATTGCAAATTGCAGAAAAAATCTAAAATCCGATGCACCATCTAATTGTGCTGATTCATACAATGCATCCGGAATTGATTCAAATGTACTCCTTGCCAAAATAAGATTATAAACCTGCAATGCGGTAGGAATCACCATAACCCAAATAGTATTAATCCAACCTATTGCGTTATTCACTAAATATGTCGGAATTAAGCCACCCGCAAAATACATTGAAATAATAAATAAAAAGTTTAATATTCTTCTTCCCTTTAATTCTTTTCTGGAAAGCGAGTAAGCAGCAGGAAGTGTTATTGCCATCATACAAAATGTTCCGCCAAACAAATATAGTATGGAATTAATAAAACCTCTAATTAATTGTGGATATGACAATAATTTTTTATAGCCATCAAGGGTAAAACCACTTGGCCAAATCAGCACTTTCCCAAGGGCAAGTTGTGATGGTTCACTAAGCGATGCAATAATTACAAACCAAATAGGATATATACAAATAACGCCAATAATTATAAGAATGGCTATAAATAAAGCATTGATAATTTTATCTTTTTTTGTTACTCTTTTCATATAAGCCACCTTTCTGCTAAAACAATGCTGTATCAGCCAATTTTTTTGCAAGTTTGTTAGCCACTATAACTAAAATCAAACCAACAACATTATTGAACAGCGAAACTGCCGTAGAAAAACTATACTGTGAGCTTTGCAATCCTACCTTATACACATATGTACCGATGATTTCTGATGCTTCAAGATTTAAGTCAGTTTGCATTAGCAACACTTTTTCATATCCAACATTCAACATCGAACCCATCGACATAATAATCAATAAAATAATCGTTGGTCTAATCGTTGGGAGATCTATATGCCAAATTCTTTGAAACTTATCTGCACCATCTATCGTCGCTGCCTCAATCAATTGTGTGTCAACTGCTGAAAGCGCAGCAATATAAATTACGGCATTTGAACCCATATTCGACCAAACATCTGATGTTAAATACAAAGGTAAAAACCATTTGTTTTCACCAAAAAAATAAACTGAGTTCAAACCTAACTGTTTAAATACAACATTTATTATTCCGCTTTCTCTGTTGCAAAATAGTTCCAAAATGCTTACAACCACGACCATCGACATAAGATGCGGTATGTAGGAAACCGTTTGAACCGTTTTCCGTATTGGATTATTTGTACAATTATGAACAACCAATGCAAAAATTATTGGTATTGGCCATAATAAAAAATTCTGCAGAAGAGTAATTGATAATGTATTTTTAAGTATTTTTGGGAAAATATCTGATGAAAACAAACGCTGAAAATGCTTTAATCCAACCCATGTTCCACCAAAAATAGAATCGCCAATATGAAGATCTTTAAAAGCAATAGTAACTCCATACATAGGAATGTAATGGAAAACTATTAAACATACAAATGCAGGTAAAAGCAATACATACAATTGCCATTGTGATAATACTGCTTTTATTCCCGACTTTTTGCTCACTTTACGGGAGTTGATTTTTCTAACCTTAGTTTGCATTTCTTTCTCCTTTCAAACATCAATTTCAGCATTATTGTCACGAAGCATTTGACGAAGAAGTTCAATATCCACATCTCTAAATGACTCTTGCTTATTTATTTTAATTATTGCCGCCGTTCCTGCCGCCTCGCCTATAGCCATACAAGTTGACATTATTCTTGCTGGACCAAGTGCTTGACCGTCAGCCGCAATACATCTACCTGCGACAATCACATCATCAGAACCTTTGGGTATTAATGTGCGATACGGAATTGGAGCAACACCTAATTTAACTGATTTATCAGTATCTGCAAAAGGCTGATTATGTTTTCCGTGTCTTGACAAATCAAAATGCCTTCCTGCCAAAGCAATAGTATCATAGAACTTTTTACCTTCGAGCAAATCTTCTTCAGACAAAACATACTCGCCGACTATTCTTCGTGTTTCTCTGACACCAGGCATCTGTGCAGTTGAACGAAGTGTACAATTTGCTCCGCCCGGAATATGCTTTCTAAAGACTTCTTTTACAAGATAATCCGCTCTGATTCTTCCCCAAGCAGTCATGTCTGATAATTGTTTACCATTGGTACCATCTATAGAAGAAAAACCTGTTCCTCCATTTATCATATAGACACCAGGTTGTACCATTGGAAAAATAATTAAATTATGAGGACCGTCATAATTTGGGTTTTCCGCACGTGCTGCCTCACATGCTGGTCTCATCCAAGGGTCGCCACCCTCATTCAAATACTTTTCGAGCAATCCGGAATCAACATTTTCAACATGCGCAACCAAATTTACTGATGTCATTTCACCGGTTATTTTATCGCCTTTATATGTTTCATATCCCGCTCGTGCCACTAAATCCGCATCGCCGGTGCAATCAACAACAGCCTTACACGATGCAAACTGAATACCACTTTTATTAGAAAAATACACACCTTTAACTTGATTGTTTGTCATTTCAAGTTTTAAGGCAGAAGAATAATACAAAACATTTAGCCCTACATCCTTTGCCATTTCGTCAAATACTCTTTTGGCAACCTCAATATCAAAAGTAAACTCATCATGGCAACCCAATTTATCCAAACCGGGGTACTTATCACTTTGTGCCATTACACATGGGCCACATCCGCCATTCTCTTCTTTAACTTTTTTAATAAATAAATCAAATATACCACCAACGGCTTTTCGAGGATGTGGTAATTTATTATATTCCAATTTTTGTTCACGCATTTTCGGAAATGGAATTGAACCTGTTGTATAACCCAGCATAAAAGGCAAATTTCCAGCAGTTGATATTCCACCTATACAACCGTTTGCCTCCAAAAGTAGCACATTTAATCCTCCACGAGCAGCCGCATAAGCAGCTCCAAATCCTGCTGGTCCACCGCCCGCCACAATTAAATCATAATCGCCGAAAACTGTGGCTTGTGTTTTAAAATCCATACGAATCCCCCAATTTGTTTAAACAAAACAAACATATATTAATAATTTTACAAATATATTATATAACATTTCAACAAATTAGACAATGTAATATTATGCTATGAAAATATGCAATTTTTGTTATTCTGCGTGTCATTAAATAAACTCACATAATCGAAAAATAAAAAAATTTTACGGTTATAACAATATTCTTTTCAGTTCTTTTTCTATCTTTTTGGCAATATATAAAGCACCCACATCCGCCGGATGACAATTATCTACGAGAGCTATTTGAGAAACTTGCTCATCATAAATTTTATTTCCCGGTATAAAATATACATTGCTGTCCCCGTTTTTCACAGCACTTTGATATGTCTTTTTTATAATATTCAACCTTTTTAATTCATCATCATTGAGATTTTTTTTAGGGCGACTTGTAATAATTATCGGAAGATACGGATTACTCTGACGAATAATATTAAACATCGATTGATGTGTTGCATTCAAAAAATCAACATCGGTGGCATTATGATCATAATTAAAAATAAACACCGACATTTTTAACTTTGCAATATAATTTGCTATTGTCTTTTCCGCTTTAGCGTTTCCAGAAAAGCCTAAATTCAAATAATCACAATTTAAATCCCTGGAAATAATATTTTGATATATACACCCCGGTCTTGTAACACACGCACCTTGAGTAATAGATGAGCCGTAATAAACGATAGGTTCTGCTATTTGATATTCGTTTGGCGGTAATAACGCACTACCCTTTTGTATTCCAATATACAATTTACTTACATCAGAATATAGCGGAAAATTTATGGTTATTTCTCTCCTTTTTGAGGATGGAAAATAAATAATATTTTCATAACTTTCAGCCATATTGTACGGCGGCATAAATGTGCCTTGATAAACTTCTTTTCCACACTCTCTTGAATATATATCAAATCCGCATATTGCTGCTACCGTCATATGACTCGCCATACTTCCGATTTCTTGCGGATTATCATTAATCACAGAAATTGCAATATATGGACTATCTGTTATAAACCTTATACGGCCACCGGATGTATTAGTGTTTAATTTAGAAACTCCGTCACTAATTGAATCTGCAATTTTTTGCGGTATTCTTCTGAATTTATTGTTTTCATAAATTATTCCGTAAAATTTAAATGGTTCAATTGTAGAATCTATAAATTCAATATCTTCACGACCGATCTTTGTATTTACTATAAAGTTCTTGTCAAGTTCTTCAATTTTCATAATAAATCCTCAACTATTAAATTATTGATTAAAAAAGGGCAGTCAATGACTGCCCTTAAAAATTAATAACCGACTTTCTCCCAACATTCAAACGGAGCAGCAAGTTCTTCGCTAATATAAACCTGAGTCTTTTGTGTTTGCAGCATAGTACTCGGAATATATGGCGTAATCGGTCCGTGAGTGCAAAGACGGCTTGTCATTCTCTGCCAAGAAGAGAATGTGCCACAAGTAGCAAGTGCATGAACTTCAATACGCTCCCTTGCGCGCAAAACATCACGAGGACCAATTGTAGCAGCACACGGAGGAACATTTGCAATATCTCCGGACTGTCCGAAAGTTCCGTTCAAAGAATTTTGCATGATAGTCATCGGATGCAGTTTAACAATCTGTGCCGGCTGATTAAGCCATTCTTCAATATCTCCGTTTCCAATAAATTCAGGAATCGGATCAACAAAAGCCATATGACCTGCCCATCCGGGAGAAGTAGAAGCTATATCAGCACCCTTACCATCAGTAATATCATCAATTATCTTCGAATAATCCTTAATGTTGGCATTTGTCGGGAAATG
Organism: Acutalibacteraceae bacterium; assembly: GCA_045640745.1. GTDB lineage: Bacteria > Bacillota > Clostridia > Oscillospirales > Acutalibacteraceae > UBA737. Next base: position 32,279 of record JAZUFQ010000028.1, read on the forward strand.
AACATTCTCCATAGGCATACGGAGCTTTTCATCAATTTGATAATAGAAATACTTAATAAGAGAATGAGCAAATCCTGCTTTATATGTAATCGGGGCAATGTTTCCGTCTTGGTCAGCCCATTCATCTTCTGCAACAAGATGAACCTTTGAACAGTCAACCTTGAAATAGTTGATAAGTTGTGCAAGCGGAATATATGTTTCCGGTTCCGGATTACCGAGAATCATTGTAAATGTTCTTCCTTCTTCGGAAGCAGATTTTAGACGAGTAAATAAAGTAGAAATGAGTACAGGATGCGGATTCATCATAACCTTTACATTAAATTCAGGATGCCACCACGGCTCCCTTTTTTCGAGTTCAATCCCTGAAAGGTTACGAACATATTCGCATACCTTTTTGTCCTTAAACGGGACAAAATCAGATGGCAAAAAATCAAAACTTGTTGCGGGATCAGTAATAAAATCTTTCATAACAATCTTCCTTTTTTATATTTTATATTCAATCTTATTTAACACTTTTACCTGCTAAAAAGACAGATTTGACATTAAACTCTGCATCAACAATGACTAAATTTGCAATGTTTCCCACTGCTATTCTACCACGGTCATGAAGGCCTAATAAGGTTGCCGGATTTGTTGAGGCATACTTAAATACCTGACAAAGTGATGCACCTGTATGAATCATCATATTATGGCAAGGGCCATCAAGAATCATTTTTGAACCTGCAATTTCTCCGCTAAAGTCGAAATTGATATCATCCGCCCCTTTGTATATGTCATCATCCGGTATCGGTCCGTGATCAACAAATGCGTCGGATATTAAAATAATTCTATCGTCACCTTTTATTTTTTTGACCAATCTAAGCATATATGGAGCAACATGAATTCCAACCTTATCACAAATCAGTTCTGTATAAATACCGTCATTATAAAGAGCCGTTTCATCAACACAAGCAGATCGACATTCAGGATATTTATAAAGTGTTCCTGTGGCGTTAGTGTGATGTGTCGCAAGTTTAAGACCGTAAGGCATAAGTTCTTCAATTTGAGATGGCTCTGCCTCGCTGTGAGCAACAGAAAAAACCACATTGGGATTTATTTTCTTTGCATCAATGACAAATTGTTTAATATTATCTCTTTCCGGGGCAACACACCATACTTTAGCAAAATCACCCGCTTCTTCCAAAATCGGCATATAGTCGTTTGAATCTATAGGATTTTTCCAAGGATTATTTTCCTTGTTACAACCAAATTTAGGATTCAGATAAGGTGCTTCCATATAAAGTCCAATAATATTTGGAGAGTTTCCCTTTTCCTTAACGGTTTTAATTTTTTTAATTTGTTCTAAGAGTTCATTTTTTGTAGCATTAAAATAAAGTGCGGGAAGAACATCTGTAACACCGTGATCAAGAACCGTTTTTGCGGCCTTCACAGGATCTTCAGTAAAAAAAGTCTCACCATCAGAATGTGTGTGAATATCAATTAATCCCGGTCCTACATAAAGTCCCTTTGCGTCAACTATTTCTGCATCATCCGGAATAGTAATGTTTTTACCATAATCTTTGATTATTCCATTTTCAATGATTATTATACCGTCAGGTATATAATGATCAGTCATAACCAAATTTGCATTTTTTATAACCAACATAATTATTCCCTCGTCTTAAACAAATGGAGAAATCACATTAACCGTTGAACTGAATGCCCAGTTGTTGTACTTATTATACTCAATAGGTTTGCCGGTAATATTCATTCCATCACCAGAAATATCAAGCACAGGTTCTTCCAATTCTTCTATTTTACAAATATCACCGTTTAAAAACTGCTCTAACCGTTTTTTACAGTGTTTTATTCGTAAAATCAACCCTCCAATGCGGATGTCTTGAATGTCAAAGCCCTGCGGTTTATTTTCTAACATCCACTGATGTTCAAAAGCAAAATAAAAACTATTAAGATTATCAATCAGTTTATCATATTCTAACAATAACTCTTTCATACTATTATAATCTTTTTCTAAATATGATTTCCTTGTTCTAACACCAATTTCATATTTAATTGACAATACCTCACAAAGATTTTTTGCAGTATCAAAAATATATGAGTATTGACCTTTATCCTTGACCGCATCAATTCTTTCGGCGCACATTTTATATTGATTGCCGACGCCTTCAGTAACACAACAATCAAAAACACCGTTAAAGCAATCATTATACAGCATATATTTATCTGCGTTTACCAGTTTTCCAGAAGTGTTAGGAGTTTGAGGCAGTTCAATCAAATTAAAGTCATCAAAAGAAATTCCAAAACAATTTTTAAATTTAGCTTTGATATCATCAATATCATTGTTTCCAACCGCAAATTCAGATATAGAAAAAAGTGCAGGAAGAATAGAAAATGGCGAACATTCTGCCCCGTCATCACCCCAAAGAGTTATTAAAACATTTTGTACATTATTTTCAAGACAACTTTTGATTGCCGCTTGAGCAGCCTTTATCGAATAAGAATTATGCGGCACGAATCCGGTCCAAGTCCAAATTCCACCTGCAAACCAAATATTACTTGACAGGTTTTGATGTGCTTTTATACACTTATCATAATGTTCCTTATCAGTCGAATAATAATCCCAATAAATCAATGTTGTGTTTTCGGGTATTTTTTCTCTAACATTATTGTCAATGAAGTTATTGTAAAAGCCAACAACACTATCGGTTTTCTCGGTTCCAATCGGATTATTTTCCGTGTCTTCCTTCTCAAAATTTGCGACTAATTTGAAAAACATATCTCCCCACATCAATAATGAAAAACCATGTTTTTGTGCTATTGAGGATACACGATTCAAGTGGTCTAATAATATATCTATTCTATTTTTATAGCCGTGCTTTTTTAAATAATTGCCAAGCCCTATAAAGTCCGCTTCATCCATTCCGACATTAACGGTTCGGCTGCGAAAACACTTCTCAAGAGTAGAAAACATATCGTCAATCAAAGCATATACAGATTCTTCACCGGCACATAGAATATCATTACAATCACATTCCGCAATAAATTCCGGCCAACGCATCAATCGGCTTAAGTGCGCTAAAGTCTGGATACAAGGTATCAACTCTATACCATGTTCAAATGCGTAATCATCTAATTCTTTCAACTCTGCTTTTGTATATCTGCCACGCAAATGACCAAAATACTCATGATTATCTATTTCATAAGTATCTTCGGTATAAATCATTAGGTAATTGTAATTTAGTTTTTCTAAAATATTTATAACATTTTTTACTTGATCAAGCTTCATTACTGCGTTATTTGAACAGTCAAGCATTAAGCCCAAACGATTGAATAATAATCTATTTTTCATATTTCCTCCATAATAGAAACAAATGCCCCTTCTTCAAGAGGCATTTGTCCAGGCATACAATTGTTAGGTGAAAGATTACATAGACAACAACATTGTAACAAGTTCCGACAAGTCACTTGCATCTATTGCCGTATCAACATACAAATTGGCATTTGCTAAATCAATTTTAGAATCATCAATTACTTTCGCAAGATATTTCTTCAAACAAACAAGATCAAGCAAGTTAATAAAATCATCATTGTTAACATCGCCAACAACAACATTGAAATCATCTATTATCACATTGTCTCCATAGCTCTCGGCAAAGCATGATACACTAAAAAACAATAATGCACATAGGAAACATGCAACAACTGATACTATTTTTCTTTTAAAAGTCATATTAACCTCCATCTATAATCGCAGCCTGATACCGCCTGTATATTTATTATATCCCTTAGTAACCATTGTTGTAAATAGCAAAAAAATGCTAAAAAAATATTCCAAATTTGTCATAATTGTATTACTATCACTAAAAACCTATATTTCCTTCTTTCAATCTATATGTTTTTGGTGAGCAACCAACATGCTTTTTAAAAACTTTACAGAAGGTATTACTATCATTAAATTTCAGTTTTTCCGATATTTCATACACTTTCATATCTGTATTAGTTAATAGTTTCTTAGCATCGGAAATGCGTAATTCTGTTATATGCTCTGTTATAGATTTATTAGTTATTTTCTTAAATAAGTGTGATGCATACGATTGACTGATATTCAATTCGCTTGCCATATTCTTTAAAGAAAAATCGTTCCAAGATGTGGTATGCATATTAATATAATTTGTTATTGAATGCATAGTCATAGATGTGTCAGAAGAAATTGTTTTATCAATAGAAGTGTCTCTTTCCTGTAAATGTCTATCAATGCATAATAAAATTTCCAACACACTACTGACAATTTCCGCCATAGAAAATTCTTTGTTGTTTTTGAAAGCATCGTTTGCTTTTCTAAACAGATTATCTATTGGATTTAAACTATATACAAACGGTAAAAAGCATCCTCCGGAATCATTAAAAATAATACGGTTTGTAAAATCTTCAATGTTAGCCAAAGAGCATATCTTCATAAATAAATCACTCGAAATAATTATCTTGCTACGATTGTATTTATTTATGTCAATTGGATTTGAATAATGAGTTTCCATTCCATTAATTATAAAAACCGACCCTGGAGCAATAGGAATAATATTATTTTTAACAATAAAGTAACCGCCGGATGACCATGTTTGTATAATTTCTATACTATTATCGTGATGGGGCATAGCATGCAATTCATCGTATCCTATCATTTGATATTCTACTTCAAAAACATCATTTTTCATATTACTTACCATAGAACAAAACTATTTTTCCTTTCATATAATAATTGTAATTTGCCACTTGCTTTTTTTATCATTGCATATAAAATATAAATTAGAGGTGTCAAATATATGAGATACAAAACTATTATGTACTGTTTAATAATTATTACGATACTATTATTGGTTTCATGTAAGCAAGATAAAACTGTGAACAAAACCTCTGATTATACATATAACCCAAAAGACATTAAAAATTCTCATTCTGATAAAAAAGATTATCCCGATAACACCGAATCAAAGCACAATAAAAAATCTTCTATAATACCAAACGATAATAATTGCGACAAAGATAAAAATTATTTTGAATCAAAAGAGCAATACACTAAAGATTCATCGGATGAAGAAAACCAAATAGCAGAAAATAAAAAAAGCATTACAAATCTGCCAATAGAAAAAGACAAAGATGTGGGATGGAAAGATTGGAAATAAATTCGCTTGTAACGATTTAATACCTTAAATTTATTAAATATCAAAGTATTTTTCCGCATTATTATACGAAATATCTTTAACGATAGTTTCAAGCGTTTTTGCATCATTTGGATATTCGCCGTTTTCTACCCATTCGCCTATTAGGTTACAAAGTATTCTCCTGAAATACTCGTGGCGTGTGTAGGAAAGGAAACTGCGGGAGTCGGTTAACATTCCTACAAAGTTGCCGAGAAGCGAAAGGTTTGCAAGGGATTTAAGCTGATTTTCCATTCCGCTTTTTGTATCAGAAAACCACCAAGCAGAGCCGTGCTGAATTTTGCCTTGCGCCTCTGTACCTTGGAAACAGCCGAGCACAGTATCAATAAGTTCGTTATCGTTAGGGTTAAGCGAATATATAATTGTTTTCGGCAGTTTGTTTTTCTTGTTTAGTGCATTAAGAAAGCCCGTCAGTGCCTCACCGCAGTTTTTAACCGAAATACAGTCAAATCCCGTATCGGCACCAAGCTTATTAAACATTATATCATTTGTATTTCGTTGTGCGCCGTAGTGAAGTTGCATTACTATTCCCTTTTCGGCTATTTTCTCACCTAAAAAGAGCATTAGTTCGGTTTTATATTGGTCGGCTTCAAGTTGTGTAATATGTTCGCCGTTCATTGCTTTCTTGAAAATATCGTTTACGGCAAAGCCCGTAGTCGGCTCATAAACAACATAGTCAAGTCCGTGGTCGGTTGCCTTACAACCCATATCACAGAAGAAATCAAGACGCTTTGAGAGAGCATCTTTTACATCATCAATGGTTTTAATATCTATTTCCGATATTTCGGATAATTTCTTTATGTAATCGGTAAAGCCGACTTTATCAATATTTACGGCTTTATCGGGACGGAATGTCGGGCAAACGGCGGTCTTAAAGGATTTATCTTCCTTTAAGATTTTATGCCATTTAAGGTCATCAATAGGGTCATCGGTAGTGCCTATCATTTTAACATTTGATTTCTCAATTATTGAACGGACGGTCATATCGTCGTTTTGGAGTTTCCTATTGCAAAGGTCATAAACCTCTTTTGCCGTATCACCGTTCAGAACACCGTCAAAACCGAAGTATCTTTTAAGTTCAAGATGGCACCAATGATACATAGGGTTGCCTATGGCTTTCGGCAACATTTCAGCAAAGCGCAGAAACTTTGTAAAATCGTCAGCATTGCCCGTTATTTCGTTTTCGTCTACGCCGTTTGAACGCATAAGGCGCCATTTATAGTGGTCTCCGCCGAGCCATACCTGAGTAATATTATCAAACTTTCTATTTTCGGCTATCTCTTTCGGATTTATATGGCAGTGATAGTCGATAATAGGCATATCCTTTGCGACATTATAAAGTTTTTTCGCTGTTGCGGTTTTCAGTAAAAAATTATCGTTAATAATTTGCATAATGAACATTCTCCCCTCAAAATTTTAATAACTGCAATCTTTTTTGAAAGTATCTCTTTCAACAAGTGTTGCCGAGATTACCGTTTTATTCGGAACCTTTTTGTTTTCGGACAAATCGTCAATTAAACGGACAGCAGTATGGCACATAGTTTCAATCATATTATCAACGCTTGTCAATGCAGGATATGTGCATTCGGAAATAATAGAATTATTAAATCCGATTATCGGCATTTTCTTATTGATTTTTTGTAAAGTATTCAATGCAGCAGCAGCTAAAATATCGTCAGACGCTACAATAGCATCAAAATTCACATTATTTGAAATCAACTGATTAATCTTGCGCTCAACATCGGTTACAGTATGCTCTACTTTTTCAATATGCAGGTTTTCTTTTGGGAAATTACACAATTTGCATCCCTCAATATATCCGTACATTTTTTGGTTTCCGCTATATGTAGATACATCAAAAAGATATAAAATCTCTTTACATCCTTGTTTTGACAGCGCAATCACATTTTCTTTAACTGCGCCAAACTCATCGCATACAACACAATAAACATTCGGCAAGTCTATATATCCGTTTATAATTATAACCGGCACGCTTTTTGCAGCATTGCAAATATGTTGGTTATAATTTTTTTCCTTAAATGCGGAGCCGATAAGAATTATCGCATCTACCCTACGATTTACCATATCTGCAATTCTGATCTTTTTTTCCAATAAATCGTCACCTGTACAGCAAAGTGCGATATCTTTATTTTTTTCTTTTAAGAGTCGTTCAATATCGGCAACGGCTTTTGCGTAAAAATAATCCGTAATATCTGTACACATTACTCCAATTAGTCTGATGCTGTCTAATCCGAGACCTCTTGCAAAAACATTTGGAACATAGCCTTCCCTGTTAATCACAGATAATACTTTCTTTTTTGTATTTGCACTGACTCGTGGGCTATTATTCAAGACTCTTGAAACCGTAGCGATTGATACGCCCGACTTTTCAGCAATGTCATAAATATTCATATAATCGCACCTTTATTGTAAGAGTTTACACAATAATATTACTTTATATTTCACAAAATGTCAACCGTATATTGACATTTGGGGAAAAGCAATTATAATAAAAATGTAAGTATTTACACAAATTATGAGGTGAATGATGTATGAATGCAATTAACAATGTAACTTTTTCGAATTCCAAAACAAATGTAAGACCTATAAAGGTAATGCAGTACGGCGAGGGAAACTTTCTTCGAGCCTTTGCCGATTACTTTATAGATATACTAAACGAAAAGACCAATTTTGACGGTAATATTGCAATAATAAAGCCGATTTCATTCGGTAATTTAGATTTGTTCAAAAAGCAGGACAATCTATATACCGTTTTGCTTCGTGGCAGAAAAGACGGCAAGGTTATAAATGAGCCGAGAATAGTAAAAAGTGTTGAAAAAGTGCTTGACGCAAAGGACGATTTTGATGAATATATGGCTCTTTCGCATCTTGATACTCTCCGTTTTGTTATTTCAAATACCACCGAGGCAGGTATAACTCTTGACGAAAACGACCATTTTGAAGATTTGCCGAATACATACCCCGGTAAACTCACAAAGTTTTTATATGAAAGATTTACATACTTTAAGGGAGATAAAGAAAAAGGACTTATTATGCTCCCCGTTGAGCTTATCGACTATAACGGCAGAGAATTAAAGCGTTGCGTTATGGCACTTTGCGATATTTGGAATTTAGGCGAAGAATTTAAGAATTGGCTTGAAAGTGCAAATGTATTTTGTTCAACTTTGGTAGACAGAATAGTAACGGGCTATCCGAGAGGTTATGCAGATAAGGTTTGCGAAGAACTTGGCTACGAGGATAATTTAGTCGATATAGGTGAGCCGTTCGGTCTTTGGGTAATTGAAAGCGATAAGGATATATCGGCAGAACTTCCCTTTGCAAAAGCAAATCTGCCCGTTATATTTACCGATAATGTAAAGCCCTATAAGGACAGAAAAGTAAGGGTACTTAACGGCGCTCATACGGCAAGTGTTTTGGTGTCTTATCTTGGCGGTAAAAATATTGTAAGAGATATGATGCAGGACGAGATTTTCGGTAAAATGGCAAGACAAATTGTAGATACCGAAATTGTACCGATGGTGCCACTGCCGATAAACGAGGTTAGGGACTTTGCAAACAGTGTTTACGAAAGATTTGATAACCCCTTTATCGACCACGAACTTTTGTCGATTTCTCTTAATTCCGTTTCAAAATGGAAAGCGAGAGTTTTGCCGTCATTTGAGGATAACTATAATAAAAACGGTAAAATTCCAAAGCTTTTAACATTCTCATTCGCAGGTCTTTTGGCTTTCTACTGTTCGTCTGATTTAAGAGAAGACGGACTTTACAATAAACGAAATGACGGCACGCAGTATGTTATTCACGATAACGCTGATGTCTTAAAAATCTTTGCTGAAAATTCGGTAAAAACGGAAGAAGAATATGTAAAAGTAATTGCTTCAAACATTGATTTCTGGGGCGAAGATTTAACAAAATACGATAATTTTGTAAGCGATGTAACAAACTATCTTGTTAAGATAAAGCAAAGCCCGTCAAGTGCTGTAAAATATATTTTAGAGGACTAAAATGAAATATTTTAAGATAAACGAAAAGGATAATGTCGCCGTTGCACTCGAAAACCTTAAAAAAGGCGAAATAATTGGTAATATAACCCTATTAGACGATATTCCCATGGGACATAAAATCGCTCTTTCGGATATAAGTAAAGACGAAAAGGTTATAAAATACGGTTATCCTATCGGAAGCACAAAAGAGGATATAAAAAAGGGAAGGCATATTCATACGCATAACCTTAAATCCGATGTTGCAGGAAAACTTGACTATACATATAACCCCGATTTTAACGAAATAACGGAAACCGAATATAAAACCTTTATGGGTTACTTGCGTGAAAACGGCGATGTCGGGATAAGAAACGAGGTATGGATAATTCCTACTGTCGGCTGTGTAAACTCGGTTGTTAAAGCAATCGAAAACGGCGCAAAGCAATATAAAACCGAAAACATTGACGGCATTTATTCATATAATCACCCCTACGGTTGTTCGCAACTTGGCGGTGATATGGAAAATACCTTAAAGTATTTATCGGGACTTATTAACCACCCGAATGCAGGTGCCGTTTTGGTCGTAGGCTTGGGCTGTGAAAACGGCAATATAGGAGAACTTAAAAAATATTTAGGCGAAACCGACAGCAAAAGAGTTAAATTTTTAATCGCACAAGACGAAGAAAACGAAATTGAAAAGGGAATTGAACTTGTAAAAGAGTTATGCTCTTATGCCGATAAATTCATCAGAACGATGCAAGACACAAGCAAACTTAAAATCGGTCTTAAATGCGGCGGTTCGGACGGTTTTTCGGGTATTACCGCAAATTCGCTTGTGGGCTCATTTTCGGATATGATTATATCAAAGGGCGGTAGCACAGTGCTGACCGAAGTTCCCGAAATGTTCGGCGCTGAAACCATTTTAATGAATAGATGCCGAACCGAAAATCTATTTTATAAAACAGTAGACTTAATTAACAACTTCAAAGAATACTTTACGAAATACGGTGAAAAGACCGACGAAAACCCGTCCCCCGGCAATAAAGCGGGGGGAATTACAACTATTGCGGATAAGTCGCTCGGTTGTGTTCAAAAAGGCGGAAGTGCAGTAGTTGAAGATGTGCTACTTTACGCCGAGCCGATAAAAAAACAAGGTTTATCTCTGTTGCAAGCACCCGGAAATGACCTTGTTGCCTCTAATGCTTTGGCGGTAAGTGGCTGTCAACTCGTACTTTTTACAACAGGCAGAGGAACGCCGTTTGGCTGTCCCGTTCCTACTATCAAGATTTCAAGCAATACTCCGCTATATGATAAGAAAAAAACTTGGATAGATTTTAACGCAGGCAGACTTCTTGACGGCGAAGATATAAAAGAAAAATTTTTCGATTTTGTTATAGATGTTTGTTCGGGCAAAAAGACAAAGTCCGAACTTCTTGATAAAACCGAAATTGCAATATTCAAAGACGGTGTAACGCTATAAATAATTTAAGGAGAAATATAAAATGGAAAAATTTATACCCGTAGTAGTAATAAAAGAATTATCGGAAACCGATAAAATTTTAACGGCACTAAAGAATAATGGCATTAACTGTGCTGAAATCACATTCCGTACCGTTTGTGCAAAAGAAGCAATCGAGTATGCAATAAAGAATTACCCCGATATGTCAATAGGTGCAGGAACGGTAATAAACGCCGAGCAGTGCAAACAAGCACTAGATTTAGGATGCGAATTTATCGTTTCCCCCGGTCTTTCGGTAGAGGTAGCAAAACTCTGTAAGGAAAGAAATATACCGTATTACCCAGGTTGCGTAACACCTACCGAGATAATGGCAGCCCTTGACCTTGGTATTACTACCGTTAAGTTTTTCCCTGCAAATGTATATGGCGGCTTAAAGGCACTTAAAGCCCTCTCAGCGCCCTTTCCGCAGGTTAAGTTTATTCCTACGGGCGGTGTAGACAGATCCAATTTAGATGAATTTTTACAGTTTGATAAGATAGCGGCAATAGGCGGTAGTTTCTTTGTGAAAGAAGCGCTCAAAGGGACGAATGGTAAATAATGGCACTGCATATTCTTGATGAGGCAAATCGTTGTCTCCAATGTAAAAACCCAACCTGCCAAAAAGGATGTCCAATAAACACACCTATACCCGAAGTGATTCGGTTATTAAAATCAAACCAATTAGACGAAGCAGGCAAGATACTCTTTCTAAATAATCCTTTAACAACGGTTTGCAGTTTGATATGCAATCACGAAAAACAATGTGAGGGCAACTGTATTTTAGGTAATAAAGGAACGCCGGTTCATTTTTCTGCAATAGAAAACTATATTTCAAGCGCCTATGCACCTAAAATGGTTAAAGGTCCTGCCAATTCAAACGGAAAAAGAGTTGCCATTGTAGGCTCTGGCCCTGCCGGTCTTACCATTGCAATAATTCTTGCAAGATACGGTTACCAAGTTACTATTTTTGAAAGCAAAGATAAAATCGGAGGAGTTCTTCGTTACGGCATCCCCGAATTTAGACTTCCTAAAAGTGTACTTGACGATTTACAATTTCGCCACTTGGATTTGAAAGGAATAAAAATAAGACCAAATATTCGTATTGGTGATGCAATAAGTGTTGATGATCTATTTAGGGACGGTTATAAAGCAATATTTATTGGCACGGGTGTTTGGAAAGCAAACACCCTAAAGATTAAAGGTGAAACTTTTGGCAATGTTCACTATGCGATTCATTATTTAAATAATCCTAATGTATATAAACTCGGCGAAAATGTCAACATAATTGGTGCGGGAAATGCGGCTATTGATGTCGCAAGAACTGCAATAAGAAACGGAAGCCAAAATGTAACTTGTTTTTCTTTGACAAAGGATGTTTCCGCGAGCGATTATGAATACAAGTATGCAAAACTTGAAGGTATTAAGTTTGAGTTTAATAAAAAAACCGTTGAAATTTTAGACAACGGTGTGGTTTTTATGGATGTTACAGAAGAAGAAAATGGTAATTTAAATGAAATCAAGAATTCAAATAAACTATATACTTCAAATTCCGTTATCATTGCTATCAGCCAAGGTCCGAGAAATGTTATTGTAAACAGCACCTACGGTTTAGAGGTAAATAAAAGAGGCTTGATTATTGCAGACGAATACGGAAACACCAGCAGACCCGGAATATTTGCATCTGGTGATGTAGTTAACGGCTCAAGGACAGTAGTTGAGGCTGTTGCAAGAAGTAAAATCGTTGCTGAAACGATGAATAAATATATGTTAAGTTTAAAGGAGTAATAAAAATGAGAATCATAACTTTCGGAGAAATAATGTTAAGACTCGCCCCAAACGGCTATTATAGGTTTTTTCAAGACGACCAAATGCAGGCAACCTTTGGTGGCGGAGAGGCCAATGTTGCAGTATCTCTTGCAAATTTCGGAATGGAAAGCAGATATGTAACGAAACTTCCTGCCCATGCAATAGGTCAAGCCGCAGTAAACTCTTTAAAATATTTTGGTGTTGATACGGACTATATTGCCCGTGGCGGTGAGCGAGTAGGTATTTATTATCTCGAAAAAGGTGCATCTCAGCGTGGCTCGGTTTGTATCTACGATAGAGCACATTCTTCAATTCAAACCGCAAGTAAAGACGATTTTGATTGGGATAAGATATTTGAAGGTGCCGATTGGTTCCACTTTACGGGTATTACTCCGGCACTTGGCGGAGATATGGTCGAAATCTGCAAAGAGGCTTGCATAAAAGCAAAAGAGCATAATGTAAAGGTTTCCTGCGACTTAAATTACAGAGGAAAACTTTGGACAAGAGAGCAGGCAAATAAGGCAATGACCGAGCTTTGCAAGTATGTTGATGTTTGTATTTCAAACGAAGAAGATGCAAAAGATGTTTTCGGTATTGAGGCAGAGAACACCGACATTAACGGCGGAAAGCTCAATAAAGAGGGATATAAGAGTGTTGCAAAGCAACTTGCCGATAAATTCGGTTTTGAAAAGGTAGCCATAACTCTTCGTTCTTCGATTAGTGCCAACGATAACGACTGGGCAGCAATGCTTTATGACGGCACCGATTATAATTTTTCAAAAGAATACCACCTACACATTGTTGACCGTGTAGGCGGTGGCGATAGTTTTGGTGCCGGTCTCATCTATTCTTTGCTTTCGGGTAAACAGAGTAAGGATGCAATAGAATTTGCAGTAGCCGCATCGGCTCTTAAACATAGTATCGAGGGCGACTTTAACCGTGTTACCGTAACAGAAGTTGAAAAATTAGCCGCAGGCAACGGCAGTGGCAGGGTACAAAGATAGAAAATAAATATATAACGGACTTACCACTAATTTACTTTTTGAACTTAATTAATCCAAAATCGGCTGGAGAATGAAATGTGAAATTTTTGGAATTCACCCTGTTCCATGAAAGAAAATGCGTATTGTTTTTGTTTTCACAACATTTATAGAAATTTGCACGCATTTCACTTGTTTTATCAATATTAAAATCCGGAAACAATCTTCTGATAAACTCGAAACTAATTTTGTATGAAATTTCCCAGCCAAACATATTTGTTTTTATAACATAAGAAAAAAGTAGTTCAATGCTTTCTTCCGGGATCAACCTTATTAAATCGTGAATCCCTGAACCGATTCCAATATATGCACACCCATTGGAATTAAATTCAATATTTATATATCTACCATCATTACAAGGAGAAAAAAAGAATTCCAAGCAACTATCTAAACTTGGAGAACCGAGGCTCCCTTTTTCTGCTGATATATAATTTTTTTCGATTGTCATTAAACGCACATGAAAATATTCACAATTATAAGAAAAGTGCGCAAAAGCTTTTATTCCTTGGCAATTGTTTAGATAATCAACTTTCAATTCTATTATATCGTCACTATCCCAACCAGAAAACTTTTTGTTGTAAAATGCATCGTATTTTTCCATCATTTTTCCCTCGATTTTAATGATTTCTTTTAACAATTTTTCAATGTAATTGTTATGCATGACATAGTTAAAAAATTTAATAAAAAATGCAAATTAAAAATTGTTATTTCATTATATCATACTGTCTTCTCATAATCAAGAATACGGTATTAACACAGGAAAAATAAACAAAAAATTCATCATATTTTTTGAAAACTATTGCGAAATCATTTAGGATAAGGAGTAACATTTAGAGCATTTTTTAAATTTTACCAATACGAAGCATAATTTATAAAGAGAAAGATATTATGTGCAAAATTTGTCCCCAATGTGGCTCCATTGCCGAATATGATGCTTATTATGACAGGATACTTTGTACTCGTTGTGAAAGGGAAAGCGAAAAAAGATAAAATAAAAAAGTACACTATAGCAAAGAAAGACAAAGTTTCTCAATCTGAAAAGAACTTTTCTCATCAATTAGTTAATGCATAAGAGAAATCGCTATTGAAATCACATTTTAGCCTTTTGATTTCAATAGCAATTTCTTTCATTTTTTCTTTTGGTGCAATATATGAAATTTAGTAAAATATTGAATGACTTATCAACAAACGAAGATTTTTACTGAATATGACTGTTCGTCACCAAAAACATTGGTTTTATTTTGTTTTCACAGTCCGTTATGAATGCTCTGATCATTGAAATACCGCTTAAGCAGTGATGTTTAAGCGGTATTTCGCATTTGTTTTTAGTGTGATTTTCCGTTTCAAGACTCATCTGGGAAAATTTAGATGTATCTTCAAAATTTGAAAACTAATTATTTTAGATGGCAGATAAAACCTTTATGCACTCTGTGTTTTTATCAAAGTTTCACGACACCTTTTCCATAAAATTCTCCATTTTCTCTGCGGCGGATTGTTGCATTTTGGTTGTTACGTGGGTGTAGGTGTCGAGCGTAAACCCTGCCGAGTAGTGTCCGAGTATTTCAGATAGTGTCTTTATATCCACCCCGTTTTGAAGTGCAAACGTTGCGTAGGTGTGCCTCAGGTCGTGAAATCTGATGTCGGGAAGTCCTGCTTTCTTCAATAACTTTTTGTGTATTCTTCCTGTGCAGTCAGGACCTCGCATTCCTCCGTTTACAGGCGACGGGAATATATAGGGATTGTCGGGTGCTGTTCGTGTTCTTCGATTAGTAGGTCAATGGTAGATTTTGGAAGTATAATCTTTCTTATTGAGTTTTTTGTTTTTGGACTTGTAACTTTAACTTCACCCTTTAAGCGTGTTGCAGATTTTGTAACAGATATTGTTCTATTTTCTACATCTACATCCGACCAAAGAAGTGCTACTAATTCACCTCGCCGCAGTCCGCTCGTAAGTTCAAGATAGAACATAGGAAGTACTCCCCACTCTTTTGCTGCTTTTAGGTATGCGGATATATTTTCAGCCGCAAGTGTTTTCATTTCTTTTTTCTCTTTTGCAGGTACTCTGCAACCGTTTGCGGGGTTAGGCTGACAAGAGTCGAACCCGTCACGCCTGACAAATGAAAATTTTGCAAACTGCTTTGCCTCAAATCTCCGAATACGCCAGTATACCTGCGATTTTCGACTTCGCACTTTATCGAAATTTTCTATTCGGCAGGTGCTTCGCAGTTCCTGCCATAAGATTTTTTCGTATGCGAAGCCGTAAGTTTGCAGAAAGGCTGACGCCTTTCAAAAACGAACGCAAAGCAGACGGGGAAAGGCTTAGAGCGGAACCATAACGGGTTCGGCTCTCGTCAGCCTATACCATATAAGCCGTTCCTTTACTGCCTGTTCTAAACATTCGTGAAGTATTATATGAATACCTCTTACAGTTCGGTTGCTTAAAGCCAAATTTTTCATGCCATCATACTTTTGTATCCTGCCGTGGTCTTTTATTTCGTTATACGCCTTTTGAATTTGAACAGTAGTCAGTTTTTCAAGTTTTGTACTGCCAAGATGGGGTATAATATGATTTTCGATATAGTTACGGTAATATTCCGCCGTAGTTTCACGAATGGAATTTTTTATATACACCTCATACCATATCCTTATCCATTTGGCAAGTGTGTACTTACCAGACTTGTTAAAATCGAGTTTTTTGGATTCCTCAATAGCCGATTTTAATTTATCTCTCACCTCTGCCTGAGATTTGCCCAAAATATTCTTAAAAACCTGTTTACCGCTCTTTGAATCATACCCGACGGTATATCTTCCCTCCCATCTTCCGTCCTTACGCTTTCTGATACTGCCCTCTCCGTTGGCTCTCTTTTTTGCCATAGTTATCGTTCCTCCTTTTTTCAAGTTAAACACATTACCACATCTTTTTACAAATATCCAGAGAAAATCTCTTTTCTTTGTTTACTGCGACGCAAATTTTGAATGGGTATGTATTAAAAAATCTATTGAATTTTGAAAATTATGTTACAACCGTATTGACAAAGTTTAAGAATTATGTTACAATTTTTGTGCAAACTATAAATTGAGGTGAAATCTATGCTAAAAAGGAAAGCGTATGAAAAACTGCATGAGTGGAAAAAGCAAAGCAATCACAAAGCATTGTGCATTATAGGTGCAAGGCAAATCGGCAAAACTACTCTTGTTCGTGAATTCGGAAAGACTTACCAAAATTTTGTTGAACTTAATTTCATAACCGAGCCTTCCGCCAAAGCCATATTTGAAGACAGTTTGGATGCCAATACAATAATAACAAATCTTACGGCTTTCGTTCAAAAACCAATGACACCGTCTAATACACTCATCTTATTAGATGAAATACAGGAATGTCCAAATGCCCGTGCCGCCATTAAATTTTTGGTAGAGGACGGTCGGTTTGACTATATCGAATCAGGCTCATTACTCGGTGTTAAAATGAAAAATGTTCCTTCTTATCCGGTTGGGTTTGAAGAACTATACCGGATGTATCCTATGGATTTTGAAGAATTTCTTTGGGCAAACGGTGTACAGGAAAGTACCATTCAACATTTGAAAAAATGTTATGAAACACTTACACCTGTAAGCAATTCCATTCATGAAACAATGAACAAACTGTTCTACAACTATATAGTTGTAGGAGGTATGCCGGAAGCCGTACAAATTTTTGTAAACACACACGATATTGGAAAGGTTATCGCTTTTCAGCATGAAATTCTCGAACAGTACCGTTTGGATATATCAAAATATTCGGATAATTCGGACAAACCTAAAATCCAAGCAGTATTTGACAGTATTCCGTCGCAACTTAACGATAACAACAGACGATTTTATGTTAATTCCATAGATAAAAATGCCCGTTTGGAGCGTTACCGCAACAGTTTTATGTGGCTTTCCAATGCCGGCGTTGCTTTACCTTGTTATAATGTTGATGCACCGCAACCGCCGCTTGAAATCAATAAAAAGCACAGTTTGTTTAAGCTTTTTCAAAATGATGTAGGGTTACTTTGCGCCGCATGTATGGAAAATATACAGTTTGATATTTTAAGGGGAAATCTTGATATCAATCTCGGAAGCATTTTGGAAAATGTTATGGCACAGCAATTAAAGACAAACGGTTTTACACTTTACTATTTTGACTCTGCAAAACACGGCGAAATTGATTTCGCTATCCAAAACGGTATGAAGATCGATTTAATAGAAATCAAATCGGGTAAAGACTATAAAACGCACCGTGCTCTTGATAAAATCCGTTCCGTGTCTGAATGGAAGTTTGGCAAAAGTATCGTTTTTTGCAAGGGAAATATAGAGAATGATAACGACATTACCTATTTACCTTTTTATATGATTGCTTTCTATACTCCTCCTGAATTTCCCGAAAATTTCAAATACGAAGTCGATATAAGTAACCTTTAAATTATTAACGCCTCATCATTAAAAAACATCAAAAGTAAAGACATTGTGTTACATTAGAGCAGACTAAGCGGTCTGCTCTTTTTATATAATTGGATCATTTTTTATTGCTTGACCCCTTTATATTTCCCTTAAACACGGGCTTTACGGGAGGCGGTTGTCAACCGGTTTTGAAAAATTCCAAACAGGTTGTCAACCAGTAGCAAAACACCAAAAGCCCCTAACGGTCGGCGTTGCCGTCCGATGTTAGTCGGCAAAATGGCGTTTGCGACGCCAAGCCTTTCTCCTGCTTATCAAAACGACCTCGAATTATCCCGAAAATCTTATCATCTGCTGACCGTAATAATCACTTAAAACTTCATGCATAGGTCGTATCTTGTATAGCAGATTTCCGTTTTGTTTTTGCCCGTCTTTCGTTATTATTTTTGTATGATTGATGCTTATTAAACCTTTATCTTCAAGTCCCGAAACATACTTTCTAACTGTGTTATATACTATTTTAACCGATAAGTCAAATTCTCTTTTCAAATTGTTGATTGGAAATATTGCGAAAACAAATCAAATTATTTACTTGACAATTTTTTGTAGCACAATTATAATACAATTATAGAACATTTGTTCTGAAATATTTGTTAAGGGATTGATTCATATGTCTGATAGTGGCAAAGCTTTAAATAAACTTATCATTCAAAAAAGCGGTTTCTTTTATGAAATTATCGGTAATGATGCTTTGATTTTCAGCAAATACTTTGGATATAAATTATATATTGACTACAATACACAAAAATACAAAACCGGTTTTCCTGTTAAGCATTTAAATGTAATTCTTGAAAAACTTGATTTATCTCAAATTATCTATGCTGTCACTGAACGAGAAAATGAATCTCCAATAATAGAAAAAAGTTTTGATAACAATCAATATGAAATAATTGATGAATCGTTATTAATTCCGAATGAAAAAGCATTTGTTTTTCCCGAACCTCCCAAATTTCCAAAAGGTAATGCAAAATATGACTTGAATTTATTCATTGAAACACTAAACGCATTTTGCTCTAATGTTAATTATTTCTCCGGAGAAGTTATAACCGGCGTTAGTAAGGAAAGCAAAAATAGTTTCAATCAAATGTTAAATTATTTTAAATCAAAACAAGATAGCAAAAACAAAACGGCTCAAAAATACACAAGGTTGGGACAAAAATGGGATGTTGAAGAAAAAGAATTACTAAAGCAAGAGATTGATAAAGGATTTAGCATTAAAGAAATTGCCCAACTGCATAATAGAAGCACCGGGGCAATCACATCGCAACTACTTAAAATGGGATATATAACATCAAACATGAATTCCGAATTTTCAAATAAAAATATTTCGAGTGAAAAAGAAATCGTATCCGGTACATCTGAAATAGCAGAAGAAGTTGAAGAATCTTTTACAGCTAATAATTTAACAAATAAAGATGAAGATTACAAAGCGAAAAGCAATTCTGATCAAAATTATACTTGTAAAAATTGCTTATCATATAAAAAAGAAGAATGTTTTGGTAAACCCGTAACATGTAAAGACTTTAAATATGCACCGAATATGACAGAAGAAAAGAAACAAAATTGGCCGAAATTCGGTGATGCAACTGCATTTAGATTAAAAAGATTTAATAATAGATAATGATATTTCTTGACATATGTTATCATATATGATAACATATGTCAAGAAAATACAAAAAATATTGGCGGTGGATATTTTGAGCGAAGATGATATCATAAAATCAAGACAGCAAATCATATCAAAACTTACCGAAGCACGGCTTGAAAAGCAAATGTCGCAAGCGGAATTGGCAAGTTTAATAGGGACACAGCGCTCGAATATCTGCCGAATAGAAAGTGGTACACAAAACTTAACCCTTAATATGCTTATCAAAATATCAGCCGCACTCGGCAAGGATGTAAATATGTTTTTAGAAGAAAGGAGTACACCGATGAATAATACCTATTCCCTCCGATTATACGATGATGAATTATTAACTTTCACATTAGAAGAAAAAGGTTTAGAGGGCTTAAAATCGCACATTTTATCCATAAACGAAAATATGAAAGATGTGTTTCCTTTGGATTTGGAATTATCTGACGACGGCATACTCCGATGGTTAGAACACAGAGTGATTCCAAAAAACCGTGCCTTTGTTGACGAAATATTAAAAACGCTTGGATTAAGTTATAACAATACCAAAGGCATTATTGATGTCTGCAAAGGGCTTTCACTCAATGATAGTTTCTGGGTTGTACCATCTGACTTTAAGGGAACTTTCAAAGAATATAACCTTTATGAAAACCGTTTTTCCGAAGTTTTGTCATTGGTTGCTTATACGGGTGTCGGCACGGCTAATAAGGCGTTTACCACCTCCCCTGAACTTACAACACAAGGTATGCTTCGCAAAGCATGGCGGTTTATAGAGGATGACGGCATCTATCTATATAAAGGTGGCACCGAAGGTTCTGCCAACGCCGGAAATGAGCCGTATTCGGAATATTACGCCTGCCAAATTGCGAAGGCAATGGAACTTGATGCTGTCGAATATGCTTTAGAAAATTGGAAAGGAATTTTGGCATCCAAATGCAAAATTTTCACCGATATTGACACCTCATTTATATCAGTCGGCAGAATTGTAAAAGGTAGCGGTATTAAAGGTTGCCTTGATTTTTACGAATCACTTGGAGCCGAGTTTTCAGAAGCACTTAAAAGTATGCTCATTTTTGATGCGGTAATTTATAACGAAGACCGTCATTTTGGAAATTTTGGTCTGCTTCGTGATAATCATACAGGTAAAATCATTGCTCCTGCACCTATCTTTGATAACGGTTTATCGCTTTTCAATTATGCTATGGATGACGATATAAAAAATTTGGATTCCTACGCAAAAACCCGTTCCAATCCATACGGTGTATCATACGAGAGCATTTGTGCAGAGGTAATAGGGGCAAAACAAAAGAATCAACTTCGGAAACTGATTGATTTCAAATTCACTCGTCATTCAAGCATTAACTTACCCGAAGAACGCTTAACAGCGATTGAAAAGCATATTCAAAGTCGTGTCAGAAAATTACTCTCACTTCCCACATCAAAGTAATTAGAAAAAATAATAATTTTCATCCTATTCTTTGTTTACTGCACCTCAAAATTTGAACAGTGTTTTGACCCATACCGTGACCCATACGACAAAAAAACGTAGCGGAATATATGAAAACAAAAGCGCAGGAAAGCATATCGTTATAAACGAAACGGCTACAAAGCGCCGAAGATGACTATTTGAACTTTATAGGGAACGCTGGGGGTCAAGAGGCCGTGGGTTCAAGTCCCGTCACTCGGACCAGTCGAGAACCTCGACACGCAATTTGCGTAATCGGGGTTCTTCTTTTTTTATGGCTTTATCTCTCGCACTTTTAGCTTGATATAAGCATTATTCATTATTAAAGCACCGCATAAACTAACTGTTTATACGGTGCTTTTCATTTATTTTCAATATGATTTTTCCGTTTTTGACCCATACAAGACCCATACGGGCAAATTTCGATTTATTTGCGGAATTTGAAAGATAAAATCCCTTTAAGATTTTTATCTTCCTATTCCCCTTTTCTTTGTTTACTGCGACGCAAATTTTGAACACAAAAATGCAAGCATTATCTCACACAAAATCTATTTTAATTTTATCTTTTCATATTTTTCTTATCTTAATTAGACCTGTGAGGAGGTGCTTGTTTGCATAGCACATCAAAGCAGCTTTTTGACATTTTACATTATCGTATGCTGCTGTAAACTACTTTCTATCCACTATCATCAAAACAATTTTCCGGGGTTTAGGATATTATTTTTATCAAAAACCTTTTTAATGCCTCGCATAAACTCAATTTGATTTTCTCCGCAGGTATTTTTCATAAACTCTTTTTTAGCATATCCTATGCCGTGTTCACCCGAAACAAAGCCCTTTAGTTCGTTTGCCTTATTATACAAAAGGTCAAACGCCTTATTTAATTTGGTTTTCCATTCTTGTTCCTCTAATTTATCACGGCAGACATAAATATGGAGATTTCCGTCGCCTGCGTGACCAAAGCTCGGAATACGGATACCGATTTGCTTTGAAATATCGTGGGAATACTTTATAAACTCGGCAACCTTATTACGGGGCACTACAACATCGCATTCGTCCATTTCGCTTGTCGATGCCTTGATTGCTTCAAGGAATGCCCCTCTTGATTTCCAAACCGATTCTTTCCGCTCGTCTGTATCGACAAAATAAGCGTCCTCTGCCCCGTTTTCAAGGCACAAATCGGCAACAGTTGCAAGTTCCTTTTCGATAAATGCTTCTTCGTTTCCGTCAACGGTTAAAAGCAAATATGCAGGGCATTTTGTATCGGGAAATTTTTTGCCCAAGTATTCTTCTGAAAATAATATAGTTTCCCTTTCAAAAAACTCAATAGCCGTAAGCGATGCCTTTGATTTAATAATCTTCGGCACGGTTTCAATAGCATCATCTATCGAATTAAACGGCACTAAAAGACTTGTAGTAATTTTCGGAAGCGGCACGAGTTTAAGTATTGCCTCGGTAATAATTCCGAGTGTGCCCTCACTGCCTACAAATAAATCAAGTAAGCTGTAACCCGTGCTGTTTTTAACTACCTTACCGCCTAATTTCTCGATTTTTCCATCGGGCAAAACCACCGTAAGCCCCATAACATAATCACGGGTAACGCCGTATTTTACGGCTCTCATTCCGCCTGCGTTAGTGCTTATGTTTCCACCGATTGTGGCAGACTTTTCTCCGGGGTCTGGCGGATATAAAAACCCGTTATTCTCTGTAAACTCGGCAAGTTCCATAAGCAAAACACCGGGCTGTACCGTAACAGTTAGATTTTCTTCGTCAAGCTCTAAAATTTTTTTCATTGAAAGTGTTTCGAGCATTATACCGCCGTGAAGTGCAACGGCAGCACCTACAAGACCTGTTCCGCTACCCCTTACAACAACAGGGATATTGTTTTCGTTTGCATACTTCATAAGTTTTGCGATATCTTCGGTAGTATCAAGCCGTATAAGAACATCAGGCATTTTACTTATTCCGCCCAATTCGTCGTGGCTGTAATCAACACTTATTTCATTACCCGTTAAAACCCTTTCTTTGCCAAAGGTTTCATACAAATAATTTATATCGTTATTATCAATCGGCTTATACATTTACTGCACCCCCAACATATCGGTCAATTTCGGGACAATCTCATAAATATCTCCGACAAATCCGTAGTGTGCTATATCAAAGATATTTGCATTTTTATCGTTATTTACGGCGATAATCAAATCGCTGTTACGCATACCTGCCGCAAACTGAACAGAGCCTGAAATGCCAAAGGTTATAATAAGTTTCGGCTTAACCGTTCTGCCCGAAAGACCGATTTGATGCTTTGCGTCAAACCACCCTGCTTCGACAAGCGGTCTTGTGCAAGCCATATTTGCGCCGATTTTATCGACAAATTTCTTTATATATTCTATATCTTCCTGCTTTTTCACGCCTCTGCCGACAGCTACAATAACATCGGCATCGGAAATATCCATTTCCTTTGGTTTTTCAAGAACCTTTAATACATCGGTATTACCCTTTATCATTTCTTTTGGAATATCAATTGTTATTATTTCACCGTGCGGTGTTGTTTTTTCGGGGGCAGAAAATATTTTATATCTTACTGTGCAAAACTGTGGTCTTGTATTAGGTGTTATAATCTGCGCCATTATATTTCCGCCGAAAGCAGGTCTTATCTGAACTAAATCGGTATTTTCTTTCATTTTGAGTATGGTGCAGTCAGCAGTAAGTCCCGTATGCACCCTTGCAGCAACCTTTGGTGCCAACGACCTGCCCAAAGAGGTAGCGCCTACCAAAATTGAAGACGGTTTAACCTTTTCTATAAAGTCGGTAAAAGCATTGGCATAAGGAGAAATAACAAAATTTTCAAACGCCTTATTATCATAAAGGTAGACCTTATCTACACCGTATTCCAAGAGCTCTTTTGCACAGTTTTCAATATCATATCCAATAATAACCGCCAAAACCTCGTGACCTGTTACCTTTGCAAGCTCCTGCGCTTTTCCTATAAGTTCCAAAGAAACGGGATGAATTTTACCGTTTCGCTGTTCTGCGAAAACTGCTACACCGTTCCATTTTGATTTATCGCAAACAGGTTTTGCTTCCTCTTCAAAGGTAATAGCACCGGCAGGACCTTTCTTTACGCACATTTTACACATCTTACAACCAGAGCCGATTAAAAGCTCTTTATCATAAGATATTGCACCGAAAGGGCATATTTTTATAAGTTCATTTGCAGTTTGCTCATTTATTTTTTTGTTATGTATTATAAGTCCCATTATATCACACCAACTTTTTTGATTTTAGTATTTGGGCAATCTTATTTGCAGAATTTTCTGCTGACTCTTCAAAAATTTGCTTATCCGAATTTTTTTCAGGCGGAAAAATTCTTTCAACCTGTGTCGGTGAGCCTTTAAGACCGAGTTTGTTTTCATCTAAATCAATAAAATCATTTGATGTGATAATTTTAACTGCATCTTTATCTATTGCCTTTTTGCGCTTATAGGACGGTAATCTCGGTGTATTTGCGTCCTTTTCTACCGTTATAAGGCAGGGCAGTTTCATCTTTTGAGTTTGAATTACATCATCAAGATTAAATGTAACGGTTACGCTGTCTTTTTCTATACTGTCAACCGAAATAACATTGGTTGTATGCTCAATACCAAGCATTTCTGCCATTTCGGGACCTACCTGTGCGGTATCGCCGTCGGTTGTTTGTTTTCCGCATATAATAAGGTCAAACCCCCCTATCTTTTGAACACCCGATTTTAGTGCATAACTTGTTGCGTGAACATCAGCACCGGCAAATTTTCTATCACTTAAAAGATAAGCTTCATCAGCGCCCATATAAAGTGTTTCCATAAGCGAAGGTATTGCCTGCGGTGGTCCCATTGAAATTGTTTTAACGACAGTATTTTCCGTTTTTTCTTTGATTTCAACAGCCGTTTCTATGGCAAACAAATCGTAAGGGTTTAGTTTTCCCGAAACACCGTCACGCTTTAATACACCCGTTATTGGATCAACCTCAACCTGCGAAGTGCTCGGCACCTGTTTTACACACACTATTATGTTCATATACGTGTTTCACCTCATTTAATATCTTTAATATCGGTGCTTTCAGTATAAACTCTTTTTATTTTCATTTACAAAAAAATCAAATGCAATATCGTGTACTCCGGCTAATGTTTCGTGGTAATATTCGGGATACAATATGTGTTTCTTTTTGCAAGTCATTTTATTATACGCCGCATACTGCGTTGACGGAGGACACACATTATCCAAAAGTCCGGTAAGCATTATAATATCCGCACGGATTCTCGGTGCAAGATGCTGACAATCAATATATCCTAATTTTGTAAAGACTTCTTTTTCATGTTCGTGTGTTGGGTCGAACAATCTGAAATACTCTCTTAATTCCGAGTAGGCATTTTGGTCAAGTCCCATATCCCATACCCGTTTATAATCACACAAGAAAGGTTCCTCAATAACCGCTTTTGCAATACGCGGCTCCAACGAAGCACACGCGATTGTAAGTCCGCCGCCTTGACTTCCGCCTTTTGCATATACTCTTTTTTTATCAATGAAATCCATATCCATCGCAATACCGGCAAGTTGTGCAGTATCAAGAAAAATATCACGAAACAAGAGTTTTTCAGGAGTGCTGTCTGATAGTCCTCTTATAATATGACCGTGTGCCGTATTGCCGACAACTCCGCCGACATCTTCGCTTTTTCCGCCCTGACCTCTAACATCCATAGCAAAAACTGCCATTCCGCTCAATGCGTATGCAAGTTTTTCATACCAATCTCCGCTGTTTCCGCAGTATCCGTGAAAGAATAAAACCGCAGGAATTTTTCCGTTTATTTGTTTAGGACGAAGGTGCTTTGCATATATTCTTGCGCCGTTTACACCCGTAAAATACATATCATAACATTCTACATCAGGAGTTTGGAATGACGCTTTAGTCATTGACACTTCAGAATCAACCGACTTCATCTCGGCAATCGCTTTTTCCCAATATTCATCAAAGTCGCCGGGTTTTGGATTGGTGCCTTGATATCCTTCTAAATCTTTTATTGACATATCCAATCTTGACATTTTATTATCCTCCTGTTTTTATTATTAAAAATTTTCCTTCAAGCAAAGCTTTACAATATCTGAAATTTTATCGGTTTCATCGATAAGGCTTACATATTCTTCTGCGCTTTCGACCTTTTGAATTGCTTTCCACAGGTCGTCCTTATCAATAATGTTTCCTTTTGCGACTGTAAGAGTTTTGCAAGCATAGGCTTTTAGCTTTTCTAATTTCGACTGCCCTTTATAAGTTACTGAAACCCAGTATTTCTTTGATGCGTCAATTTTAATATCTACTGCGGCGCAATCAGACAGTATTTCTTCTGCTTTAATCTCTTTATTATCGGCAAATACCGATATACTGCCGTCTTTTATATCCTTAAACCGAATTTTTAATATACGGTCTTTCGGAATAACCTTACTGTTACCGCTCATACTTATTTCAAGTGTTTGCTTTGTAAGACCGTTTTCTTCCTCATAAAAAGCCGAGAATTTTGTAAATAATTCATCTGTTACTTCTTCAGTTCTGCCGTCTTCGTAAAGTGTGTATTCACCGTTACCCGACCAAACAAGCACTTCCAAAGTTTTAGGATTATTTACGGAATTCCCCTCATCTGCCGAAAGCGGTAAAATACCGCCCGACTTTATAAATACCGGAACCGTATCAAGTTTACGAAGTATTGTAAGTTCTTTGCCGTCTTTACCGGAATTATACTCTGTTCCCGTGAAAATATCAAACCATTTTCCCTCGGGAAGCCAAATTTCAGTGCGTGAAAAACCGTCTTTTTCTATCGGTGTTGTTATAGGCGCTGCCAATAACTCTCCGCCGAACAGATACTCATTTTTATATTTATAAGCATTTTCAGATTTCCACTCATAGTATAACGGCTCAACAAGTGCCGTTCCCTCTTTATGAGTGCGGTGTGACGCCGTATATAGATACGGTATCAATTTATGACGGAATCTAAGCCATTTTCTTGCCAATTCACCCGTTCCGTTTTCATACGCCCACGGCTCTTTTGTGCATACCTCTGCATTGCAACAGTGCAACCTGTTTATAGGGCTGAATACACCGAACTGAATATGACGCAAATACATCTCGTCATCTTTTTCACCATACATATGTCCGCCTATATCGTGCGACCACCAAGTATATCCGATATTGCTTGCAGTTGCCGTAAATTTCGGCAAATAATCAAGAGTGCTCCACGAAATATGTGTATCGCCTGAAAATCCCAAAGGATAGCGGTGAGAGCCGATTCCTGCATAGCGTGATAAAATAAGAGGTGCGCTGTGGTTAAGTGCATTATCTAAATAGTGGTAATGGTTAAGCGACCATAACGGGTCTAAACCCTCCATAGCAGAGTTTGTGCCTTGTTGCCAATCAATCCACCAAAACGCAACGCCGTCGTCCTCATAGGGCTTATGAACTTTTGAAAAATAATTATTGATAAAATCTGTATTTGCAATATCAAACTTTACCCATTCACCGTTTTCAAAGTCGGCACCCATTGCTTTTGCTATATCTTTATAACAGTCTTCCCACCAGCGAATACCGCCTGCCGGATGTAAATTGAGCGTTATTTTCAAATTCTTTTCTTTGATTTTTCGTAAAAAATCTTTGTAATCGGGAAAAAGTCTTTTGTTAAAGGTATAACCCGTCCAACCATCATTGCCGCCGCAAAACTCTGTATTTCTGCCCTTTTCCGTGATATGTAAATCGTCTTCCATTTGCTTTGAATAATGCCAATCCATATCAATCGTTGCAACCGTAAGCGGAACTTTTTGTTCCTCAAACGAATTTAACAAACGCAAATATTCTTTATCTGTATAAATATAGTATCTGCTCCACCAATTTCCCAAAGCAAAGCGGGGAATGAGCGGTGTGCTTCCGCAAATCATATAAAGAGCTTTAACGGCAGAACGGTAATCATCACCGTACACAAAAATATATTCGTCTGAACCGTCGCCAAGAATCGGTTTAACCTCGCCGTCTGTGCCGAGCGTAAGAGAATTAACATCATCAAAAACGGCAATTCCGTTTACAGAGCAAACTCCGTTTTCGAGTTTGATTCTTTTGTCCTCAGACATTTCCGATGCCTTTTTGTTTTGCAGTCCCACAAACATATCGCCGTCATATCCGTCTAATGTCCTTGAAGTTCCTTTCAGATTACCTTCATTATTGATTTCAAAAAATTCATTGTTTAATTGAACACGGCAATCTTCCCGTCTTTCCTTTACAATTAAAGCACACTGCTTTGTCCAAACAGTAAGAGTGTTTCCGTCATCAGTAACCGTAAATTCTTGCTTTGGCATATCACGAAACCAAACCGACTGCGTTGCATCATCGCGGAATTTTTGATTTTCGCTTCTTTCCAATCGGAACAATCTGTCCTGCAATACCGTGATACGATAATTTCCCCAATTTATAATGTTTTTTTCTTTTGCTTGCGGACGGTTTTTTACAATTAAATGTTTATCAAGCATTTTTTACTCCTAAAAAAATTTTATATTATAGTTGCTCTTATTTAAGTATGTGTGTATCTGTGTTTTCAAGATATATAATTCCGGCATTGTTTTTTATTTGCTCCATACATTTATGAACATTCAAACAAAGCATACTTGCTTCGTTATAATCATCTTTATTTTCTTTAAATCTGATTATATAATCGGCAAATCGCTGTGCCTCATCACGCATTAGGTTTGCCTTTGAAGGAAATTTCGTAATTATCTTTTCGGTGTTATTCTTAATTAAACTTACGCCGCTATATTGAGATATAGAAGAAATTTTAAGAGTCCCATTATCACCGATTATTTCACTACCGATGGCACTTTGACCGGTTTTGCTGTAAGTAAGCAGTACAGAAAAACCGTCATATTTTAACAACGCACTGCCTGCGCCGTCTGCCCCATTGGAAAGTAACGAACATTCCGAAAAAACCTGCTTTGGCACACCAAATAAATCTATTGCACCGTAAACACAGTAAACTCCTATATCCATAAGAGCTCCTGCGTGAAGCGACATATCAAATATATTGACAT
Organism: Acutalibacteraceae bacterium; assembly: GCA_045640745.1. GTDB lineage: Bacteria > Bacillota > Clostridia > Oscillospirales > Acutalibacteraceae > UBA737. The sequence goes on from JAZUFQ010000028.1 coordinate 61,517, forward strand.
GTTCTCCTCTTAAAAAAGCATCCAAACGGCTTGAACGCTGACAAAAATCTATCCTTGCAATAGAAATTTTGCCGATTTCTTTTAGCGCAGATTTAACCTTTGCATATCCTGCACTATGGCGGGGAATAATTGCCTCCATATAAATAAGACCGTTGTTATCTGCAAGTTTTTTTAATGCAATATAATCGGAATCATTTGTAACTATCGGCTTTTCGCAAATTACATGCTTCCCGTTTTCAAGAAAAATCCTTGATTGCTTTGCATGAAAAACATTCGGAGATGCGATATATACTGCATCTATATCGGGGTCGTTTGCCATTTCAACAAGACTAGTAAAAACTTTTTCGCAACCGTGCTTTTTTGCAAATGCTTTTCCCGTATCGGCATTTCTTGAATAAACAGCCGAAAGTTCAAACTCATTTGTCAGCATCATTCCTGATAAAAAGTTATCACATATCGCACTTGTACCTATTGTGGCAAGTCTTATCATATTTGCACCTCGACAGTCTGCTGAATTTCATCAGATTTAAAGCAAGCCTCCATAACAAGCAAAACTCTGCGGGCCTCACCGTTCGTTATGTATTGTTCTGCTTTGCCGTCTATTGCCGAACAAAAGTTTCGGTAAAAGTTATGAACATCGCTGACTGCTTTTTCTATATCATATTCATCAAGAGTTAAATAATCTCTCGGCGCCATAGTCTTTGTTATGCCTGCCGCATTTTGCACCGGTGTAACATCTTTTTCTGTCCAACGGGTAAGCTTTGCGATATGTGCTTTTTGTTGCCAATCTTCAAGCAAAAGAGAGCCGTTCTCACATTGCATATAAAATCTCGGCATAGGAATAAAATTATATGTTCCAACCTCTATATGCGCAGTTTTTCCGCTTTCAAAGCCAAGCTCCAACCGAAAACCGTCATCAACAGCTTTGTTTGTAATATGCGTATTAACGCAGTTTACGAAAATGATTTTTTCATCAATCAATTTAAGCATTTGGTCGATAAGATGAACTCCCCAATCACGAATCATACCGCCGCCAAACTCTTTTTTACATCGCCAATCGCTCGGTATTCCGCGAGAGCCGTGTATCCTTGATTCTATACGGATAACACCGCCTATTTCACCGCTTTCAATAACACTTTTTACGCTTAAAAAGTCTATATCCCACCTTCTGTTTTGGTGGACTGTAAGTAATTTGTTATTTTCTTTTGCTGCCGAAGCCATACGGTCGAATTCAGCAACAGAAAGTGCAATCGGTTTTTCGCATATAACATTATGACCGCTCTTTAAAGCATCAATTACTAATTTTTCATGAACATCATTAGGCGTTGCAATTACAATAATATCAACGCCGGTATCTGCAAAAACGGCTTCGTTTGATTCATATACAAATATGCCGTTTTCTTTTGCGGCATTTCTGCGGTTTTCCTTAATATCGTAAATACCCGCAAGCGCTACAATATCGCTTTTAAGTATTTGTGAGCAGTGCCACGCACCTTGACCGCCATAACCGATTACAGCAACTTTTTTCATATTAGCACCATTAAAAGCTTTCTTCGACATATTTAAAGACAAGCATTTCTGATTTATTATCTCTGTCATTTCTGATAACGATACCATTATTCATCAAATATTCACTGTCGTATTTTACTCCGCAAAGTTCATACTGTGAGTCAGGTTCAAGTCCTTCCAAAGTTAATGTTTCATCGCCTGAATTACAAGTTGCCCTTTGGCTGTTTATACACAGTATTACTGTCTTTTTATCTTCTGAAACAAATTCCGATACCGACCAATCTGTTTCAAACGGAGACCTTAACCTATAACAGTCGCCACGGTGGAACACAGGCTCTAAAATACGGTATTTTTCTATTGAGTTCTTTGCTGTTTCGAGTTCCTCCTGTGTGCATTTATTTAAGTCGAGTTCAAAACCGAACTGTCCCTGCATAGCCATATTGCAACGCATTTCAAACGGAGTTGTCCTTCCGATTTGATGATTCGGACAAGCCGAAACATGCGAACCCATAGCAGAATACGGATATACCATACTCGTTCCATACTGTATTTTCATTCTCTCGACTGCGTCGGTGTCATCACTTGTCCATGTCTGCGGCATATAATAAAGCATACCCGCATCAAAACGACCACCGCCACCCGCACAGCTTTCAAATAAAATATTCGGAAATCTGTCTGTAATCGTTTCAAGTATACGGTAAAGTCCGAGCACATATCTGTGCTTTACTTCACCTTGACGGTCTACGGGAAGCAGAGCGGAGCCAACTTCCGACATATACCTGTTCATATCCCATTTTACATATTCAATATTTGCTTTTTTAAGAATTTTTGATACTGCTTCTATTATGTAATCGCAAACATCATCTCTTGACAAATCAAGTGTAAACTGATTTCGTGACAGGCTAGATTTTCTTCCGTCAATATGAAGTGCCCAATCGGGATGCGCTCTGTATAAATCGCTGTCGGGATTAACCATTTCAGGCTCAAACCATAATCCGAAATGCATACCGAGTGCATTTACTCTTTTTGCAAGACCTTCAACTCCGTTAGGCAGACGGTCGGGATTTTCCACCCAATCGCCTAAACCTGCATTGTCTTTGATGCGTTTGCCAAACCAACCGTCGTCAAGCACCATTGTGTCAATACCGATTTTTGATGCTTTTTCGGCTATTTTAACTATTTTTTCTTCGTCAAAATCAAAATAAGTTGCTTCCCAATTATTTATAAGCACAAAACGGGAACTGTCTCTGTATTTTCCACGGCAAAGGCGTGTACGATAAAGCTTATGATATGTTCTTGACATATCTCCGAAACCGTTGGCAGAGTAAACCATAACTGCTTCAGGCGTATTAAAAGTTTCTCCGTTGTTAAGCATATAAGAAAATCCAAACGGATTGATTCCTATATACGCTCTTACGGTATTGTAAGCATTGCATTCCGCACCAGCGATAAAGTCCCCGCTATACAAAAGACTTATTCCGTATACATTACCGTTTTTCTCATCGGCATTTTTATCACATATAGCCATAAAAGGATTATGGTAAGCGCTGCTTACACCGCAGCGGCTTTCTATGTTTTGATTTCCGTTTACTATTCGGCGGCGAGTTATTCCTCTCTCTCTTGCCCAAGTGCCATCAAGTGTAATAAAGTCATAATACTTAAAACCGAAGAAATCAACAGATGCGCTCATTGTTCCTTTTATATAAAGCTTTTCGCCGTTATTTATAATAGCGGCGTTTCGTGTTATTGCATTGAAATTTGAAAAAACAGTATATGACAAAACCACCTCAATACCCAAAAGTTCATCGGTAAGATAAAGTTTTAAGGTTTGCGCTTCTTTTTCGTCCTCAACATAAGTTGACGGTAACCCCTTTATTTCGGGTTTACCGTTAATTATTTCGTATTTTTTATATGTCAGTTTTACATATGTTCCATATTTTTGCGAAAAAATCTGCAATGCAGGATAACGCAAATCTGTACCAAAAGTCGGATACTCCTGCGGTAAAACATCACTGCTTTTACCTTCTAAATCATCTGCCGCAAGAGAACGAAGCAAATAATCTTTTGCCCAGTCATCAGGTACCTTGTTAATCTTTTTACCAAAGTATAGATGCACTGGCAGTGTATCCTTATACAAACCTATAGCATAAGTAGTATTTATAGAATTCAAGTAGAAAACTTTATTTTTATCATCAAAATATATCATAGTATCCTCCAAATATGTAAAACCCATATTTTATTATTCTTATTAACTATCCAAGAATTCCGCTTACAAAAACCGTAGAAAGAATACCGAACAGTATTCCAATCCATTGTTTAAATGAAAGTTTTTCCTTAAACAGCAAAACCGATGTCAACATATTTAAAATCATCGGGCAAAGATTGGCTGTCGGAAAAAACAGTATTGACGGAAGAACTCCCGAAAGGAATAGATTTACAGTATGCGGAATTGATAAACAAGCCCCTGATATAATCGGCAGAATAAATGCCGACCTTGAAGCAGGAGCAGACTCTGTTCCCTCATTATGCCTTGCATTTATTATATATATGATGCCAGAAACAACCGTGCCTACTAAAAATGCAGTCAAAAGGAATATAGGCATTTCATCCTTATGGGCAGCGGAATTTTGATGAATTTTCTGCGTTACGCCGATAAATCCCGTCGCAAAAAACGCCAACATACAGTAAATAAGCCATTTTACATTAAAAGGTTTTTGCGAACTTTGAGTTTTATTCGGCGATAAAACTATACAAACTATCATCATCACAATGCCGATAATTTGACAAAACGAAATTTTTTCTTTAAAAAACAGCGCTCCGCTAAGCGAAGGAATTATCGCAGACAGTGAAATAATTATCGTGGTATATGCGAAAGTGCCTTGTGACTGTGCTTTAAGTGTAAAAATCAGCACCAACATAATAAGTGCCGAAAAAAGCGTTCCCAACAGCGCCGAAAAAACGCTGAACCGAAACGGAATATCTGAAACGGTGTAAATTATAACAACTGTTACCGTGCAAGCAAGATTTTGCAAAAAAACATTACGCCAGATATTGACGGAATGTGTAGGAAACCGTCTTGAATACACGCCGTTAAGTCCGTTTGTTGCGGCGGTGCTGATAATCGTCATCAGCAATAACAATATAGTGGGTAATTGAAACATAGTTAATAGCCTCTGAATTTATTAAATCGGTTTGGCGAAAAACGGTTCGTCGGAAGTTTCCGCTTTAGGTTTAACTAAACCGCAGACAACATTTTCCATTTGAATATTGCCTTCCGACCATTTTTTCACAAGACAATCGCCTTCAAAATTATCAACACAAACATTTTTTAAAACAAGATTATTGAAATTGCAAATATGTATAAGTGATATTTTTTCAGAGCCTTTACGCATACTTAATTTTACATTTTCGAGTTTTAAATTTATTTTTTCATCTACCGAGCCATAAGCTGTAAGAGGCATACTTACATCTTTGGCTTCGATATCGGTAAACTCAATATTATTAAGCGGACTGCCCTTTTGCCATAATTCGTTACCGGAATAGTTATAATGTAAGAATCTGTCTGCCATTTCAATTTTGCAATCGGTTATAACTATATTCCCCGGTTTTACGGGAATTTCAAGACTGTAATCTGCATAATAGGTAAAAGCACTGAGCATATTATTGCGTTTAACACTCATTGAAACAGGTGCAGAATTTCGTTTTTCTTCGTCAGTTAAAGTTCCTCTGAAATAATACTTTCCGGGCCCGTAAATATGGCACCGCTCAACCAAAACATTACTTCCGCCGAAACGCATTGCACTGCAAGAAGAATTAAGAATACTGTCCGACAAATGCACATTTATATTTGCAAATCCGGCAAAACAATCATCGCCGGTATAAAACTCACAGTTCTTTGCTTCGATATTTGTGCATGACGAAAAATGTGCACCGTCATGACCTGCCAGCACCGTTACTCCGTCAAAGAGTATATTTTTACAACCGTGAATATTGTGAGCCCAGTTAGCCGAATTCTGAACAGTATAACCCTTAAATTCGATATTACTGCAATTAAAAAATGTTATGGCGTGCGGACCTCTGTAACTTTCTTCGCCATGCTCGTCAAAACAATTTCTTCCGTCAATTATTGACGATTTTTCTCCGATAATTTTAACATTGTCGGCATCTATTGCACGAACAATCGCATTGTTCCATCTGCTTCCTGCAAGTGTAATGCACATAAACTCGGGATTATTTTTTATGTATTCCGTTTGTCCCATAATCTTTGAATAATTGATAAAACCGGCATTTGTAATCTGCTCATTGCGTAACGGCTCTAATTTATCATCAAGATAATGAAAATAATCTTCCGGATTCATACTTCCCAAAAGTTCCGCACCGCTAAGCAGATGCAGAGTTATATTGCTTCTAAGCCTTATATCCCCGGTATAAAATTTTCCTTCGGGAATTAAGACCTCTCCTCCGCCATGTCGGAAACAAAAATCAATCGCCGCTTGAATTTTCTCGGTTTGCAATTCTTTGATATCCGAAACCGCACCGAAATCAATAATATTCGCAGTTATTTTTTTCAATTAAATCAACCCTAAATACAATTAAATCCTTACCTGACATCCGTTATTTTTAGCCGAATTGTATGCCGCATCCATTATTTTAACCATATCTACTGCCGCATCAATTCCGTATTCTTCGCAGTTTCCGCCCTCTTTGCAGGCTTTTATCCACGATTTCATCGGAGTTAAAATCTTATCGGGAATATCTTTTACCTGCTCTATCGGTTTGCCCTCTAAACGAAGTTCTGCTATATCCGAGCCGCCGAAACGGGCATAGTAAGCGCCCTTTGTTCCGTAAACCGTAATCTCAAAAACAGACATACCCGGAGTAGTAAAACTTGCGTCAAGCGTTCCGATTGCCCCGTTTTTGAATTTAATACTACAGGTTGAGTTGTCTTCAACTGCACGATTTGTTATAAATGAATAATTTGAGCCGATAGATTCCATATCACCCATTATATACCTTGCAAGATATGTGCAATTAAATCCGAGGTCTATCATTGAGCCACCACCCGTAATTGCAGGGTCATACCAGTATTCAGGAAGTGTATTGGTGATTCCCTGATTATGCCCACAGAAGCAACGGAACATAACGGGTTTGCCGAGTGTTCCGTTTTCTATTAAGTCCTTTGCATAATTAAGTTGTTTAGCTCCAAGGCGCATAAAAGCAATCGCAAAGATGACATTATTCTTTTTAATTGCATCTCTTATTTCGATTGCTTCCTCTATAGAAAACGATAAAACCTTTTCCGTAAATATATGTTTCCTGTGATTTGCCGCACTAATAAGAATATCCTTGTGATCCTTTGCTTCAGATGTAACAAGAACGGCATCAACATCCTCTCTTGATAAAACACTTTCGAGGTCGGTGTAATAATCTACACCGTATTCTTTGCCCCACTTTTTTGCGATTTCCTGATTTTTATCATAAACACACGCTACTTCACAGTCGGGTGTATCTAATAATTCTTTTACATATCTCTCGTCCGGCTTATGTGAATGAACATGCCAACGGCTGATAAGTGCAACTCTAAACATAATAATTCTCCTTAGATTTAATTTAATTGATTGATTTATTTATTCCCGAATTTTGAATTTTAGTTAATGAACCGTCAAGTATTTCTTTTATCTTTGCAAAATCATATTTCGGATTATGATTTTCATTAAGCAAGCCGTTAATTTCCTGCTGAACATCGCTCAACTGCGTGTAACAATACCCTTGAAAATCACAATTACAAATATTTTCAACAAGGTTTTTCAAACGCTTGTAAAAAGTTTCTGAATCTTTAACATTTTCTCCGTATCCCCATTTTTCGCCATCGTTTTCGATAGATTTTGCTATTCCGCCGAATTCGGAAAATATAACGGGCTGTCCGGAATAATAATTGCTATTCGCCATTAGTTTTTTGCCTTGCGGGTAAATAACATCATAGGTGTCTTCAGAATATTTTGCCTGAAAATTATTTCCGTCAGACGCATAATCGTGAATCGAAATAATATCTGTTTCGGATATATTTTCCCAACCGTCATTTGTCGATACCAATCTGCTGTCGTCAATTGATTTTGTCAGATAATATAATGAACGGGCAAAATCTTGCTGTTTAGTATCGTCAAAAATTTTCTTAACGCCCCAGCTTTCATTTAAAGGAACATACGCAATAACGCTTGTGAAATCCATCGCAACACCTACTATTTCCTGCCATTCTTTAGTGATTGCCGCAATTTCGGCTTTTTGGAAATTGTATGCCGACGGCATCTCACACCATGTTAAAAACCCAAGTTCATCGGCATAATAATACCAATACGGATCCTCTAACTTTTGATGCTTTCTTGCGCCGTTAAATCCCATATTTTTTGCCGCCAATATATCTTTCTTGAGTGCTTCCGCACTTGGCGGAGTCAATCCGCTGTCTTTCCAATATCCTTGGTCCAACACAAGTTTTTGATAAAGCGGCTTATTATTTAAACAAATTTTCCCGTTACAATCAATCGAAATCTTACGCATTCCAAACCGAGTATGTGTAACATCGACCTCTTTGCCATCTGCAAACAAACTGTAATCTACATTGATTAGTCTCGGCTTATCCAAAGTCCAATATAATTCTTCATGAATCTCGTGTTCGGTAAGCCATACTGTATATTTTGTGTATTTGCCGCTTAGCAAAAATCTTTGTTTACTTAATACTTCACCCTCAAACGATACCGTAACCTCAACTTCATCAGCCGTTCCGTAAAGGGTTTCAATTTCTCCTTCAAAAGAAAAAGTATCAAGATTGGGAGTAATATGAGATTTGGCAATACAGTCATCGCCGAAAAATTCAATCCAAACACTCTGCCAAATACCGCCGTTTGGAACATACCAACACGAAAATCCGGAAGATTTCCAGGTTTGCTTTCCTCGCGGTAATACCGAATCATAAGGGTCAATACAGCGCACAACAATCTCATTGTTGCCCTGTTTTACATATTCAGTAACATCTGCGTAAAACGGAGCAAACGAACCCTCGTGCTTAATAGCATGGATACCGTTTACCCAAACATCCGTTTCCGAATTACATCCGTTAAAACAAAGTAATGAATGTTGCTTGCTTTGTTCCCCTGTTATTGAAAATCCTCTTTTATACCACAATGTTTTATGTATGCTCTGTTCGTTGATACCGCTTGCTAAATACTGATAAGAAAACGGAACTGTTATCGTTTTATCAAATGTTTGATTATCAAACGAAAAGTCCCACTTTCCGTTAAGCGTTATCCAGCTATCTCTTGCAAATTGCGGTCTTGGATATTCATTTCTTTCTAATGCCATAAATTTTCACCTTATAGTATATAAATATTAACTATTTAACAACTGTAACTATTTTGCAATTTTCAACGCAAGGGCTTTATACATTTCTGTATAAAACCCTCACATTTAAACAAATTAAAACCGATTTTATTAAATATAATCAAACCTGTTTACATTGTTCTTAATTGTTTAGAAAATGTCAAATAACAATCGTTTATCCTTTTATAAAATCGAGCGCTTCTGACCAATCGTCAGACCATCCCGTGCCGCTGTTAAAGGGTGCTACAGAATTTATGATACCGAAAAGCATATTATCGGTGCCATTGGCAACATAACCTACTTTACGTCCTGACATAGCAAACGCAAAAGTATTTGACAAATATACTGTTTTGCCATTTTCATCTTGATATCTTATATCAACGGTTGTTGTAGCCGACTGCGACTGAACACTGATATCAAAACTATACCACTCATTTTCGTTTAATACTACATCTGTTATCCACGCTTCGGAATCCCACTCGTTACCGTCAAAATGATTTACACATAATCTGTATTCGTCACCAACATAACAGTAATTAAGTGCAAGATAACTTCCGTCTTCTCTACTGTAATTAAACATAATTCCGTTTACATCAGATGCCGTATTCGGAACGACTTTAAATGATGCATTTAATGCGTAAAGGTCTTTAGACGAAGCGTTAATTGACTTATCTATCATTATGCTTTCTCCGTAACCTGCGCCGATTACATCACTGTTTAATTTTTCAAAATCGCCCTTAACAACCTGATAGCGTGAATCATCTTCGCTGATGTAAGGAGAACTTGAATTTCCGAATGCCTGATTGATTACAAGATTCTTAAAGTATGTTTCTGCATCGTTTGAATAGAGTCCTACCGCACCGCAGATATAAGCGTACGGGTCAACATATTTAATAATCTTTTTACCGTTAAGCATTACAGAAATCGTATTACCGATACATTCGGCTTCCAAAATATAATATGCGTTGCTGCTCAAATCAGCAGAATATTCCGCAACAACAACTTCACTGTAATCAAAGCGAATGATTTTAACACCTTCGGCATCAAGGCATACATAGTATCCTCGTCCGCTTCCGTATGTCTGACGGGCACTGATACTCGGATTTGTAAGTCTGAGTAAAATACCTGCATTTGTTCCGTTTTGAGTGCTGACGGCATCGGTTTTTATTTCAACCTTTGCCTTATAGTCGGTTGCATTGGTTATACCAAAGCGAGCAAGATTTCTCGAGCCTGCCGCCGCATAATATGCATCGTCCTTTATATCCCATTCTACCCAATTTTCATAGTCGGGATAATAAAGCCAGTTGGTTGTGATGGTATTAAACCGTTTCCAGAAACTCTCGCCGTATTCAACAGCTCCGCCAAGCGAAGAAAGTGAATCGCTGTAATTAGGTCTTGCAGAACTAATGCGTGTTAAAGCATACTCTATTGCCGTAAAGTCGCCCTGAACTGCTTTGATTGTTACAGTATGCAGACCTTTCTGTAAATAAACATTATCTATTACACGCTTCTCAAATTGGAGTGAATTGTAATATTCGGCGTTGAATGTTTGAGCAGAATAATCGTTTTTATTCAATTTATAGCAATTCGGCTGCTGTTTATCAAATTGAACTTTTATTATATTGCCGTTGCTGTTAACCGAAAGCAATGACTCCAACGAATATGTAGCTGATTCCGATACATAAATTTTATAAACTGCACGGTCGCCCTGCGCTAATTTCAAGGCAGTTGCATCTTTATAAATGTGCCAAACCGGATTTGCTCCGAACATATTGGGCTCTGAATACGAAACTTCGTCTTCGCCGTCTTCGGTCTCAACCTTATAAGTATAGCTTGAAGCCGAAATGTTGCTTGCGCTTTCGCCGTCTTTCGCGGTATAGTAATTGCTTGCAAAGAAACTGCCGTCTGCTGTTTTTGCGGTTTCTTTATCGGAACTTCCGAACGCCTGATTTGAGAATACTGCTCCGCCAATTTGCGAAAGCGTTGCACCCTCATATCCTATTGCGTCATTTCCAAACCCTGTTGCTTCTTCGTCAATCTTTGTGCATCCGTCAACCGCAACGGTTATTCTTCCCGGCTCGCAGGTAACTACTATGCTATGATATGCCGAC
>JAZUFQ010000029.1:0-10934 GCA_045640745.1 Acutalibacteraceae bacterium
TGACATATATTAACCAAAACATTACTAAAAATATATCAATCACGGAAATATCCAATCATTTTCATATTTCCAATTCCCATATATTTAGGATTTTTAAGTCGGAATTTAACATTTCTGTTCATAAATATATTTTAGAAAACAAACTTATTATTGCCCATAAAATGATTAGCGAGTCAGTCCCTGCTTCTATTGTGGCAAAAGAATGCGGATTTTCATCATATCCGAATTTTTACAGACAGTATAAAAAAATGTTTGGTGTAAATCCATCAAATAGAATTTTTCTTGACAAGAAGTAATAAATGAAATCAGTAAAAAAAGAAATAAGATGTATTACCAAAAGCAATACTAACACTGTGGCTCACAAAGTCGCAAATGGGCTGAAAAACGCCCAAAAACCCCAATGTTTTACCACATCGGGAGACATTGTGCTATCTTTAAGTGATTACTATCATATACTGTATTCCGACCGAAACGGCAAAATTATCTATCTTCCGTTTTACATTCTTACTTTTCCTCTGTGTCAATTTTATAAAACTGTTGAAGCCAACGATTATATAATAAATAATCCTGACCCGAAAAAATTAAAAACCACAGCAGAAAAACTGCGGTGGTTTCGCTATAAAAACCGAATACTGCAAATTGAAGTTGCACAAGCAATCGGAATTGACAGAAGTACATATATAAATTACGAAAAGTTAGAGCATCGGGCATACCCTCATGAAAATCTAAAATTGATTGCAAAACTTTACAATATTGATTTAATCGACCTTTTAGATGAATATAATATGTTTTTGTATAACGGTCAAGGAAAACAAATTCAAGCGTTAAGACAAAGTATGAATCTGGATATCTATGAATTTGCAAATTTATTCGGTGTCAAAAGTACAACTGTTGAAAATTGGGAAAACGAATCGGTAACGATTTCAAAAAAGACTTGGAGAAAATTATATAATCGCTGAATTTGCACAACGGTTAATAACGGTTTTGTTACGCCGAATTTTAACAAACTTCATTAGGCGTGAATTCTAATAAACTGTTTTTAATAAGGTATAATGAAATCGAAATTTCCATTATTTTTACATTATTTTTTCACTATTTTTTGCTTATTATTTCAGAATCAATTTTTTATTTATCGGTTTTTAAGTTCTGCTTGTTAATGGTGGTAACAAAAAATTATTATAAAAATTTAAGTGTTACCACTCGTACGGATTTTGAAAAAACGGTTATTATTTTAAATTATTCAAAAAATTAAAAAAACAAACGAGTGGTAACGCCTTTGTTTATGCGGGTTTGCGGCATCTAAATATATAAAAAATGCAAAAACAACAAGTAGGCCTACGCAGGGGTGTACGGCGGTGATGAAAAACCGTTGTAAAATATGCACTTATTACCGTGCCTTGTGCAAAAACGGTTCAAAGGTGGAAACTTTTGTCGGTGCAATTTGATTTTGTATTGTTTTCAATTTGTTCATTATTTTTTTCTTGACAAATAATTCAGGAAATTCTATAATGTGCTTGTAACGAGGTTTGATTGATTGTATGACTGATTTTTCAGGACATACTTTGGTTTGATTACGGTATGGCTTTTAGCCATACTATAGGTTGGATTTTTACTTTACGAAATGTAAAGTGGAAATCCTTATTTTTTTATCACAATCAAACTTATGTTACGATTTTTGAACATAATGATTTTTCCTTAAACCATCTTATTTTTGAAAGGAGGGGCAAAATGTCCTCATTTGGCAGATACTTAAATTTTTCGGCACAGGCAGACAAACTGCGCCGACTTAACAAGGACGGTAATAAATTAACCGTAAGACGGTATTACAAAGGATACAAAAGATTTTTACGGTATTTAAGCGAAACAACAAAAATGCAAAGAATATCTGACATAACCGATAAAGAATTATCTGATTATGTTTTGTATATGAAAAACAGGCACTATTCTCCGTCTACAATAAAAACCGATTTGGCATCAATTAGATTTTGGCACAGTAAAATCCGTAATGCAAAATGCGAATTGCCCAAAAGTAATAAATTTGATTTTACAAATGAAAATATCGCCGAAAGTGTCACGGACAACAGTGATTATGTTTGATGAATACAAAGATATTATTACAGTAAAAGAACTGTGTCAGATGCTTAAAATCGGCAAAAACACAGCATACGAACTTATCCACAGCGGACAAATTAAGAGTATAGCGATAAAAAGGCAGATAAGAATACAAAAGAAAAGTGTTATTTCTTATCTCGAAAACGAAATTTGATTTATTAACAAACAGATGCTACAATCAAATTTGTATAGCAGTGGACCTAATATGTGTCATAGGAAAGGAGACTATTATGACGGGTATTCTGCATATAAAAAATAACGGTTGCGACAACACACCGCATCTTTGGCGGAAAGGATGCGGATGAAATGCAAGACAAAACTTTTGATAACAAAAAATTAAAAAGCAAAATAACGGCTGAACAAAACCCAAAGTTATGTTTTTCCGCTCTAAAACTCATTGAACAATTATATAAAGACGGTCATATTTCAGCATATATGTTCCGCAACATAGTCAACGATTATTCAAATATTGTTGATATATCAAAATTTTTAATAGATGGAAAGGAGGATAAAAATGTATGAACCGTTCACGCAAAATCTAAAAGTGGTAATTTATGCCCGTGTTTCAACCGAACACAAAGAACAACTTGAGGCATTGGAAAATCAGCTTGATTGGTATAAACCGATCATTGAATCACATCCTGAATGGAAAATTGTAGAATGGTATATTGACAAAGGCATTACCGGCACTTCGGCGGAAAAGCGTCCCCGTTTTATGCAGATGATTGAGGATGCAAAAAAGAAACAATTTGATTTAATTATTACCCGTGAGGTATCTCGTTTTGCGAGAAATACGGTAGACACTTTGCAATATACCAGACTTCTTAAGGAATACAAGGTAGATGTTTATTTTCTTAATGATAATATCCGCACCTTTGACGGTGATGGTGAGCTTCGACTCACCATCATGGCAACATTGGCACAAGACGAAAGCCGTAAAACATCGGTGCGGGTCAAAGCCGGTCAACAAACCACAATGGAAAATGGAACATTTTTCGGTAACGGAAATATTCTTGGATATGACCGCATAGACAAAACAAAATTTGTCATCAATCAAGAACAGGCACAGACGGTGCGATTGATTTACGACTTGTATCTGAAAGGTTGGGGACTTCAAAAAATTAAATACGAACTTGAACATCGAGAGCTCAAAACCTCAATGGGCAAATCCAAATGGTACTGCACGGTAATTTCTCATGTTTTGCAGAACTCCTTTTACTGTGGGATTATCACCTACCACAAGGAATATGTACCAGACTTTCTTAAACAGAAGAAAATCAAAAACTACGGTGAAATTGAGTTTACACAAGTGCAAGGCACACACGAGCCGATAGTCACTATTGATGAATATGAAAGGGTGCAAGTAATTATGGAATCAAAAAGACGGGAACAAAAAAATAACCCGACCGGAAGTGGGAAAAGAGCAAAACCTCCAAGAAAAGATTTATGGGGAAAACTTCTTGTATGTTCATGCGGACATCAATTCAGTAAGCGTGTATGGACAAGGACAAACGGTGTCACTAATCCCGGTTATCTCTGCTACTCTTCCCTGCAAAACGGCTCCTATCAGACAAGAAAGAACAAAGGGCTTTCATTGGAAGGTGCCTGCGATACGCCCATGATTCCCGAATGGAAATTGCGAATGATCGCAAATATCATTTTCAAAGATTATCTTAACAACAAAGACAAAGTTCTTGCTCTTGCCAACTCTATGCTTGCCGAGCATATTGATATTAAGGACGAGGAAGAGGACACGGAGAAAATCCTTGAGCAGAAACAAGCCGAACTGGAACGGCAAAACCGTAAGAGGGCAAATCTTGTAGATATGCGTGTTGATGGAGAAATAACCAAAGAGGAATATCAAAAACGGTTAGAGCCGATCAATAAAGCAATTTCAGGCCTGACTAATGAAATTGCCGCCTTAATACCTCACAACGAGCCGCAAAAGGAAATCACGAATTACGAAGAAAAGCTTACCGTTCTGCAATATGCCCTCGAACAGTACACAAATTGTGATGATCGTGATGTTCCTGATTGCGTGATTGAAGCGTTTGTTGAAAAAATAGTGGCATCCAAAGACGGTTTCGAGTGGTATTTACGCTTTGACGGCGACCCAAACGATCCGCTCAAATGCAAAGTCAATGGCAGAATGCGAAAAAGTGCCACCTACTTGATAGGTGATAGAAATTTTCCTGCTAACTATAATGCCACCGCAGGCTGCTATTAAGGATAAGAAATAATCTTTTTTGATTTCTTTTTAGCATCTACGGTTTGATTTGCGCTAATAAATCAATAGCAGAGACCTTAGAGATTTTTCTCCAAGGTCTCTTATTCGTAACGCACATTATCTAATTAAAAATTTATACTTTTTCTAATACATAGAAAGCCCCCGATTTGATTGCTTATCACATCGGGGGCTGATTTGCTATTTATAATTATATCGGTATTTTACTTATACATCGGCCCGTAGGTAGCACAAGCACGGTAATCTTGTCCCTCTTTATCCATACCGAAAGCGTTCCAAGCGGCAGGACGGAAGATGTCCTTTTCAGGAACATTGTGCATACATACAGGTATCCTTAACATTGAGCAAAGGGTAATAAGGTCAGCGCCGATATGACCGTAGGAAATTGCACCGTGATTTGCTCCCCAATTTTGCATTACCTCGTAAGCAGTTCTGAACGGACTTCCCTCTTTGCCGTCGCAACGGGGTGCAAACCAAGTGCAGGGCCAAGTCGGGTTAGTTCTTTCCATAAGTTTATCCGAAACATCGTCGGGAAGTTTAACAGTCCAACCCTCTGCTATTTGAAGAACGGGGCCTAATCCTTTTACAAGGTTAAGTCTAATCATTGTAGCAGGCATTTCGGCTCTTGTTGTATAGTGGCTCGAAAATCCGCCGCCACGGAAGTTATCAAAGCCTGCTTCGCACCAAACAGTAGCATTTGTCATCTTCTTTATATCTTCTTCGGTTACATCCCACCATTGTTTCATTGTGGGGTTGCCGTTTTCGTCTACACATTCACCGCAGGCATCAAGGCAAGCGGCACCCGAATTAAGAAGATGTATAATACCGTCGGACTCTTTTGCTTTGCCTTCAAGTTCATATCCTGTAACACGCTTTGTAGCATCGCCCGACCAATATGTTCTGACATCGGCAAAGATTTGACCTCTGCCTGTTAAAAGTCTCATAAAGAGCATACCAAGACCGTTTAATATATCGTTTTCGGTAGCCAAAGTATACGGCTCTCTTGCACCGTTATGGTCAAAGGTTGAAGATAAAAGTGCTTCGGGGTAGTCGCAGTTCGGCCAATGGTCTGTCCACTGTCTTTGACCCTGGAAGCCGCCTGCTATTGCATTATGACCTAACATTTCTTCCTTAAATTCTTCTGGTAAATTCTTATTGCCACACATTAAGTCTTTAATAATGCAGTACATCTTAACGGTAAATTCCCACTGCTTTTCTTTTTCTTCGGGGGTAAACTTGATTTTTCTTGTTTCGCCTAAAAATTCAACACTTTCGGGGTTATCATCTCTACCCTCTTTACAGTGTTCTTTTGTCCAAGCAAGTGCCTTTTTGTATTCTTCCTCGTCATATATTCCCTCTTCCATACGGCGAAGAATTTCTACCTCGTCAACGCTTTCAACACGAAGACCTAAATAGTCCTCCATAAATGCATGGTCGGCGATAGAGCCACCGATACCCATACACTGTGAGCCGATTTGAAGATATGATTTACCTTTCATTGTCTTAACTGCTATTGCGGCACGACCGAAACGAAGCAGTTTTTCTTTTACATCTTCGGGGATATTGGTTACATCGTCAACATCCTGTACCTCGTGACCGTAAATACCGAAAGCAGGCAAGCCCTTTTGAGCGTGGGTAGCCAATACTGATGCTAAATATACAGCACCCGGTCTTTCTGTTCCGTTAAAGCCCCAAACACCTTTGATGGTATCGGGTTCCATATCCATAGTTTCTGCACCGTAGCACCAGCAGGGAGTAACGGTTAAAGTAATGCTTACTCCTGCCTTTTTGAATTTATCCGCACAGGCGGCACTTTCGGGAACTCTGCCTATGGTTGAATCGGCGATAATTACCTTTACCGGCTCGCCGTTTGAATATTTAAGATTTTCTTCAAACAGTTTCTTTGCGGCAAGTGCCATATTCATTGTTTGGTCTTCAAGACTTTCACGAAGTTGCATAGGCCCTCTACGACCATCGATTGCAGGGCGAATACCTATTACGGGATAGTCGCCTATGTAGCGGTTTTCTTTCATAATGATTTCTCCTTATAAAGTAAAAATTTTTATGATTATCTTTTCAAGAATAAAAAGATTTATTACATTATTAAGAATACCACACTTTGTTAATAAATGCTACCATTTTTTTAGAAAAACATTACATAATTTCAACGATAAAATTTACTTGACAATGAACGATTATTATTATATAATAGTTTGGTAGCAAATTTAGGGGTATAGCCCAGCTGGTAGAGCATCGGTCTCCAAAACCGAGTGCCGAGGGTTCGATCCCTTCTGCCCCTGCCAAATGCGATAAATCCGAACTCAGTCACCGCCGTAGGTGATGCGTTCGGATTTGTTGTTTATTTAACTGATATGTAATGCACAAAGGCAGAGAGTTTTAATGGCTCTCTGCCCTT
Organism: Acutalibacteraceae bacterium; assembly: GCA_045640745.1. Taxonomy (GTDB): domain Bacteria; phylum Bacillota; class Clostridia; order Oscillospirales; family Acutalibacteraceae; genus UBA737. The sequence goes on from JAZUFQ010000029.1 coordinate 6,774, forward strand.
GCTATTATGCCGATTTATTCGTCTTTATTTTCTCTTGCTCTGCTTTCCATTCGTCGTATTCTCTCTTGCCTTCTTCTGTTTCAAAGAATGCTTGAATACTCGGCAGAAAGCATCTTGCAAGTGATTCTAATTCAGATTTTGGAAAATCGGATTTCAGAACGATTTTTTCATTGCCCATAGGCAAATATCCTTTTATAATTTCCTAAGGATTACTCCTCGTTCTGTTCAGATCGGTATAGACCGATAATCCTCCTTATGTTTCAGTTCAAATTTTAACTATCTTCTTCATCATTTGAATAATACTTGTTGACATCGTTGCGGTGATGTCCTAACCGCTCGCTGAGTTCTCGTTCCATTTCGGATTTTGATATTTTTCCGAGTGATTTAAGATACTCTTTTGCCTCTTGGTAATAAAGATGTCTCAGCCCGTGCCATGATGGGTTGGCTATTCTCGGCTTTTTGCCGTCTGCAACCTTTTGCGTGCGGTTCGAGTCTGTAAATTTATTCCGGTGATTGCACATCCAATTTTGTAAAGCTGCTTTTTCCCGTTTGATGCTGTGCTTATGGTCATCGCAAACTAAAAACTGTGATGAGTGCTTTTCGTTTTGCTTGGCATACACAATAAGTCTTTGCAGTATTTTTTCTTGCAACTTTGTTTCAATCGGTATATCCCGTTCCTGACCGCCTTTGCCGTTTGTGATGTGTAACTGCTTGTATTTGATTGCGTCCTCAATTTGAAATATCCGAAGTGTTACCGCTTCTTCCAAACGCAAGCCGAAATACCGTGCAACATAAGCCACCAAAACCACATCTTGCCGTTTCATTTCAAGTGCGACTTTAATAAGCAAATCAAATTCACTCGGCATAAATGCTCGGTCAAACTTATACTTTTCTCTTGGGTCAAGATTTAACATTTTATTTGTCGGCAACCTATTCTTACTACCGCTCAATGTTTGCACACAGCGTATAGCAGATAAGTCGGTATAAATATAATTCGGTGTTTTATCTTCATCCTGCAAATAATTTACATAGGCATAAATATGTCTTGCTTCAACATTCTTAATGTTTTTAAGAGAATAATGTTCAGAAAGAAAATCTGCAAACCGATGCATTGCTTGTTTGTATCGTGCTTTGGTTTTGTATGAGCGTTCAACCGAATTGCGTAAAATACCATCTGCTTGTATCCGCAAATTCTTTGAAATGTTCGCTTGCCTGATTTCTTGTTCTTCTTGGGTTAATTTAGCCATAGGTCATTCCTCCTTTCTAAAATTTCCCGCCAAATTTTCGTTCACAAGTTTCAGAGCCACCATAAAATTTGTGAATTAAAATTCTTTGGTATTTAGAATATGAGGAATGTTGTTTTGCGTTTTCAAGAAAACAATATGAATATTTTTTGTAGATTAAAAATTTGCCCTTAAAAAATTTTGGCTCCGGCAGTCTGATTCGCAGACCGCCGGAGCCGTATTCATTTCAAAACGATAATCATATTTTTCGTGTCATTTCGAAAAGATAGTCATATTGTCAGTATTAGTTTAGTTGTTCTTTTATGAGGGTTACTTAAATTTTCTGAAAATTAATCTGTAATTAATCTATATTTTAATATCTAAATGAAAGATATTCATCGCCAAAACGAATTTAGGGCATAGATAACCCTCTGGCATCTGAACATATTCCGGTGTCATTTCTTCCATTTTCTTTTTCTAAAAAGTTTAAACACCTTACAGCACCTGTCATATCGAAAGGATTGTTGCGCAGTTTCTATTTTACATACGCAGAAATAGAAACTGCGCAATATTTCGAAATGAAAGTGATATTTCTTTCGAAAAGAAAATCATATTAAATTTTACCCAATAAAAGGTCAGTAGTGATTCAAGCGTCTCCCTTACTTTTGTAAGGTGCCGGTTACGACCCGGCGACGCTTTGCCATATGCTATGGTATTCCATAGCCCGTTCCCTGAACCAAAACGGTATGGCAAGGATTTTCATTCCCGATTAAATCCCATAACTTCGGTTGCTTGTTATCCACCATTAAAATCTTACCTTAAGCAATAAAGATAAGATTTTCCGTGTCTTTTCACGGCTGTCAGCGATGCGAAATGCTATCTTTTAATTTCGTTCATCGCAAAACGCTCGGTTGCAACAAATTTTAGTCTGCAAAATCAAAACTTGTATTTTCGTTCACATTTTACGCAACCCGTGAACAGTCAGTTCGTAGCTTATAAAAGCACATCAAAATAAATTTTCTTAACATTTTCGTGTAAGTCATTGTAACTCCTCCTTCATTTTTATAAAGATAGCAATTACTTTTTAACTTACTTGTATTTTAAGTTTCAAGAAAACAATATCGATTTCATAAAAAATTTAAAAAATGAAAAGCACTATGATAATTTAAAAAAATCATAGTGCTTCCAAACCCTTTACGATATGTTAATCGGATTCTCGTTTTGATTAGTATGAATAGTCTCCAAAACTAAAAGCAATATCAGAAGGAAAACGATTAACTGAATAATATTCAAAAAAAGCAGTTTTAAATATACTGTTAATATCATCATTTATATAATTCTTTGCTAATTCAAAACAGGAATCGCTAATCTCATGAAAAATGTGTTCAATTTGCTCTTTTGAAGATTTATAATACAACCTTACAAACATAATTCGCTTGTCGTTATATTCTCTCATTGGGACTGTTACATAAATATATGCTTTAATAGCAATATCACTGTGTTTTGTAGTAAAAATCCCATAATAATTGTTTGATTGATGCTTATTTGAATATTCTTCTTTCCAATCCATTGCCATGACAGTACAATCCTTTCAAATAATTAATTTAAATAATAATGTATTTATTTTATTAACCTCTCATTTATTAATCCACCCATGTTGTATATTTGATATTTGTGTTCTTTTTGTGATAATTTTAGAATTGACATTTCCTAACATAATAGCTCCTACAATGAGAGGAATTATCAATATTCCAAACACACACATAATCACAATAGGTAATATTCTTTTTTTCTTCAATTCGTCAATTTCTTTTTCTAATTTTAAGATTTCTTTTTCTTCATCAGACAATTTATTACTGTAATTGGGATCGTATGTTTTTATTTCACCGGATTTTGCCAAGTCACTTTTGGTTGAAAATTCAAATTCGCAAAGTGGCATTTTGTTCTGATAATCATTAATTAATGTGAAATCTTTAAAATTTTCAAACATCAAATTATATGTTGTTGATAAATATGCTTGCCTTGGATTAAAAAGATTATCTTTTAAATCTTTAGATTTTTGTTCAAATTTATTTTTTTTAGAACGATTGACTGCCAAGCCACCAAAAACCAATATACAAGCTATAATCATAAGTGCGAAGGCAGAAAAACCCATTATATCACCATTACTCGAATTTGCAGCAATAAACAGGCATATAAAGGCTATTAACTCTACTATGCCTCCAATTATAAATAATCCCGAAAGTTTCTGGGATTTTGTATTATCATCGATTAATTCATTTTTAATTTTAGACAACTGTATATCACGCGGATAAATAAGAGGAATGGAAGATGTTTTTGAAAGCAAATCCGAAACGGCAGTATATTTTTCGCCTTTATATGTGTAGTTTATTATTTGAACAGGTATGAAAATACCCGCAACAGAATTAGATAATACGCTTCTTATACAATGATAATTCTCAACAAAGTCTGCATCTATATGATTTTGTATTAAATTCGATGCTGTTCTTGCATCCGAATCTAATATTTTCGTAATTTTTGATTTACTAATAGATAAATCAATATCAATGTCAAGCCGTAAATCGCCATATTTGCAATAATCATTTTCTTCGCTGATTTTGCTTGCGTTAATTTCTATCACATGATAATCAGCATACTTATTATCTTGAAGAGTTTCAAAATCATTTATCAATTCAGATAACAATTCTGTGTTTGAAAGACATTCGTTATTAAAAGAATTAGAAGCAAATACCAATCTATCATCATCGTATACTTCCCTACCATTAATAGGTGTTCGAGATATTTTTTCAACTTTTTCGGTAACAGGCTCTTTTACATACCTTTTCAAGTCATAATCATACTTTTCTTTATATACTGTCTGATTTTCGTAATATCTATTGCACGCAGTTGCACTCCAGTTGTATTCGCATTTTTGCTT
>JAZUFQ010000030.1:0-8634 GCA_045640745.1 Acutalibacteraceae bacterium
AGTACGGGGGCAGTTTTAGTAAAATTATCTGTTTGCCAAAACTTCTTTTTCGTATTTTTTAACCTCGTCGATGTAATTGTTTTTAACACCTTGACGGGTAAGGTATTCGTCCCAAATATCGCCCATCGGAGCGGTTTTGAGTTCTTCGCTTAAAGCCATAAGCTCGGTAAGCTCATTATTGTCCTGCAATGCTTTCATTTTGGCATTCGGTTGCAAAAGAGCAAACAAAAGTGCCTTTTCGACATTTCTGACACCTGTTACCCAAGCGGAAATTCTATTGATTGAAGCATCAAAGTAGTCGGTTGCGATAAATACTCTGTCAAGTGCATCGTTTCTGACGATTTCTTTTGCAATTTCTTTTGTTTCGTCGTCAAAGAGTACAACATGGTCGCTGTCCCAACGAACAGGTCTTGTAACATGCAAAGCGATTTTTTCATTAAAGAGCAAGAGTGAAGAAATCTTATCGCTTACAACCTCGGTCGGATGATAATGTCCGTTATCCATAAGCGGAGTAATCTTCTTATAATCGGAATATGAAAGACAAAATTCACCCGAGCCGACAGTATAACTTTCAAGACCTATTCCGAACACCTTTGATTCAAGTGTAACATAAACCTTTTTCTTATCGTAAGGAACCGAAAGAATTTGGTCAAGAGAATCCTTAAATCTTGCACGGGGTCCCATTCTATCGGCAGGAATATCCTTATAGCCGTCGGGAATCCAAATGTTCATAACGCACGGAACACCTGTCTGCTCGGCGAAATACTGCGAAATTTCAACACAGCGCTTGCCGTGTTCTATCCAATACTTTCTTGTTTCCTCATCGGGTGAAGAAAGGGTTAAATTATCCTTAACCATAGGATGCGCAAAGAATGTCGGGTTAAAGTCAATACCCATATTTCTTTCCTTTGCAAATTTTAGCCACTTTTCAAAATGCTTCGGAGTTATCTTATTTCTTTCAATCTTTTCGCCGTCCTCTGCTATTGCATAAGAAGCGTGAAGATTAAGTTTCTTCTTACCGGGCATAAGCGAAAACGCTTTATCAAGGTCAGCCATCAACTCTTCGGGAGTTGTCGCTTTACCTAAATAATTACCCGTTGTCTGAATACCGCCCGAAAGGGCTTCCTTATTGTCAAAACCGCCTACATCGTCCCCCTGCCAACAGTGAACCGAAACGGTTACATCTTTAAGGGTTTCAAGTGCTTTTTCGGTATCTACGCCAAGCCCCTCATAGATTTTTTTTGCTTCTTCGTATCTGCTCATTATAGTGCCTCCTTGATTTCAAATGAATTTTTAATTATTTCTCTTGCTTTGTCAAGATTTATGTTTTCGGTATACATAATCTGTGAAAGCAGATTTCCCGTTGCAGTACCCTCGCTAAGTCCCGTCAAGACCTTTTTGCCGGTAATCTTCGAGGTAAGCTCATTAAGATATACATCCTTACTGCCGCCACCGACAATGATTATATTTTCGATTTTCTTATCAGAATACTTTTCAATGGTCTTTACGGCTTCATCATAAGAATTTGCAAGCGATAAGTAAACACTTTTAAGAACATCGGCAATAGGAAGATTGCTGTCGCCTAAATACGCCTTAACGGCATCAACCATATTGTCGGGAGCCAAAAATGAATTATCGCTCGGATTTATAAGCTTTTCATACTTACTTTCCTTCGCCATAAGCATCATTTCATCGTAGGTATATTTCTTATTGAGATTTTTCCTTATGTTTTGGAAGAACCACATACCGATAATGTTTTCAAGAAATCTGAAACGGTATTCAACACCACCCTCATTGGAAAAGCCGTTTTGACTTGCGGTAAAATCCAAAACGGGCGCCTTATTTTCGGTTCCTATAAGACTCCAAGTACCCGAAGATATGTAAACACTCTTATCGTCAATCGGGCAGGACGCAACGGCTGATGCCGTATCGTGAGACGGAGCGTGGATAACCGTGGCATTAAATCCGACTCTCTTTTCTATCCCGTCCGAAAATCCGCCTAACTTTGTAGCCGGCTTTGAAAGAGGCAAAAACAGTTCTTTCTTAAAACCGAGCATTTCAATAAGTTCAAAGTCCCAATCGTTTGTTTTGGCGCTTACAAGTCCGCCCGTTGTAGCGTTGGTATACTCGTTTGCCATAACGCCCGTAAGCTTATATGAAAGATAATCGGGTATCATAAGGAAATACTTTGCCTTATCCATTTTACCCGACTTTTTATCGCAGTAAAGTTGATAAATAGAGTTAAAGTTAATAGATGTAATTCCCGTTCTTTCAAACAAATCTTTACGGGGAATTATTTTATCTATTTCTTGCGGTATTGTATCGGTACGGCTGTCCCTATATGCAAAGGTCGGATTTATTTCTTTTTTGTTTTCGTCAAGAAGAACATAATCAACACCCCAAGTATCAATAGCAACCGTTTCGGGTATTTTCCCGATTTCTTTACATTTTTTAATACCTTCAATTACATTTTCGCTTAAACTTTCGGTATCCCAAGTCAGGTTTCCGTCCTTTTCCACAAGACCGTTATCAAAGCGGAAAATTTCTTCTAAAACAAGCTTACCGTTTTCGGTATGGCCTAAAATATGGCGTCCGCTTGAAGCACCAATATCTACGGCTAAATAATATTTCATAAAATCACCCACATTCATTATAGACAATTACCAATAATTATGATATAATACGATTGCTTAAAAATATTAAATTCTTGCGGTTGTGAGGTCTATTATGCCAGAGCTTAAATACCAACTTGATATGTTAAAAAAACCTATTTGGAAATTTGTAAACGCAAGCGGTTTTGCAAAGGATAATTTATTGTATATACAAGAGTCGGGCAGGTTTTGTTCGGGCAAAAAATACTTTACAAGAAGAAGCGGTCTTGATTCATACTTTATAAACCTTACAATTTCAGGCAAAGGCATTTTGGAATACGAGGGCGAAAGATACGAGCTTTTACCGCATAGTATTATGTTTATCGACTGTAACAAACCGCAAAACTACTATACTGCCGAGGAAACCGATAAATGGGAAACGGAATGGGTACATCTAAACGGGAAAAACATAAAGCCGTACTATCAAAGATTTATCGAAAAAAATGACGGCTCCCCCGTTTCGTTTCTTTCTTCCGATAATATAGCCAATGAAATCATCGAAAACATTATTGACATTTCGATGGACTATACTAAAAATCAAGATAATGAAATTATTGCGGATAATCTGCTTAACTCATTACTTAAAGAATGTATAATAAAAAGCGGAACAGAAAATATTTCCGCTCCCGACTACATAAAAGAGATAGCAAGTTATTTAAGGCATCATTACAGCGAGGAAATTGACTTAAATTCTCTTGCAAACGAATTTAATATTTCAAAATTTCATTTACAGCGCACATTTAAGGATATTATGGGACTTTCCCCTGCAAAATATCTTTCAAATATAAGAATTAACAGAGCAAAACGGCTTTTAAGAGGCACAAATATGCCGATAAATGAAATAGCCGAGCAAATCGGAATGGAACCAAACTATTTCATTCAGTTTTTTAAGAGTCTCGAAAGCAAAACCCCGAAGCAATACCGAAACAGTTGGGGCGGAAAATAATTATAAAAAAACTGTAAATAATAATTATGCAATACTTTTTGCTTCTTCTACGCAAAAATCCATAAATGTTTTGCCTGCAAACGAAATTGTGTCATCGCTTTTATAAGCAACACACATTTGACGGTAAATCGCAGGCGATAAACTTCGTACTACTATGTCCTGATGATGATTTTTCAAAACAAGTTTCGGCAAAATTGCAATTCCGAGTCCCTGCTCTACCATATTCATTATAGTATAGTCGTCGTAAACACGGAACTGTTGGTTTGGCTCAATACCTGCCTTATAGAAATATTCCATCGGCTCACTTTTTTTACCTTGGTCTAAAAATATGAACGGGTCTTGCGAAAAGTCGGAAAGCGAAACGGTTTCATTTTGGGCTTTCTCGTGATTTTTAGGCAAAATCATTACCATTTCGTCTTTCATTAAAGGGATACTTTGAAGTTTATCGGCAACATCGGTTGTCAAAAATCCGAAATCGACCACGCCGTCCTTAATCCAGGTCTTAACCGTACCGTAATCGGCTTGAAGCAGATTAAACTGTACGGTTGGATAATTTGTTTTGAATTTTTTCATAACGGCAGGCAGAAAATTTGCCGAAACGCTCGCAAATGTTCCTACCCTTATAACAGAGCCCTCTAATTTATTTATCGCAGTGCTTCTGTCGACTATACTTGAATAGTCATTGCAAAGCCGTCTTATATACGGCTCCATCAGTTTACCGTCGGCTGTTAAGAAAATGCCCCGCTTTGTTCTTGTAAATAATGTAACATTCAGTTCTTCTTCGAGCGAATGAACAATCTGACTTACCGCCGACTGTGTATAACCGAAAACCTCGGCTGTCTTTGTAAAGTTCTTCGTTTCTACAATACTTAAAAACACCTTATATCTTATCAATTTAACAAACCGCCTTATCATTAGAAAAACTTATTATAAGAATTATAATCATTTGTTTGACTTTTGTCAACAACTGTGTTATCTTTGCATTATCAAATTTGAAGGAGAAATTCTTATGAAAAAACTTTTAGCTTCACTTCTTGCTCTTACGATGATTATTTCTTTCACCGCCTGCGGCAAGGAAACCAAAAAATCAAAAACAGACGACACTTTAACAGTTGGTGTTTGCCAGCTGGTACAACACGATGCGCTTGATGCCGCTACAAAGGGATTTATTGACACCCTTAAAGATAAATACGGCGATAAGATTAAAATTCTTAACGAAAACGCAAGCGGCGATGTTCAGACCTGCACAACGATTATCAACAACTTTACAAACAAAAAAGTTGATTTGATTCTTGCAAATGCTACACCGGCTTTACAGGCAGCCGTAAACGGCACTACCGAAATTCCGATTCTCGGTACATCAATTACCGAATACGGTACGGCGCTCGGTATTGAGGACTTTAACGGAACTGTCGGCGCAAATGTTTCCGGTACATCCGATTTGGCCCCGCTTGACAAACAAGCCGAAATGGTTAAAGAACTCTTCCCCGATGCGAAAAAAGTTTCAATTCTTTTCTGCACATCCGAAGCAAATTCGGCATATCAGGTTAAGATAGTTAAAGAAAATCTTACAAAGCTTGGTATTGAGGTTATTGAATGCGGATTTACCGATTCCAACGATGTTACCGTTGCCGCAACAAAAGCAGCTACCGCCGATGTTATCTACATCCCGACCGATAACACTGCTGCAAGCTGTGCTACAACAATCAACGGCGTTATCGGAAAAACTCCTGTAATCGCCGGCGAAGAAAATATTTGTAAGACATGCGGTGTTGCTACACTTTCGATTGACTACTACAATTTAGGAAAAACAACCGGTGAAATGGCAATAAAGATTCTTGACGGCAAAGAAAAAATCGAGAAAATGAAGATTGAATACACAACTGCTGAAAAGAAATTTAACAAAGCAAAATGCGAAGAACTCGGAATTGATACCGCTGCACTTGAATCAAAGGGTTACAAAGCAATAGAAGGATAATATATTATTTGCAAATTAAGCACAACCGTTTATTCGTTGCGGATAAACGGTTATTGCTTTAATAAAGAGGTTGAAAATGGAAATACTTACTAACTGGTTCGGAACATTGCCCGGCGCCGTAAGTCAGGGCTTTGTTTGGGGAATTATGGCGTTAGGTCTTTATATCACATTCAGAATTTTGGATTTTGCCGACCTTACGGTTGACGGCTCTATTTGTACGGGCGCCGCCGTTTGCACGGTGCTTATGACTAACGGAAGCAACATTTGGTTTGCTATGCTTATGGCTTTTGTTGCCGGTTGTCTTGCAGGTCTTGTTACGGGACTTTTGCATACAAGAATGGGTATCCCCCCTATTCTTTCGGGTATTTTGACACAGCTTATGCTGTGGTCGGTAAACCTTGTAATTATGTCGGGTAAAGCAAATGTTGCCCTATCGGGATTTTTCTTCCGTGATAAGCTTTTGATTTCGACAGGAAACAGCAATTTAACAAAATCAATTATTATTCTCGGCATCTTGATTATTGTTATTATATCAATTCTTTATTGGTTTTTCGGTACACAGTTCGGTATATCCCTACGCTCAACGGGAAATAGTAAAAATATGAGCCGTGCGCAAGGAATTAACACATCTTTTACCACCGTTTTCGGTTTGGCTCTTTCTAACGGTATCGTTGCATTGGCGGGTTCTCTTTTAGCCCAACAGCAAGGCGCCGCCGATATAAATATGGGAAGAGGTGCGATTGTTATAGGTCTTGCCGCTGTTATTGTCGGTGAATCAATCGTATCAAAAATCGGTACAAACTTCTATTTAAGACTTTTAGGTGTTGTACTCGGTGCGGTAATTTATTGGATAGTTTTCCAAACCGTTATCTTTATCGGTTTACCGAGCGAATACCTTAAAATGCTTTCTGCTCTTGTTGTGGCTATATTCCTCGGAGTACCGTATATTAAGTCGCAAATCAATGCAAAGAAGATTAAATCCGGGAGTGTAAAAAATGCTTGAACTAAATAATATTACAAAAACTTTTAATGCCGGAACAATCAACGAAAAGGTCGCATTAAATAATCTTTCTCTGAAACTTAATGACGGTGATTTTGTAACGGTTATAGGAGGAAACGGTGCCGGAAAATCGACTATGCTTAATGCGATTGCCGGTGTTTTTTCGGTTGACTGCGGTACAATTAAAATCAACGATAAAGACATTACAAAACTTCCCGAGCATAAAAGAGCAAAGTATATCGGAAGAGTGTTCCAAGACCCTATGATGGGTACTGCCGCCGATATGTTGGTTGAAGAAAATTTGTCTATTGCCGAAAAGCGTGGTAAAAAACGACATATTAAGTGGGCTATTAACAACAAAGACCGCAAGAGATTTACCGAACTTTTAACCGAGCTTAATTTAGGTCTTGAAACCCGTCTTTCAAGTAAAATGGGGCTTCTCTCGGGCGGTCAAAGGCAAGCCGTTACTCTTCTTATGGCGTCTATGGAAAAGCCGGAATTACTGCTTTTGGACGAGCATACGGCGGCTCTTGACCCTGCCACCGCCGCAAAGGTACTTGAATTGACCGACAAAATCGTTTCGGAAAATCACCTTACTGCAATTATGATTACACACAATATGAGGGACGCCATTAAGCACGGCAACCGACTTATTATGATGAATCAAGGCGAAATAATCTTTGATATTTCGGGCGAAGAAAAGGCAAAGCTTACTAAACAAGACCTTTTGGAAAAATTCGCCGAAATAGCCGGACAAAATCAAGAGTCCGACCGAATGGCATTATCGTAAAGCATAAAGGACTGGCAAACCGTCAGTCCTTTATTTTTATTAAAAAAGAATAATATTTAACTTTTGGCAAAAAACTATTGACATATGGCAATAATTAGAATATAATATATTGGTCAGCTAAATATCGCGGGGTGGAGCAGCTGGTAGCTCGTCGGGCTCATAACCCGAAGGTCGTTGGTTCAAGTCCAGCCCCCGCAACCAAAAAAGCAGGTTTTTGAACCTGCTTTTTCTTTACCCAAAATGCTTAAATCCCTTTATTTATGCAGGTTTTGAGGCATTTTTTGCAAATTACAATATTTCGTAAAATAAGCTTAAATAAACCTGCGTTGCACACCTGTTGCACACCGATTAACCCCTATTTTACAGTGCTTTTGAGTTATTTCAAAAATCCCGTTGCACACAAAAATGGCATGATATCAAAGTTAAGCTTTATATCTGAAAAAAATCCCTCTGTTCGGTAATCCGCAGAGAATTTTTTTGTCTTCGGCGAAATCGCACATTTTTCTTTTCTTCTCCTTTACGATAAAATAGTATTGCAAAGGAGGATTTTGCTATGAAAGTAAAAGATGTGAAACAGAAAGTGAGCGTGTTAGTATGAAAGATGAATTCATCAAAAGTATGGGAATTTGGGGGCGACGGCATTACAACTATTTCAAAAAGCATAATACGACCGTCATAGATGTTATGCGAATGAACGAAACACTTCAACAGTATATGCGTGATATTGTCAATTGTCTTTGACCTTGGAAACCGCCTGCTATTGCATTATGACCTAACATTTCTTCCTTAAACTCCTGCGGTAAATTCTTATTACCGCACATAAGGTCTTTTATAATGCAGTACATTTGTCAGCTTTTACCAAGATCTAAGGTAGTCGTAGACCAAATAATAAAACAAATGATTATTTAATTACTAATTGGATACTATTATTTGTCAAACAATTTTCGCCGATAAAAACAAATATATTTCCTTTTTCAACTATATAATCGCCGTTTGAATTGTAAAATCCAATGTCGTTATAACCAATTGAAAAATCAACGGTTTCGGTTTTCCCCGTTTCTATAAAAACTTTTTTGAATTTTTTTAATTCTTTTAACGGGCGCATCATTGAGGCGACAGGGTCATATAAGTACAGTTGAATAGTTTCTTTTCCGTTGTATTTGCCGATGTTTGTTACATCGACGGACAATGAAAACTTTTTTCCTTGCTTCAATTAAGTCGGATCGTAGCCATGTCGTTCTGTGAGCCAAGGAGTTGTGGGCTTGGATT
>JAZUFQ010000031.1:0-5164 GCA_045640745.1 Acutalibacteraceae bacterium
TTTACAAATTCTTCTCGCATTTTCTCTATGCTTCTTTCTTTCCAAGGCATTCACGGTCATCTCCCGTTTTTGCCTTATTTTATCATTTTTTTGTAAAGTATGTCCTTACACATTCTGTAAAGTATCTTACTACTCTAAACAAGTCGTTCAGTGCCATTGCATCAAGCAGCACCTTTTGTTCATACGAATCTAAGTACGAGATTTCTACGGCGGGATTCAATGCGATTTTATTTTCGTCCACCATAGCAAGCAGTTCGGGGATCAAGTATGTCAGACGGATATATCGTTTGATTTGATTTCTGCTTTCGCCCGCATCGTTTGCCACAACTTCAACGCTTAATAACTTCTGCCCAACTTGGGCAGAAGTAACACCCTGATGTTTTATCGCATCTAATTTCATCTTGTAAGCGAACGCTTTTTCGCTGGGCAAAATCGTTTCCCTCTGCAAGTTGGCGTCCACCATTGCGATGATTGCTTCGTCGTCAGTCATTTCACGCACGATGACGGGCATCGTTTCCAGTTCCAACACCTGACACGCCGCAAGCCGTCTATGCCCGGAGATCAACTCGTAGCCGCCGTCAGGCAACGGTCGTGCAAGTCCCGGTGTAATCGCTCCGACTTTGCGGATGCTTTCGATCATTCTATCCATTTCCTCACCTTTCATAATCTTAAACGGATGATCCTTGAACGGGTGCAGTTCGCAAAGCGGAATTTCTCGAACTCGCTCCAGTTTTGCATCGTCACGTTCTGCCTGCGAGGAAAACAAATCATCCAAAGTTGGCAGTGTAAAATCAGTTTTTCTTTTTGTCATTGTAATCACATCTCCTTTTTATTCCCATTTGAGTTTGCTCTGATCGGGCAGTAAAATTTTTTGCTCGATCTCGTTTTGAATTTGATGCCAGCGCAAAGCTTCGCTTTCCAGCATTGGTACATCAATAAAGCCGAGTGCATTTGCTTTTGCGGCAAGTTGGTTGATATTGTTTCCGATGGCGGACAGTTGCCGCATCACATCATAGAAGCGACCGTCCGGCTTTTCTTTCGGCTCATAGCCACGGAGCAGCAGACGGATGACCGCCGTTTCCGTCAGCCCGACAAGCCGAGCTTTTCGCTTTAATTCTGCGGCGTCGCTCGGCGACAGCCAAAATTGTTTCTTGATTCTTGTATTCATAAAATTTTTCCTTTCATTTTGAGGTTTTAGGGTGCGCCCTAACGAGGTATTTGCACTTTGGGAGTGTAAATACACTGCTCGTTAAGACGATGCAGTGATACTGTTGGCACTCTTGGGAGTGAAAACAGTCTGCTCGTTAAGATAGCGCAGATATATTTCTTATCCGCTGATTTCCTTTAAGATTTGGTCGAGCCTGCGGACGATTTCTTCTTTTTCGGTGTGCTCCATATTCTCTTTCAGGTCATTTACCATCCGAAAAACACGGTATTCTTTTTCCGTTACCGCCGCTTTGACCTCTTTTCCGAGTCCCAACCGTCGTAAGTATTCCGATAAAGATAGGGAGCAGAAGCCTGCGTTTTGCAGAAGCTTTGCTTTCTCTTGCTCGGTCACACGAACGTTGATCCCGAATGTTTTACTGCGCATTTTCTCACCTCCCTTCGCCGCTAATGACAGCAATGACGGTTATGACGGACTTTTTGCTATATAGTGATATTGCCGTCATTTTCGTCACCGCCGTCACTTTTTATGAATTTAATCAGTCTGCTTTTGCCCGTGCGTTTCGTTCGGTATTCGATGTCGAACGGCTCCAACGCCTCGCACGAAAACTGACCTAAATATTTCGTTACCACGTTCGGCGTGGTTTCTGTTTCTTCCATTTCGGTAAGTAACTGTGTCGCCGTGCCGACCCATTCGGAACGGTCTTTCATAAAATCAACCACCCGAAAAAGAAATGCCGGTATTTCGGCTTGCTGAATTTCCGTACTGTTTTTGCGCTCCACAAGCTCCCATTTCAGGTCATTGAACTGCAAGGTCAGCTCCTGATATTCCACATCACGACCGCTGATAAGAAGCGTTGCCTTGTTGTCGTTACGCTTTCGTTTCAGCACATAGTTGGTGTCTGCCGCACCGATAATGCCCGTCGAACCGCTCACCTCATTAAACGGATCATCGCCGTCCTTCATCTTTCGCAGATGATGAACAAGGATGATGGCAATGTTGTATTCATCGGCAATGCGCTTGATTGAGGAAATATCATCGTAATCATTTCCGTACATACCCGCTTTTCCGCTGCTGCCTTTGGAATCCCTGACTTTCTGCAAGGTGTCAATGATGATCAGCTTTGTTTTCGGGTTGTCTTTCAGAAAATCGGTAATCTGTAATTCCAACCCACCGCCGATCAGACCGCACATAACGGCAAAATAAAGGTTGCTCGGTGCGTTGTCAGTCAGACTGTATAGTCTGTCCTTGATACGCCTTTGCGTGTCTTCGAGGCAGAGATAAAGCACATCGCATTGCTGTGTCGGGATGTCCCATAACGGCAATCCCTGCGATACCTGAAGCCCAAGCCACAGCATCAGCCAGCTTTTGCCGATCTTGCTTGCACCGCTGATGACGTTTACGCCCTGCGGAATCAAGCCGTCAACGACGAACATTGTTTTATTCATTGGTGTGGATAACAGCGTTTCTGCATCCACGGTTTTTAATTTGTAATCCATTATTTTTCTCCTTTCGTTTGTGTGTGGACTGTTAGAAAGCCGAAAACGGGGTGTCGAATACATTTACTCGTGTTACCTCTTTTCGGTCGCAAAAAGCCTTGATATAAAGGCGCTTTCAAGCCCTTATCTGTCCACACGGCGGCGTTTTTGCTCACTTTCTGTTTTCTGTCTGCGGTGTATTTTCCTTGCACAAACCGAGCAGTATTTCTGCCTGTTCGAGTTCGGTACAAAGGCTTGTCCGCAGTTTACACAAAGCACCGTGCGCTCGTTATAGATGTCGGCACATAGTGCTTTGTCGGCGGGTAATACCGCCCTGCGGAAGTATTTGCAAAGCAACGAAAAGGAAATCGTCTGCGGACAAACGCAGGTTTCTCCGTCGTCGAGCAATAGGCAATTTCCCTCATCGTAGTTTGCACAAAGCTTTCGTATCAGTCGGTTACACCGCTTTCGCTGTGACGGTGTCAGTCGTATCAGCTTGTCCATTCGGCTTCACCTCCTCTCCGATCACATAGTTGATAACGCTCACTTTCGGAATCTTCAGCGACCTTCCGATCTTCACCGCCTGTATCTCGCCGTAGTCGATTAACTTGTAGGCAAGGTGTCGGCTGATGCCGAGCATTTTCTGAAGTTGGTTTACGGTTACGATGTCCGGGTAGTCCGGGAACATCATTTTATAGAGCTCTCTAAGCTCTGTTTTTCTCATTTCACATACCTCCTTTTGAGAAAATTCAGCCGCACCGTAATGCGGCTATGTACTTTGAAACGGCATAAAGAGAGGTGGCTTTATACCGTTTCTTACCGTTTCACCCGAATGGCGTTTTTGTATGCCTGCCCCGGAATCTCACCACGCCGTCGCCTCGCTTCCTCGTCGCAAACTTCGCATCACTCATTTCCGTGTAAACACGAAAAATCGTTCGCTATGTTGCGACCCCTCTCCCCAAAAAGTCTGCCGACTTTTCGGGGACCCCGTTTTCATCGGAAGGTTATGGCAAGGTCATATCTCATTCGGACGGTTATTCAGTTGTCAAGGAACTTCGAAAGAACCTTTCACTTATTCAGACTGGCACTTACCGCCTGTCGTAAAAGTGTCATAGTCCAAGAAAAAGAGCGCAAAAAAAGACACCTATCAAAATTGATAAGTGTCTTCGTATAATTATCTGATTTTATTCTTCGGAATGCTTTTGATTAAGCCGGCATTTCCCGTCTGAGTCATCACGTTGTTTCAAAGCGATTGCAAATGCCTTTATAAACTTGCGCTGAAGATGTTCAACGCTGCCTCGGTTCATATCGTGATCAGCAGCATATTTACGAATTGATTTGTGCTGAATATACCTTTCATTGAAAAAATCGTTATATTCTTTTAGAACGGTTTTCAAGCAGGAACCGATAAAAGACAGATCGGATTTCAGAAATACAAATCCCTCTTTGGAAACGCCTATGTATCTTTTTCTCTCCATACAAAGTCTATATTTGCGAAGATCCATATCGTAGTTTTCGCAAATGTCTTTGGCGTATTCTTCATAAGTGCTTTGAGTCCGATAGGTTCGATCTGTGTATTCATCAGGTGAAATTTGAGAAAACTGCTTTCTTTTCGGACCGGTGAAGCCGTCTTCTTGAAGTTTCATTATTTTCCAATCCGAAATCCTCATTTGCGTTTGTCGGGAAAATCTATCAACATATTTTCCGTCTATCTCAACCATTTCGCAAAAGGAGGCTTTTTTCATCGTTAAATACTCTGTATTGTCGGAATAGTTTGAATAATGATATATGACAACCGGTTCGTTTGTATCTGCATCCTTTGCTACCGTTATTACATATACCAGCTTGCCGTCGTATTGTTTATAAAATCCGGCAAATATTCTCCTGTTATGTTGTTTTCCCATTACACGTCCTACCTTTAGCTACTTTGGTAATTATATTATACATCATTTTTATCGAATTTTGAAGATGTATTTGCAAAGATTCTATGACTTTTTCATTCCAACCCCTTATAAACCCACGTTAAACCTTGATTTATTGCAAAAAATGTGATATACTATATTATGTAAATCTGTACTCTCGTGAAAAGGAGCTTCACAATGGATAATAATCTCGAACGCTGGTATTCAATGAAAGAGATAATGGAATATTTAGGCGTTAGCCGTGATACGGTTCTTGACTGGATCGAGCGCCGTAATATGCCCGCTGCAAAGATCGGCAGGCTGTGGAAATTCAAAATCAGCGAAGTAGATGCTTGGATGAAATCCGGCATTGCGGCTGATAAGTGATTGGTGAAATTATGAATTTTATAAGCTCATATAAAACGCTTGAAAAGCTGTGCAGCGATATTTACGGAGATAATCACGGCATTTCAACATACATTGATGAAATGCAAAACAGACCACGAGGTTCCTATCTTGTCAGAGGTTGGGACGATGATCTGAAACAGCTCAAGCATTATCGTTGGGTAAGAAATCAAATCGTACACGAGCCGGATTGCTCCGAAGATAATATGTGCGAT
>JAZUFQ010000032.1:0-26535 GCA_045640745.1 Acutalibacteraceae bacterium
TGTCACTTATTACAATGCCGATTATGATTTCATTGGTGCAAATTATAGCATAAAACCGTGATTTTTATAATTTTTTTGATTTTTTCAAAATAAACTATTGCATTTATATAAAAGTTGTGATAGAATACTATGGCGGTCGAAAAACCGCCATATATTTTTTGCGCCGGTAGCTCAGCTGGATAGAGCGTCTGGCTACGGACCAGAAGGTCGGGAGTTCGAATCTTCTCCGGCGCGCCACAAGCAAGGCTTGACCTGTTCGGGTTAAGTCTTGCTTTTATTATGGCTTTTTCCACGATAATATATACTCTGCTCATTTTATAATCACAAAAGAGAGTGGTATCTTTGATACTGCTCTCTTTTTCTTAAACCACGAAAATACCACTTTGTTATTTTGCAGTATAAAAACTAAAACCTGCATATAAGAATTTTTTGATTTTATTATCGCATAACTTGTGAAAGGTTATAATACAACGATAGAAAAACTTGAACAATCAGCTTGTTTATGCTATAATAATAAAAATAAATAATTGGAGTAAAGTAATGTCGCAATATAAAGTCGTTTCTTTGTTTTCTGGTTGCGGTGGATTAGATTTAGGCATTGTAGGTGGTTTTTCATATCTTGGCAAATACTATGATAAAAATCCTTTTGATATTATATGGGCTAATGATATAAATTTAAGAGCCACAAAAACCTTAAAACTTAATTTTCCAACAGTCAATGTAATATGCGATGATATTACAAATTTAGTAGGAGAAAATACGAACGATCAATTATCTAATTTCCCTAAAGCAAACATTCCAAAAGCAGATGTTGTAATAGGCGGATTTCCGTGTCAGGATTTTAGTGTTGCAGGAAAAAGATATGGAACAACCGTTAAAAGAGGCAAATTGTATCAAAGCATGGCTAATGTTATTAAAATAGTAAAGCCTAAAGTTTTTGTTGCCGAGAATGTTAAAGGGTTGATTTCTTGGGAAAATGGATTGGCAATTAAAACAATTATTGAAGATTTTTCAAGTTTAGGATATTGTGTAAAATATAAACTTTTCAATGTGGCTGATTACGGCGTGCCACAAATTAGAGAACGGATAATCATTGTAGGAATAAGGGAAGACAAAAATACTGATTTTAATTGGATGACACCAACACATTCTTCTTTTGATAAAAATTTATTGCCTTGGGTAACAATAAAAGATGCAATTCATGATTTGGAGGACGAGGATCTACAAAAGAACTTGCCAAATTTTGGATACTCAAAGGCTAAATGTTTTCCTGGAAAACAAGGGAATATAATTACACGAGCAGATAAGCCCGCCCCAACAATGAGAGCGGAACATCACGGAAATATAGAGTTTCATTATAGTTTGCCCCGAAGATTATCAGCTAGGGAAGCCGCAAGAATACAAACCTTTCCGGATGATTTTACTTTTGTTCAATCAATAACAGATGCTTATCGGCAAATTGGAAATGCAGTACCACCTGTTTTTGCTTGGCACATTTCCAAAATGCTGTGTGATATTTTAGAAAACATTGGGGAATAATTTATGAGTAGCGTTTACAACAAGTTATTTGATGATGAATTGATTATTCGAAGGGTAAAAAACAAACTCCCCCGTTTATTTCAACTTGCCGAACTTGAAAGTTCACGAAACGGAAAAATAGGCATGGAAATTGGCTCGGTGAGAGAAAGAATACTAATAGCACTTTTAATGTATAAGTTTGGTATAGATATTGTTAATCCCGATATACCAATAACCATGCCCGAAGTTGATGTGTATGTTGACAACACACCTTTATCAATAAAAACAATTACAACAACAAGTGATAGATATACTTCAGTAAAACTAATATGGACTGTTGACCATGTCAAAGCGTTAGAATTCAAAAATACATATGTGCCTTCGTGCGATATGTTGCTTGCAAAAATACGCTGGAATGGCAACGGAAAGCTTCTATTGTTCACAAAAGAGTCGCAACAAAAGATTTTGAAAAATTTGGGAGCAGATAAATATATTAAAATACCTAAAGAAAATACGAATGCACGAGGCGTAGAAATATCAGCAGAAGCATTAAAAATATTAGAAAGCTGCGAAGATACAAGATGTATAGATATCAATTTCGTTCGAGGCAAAATTGATTATAGAGAAGTTTACACAAAATGGTTGGACGCTTGGAGAGATGAATATTGATATGTTTTATCCTTAGTTTTTTGGATAATACTATAATAAGGCAGTCTTGAAAGCAAATAAACACGATTTGCCAAATATAGGTTCTGCAAACGATTATAAAAGCAAGGCTTGACCTATTCAGGTTAAGTCTTGCTTTTATTATGGCTTTTTCCACGATAATATATACTCTGCTCATTTTATAATCACAAAAGAGAGTGGTATCTTTTGATACTGCTCTCTTTTTTATTACATCTTAAATCTACTCAAATATTCCTTTTGTTCGGTTGTTATGCGGTAGCTTTCTTTCGCTTTTTGTATCGTCTTATTATTTACCCATTTAGAAAGCTTTCCGTTTTCGATATAAGGTATTGTGCTATCCCACTGTTTTGTAAGCGCAGTCGCAAAAAACCAAGCTATCATCATATTAACATAGTATTCTTCCGATTTGACACTTGCAGGAATTTTTAAGTATTCGGGCGAAAAATCTCCGTCAAGAAAATGGCTCATCAGCATTTCGATACCGAAACGGCAGGTATAAGTTTTATTTGATTTTGCCCACTCGTTTATTTTCAAAATCAGTCGGTCTTTATTCTTCTTAAAGCATTTTGGCGACATTATATCGCAAACCGCCCAGTTATCGACAAAAGGCAAAAATTTATCAACATAATCTATCGCCTTTTCGTAATCTTTGATTTCGGAAATCAAAACTGCGTGAAGCATATTTTCGTCATAGTATTTATGCGGTAAATCGTCTAAAAACGAAGAATAATTATTTTGTTTTACAATGTCTTTTGCAAGCTTTCTTACAATCGGAACACGGACACCGATAAATTTATCGGGCAAAACGCTCGGCGTAAGCTTTGCCTGAAACTCGGCATATTCTTTGTCGGCTAAATTAAATAATTCTTTAACAATATCCATACGCTTTTCCTTACAAATTTTCAAAAGCTACGGTGCCTTTTGCTCTTATCCACCTATCCAAATAACGGCTTGCAATAACAAAAGCGACAATAACAAAAATAAGGAACGAATCAGCCGTAACAAGATTTCTTAAAAGATATGCCAAAGCGACAAGGGCAACGGGAATTACAAAACACAAAAGCATATCAAGAAGCACAGCCATATTTTGTTTTATAGGTGTCGTTTCGCTTACCCAGTTAAGGTTTGCTTTTGAAACACCCAAAACCATTCCGAATAATGCGCTTAATGACACATAAAGAAACGATATGACGGCTATATAAATTATTTTTGAATAATCAAGTTTAAGCGAATATGCGATAATCACCGCCGAAATTATTGCAGGCAAACCGACTATGTAAATATGAAGATTTATCTTTGCTCTTAAAATTGAATAAGTATCAACAGGGAGAGATTTATAAATCCAAATATTTTTGCCTTCAAGCGAAACAGAAGGTGTTGAAATCGTACACATTGATGCGCCGATACATAAAGCGGCGACAACAATAATCGGAACAAGCTTTTCGGTTACGTGGTATGACGCCGAAAGTCCCGAAATAAGTGCCGTTAAAGCTTCTCGCTTTATAAATATGATTACTGCCACAACAGGCATCACAATTATACCGAGACCGCAGTTCAGCATATATGTTGCACTGCTTGTAAATCTTTTTAATTCCTTTTTAAGCAAAGCAGTTTGCACGCTTGACTGCTTTTCGGCATTTTTCTTATACTCTTTTTTCTTTTCGCCCTTATTGAGTGTTACAATTCTTGAAAAAGTTTTTGAAAGAATTATAAAGCACAAAACAGCCAAAGCCACCGTAACAACCGTAAATATAAGCATTGCTTTTATATCGCCGTTACAAGCCATACCGATTTGGTATAAGAAATTACCCCAAAGTTTTATATTATTACCGAACGACTCGCTGTTTTCTACTATCGACTTTACAATATCGTTCATACGGAAACAAACAAAATAGTAACCTGCCAAGAACGCAAGCGAAACAAAAACGGTAATTATGCTTTTGTTTTTAAGTTTTGAAGAAATAATTGCAACAACAAATCCCAAAAGGCAGGACAGCACCGATACAAAAAGTGCAATAAGCAGTACCGAAAGTATTTGAAAAACAAGCGCCAAAAGATTAAATTTACCGAAAATGCAGTAAATTAAAATCATAGGTATCGTAACGACCGACGAATACAAAAGCGAAAGTCCCGCAACACCGCTTAATCTTGACATAAGCAGGGTTTTAATCGGTATCGGCATAGAAAGTAAAAGCTCGTTATCCTTCGCAAGATAAACGCTTGCGTAGGTGTTAAAAACACTGCCGAAAATACCGAGAGCCACCGCTATCATACTCATTATGGCAAAATAAAGCCACTCATATCCCGATACTTTAAGAACATCGGAAAGCAAAAGCCCTACCCCGAAAAACACACTCGCCAGGCATACCATAATGAAAACGAACAAAACAAAAAATGCTATAATACTGCCTTTTGACCTTGCTTTACCCGTTTTTTGGTTTACGAAATAGCTTTTGAAAATTTCGGAAAACTGCTTTTTAAGTAAACTTTTAAGCATTATTCTTCCTCCAATTCAAGAAAGACGGATTCAAGACTTTCGTCACCCTTAACCTCTTCCATCGTACCCGATTTAATAAGCTTGCCGTCTTTTATGATAGCTACATGGTCGCAAAGTTTTTCGGCGACCTCCAAAACATGGGTTGAGAAGAAAATGGCACCGCCCTTTGCACAAATCTCGTGCATAATTTCTTTAAGAATATGAGCGGCTTTCGGGTCAAGACCTACAAACGGCTCGTCCATAATAACAAGCTTCGGCTCGTGAATAAGCGCCGAAATAATCGCAAGTTTTTGCTTCATACCGTGAGAATATGCCGAAATCGGCTCACCTAAATTAGCCGAAATCTCGAACAAATCGGCATATTTATTTATTAGCTCGTTTCTCTTATCCGTAGCAACCTCGAAAATATCGGCTATAAAGTTCAGATAACCTATACCCGTCATAAAATCGTACAGGTCAGGATTATCGGGTATGTAGGCGATTTTTTTCTTGCATTCAAGCGGATTTTCCTTTATCGAAATTCCGTCAACAAAAATTTCGCCCTTTTCAAATTTCAAAATGCCGACCGCACTTTTAAGCGTTGTGGTCTTCCCTGCACCGTTATGACCGATAAAACCGTAGATTTCCCCCGCTTTAATATGCACAGAAAGGTCGTCAACCGCTTTCTTATCTCCGTATATTTTTGTTAGATTTTCAATTTTTAACACTTTTTTATCCTCCGAGATTTAGTATTTATGTTAAACTGCTCTATACTTTTTAATATTGTTTTCAAACTCCGCCATAAGCCGTCCGCCGTCGGTCAAATAAGTTAAATACGAGCGCACCGTACTGCCAATTAAAGCATTTTGCTCGGCAGTCATTACCATTTCGTAACGGTCGAAAACTTTTTTAAGCAGTTCGTCAAACGAAATCGGCTCTTTACACATTTTAACGATTTCTTCTATTATTTCAAGTGTCATTTTTATATTAAGTTCAATAATCGGCAATAAATTATCGCATATTTCAGCATGAGACGGAACATATTTTTTTGCCTTAATATCCTTTAACCTATTAAGCGTCGAAAGATATTCACCTACATCTAAAATGTATGTAAGCTTGTATTTTTCGAGAGTTTCGGGGCTTGAAACACTGTCGGCAACGAACAAAACATCGTCGGGAGTTCTGATGCCTATCATTCCGAAACAATGCCCGAAAAGGTCGATTACCTCAAAACCGCTCGGCAAATCAGGAGGGATTGGCAGGCATTCGCTTTTTTCCGCCAATAAAAACTTACCTCTAAGCTCTTTCGGAGGGTTGGCGCCGTTTAAGAATGTCGATTCAAGAATAGGAAAATTTATAAACGAACTCTCTAATTTGTTTGCATAAATTTTACAGCCCGTTGCCTGCTGTAAATACGCATTTCCGCCTATGTGGTCGGCGTGTGAATGAGTATTTATAATAAACGAAAGCTTCCAGCCGTTTTCTTCAATGGCTCTTAAAATCCGCTTGCCTACCGATTTATCAATACCGCTGTCAATTATACAAACCTCGGTATCATTTAACTTATAAAGACCTATTTTTACGGGCCCCGAAAAGCAGTAGGTATTACCGATAAGTTTAACAAGCTCCAACATACTAATTCCCCCAAAATAATATATCTAATTTTACCACATTTCTTATTAAAAGTAAATTACAATAAAAATAAAAAAATTCGATAATTTCGTATTTTTTTCTTGACTTTATGCGTTTATCGTGTTATAGTATTTGAGTGCCGTAAAAATGCTGGTGTAGCTCAGTTGGTAGAGCAGCTGATTTGTAATCAGCAGGTCGGGGGTTCAAGTCCGTCCACCAGCTCCATTTGTGGTAATAAATTTAATATGGGAGAGTTCCCGAGTGGCCAAAGGGGACAGACTGTAAATCTGCTGCTTTCAGCTTCGATGGTTCGAATCCATCCTCTCCCACCATTTGACGAGGTTTTTTAATCTCGTCTTTTTTTATGCCAAAATCCCCCAAAACGCCCTATTCATGCGGGTTTTAGGAGTTTTTTGAGTCATTTTAAGTTAACTTAAATTCGTTTGAATTGGTCCATTTTTGGACTATTTTTTGAGCGTATTGGTCTACTTTTGGTCCCCCGTTTTCGCCCTATTTAAGCGGCTTCGGGGCACTTTTCAAAAATCGTATTGGTCCACAAAACCGCTTTTTTGATGTTTTTTACTTATTTTCAGTAAATATTAAAGCAATCATTTTATCAAGTTAGTAATCACTTAATAACTTACCTGTATTTTCAATTTCAAGAAAACAATATCAATTTCATAAAAAGTTTACAAAATTAAAATGAAATCAGCCAATAAAACTCGTTTTTGTTCCTTACTTTACAAATAAAATTCTTGTAAATCATCTAATCTTAATATCGCAGGCGGATTGCCATAAGGCACGCCGACATCAACATCTATCCAGGTATCGGTTTTAAGGATTTTACCTTTCATATTTTTATCGTAACTCATCGTCGGCGTATGACCGAAAACGGTGATTATATCATCATAATATCTATCGTCAATTTCCGGCCACGCCCATAAAAGCTCGTCAACAGTATAATCTTCGGGTGCTTTTTCGGGTGAAAAATTATCAAGTCCCGAATGACAGAGTAAAAAGTCCTTTTCCCCTGCCGAAACCGTTTCGTAAAGCGGCGCTTCTTTCAGATATTCAATAATATATTCTACCGTATCGGGCGATTTGTCCCTTAATTCCTTTAATGCTTTTAAGGTAACATCACCGCCGTTTAACATATAGTTATTAAGCAGTTCCATTTGTTCTTTGCCGAAATTCTTGACACTTTCCTCGGTGATTTTCTCAAAAACAAAATCACAAGACAAAAGCATTGCTTCGTGATTGCCCAAAATCAATTGAACATTTGATTGTTCTAACAACCATTTGAGGATTTCAACCCCACCATCATTTTGGCGGTCAATAACATCGCCTAAAATATAAAGCCAATCGTCATCCGAAAAGTTGACTTTGCCGAGCAGTTCTTGAAGTTTTGATAAAGGAAGTCCGTGTAAATCGGAGGTTACATAAATCATAAAATCACCTACATATTTAATACCATATTTTTATTGCTTTTTCAACTTTGCTTCTCGCATAATTTTAGTAACTCCGCCAAGACCGTAAAGATTACCCGTGCAGATAATACCTATATCTTCGGGGATAACTTTATGGAATTTCAAAAATTCGTCTTTTTGTGCGAAAACAATATATTCCTTATTAAAGGTTTTATAAGCATCATCTATAAATTCATATAAGACCTTATAATTTTTATTAACCATAACAAAATATCCCGTGTATAAGTCGTCTTTATAGGTTATCAAATCTCTGACATCGTCGCTTCCTGCATCTCTTTCGTCCTTTAACGCCGTCCAAAGTTTTAACATATCAAGCGTTCTTTTGCATTTTACAGATTTATTCATATTAAATTTCACCCATAAATATTTTTCATATAATTTTCTCATCTTATTTTTTCTCACTCGGCAATATAGGCTCGGGATAGGTCAAAAAAGCATATACATCAGGCCTTATTTTCAAATCTTTCGTTTCCTGTGGCTTTTCTTTTTTTTTACCGAGCAAACGGTAATACCGATAGATCTTTTTGATTTTTTCAAAAATGCTCATCGTTAATTCTCCTTGTTTTTAGTTCGACTATATCATATCAAAGGCGGTGGGGTAAAATTGTCACATAAGTCATTGTATTATTTGCTTGTAAATGATATAATCGTTTTAGGGAGTTGATTTTATGTACACTACGCAACCGAAAAAACTGCTTATAATGAACATTCTTGATATCTTAAAAAAATACACCGATGAAAATCATCGGCTTTCTCAAAAGGAAATCGTTGAAATCCTTAAAAACGAATACAATATGACGGCGGACAGAAAATCGGTCAAGCGGAATTTGATGAACTTAATTGATTTCGGCTATGAAATCAATTACAGCGAGTCGCTTCGTATGATTCCCTCAAAAGACGGCGGTATGGAGGAAAGTTATATTCTCTCCGACTTTTATCTTGAAAGGGAGTTTACCGACAGCGAACTGCGCTTACTTATTGACGGTCTTATTTTTTCAAAGCATATTCCGTATAGCCAGTGCAAAGAGCTTGTCGGAAAACTTTCGTCGCTTTCAAATCAGTATTTTAAGGCAAAAATAAAGCATATAAGCACAATGCCGGACAATTCTCCGCAAAACAAGGAACTGTTTTATAATATAGATATTATTGATGAGGCAATAGGCAAACGCCGACAAATTTCTTTTTCCTATGTATCTTATGGAGTAGATAAAAAACTCCACACCGAAAGCTTTGAGGACAAATGCAAAAAGGTTTACACCGTAAATCCCTATCAGATAGCCGCAACCAACGGTAGATATTATCTTATCTGCAACTATGACCGATATGACGATGTAGCGAATGTCCGCCTTGACCGCATAGCCGATATAAAAATGCTTGATACCCCCGCAAAACCGCAGAAAAATGTGCCCGAAATAAAAAACGGTTTTAATCTGCCTAAACACATGGCGGAGCATATTTATATGTTCGGCGGCGAGAGCGTCCCCGTAACATTCAGGGCAAAAAAGTATCTTGTTGCCGATATAATTGATTGGTTTGGAAAAGATGTTGAATTTTATGACGAAACCGATGACGAGCTGACCGTCCGCACCACCGTCAACGAAAACGCCATGCGTGCTTGGGGACTGCAATACGCAAGGCATATAACCGTTCTTTCCCCTCAAAGTTTGGTTGATACAATAAGAAAAGACCTCACTGAGGCGATGGAAAATTATAAATGATAGGTGTTGCTATTTATGAAAAAGAAATATTGGTTACATAGAATCAGTCACGAATGGGCGGTGTCATATTATCTTTACGAAAAAGGTTATTTATCACTTGGCTGGTCGGCTTTTACCGAAACAGATATTTTGAATGATGCACGCAAAGACGATAATTATCAAGCTTTTGAAAACACATATCATCATTACCGTCCGAATGAGAAAAAGCGGTCAAGATGGGATATGTGGTATCTTGCACAGTTTAATGTAGGCGATATTATAGTGGTACCGTTGTTTGGCGGTAAATTTTCAATTTGTGAAGTGGCGGAAATTGCAAAACCGATTTTTGAAATTAAAGAGCAAATGGCAGATTTTTATGATAAAACCGGCGAATTTGTTAAATGGTGCGACAATAGTAAATTATTAAAAAGAGAAAGCAGCACCGAATGTATTGATTTGGGATTTGTCATAAAAGTTGAGATTTTGGCGGATGGCATATCCCGTAAGGATTATGCCGATAACAAGTTAACCGCAAGAATGAAAATGCGGCAAACAAACGGAGATATATCGGATATTTCCGAAAGTGTCGAAAAAGCGTTAAACGGTTTCAAAGATAATAAACCCATCAATTTTTACGAAACTGCATTGGAAAGTGCGGCGAGTTCACTATATAATGCCATCACCTCTTTAACCCCCGATAAATTTGAAATGCTTGTAAAAAATTATATGAAATGTATCGGTGCGGATTATGTATATATTCCCGCTAAAAACGAGCACGGCAAAAAAGACCAAGCTGATGCCGATGTCGTGGCACTTTTTAATACGCTGAAAGTCTGTGTGTTGATACAAGTAAAAAAACAAGAGTACGAAACAAGTGATTTTGCAGTAAAACAAATTATCCGTTATAAAGAACAACTTGAAGATTCCGATTCCGAATTGTGGATTGACTGTGAGGGCGGATTTAACTATATAACTTGGGTTGTTTCATCTTGTGATGATTTTTCCGAAGAAGCAAAAGCAGAAGGGACACTCCATAATGTCAGACTAATCTCCGGTAAAGAATTTTCAAAAATGTTAGCCGACGCAGGACTTTCCAAAATCGAAATATAAAATACTCGGAATTTTTAATGCTATGCGAAATTTGGGACTCCAATACGCAGGCATATCACTGTTTTAACACCAAAAAGTTTAGTTGATACAATAAAAAAAGACCTTAATGAGGCGATTGAAAATTATAAATAATAAGATGAAGTTTGTGGTTAATAAGTAGAAAGGCGAGAAACTTATGGATTATAATAAAGAATTAGAAAAAATGTACAACGAAAAATATTACTGTAATAATGGTGTTTGCAGTTTTTACGAAGATTGCAAAAAGAGAAGAAATCTTGATTTTATTTCTTTTAGGCAAGACAGAGTTAGAGTTGGAAAAAATTATGGAAACGGAGTGCCTAATATTCTTTTTGTTGGCATTGAAGGTTTTCCTGATAAAGAGTGGCAAGATAAAAACCATATAGTGCTTGGACATCACGAACCAAGTAAGAATGCTGACAACCCGCATTATAACGGAGTAAAATTCATTCTTGAATATTTACTAAATAGTGATAAAAAACCGATACTGTCAATCGCTCACAAAATATGTGAAAAATACAACGACAAAACCGATAAGTTTGCGTTAACCAATTTATACAAATGTGCTTTCCCAAATAAATCAGAAGACCAAAAAAGAGGACTGCCGCACACTAAAGCAATGCAACGAAACTGTCAAAAGATATTAATAGATGAAATCAAAGTAATGGATCCGGATATTCTAATTATTCAAGCATCAGACAGTAATTGGCCTGAAGGTTTAAGTGATAGATTGAACACGGAATTTAATCTTTCAAAAATATATGGTGATTGGCAGAAAGATAAGATTGAACTATTAAAAGGAAAATTCCAAAAAGAATTATTAGTATTGTGTACTCTTCATGGAGCTTCAAGTACATATATTACAAAGAATTATCTGTCAAAACTTGCTCAGGCATTAGATAAAGTGCTTATAGAATTAAAGTGATAACCCCTTTTTGTCCCATCCTCTATGCTATTATAAAACTACCAAAATTTTAGGAGGTAGTTTTATGAAAAAGTTTATCAGTTTATTGTTGGTGGCAGGATTGCTCATTTGTGCTCTTTGCGGTTGCGGGGGCAGTCCTCAAAAAGACGGCAAAAAGGCAAAAACAAAAGAGTCGCAGGTCGCACAGCGAGACAAAGACGACAATCCGTCAAGCGAATCATCCATGCTTTACGAGCAGGAAGAAAATGAGCCGACCTATTACCATGCAGCAATAACCGGTGCTGTGATCGTGAATCAAGACGGCTCGCCGAGTTTTGTCTATAAAAACAAATGCGAATCTTGTGGCAGAACGCAAAGCGGCACCGTTTCAGCTAACGCAACATCAGGTACACTACACGGCGGATATCACTGTCCTTTTTGTAACACAAGCGGACAGTTTGAAATTGAAACAACACAAAATTAGTCTACGAACATATCCCACCTAGCAAATAAGGTGGGATATAATTTATTGACAAACAAAAAGTCAATGCTATAATTTAATTGAAAGGGGAAATCACAATGAATATTTATTATTTTTATAGAATGACTGATGATACGGGAAATGCTCCTTGCGTGTTCGAATTGAACTACACTCCTACCCCTAATTTGTTAACTCTCGCTTGTTGTAAGGGTGGTCAAATCAGAAAGTATAAGAATGGGAATATTACACCCATACAAATGGGTTTGAGAAAAACCGTAGGAGATAGATTTTTAGAATCGAAAAATCAAGATGATATATATATCATTGGTATTATGAAAGCTGAAGATGGTAAAACGAGAGTGATTTATGCTGCAAAAATCTGTGATGTTCTTACTATGGAAGATTATTTTTCAAACGATGCGTATAAAAAAAGAATGGATTGTATTTATGAACCTTACGAAACGGTTGAGAATTTACCCAATAATAGAACATACACTTGGAAACTAAAAAGAAGAAAAAATTTTAATCCCAATTTTCATAATAATGATGAGCAAAACAAAAAAGATGAGTTGGGCAAATATGTTTTGATTTCAAAAGACTTTGTTTATTTTGGCGGAAAAGAAATATTTTATATTGATGAAACAATAATAGATTTAATGCCTAAAGGTCAAGAATCAAAGTGTTATTCAGAAATTGAACAAAGTGATATAAGGGATTTAAAGAACCCAACCGACTTTGTCGCATCTTGTTTTAATAGCAAATGTAAATCCGAAGAACCGACAGTTAGACTATTTAATAAAAACTGTAAGACGAAAGGTTGCCAAAAATGAAAGTGATTTTGTCAAGAAAAGGGTTTGATTCTGAATACGGATGTTGTGCAAGCCCTGTTTTACCTGACGGTACAATGATATCTTTGCCAATTCCTTCAGAAAATGAAAAAATAAAATTCAGTGATTTATTTTATTGTGGTAAAAATTATTACGATATTTGGAATGATTTAAACCCAAATTGCGATAAAATACAAACTTGTCACTTGGATCCGGATATAAGGAAAGATATCATGTTGCGAACTGATGATTGGCGACCTGCTTTCGGACAAATCAGTTCCGCACAAGGTCATTTAATTAATCAAAATGTTAAAGTTGGCGATATATTTCTTTTCTTTGGTAGGTATCAAAAAACGGACTACATAGACTCTCACTTGAAATACATTAATAATTCACAAGAAGTACATGCAATTTACGGCTATCTGCAAATAGGTGAAATCCTTTATAAAGATGATGTTAAAAAATGCCCTTGGCATCCACATTCTGAAGCTTTTAGAATTTATAAAGAAAACGGAGAATATTCTAATAATGCAATTTATTTGGCATCTGACAGATTGGTTATTGACGGAAAAGATATGGGATTGTCGGGTGCCGGAACTTTTAAGTATTCGGATAAAATAGTTTTAACCGCCGATGAAATGAGCATAACAAAATGGAAATTAAATAATGTATTTAATAATGCTGTGCTTTCATACCATAACGAAAGCTGTAAAAAGGAAGACTATTTTCAAAGCAGAAGCAAAGGGCAAGAATTTGTGTTCGAAGAAAATCAAATTGTAACCGATTGGCTAATAGAGATTATTAAAGAACAAAAAGTTTTGTAATGCCCCAAAAATATCCCACCCGATTTGATAGTATATTATCAGAAAGGGCGGGATTTTTATGTTTGAAATTAAAAACGCAGAGGATATAATGGAGGCGAAAAGCATCAATGACAAAGCTGACAAAGTGCTTGATTCTTTGATTGACAAGCTTTATAAGCTTCTTTCGGTTGAGGACTTCCCCTACCGTCCGGAGCTGTTGAATTTCAGAAATTACAAATATCATTTAGAAAAGGACTTAATTGTTGAAACCGAAACAAACGGCTATTATTCCAAAGGGATAAATCATCCCGTCATCGTTTATTCTTTTAACAACGGCAAATTAAAACCGGAAATCAAACAATGCTTAAAAGAGGGCGAAGAACTGTTCCTTTTTGTTGAATTCGGGGAAATATTATTCGCAGGTCCGGTTATTGCCAAAAGAAACGGCAATAAAACCACACCGTGCATGAAAGATACAGAAGCCGAAAAAATTCCGGTGCATTATATCACAACAGATGCACTGCGTGATTTTTATTTTCATATTGATGCCGTGCTTTTTGACGGTGAGCAAATTTCATTTGAGAGCCCGACCTCAAAAAAGCAGGGATTTTTGAGGTTATTAAAGGGCAACTCATTGGTATTCGACGAGCGGAAAATACAATTCGTAATAAAAGATATTGAAGCAATAATGGACCGTTGCCTGAATTGCTATTTTGATATATAATGTGATATTTTTGCCCCACCCTGTTTGATATTATTAAATCAAGCAAGATGGAAATTTTATATCAAAAGGAGTTTTAATAAATGGATGCTTTCAAGTGGTTTAATTCTCGGGATGTTCGGGATTATTTGCGTAAAATCAATTATCAGTTTAATACATTGGAAACAGCATGGCTTGTTTACTGCAATCAATCGGCTTGTTTATCCGAACAGTTATCAGCTTTCCGTGAAATAATCGACACAATGCCGGATGCTATACTTGAGAAACCAATCCAACAAGTCGGAATAAATACTCTGCATGAATTATTAAAAGAGTATATCAAAATTAAAGAAAATACTTTACAAAAATTCAGCAGCACAGAAGACAATCCGGTTTTTCAGGCGGAATGGTATTATAATGACTCAAACATCGCACCGACTCGTATAGATAAAGTTTTTTTATCTGAGGAGGAATGTCTTAAATATATTGCAGAAGAAAAATGGGAAAGAGAATATGACCAATTTGCAATTTTTCGGCTCAACCAAGACGGATATATTGTAAAAGGATATAATGAAAAATGTTTTGTAAGCAGTATTTACGACAGCCGTTATTCCCATGACGAAACGGCGGTTTTATCGTATCTCAGCGATATACAGCCGAATTTTCCTTTACCATTCAAGCAAGGTGATATTTTAATACTAAACTACCCGTCTGATCGAAATTTATTCCTTATTGGCGGTGCTTTTGTTCTCAAAAAAATCAGCAAAGATTATGACAAAAACAATGAAGTTGAAAGTGAATACGGTGATATCGGCACCGTAGCATGGGGCTTTTTTCAGCATCCGGACGGCTCGGTATATTATGAGAATATTACAAATTATATGGATTTAGAGTACTACCGAGGTGAATTAAACGGAAAGATGCGAATACTCACAATAATCAGCGACTTTTTGGGCGGCAAAATGGAACTGTCAAGATTTGCCAACACTTATCATCAAATTTTAGCTGAAGAATATGCAAAAAAGATTTATATCAGATGAATAATATATGTTAATAATAATGTCCTAAAATTATCCCACCCTGTATGGTATTTTTATCATACAGGGTAGATTTTTATGCCCTGCCGTGCTTTGCACCGAGTCGGGAGACGAAACCCGACCGTCTGCCGGAAACGAAATTCCGACGGCTTCTTT
This sequence comes from Acutalibacteraceae bacterium, assembly GCA_045640745.1. Lineage (GTDB taxonomy): Bacteria > Bacillota > Clostridia > Oscillospirales > Acutalibacteraceae > UBA737. The sequence continues at coordinate 15,534 of JAZUFQ010000032.1, forward strand.
GGTATCGGAAAGCCATACAAAATCTGATAGATAAATGAAGATTTTGACCGCTTTTCAGCGGAGATGCCGAAACTTTTCAGGAGGGAAAAATGAAAAAACCGGATAGAATTGATGCTTTTTGCGACCTATTAAAAATCTTATGGAAACAAAAGCCCGATTTGCGTTTTGGGCAAATAATTGAAGGCATTAAAACGCAAAATCAAATTGAAGATTTGTTTTATACGCCTGACGATGAATTTAAAAAATTGTTAAGTTATTTTTTTAATAATTCAAAGTAGTTTTTACAAATATTATCTTGACAAACGGTTAAAATAACATTATACTGATACAAACTGATACTTTATATTATCGGAGGGAATAATGGATATTAAAATGTTCACCGAAATTTTAACCCACAAAAATTTATACAACTTTGAAAAGATGTCGTATAAATACGGCGAAGATTTTGAGGCGTTTTTAGAGGACTTAAAAGATTTATATTATGAAAAATTGCCGCTGATTGACGAAAGCGGTAATCATATTGTGTTTATAGGGAATCACGCTAAACTTTCACAAAACATCGTTAAATTGCTTCTCAAAAACAGAGATACGGGTTATGGAATAAAGGCGGCGGAAGATGAAATCATTTCAACCTGTGCCATTGAAAGCATAGATTTTTCCCGTGATTCGGTTCGCAGTATTCTTAAAGGTTATGCACCGAAAGACGAGCAGGAAAGCAGAATTATGGGGCTGAAAAAGGGTTTTGAATTTATTTCAGCCGACAACGAAATCACCGAAGAAAATCTTTACAAACTCTATATGATGACGGTCGGCGAATTTTTGCCCGAAGAAGACAAACTCATTGATGACAATTATTATAGGCACGATAATGTTTTTGTCGTAAGCGACCGTATTGAGCATACGGGAATATCGGCCAAGAAAGTTACAACCTATATGAAACAACTTATTGAATTTATCAATGAGGAAGATGATATAAACGACCTTTACAAAGCGGCTATTATTCATTTTTATTTCTGCTTTGTTCATCCGTATTTTGACGGGAACGGCAGAATAGCTCGGCTTTTGCATTTGTGGTTTTTAATCCGCAAGGGTTATAAATCTGCATTGTTTATCCCGTTTTCAAGCAAAATTGAAAAAACAAGAAAAAAATACTATGATGCTTATACAATTATTGAAAACAACAGAAAGTATAGCGGTGTTCTTGATGTTACGCCTTTCGTTCTGTACTTCACTGAAAATGTGTATAACGAAATAACTGGTGAGGTGGTTGGAACAGACACCTTTGAAATTTACGAAAATGCACTGTCGAATGGTAAGATAACCGAAAAGGAAACAAAACTGTGGAAATTCGTGCTGTCTTTCTACGGTACGGGAGAGTTTTCAACCAAACAACTTGAAAAGGATTTCGGCAATGCCGCCTATGCGACAATCAGAGGGTTTGTGCTGAAATTTGAAGAACTCGGTCTTCTTTATTCCACCAAATACGGTGCAAGAATAAAATACAAAATTGCAAATGACGGAATATAAAAAAGATGTGCTTAAACAAGCATAACCCCCAAGCCCTATACTAATATAAGGTTTTGGGGGTTGATGTTTTTATGTTTATTTTCAGTAAATTTTAAGTCCGTTTTCTTTCATATAGGTTTCAGCATTTGTAATGTTATCGCACTCAAATTTATCAAACACATCACCATAAGTGTTGTAGGTTGTTGTAATATCTTTGTGCCCTAAAATGTGTTGCAAAACCTTTGCCTGCATACCCGATTCAATACAACGGGTTGCAAAAGTATGCCGAAGTGAATGCAAATCAACCTTTGTATTGACCTGCGGTTTAATAAATTTGTATTTATCTATCATTCTGCGAAATTGACTGTATATCATCGGTCTTGAAATAAATCTACCGTCGGGACGGGCAAAAACAAATTCATTTTCACCCCTACCCTTACATATTTCATTTAACAACCTTTTAACATCGTCGGTAACTTTAATCGTTCTCATTCCCGTATCGGTTTTTGTTTGGTCATTGATAAAAGGGTTCCCCGTATCATCGGTTGCCATAGTTCTATGAATACTAATATATCCATTTTCTAAATCAATATCAGATATCGTGAGTGCCACGACCTCACCCATTCTCATACCGGTAAACAAGGATAAAAGCATTTCTTCGGAAAATTGAATATCCTCGGTAGTCAACAATCGTATAAACTCAATTTCCTCGTCAAGTGTCAATGCCCTCACCTTAACTTCTCGCTTAACTGACCTCGGCTTTTCTACTCTTTTCATCGGGTTTTCAGGTATTAACCTATCATCCACTGCATTCCTAAATATTCTATTAAGCAACATATAAATCTTGTCAATAATGGAATTTGAATAGTCGGTGCAATCGTCAATAAGAAAATTTTGAAGAAGCATTGGGGTTACTTCTTGAATACGCCTGCCGTAAATAGGACTTAACATATTGAGCGTTCCAAACTCTCTGTGGGCGGTTTGGGGTTGAATCTTATTTAGTTTCAACTTCTTTTCTATAAGTTGTTTTCCGTAAATATATATTGTAAGGTCTTCGGCTGAATATATTGTGCCTGTTTCATACATATTTACTATCTCTTTCATTTTTTGCTTGCACTCATCTTTGCTTTTGCCGTAAACAGTTTTTCTTATTGATTTACCGTTTTCGTCAAATTGTCCCGGTATCGTCAAACGATATTTCCATCTCTTTTTATCTTCATCATAGGAAAACGAACCGTCACCGTTTGAACGCTTGTTGATTTTCTTTGCCATTATTATATACCTCCTTAGTTTTGTGTACGGGCATCGTAACCGATGCCCGTAAATTTTGCAAAAGTGCGATTATATTCTCTTTTGCGATGCCCATTTAATAAATTCGGATTTCATAACTTTAAGATTTTTGCCGCACTTAATAAGCGGAAAATCTTTGCGCCTCATAATTTGACGGGCAACGGGGATAGAGCAACCCATAAGGGCGGCAATTTCCTTACTGCCTATAAACTGCATTGAATTTCTTTCTTGTTGGGTTAATGATATTTCACTCATTTTGCTACCTCCTTATCTCGCATTGTCACGGGAACGCTGACGGTCGTAATTCTGCTTAAACAGTTTTACGGCAAGCTCGGCAATCTTCTGAGGCGTGTAGTCATTAGGGACATATTTGCGAATATCGTCCATCGGGATTTTGAGCTTTTCTATTTGATTTGGTTTCAGCTCGTTCATAATCTCGGAGACGGTTTCATAGTCAAGTTTGCCTTCGTCAAATATGGCTCTCATTTTTCGTGCCTGTGCGTGTGAGGGGAAAGTTTCGGTTTCTATTATTCGGTCAACAATATCCCGTTGTGATTCTTCGTCAAGATAAGATATTTCAACAGCAGGCAGTAACTTCATTTTACCGGTATCAACATACTCTTGCAGTTCGGGTGTCAGATAAGTTAAGCGGATATATCTTTGAACTGTTCTTCCGCTTTCAGTTTCGGAAATCAAATCCGCACTTTCTTCTAACTTCCCGACAGAGTGTCGGGAAGTTCCTTGATGCTTAATCGCTTCAAGTTTCATTCTATATGCTCTGCCTTTTTCCATAATAGAAACATTCTCTCTTTGAATGTTAGAATCAACCATTAACTTTGTTGCTTCATCACGATTGGCAAAATAAATAACCGCCGGAACTTCTTTTAGTTTTAGAAGCTCGGCGGCGTGAACTCTCCTATGCCCTGATATTATTTCATATTCGTCGTTTGAGTTTTCAAGCGGTCGCACCATAATTCGGTTTAATAGTCCGTTTTCTTTTATACTCTCTTTAAGTTCTGCCATACTGTCATCATCCAATACTTTGTATGGGTGATTTTGGAAGGAATGCAATTTTTCAAGCTTGAGATTCTTCAGTACCGGCTTTTTCTTCTCGATAGGTGTTATCAATAACTGTTTCGTAATTTCTTCGACTTTTTCAGGTGTCATAACCTTTTGATTCTTCATATAATTTTACCTCTACTTTCATATTTTGTTTTTGTCTGCCGTTTCCGAAAGAGAGTGTAATTATCAAAGTAAGTGTTCTTGAAACGGCAGTACGGTTTTTAATTGTCATATTCATAACTGCCTTTCTTGGTTGTTTAGTCTTCGTGGTCGTTCCCGTAATCGGGATCTGCATATACACTTCTGAAAGTGATATTGTAATCGTGATGGTTGATGATATCCCCTAAGCGATAATATTTGTCTTTATACTGCTCCGGCAAATTGTGTTTGAGACAAATACAACTGATATTGGTCGTGAGCCGCAAAAGCAGTCGGTTGAGTTTCCAAAACTTTTCCGGTGGATATTCCCGTATCGGCATAGCTTCCATCAACCACAACAACAGAGTTTTCTCCGGAATATTACATTGCTTGGCAATCCCGACAAACCGTGCCTTTTCGTCCAGCATCAGTCGCACAGTAACATAGCGCTTTCCGTTTCGCATTTTGATCCTCCTTTCGCTTTTTGAAGTTCGTTCTTCAGTTTTTCGGAAATCTCACGTTCGAGTGTTTTCATCAGTTCCAATATTCGATTGCAAACAGATTCCAGTTTCTTTTCACTGAATACATCGGCGCTGTTAATGGCAATCAAGTATCGGTCAAGTTCATCACCGAGAGCTTTGAATTCGGCTTGGTATTTGTCATAGTCGATTTCCGGAGCGTGAATGACTTGGCAATTCGCAATAAGATAGCGGACATATTCCGAACGATTCATATTGGCTTTCTTTGCTTGCCGTTCCAGTTTGCTGAGGATTTTATCATCCAGCCAGAATTTGATACGCTCTGTTCTTTTTTGCATAGAGTTCACCTCCTTTAATAAGATTTTGTGGGGTTTCAGGGACGCTCCCTGACAAGGCATTTGGGTGTGTGCACCCAAATACGATGCTTGCTAAACTATGAGACATACCTTTTCTATAAGCCCGATTTTACACAATCATAAGCATCATTCCTTTCAAAAATTTCGGCATAAAAATAACCGACTTTTTAAGCCGGTTAAAATTAAAACCTTATGTAAATATGGTTGTGAGAATCCAAAAATTTTAAGATTAAAATAAATACCCCTCTATTATATAACGAGATAACTACGTAAAAATATTCCTGAAATCTAAAAATAATTTTGTAAACTTTTTTGAACATAAAAAAAGACGGCAATAACAAACTTCCGAAAAGGGGAAAATTTGTTACTGCCGTCTTGAATTTTTATATTTTATCAATTCTTTTTTTAGGCTGGCGAGAGTCGAACCCGTTACGGTTCCGCTCTAAGCCTTTTTCCGTCTGCTTTGCATTCTTTTTTGAAAGGCGTCAGCCTTTCTGCAAACTCATAACTTCGCACACGAAAAAATCTTACAGCAGGAACTGCAAAGCACCTGCCAAACAGAAAATTTTGATGAAGTGCGAAGTTGAGAATCGCAGATATACTGGCGTATTTCAAGAGTCGAAACAAAGCAATTCGCAAAATTTTCATTTGTCAGGCGTAACGGGTTTAACTCTCGTCAGCCTAAGCTTTGTAATTCTTTTTGAAACAGCACTATTGCTTTCAAAACCTAATTCATTTGCGATTTCTTTTTGAGTGTATCCTTTTTGCAATAAATCTAAAATTTTTCTATCGGTATCATCAAGCTTTGATAAAAATTCTTTCACCGAAATATTTGCTATTGCCACTTCATCTGTTTTAGGAGTCCTTAAATGGAGCATTTTATTCGCAATATCATCGGGATAGGTGGGGTGCTTTGTATCGGAATGATTCCACTGCCTTAAAAAATCTTCTTCCCGAAAATTCGGATTTTTCATTTCGTTAAAATCCTCGTGAGCAAGATTTTCGTTTACGGCTTCGGTTAATTCCCCAATTCTTTGACCGCTTACCATAGCAGAGATTAAATCAAGATTCAAACTATCTGAAAATAAATTTAACTGTTTTTCCGACTCTTGTTCGGTCAAATTATCCTTTGATTTAGCATAATCTGATAAATCTTTTTTGAATCTTTCACCATACATTTCTTCACCTAAATCACCGGCAATTTCTAATTTTTCTTCATTACCGTAAATGTATGCTACAAATTTTGCTATGGCATCTGCATCGGCATTACCGATAAAATTAGCAGGATAATCGTTTGAAAAACTATTAGGTGTTTTAACAATTTTTGCATTCTGCAAATCTTTATTCCAATAACCGTTAAAAAATTTCTTTGCTTTGGCATAAATTTCTTTCTGCTCTTTTGAAAAATCTTTTGTAGATATTTTTGATGCTTTGGCGGTTATATCCGTGTTATTAAATATTTGGACTAACAATTCTTCATTTTCAAGCAAATCAGCAAGCCAATCTTTTGCCATTAAATCACCTTTTTTGGAAATTTACGACTTTATTTTAGCATATTTAATATAAAAATCTTACCGCATTTTGTCGAACAAATGATAAAATTTTGTTTAAATGCATTTTCAATATGCCAAAATTGATAAAAATCTTGGTTAAAAGGTAATTGTTTCCGACAGTGCTGTAAACGAAGAAAAAGTTGCGGTAGCGTTTTTGAAATAAAACACCTGCGTGTTGCCGTCATTCTCATCATACATTGAGCGAAGTTCGGGGTAGGCGTCAAGCATAGATTTGCGTGCATCCGCTCGGTCATCCTCTACAAGCTCACCGCAAAGGCGAAGCCAAGTGCCGTCCTTGAAAGCACAAATCTCAACCTTCGGATTTTCCGCTATCTGTTTGGATACCGGCTTTACCTTTCCAGTTTGAATGTATAATTTCCCTTCAAAAATATGTGCTGTGCCGAAAGGTCTTACTCTCGGCTGGTCGCCATCCATTGTCGCAAGATAATAAACTCCTGCTTCATTCAGAAAGTCCACTACTTTTTGCATAAATTTGCTCCTTTGAAAAGCAGAATTTTTATGTGAAAATTTCTGCTTAATACAATACTCTAAATACTAGTTATTGATTGCAATTGGCTCATCATTTGCGATTTTTTCGATAACTTCATTCAGTTTGTTTTGCAGTATATTTTTACTTTTATTTAACTCATAAATTCCTGCTTTTGAATTATATAAAGAATCGTATTCTAAAAACTCTTTAATAGATTTCCAATTGTCATTATAATCTTTACAACCCGAATAATAACAATTTGATAGCTTGTTTTCAATGTTTTCTGAAAAAGATGGGAAATTCAGTAATTCCAAATATTGAATTGCTAAACTTCCGCCGTTTCCGCCTACTGCGCACGCTTGGAGTATTCCTTGTTCGCGATAGTAATCCAACATAAATTTTAATACTATTCCTTTTTTATAATCATGCTTCTTTTGAGGAAAAACTATACCGTGAATGTTTGTAATAATTCTTTCGCTTTCTTCAATTACCACAAAACTTCTAAAAGTCCCTTCGGCACCAAAAACCACATCTCCTGCATGTAAGCATGAGAGTTTATTAACATTGCCTATGTATTCGACTTTTTTTGGAATCCCAGTTTCTAATATGTTTGTCGGTTTAATCAGTGTATAAAATTTTGGATTACAAACATCGGAATATATACTTTCACCTATATTTGAAACTTGCAAGTTTTGACCTCTATAAGGTGTTCCAACTAAACTGCATATTTTTTGAGGCTTAAATGCACAATTATTTATCATATAAGTTTTTTTCTTGTAATCATCAGAATAAAGTGCCGAATCTAATCTGGAAAGACTTTTTATTTCTTTTATGGAAGGATACGTATATGAATATTCGTTTTCGTGGTTTTGATTATTTAATATTTGATTTCTAATTAAATCGATGGCTTTTTCATAAAGAGATTTTATTAGTATTTCTTTATTAATAATTGCTTTTGTTAAAGTCTCTACATATTCCATTACTATTTTCATGTTATTATTAGGAATAGGTATTTTACAATTTAAAAAAATAGTTTTACCATGTCTTATTGTTGAGCCTCTAGGAACCATAAAATTAATTTGTTCTCTTACTAATTGATTCTTCAACATCGCTAACAAATAGTATTTATAATTCGGATTTGGCAATCGATATAAAGCACCAGACATCATATAATCGGGATAGTCCTTTTCCAAAATAATGACTTCTCCAACATTGCTATCCTTTGAAATTATAATATCTCCGCATTTTAAATCTTTCTGAACAAAAACTTGCGGAACAACAGTTTCGATAGATTCTGAATTCTCTTGCAATAAAAACGATTCTTCTTGTAAAGCTTTTGTTTTAATAAATTTTTTTGTTCCACTATCGCAATAAGAATCACTACCTACTTCATATCCCAAATCACAGTTATTCAAAGGCCTTTCTAAAAAATCTGAAACTTTAAGTGTATTTTTGTTTTTAATTTCAAATTTTCTATATTGAGATGCCGATAGAGAATATCTGTTCTTTACTATATCAGAAAATAATGTTTTTGAGGGTGTTTTAATGTAATTCATATTTTCACCTATCATAAAAATAGTTCTTTTAATATTTTTTCTTGAGAAACGCACCAATCTTTAAATTCAGAAATAGTATTAGTGAATTCTTCATCTAATTTGACTGTGCCATCGGAATTGATTTCCTTTTCAAAAGTTATAGCATTAATTTTATATTTTGGCTCAAAAACTTTTACTTTATTCTTTGTCTTTACCTCATATCCAACCTTTTTAATCTCTTTTGAAAAAACTTCATAATCATTTTTTATTAATTTATTCAATTCTTTTTTATTTGGCTTGTATGCAAAAATAATAGTTGGCGACACACCTGCTTCGGCAAAGACATTTGGAGGCAAATCAATTATTGCCACTATCCTCATGTTTTCCATTAACCATTTTCTTGCTTCGGAATGCGCATCAATAGAAGCAATTGAATTTGAAAGAACAATTGCCATTCTTCCGTTTTCTTTCAAAACTCGTACAGCATTTTCGAGAAAAATAACGCCAAGATCTATTTTTGATTGATGGTATCTGTTAAATATTTCATAACATTCTGCAATGTTAACATCAGAACCTTTTGGTTCCCAAGAGCGAGCTTCACCAAAAGGCGGATTTGTTAAAACAATATCAAATTTTTTCAAAGCGCGTTTATCAATTCTGTTATCCCAATCGCCATTATAATTATTGTCATTTTTATCTGATTTAGGTATAAGTTTTATTATTTCACCAGTTTCTGAATATTTAGAGTTTAAAGAACCTAATCCATCAGTAACAGCTTCAATAGTTGCATTTCCATCACCATTAAGCAACATATTAAGTGTTGCAAGTTTTACCATATCTTCATCAATATCCATACCGTAAACATTTGTATCATCTAATTTACCATTTGATTTTACATATGACACAGACAAAAAATCCGCAATTCCGACGGTCGGATCTATAATAGATTCATTATGCTTGGGATTAATTATATCAACTACAAAATCTATTATTTGCAATGGCGTAATAAATTGTGCGTTATCTGTCTTGCTGAATTTTGACGCAAATTCATAAAATACCAATTGATATAAATTGTTTCTTTCAGAGCGAATAAAACTATAGTTTTGTAATTGTTTGACTATCTCAACGACCTCCTTAACATGGTTTATATTTGAATGATCAAAATAAACATCATTTAAAATTTTTGAATAAGAAGGCATCGCTTTGGTTCTTATGTTCTCTATTCGTGATAATAATTCATGCAATTCTTCATTCGTTAAATTTGTTAAATCTTTTATTTCACTTTGATTCACATAAAATTGTAAATCTCTCGAATTATGCTTTTCATCATAAATTTTAAGTGCAATAGTTTGAATTAATATGTTGTATCCTCTTTGATTTACTAAACCGCATTTATCCATAGTGTGTAATATTTTATACAATGCATCGTTTAATTTTTTAGAATCTGTTTTTGAAATAATAAACAAATCATCTATATTTCTACCGGAATAATCTTTTTCAGATAAACTGGATTTATCGTAATTTATCATTTCACTATATGATAATAAATTTTTGTATGCATCCGGCAAGTTATATGTTGGTTCTATTCCTTTCTTGGCTTCAATATTAAATTCATCGCTTAATCTGTAATATTTTTTCCCTTCAGATTTAAATAAATATAGCCTTCCCTCATCATAAAGAATTCCAAAAACAATATTTTTAAAAGATTCATTCATATACGCCTTTAGCTGACTGTTAAAAACAGCTTTAATATTTTTTCCATTTTCTTTCTTGAATTCTATTGCACATAAAATGTGATTTTTAAGCCAATCTAATTCATCCCATTTAGTATCGATACTTTTTGTCCAAAAATTATCATAATGTTCTTTCCAATTTGCATCATCAAAAATGACCGCATCTATTTTTATTGATGCGGAGTTTTTATTTCCTTTTGGGAATTGTATTTCGGTACCGATATAGTCTTTATCGCACAGATTAGAATTTACAAAAGAATATAAGAATTCCCATTTATAATATTGTTCGTTATGAGTACCATCTTTCTTGAAAATGTTTTTCTCAAATTTTTTATTTTTAGTATGAATAGGTAAAAAGCAATCAATAGTTTTTTTATTGAAATTTTCTTTATTGAATATTATTTTTGCATCTTCAAAGCTTTTCATTTTTCTTGCCTCTTTATATTATAATATTTTTTTGAAATATAATTTAAAAGTTTTTTCCATATATCGTTTGTATAATTATTATCCATTCCATATTTTATTAAAGATTGTAAATTATCATTTTTTAGCAAATATTCCATTTGGTCTTTAGGTAATCTATTGCGGTCCGCCGCAGCCTTTTTCCTAAATTCTTGTATTTTAAAATCGTTTAATTCAAGTTTTTTAATAAGTTTTTCTATATCCGAATCATTTGGCGGAGCATTATTTTTTCCTTTTTCAATATTGCTGATATACTGTGCTGTCTTCCCAATACTTTTTGCCAATTCTTCTTGATTGAAATTATGTTCTTTACGTACTTCCTTTAGAAATCTACCAAATTCCGAAGGCTCATTCAAATGTTTTCACCTCGCAATATTAAATAAATAAATTTATTTATT
>JAZUFQ010000033.1:0-16306 GCA_045640745.1 Acutalibacteraceae bacterium
CAAAGACAGCCGTGAGCAGTTCGAAATGAGAACTCACAAAAGGCTCATCGATGTAATCCGTCCTTCAAACAAGACTGTTGAAGCGCTTACAAATCTTGAGCTCCCCGCCGGTGTAGAAATTGAAATCAAGCTTTAATATATAACACCTTATATATATAGCGATTTTCATCGGCTCGGTCAAGTCAGCACAGCTGACCAATAACCAAAGGAGGAAAAAACAATGAAAAAGGCAATCGTTGGTAAGAAGCTCGGTATGACCCAGCTTTTTGACGCAAACGGAAATGTTGTTCCGGTTACTGTTATTGAAGCAGGACCGTGTGTTATTTCACAAAAGAAAACACAAGAGAATGACGGTTATGAAGCAGTACAAATCGGTTTTGGCGATATGAAAGCTTCAAAAGTAAATAAGCCAATGAAGGGACACTTCGCAAAAGGCGATGTTGCTCCTAAAAAAGTTCTTCGTGAATTCCGTTTTGAGGACACAAGTGCTATGAATGTTGGCGACATCATCAAAGCAGATGTTTTCGCAGAAGGCGATGCTATTGATGTAAGAGGAACTTCAAAAGGTAAAGGATATGCCGGCACAATTAAGCGCTGGAATTTCGGACGCCTTAAAGAAACTCACGGTACAGGCCCTGTTCACCGTCACGGTGGTTCACTCGGCGCTTGTTCCAGCCCTTCAAGAGTATTTAAGGGTAAGAAAATGGCAGGTCACTTAGGTCATGAGCGTGTAACCGTTCAGAATTTAAGTGTTGTCAAGGTTGATGCTGAAAAGAATATAATCGCTGTTAAAGGTGCCGTTCCGGGACCGAAGGGCGGAATCGTTGTTCTTTTCGATAGCGTAAAAGCTTAACGGAAGGAGTGTTTTGAATTATGCCAAGTTTATCAGTTGTAAATATGACAGGTGAAAATGTTGGAAAGATTAAACTTTCCGATGCAGTTTTTGCTGTTGAAGTTAACGCTGTTGTAATGCATATGGCAGTTGTTAATTATCTTGCAAACCAGCGTCAGGGCACACAATCCACTCTGACTCGTACAGAAGTTTCCGGCGGCGGTAAGAAACCGTGGAGACAAAAGGGTACAGGCCATGCCCGTCAGGGCTCAACAAGAGCTCCTCAGTGGAGACACGGCGGTATCGTTCATGCTCCGAAGCCGAGAGATTATTCTTATTCACTCAATAAGAAAGTTCGTCGTTTGGCTCTTAAATCAGCTCTTTCCGATAAGGTCAACACTAAGGACTTAATCGTTCTTGACGAATTAAATCTTACCGAGTATAAGACAAAAACAGTTGCTGACTGCTTAAAGGCAATCGGTGCGAAGAAGAAAGTTCTTATCGTTCTTCCTGAAAACAATGTTTTTGCCGTTCGCTCAATCAGAAACATTGAGGGCGCAAAGGCAGCTCAGGTTAATACGATTAACACCTACGATATCGTTAACGCTGACACACTTGTTATCGTTAAGGATGCCGTTAAGATGATAGAGGAGGTGTACGCATAATGAAAACCGCACAGGATATCATTATTGCTCCGGTTATTACCGAAAAGAGTATGTCAGGCATTGCCGACAAGAAATACACCTTCAAGGTCGCTAAGGACGCCAACAAGTATCAAATTGCTGATGCTGTTGAAAAGTTGTTCAAGGTTGACGTTGCCAAGGTAAACACCATCAATGTCCGTGGTAAAGCAAGAAGAATGGGCAGATATGAGGGTTATACCGCTTCCTTTAAGAAAGCTATCGTAACCTTAAAAGCCGATTCAAAGCCGATTGAATTCTTTGACGGTTTGCTTTAATAAGTAGGATATTTGGAAATTTAAGATTTCCGGTGATGTATGAAATGGAAAAACCATTTCGCTAAGCCAAAATAGGAGAGTGAAACAAATGGCAATAAAACATTATAAGCCGACTACCAACGGTCGCCGTAATATGACTACTATGGATTATTCCGAGTTGTCAAAGGTTGCACCTGAGAGAAGTTTGCTTGATACAATTAAAAAGAATGCCGGCCGTAACAGTTATGGCCGTATCACCGTTCGCCACAGAGGCGGCGGCAACCGCAGAAAGTACAGAATCATTGATTTCAAGAGAGAGCGTTTCGGCGTAAGCGCTACTGTTAAGACTCTTGAATACGATCCTAATCGTTCTGCATTTATCGCCCTTGTAGAATATGAGGACGGCGAGAAGCGTTATATAATCGCTCCGCAAGACCTTAAAGTCGGCGATAAAATCGTTAGCGGTCCCGATGCCGATATCGTACCGGGCAACGCACTTCCGCTTGTAAATATACCTGTCGGTACATTCCTTCATAATATTGAGCTTTACCCCGGTAAGGGCGCTCAGCTTGCAAGAAGTGCAGGCAATATGGCTCAGCTTATGGCTAAGGAAAATGGAATGGCACTTCTTCGTTTACCGTCCGGAGAGCTTCGTAATGTTCCCGAAAACTGTATGGCTACCGTTGGCGTTGTATCAAATCCTGAACACGCTAATGTTAACTACGGTAAAGCAGGACGCAAGCGCCACATGGGTTGGAGACCTACCGTAAGAGGTTCTGTAATGAACCCGAACGACCACCCGCACGGCGGTGGTGAAGGTAAGTCACCTGTCGGCCGTCCGGGCCCTGTAACTCCTTGGGGTAAACCTACTTTGGGTTACAAGACTCGTCAGAAGAATAAGGCCAGTGATAAGTATATCATTAAGCGTCGTAAGTAGGTCATACGAAAGGAGAACTCATAATGGGAAGAAGCATTAAAAAAGGCCCTTATGTACAAGAAGCTTTGTATAAGAGAGTCAAAGAAATGAATGAAGCCGGCGAAAAGAGAGTTCTTAAAACTTGGAGCCGTTCGTCAACCATATTCCCCGATTTCGTCGGACATACTTTTGCGGTACATGACGGACGCAAACATGTTCCGGTATATGTAACCGAAGATATGGTTGGACACAAGCTCGGTGAGTTTGCTCCTACAAGAACCTTCAAAGGTCATGCAGGTGCAAAAACAACCGGCAAGTAAGCAGAAAAGGAGAGTTAAATTATGGAAGCAAGGGCTACACTTAAATTTGCCCGTATTTCACCCCGCAAGGTGAAGATTGTTTTGGATTTAATCCGCAATCAGGATGCTGAAAAAGCAATGGCTATTCTCAAATTTACTCCTAAATCTGCTTGTGAGTATTTAGAGAAGCTTTTGCACTCAGCTATGGCTAATGCAGAAGAGAAGAGCATGGATATGTCAAAGCTTTATGTTGCAGAATGTCTTGCATGCCCCGGTCCTACACTTAAAAGAATTCGTGCGAAGGACCACGGCAGAGCACACCGCATCTTAAAGAGAACAAGCCATGTAACTATCGTTCTCAAAGAACGCGAGATTTAAGAAAGGGAGGTTAAATTATGGGTCAGAAAGTTAATCCGCACGGATTTCGTGTCGGCGTAATTAAAAACTGGGACTCACGCTGGTTTGCCAAGGACAGCACCTTCGGTGATACTTTGGTTGAGGACTACAACCTCCGTAAATACCTTAAAACAGCACTTGCAGCAGCAGGCGTTGCAAAGGTAGAAATCGAGCGTGACGAAAAGAGAGTCAGATTGCACATTCACTGTGCAAAGCCGGGTATTGTTATCGGCCGTAACGGTGCTGAAATCGAAAAGCTCCGTGAAAAGTGCCAAGCTAAGCTCGGTAAACCCGTTATTATCAACATAGTTGAAATAAAGAGCCCCGACACCAATGCTCAGTTAGTTGCTGAGAACATTGCTGTTCAGCTCGAAAAGCGTATCTCTTTCCGCAGAGCTATGAAGCTCGCCATCGGCAGAGCTATGAGACTCGGCGTAAAGGGTATCAAAACAAAATGTTCAGGTCGTTTAGGCGGCGCTGAAATTGCGAGAAGCGAAAGCTACCATGAAGGTACTATCCCGCTTCAAACCCTTCGTGCAGACATTGACTACGGTTTTGCTGAGGCAGATACAACCTACGGTAAAATCGGTGTTAAGGTTTGGATTTATAAGGGTGAGGTTCTTAATGAGAACCGTCGCACTAACGCAAGAAAAGGAGGCGCACGATAATGTTAATGCCAAAGCGTGTTAAGTTCCGCAGAGTGCAGCGTGGCAGATTAACCGGTGCTGCTTCCAGAGGAATTACAGTTACACACGGCGAGTTCGGTCTTCAAGCTCTTGAACCTGCTTGGATTACTTCCAATCAGATAGAGGCTGCCCGTATCGCCATGACCCGTTACATCAAGCGTGGCGGTCAGGTTTGGATTAAGATTTTCCCGGATAAGCCGATTACCGAGAAACCGGCTGAAACCCGAATGGGTTCAGGTAAAGGTTCACCGGAATATTGGGTTGCCGTTGTTAAACCGGGCCGTGTAATGTTTGAAATCGGCGGTGTTAGTGAAGAACTTGCAAGAGAAGCTATGCGTCTTGCAGCCAACAAACTTCCTATTAAGTGTAAGTTTGTTACAAAGGAAACGGATGGTGAGCAGTAATGAATGCAAAGGAAATAAGAGACAATACTTTACCTGAACTCAATGAGCAGTTAGGTAAGCTCAAAGAAGAGTTATTCAACCTTCGTTTCCAGCATGCGATCAATCAGCTCGATAATCCCATGCGTATAGTTGCTGTTAAAAAGGATATTGCTCGTGTAAAGACAATCATTCGTGAGAAAGAATCCGCAAATAACAGCACGGAAGCTTAAAAGGGGAGGTAAACTTTGATGAGTGAAAGAAACCTTCGTAAAACAAGAGTGGGCAAGGTTGTAAGCGACAAGATGGATAAAACCGTTGTAGTTGCCATTGAAGACAATGTTAAGCACCCGCTTTATAAGAAGATTATTAAAAATACCATTAGATTAAAGGCACATGATGAGAACAACACCTGCGGTGTAGGCGACAGAGTTCTTATTATGGAAACAAGACCTCTCTCAAAGGATAAGAGATGGCGTGTTGCCGAAATAATCGAGAAAGCTAAATAATTGGCTGCAAGGAGGAAACCACTGTGATACAACAACAGAGTTACCTCAAGGTTGCTGACAATACCGGTGCAAAAGAAATTATGTGCATCCGTGTACTTGGAGGCTCCAAAAGGAGGTACGCCAACATTGGCGACGTCATCGTAGCTTCTGTAAAGAAAGCCACTCCGGGTGGTACTGTTAAGAAGGGCGATGTTGTAAAGGCGGTTGTGGTTCGTTCCGCAAAAGGTCTTCGTCGCAGTGACGGCACATATATTAGATTTGATGAAAATGCGGCTGTTCTTATCCGTGATGATAAGAACCCGAGAGGAACCCGTATTTTCGGGCCAGTAGCGAGAGAGCTTCGTGATAATGAATATACAAAGATTTTATCACTTGCTCCGGAAGTACTTTAATGGGAGGTAAACGGAATATGAGTAAGCTTCACATTAAAACCGGTGATACAGTAGTATTACTTACTGGTGATAAGAAAGACCGCAAGACCGACGGCGGCAAGATGAAGACCGGCAAGGTCCTCGAAGTTGCTCCGAAGGAAGGCAAGGTCATAGTAGAAGGTATTAACAAGGTTAAAAAACATGTTAAGCCGAAGAAAGCCGGCGATCCGTCGGGTATAATCGAAACCGAGGGCGCAATTTATGCTTGTAAAGTACAGCTTGTTTGCCCGAAGTGTGGAAAAGCCACCAGAGTAGGTACAAAAATCTACGAAGACGGCAAAAAAGACCGTGTTTGCAAAAAATGCGGCGAAACTTTTTAAGAGTAAGGAGAACATGACATGTCAACATTAGCAAATGAATATAAGAAAAATATTGCTCCTGCATTGATGACAAAGTTCAGCTACAAGAGCGTCATGCAGATTCCGAAGCTCGAAAAGGTTGTTATAAATGTAGGTTGCGGCGAGGCAAAGGATAACGCAAAGGTTATCGATGCTGCTATCAATGACCTCGGTATCATTACCGGTCAAAAGGCTGTTCCCTGCCGTGCTAAAAAGTCGGTTGCTAACTTTAAGCTCCGTGCCGGAATGCCTATCGGTGCAAAGGTAACTTTAAGAGGCGAGAGAATGTATGAATTTGTTGAAAGACTTTTCAATACAGCTCTTCCCCGTGTTAGAGACTTCAGAGGTATAAATCCGAATGCTTTTGACGGTCGTGGCAATTATGCTATGGGTGTTAAGGAGCAGTTGATTTTCCCTGAAATCGAGTACGATAAAATCGATAAGGTAAGAGGTATGGACATTATATTTGTTACTACCGCCAAGACAGATGAAGAAGCTCGTGAGTTATTAACTCTTATGGGCGCTCCGTTTGCAAGATAAGGAGAAGGAATTATGGCTAAAACATCTATGAAGATTAGACAGGCACGCCCTGCTAAATTTTCAACAAGAGAATACAACAGATGCAAAATCTGTGGCCGCCCGCATGCTTATCTTCGTAAGTACGGTATCTGCCGTATCTGCTTCCGTGAACTCGCTTATAAGGGCGAGATTCCGGGTGTTAAGAAAGCAAGCTGGTAAGGTAATAGGCGTGGAATGAATCCATTGCCAGAAGGAGGTTTACGGTATGCAAATCACCGATACGATAGCTGATATGCTTACGAGAATTCGTAATGCATCAGCAGCAAAACACGATTCGGTAGATGTTCCTGCATCAAAGGTAAAGAAAGCAATCGCTCAGATTTTGCTTGATGAAGGTTACATCGCAAGCTTTGCCGTTGAAGAAGACGGCAAGCAGGGCATAATTCATATTGTTTTGAAGTACGGCCCGAACAAGTCGCAGACAATTACCGGCATTCGCCGTGTATCAAAACCGGGTCTGCGTATTTACACAAATGTTGAGGATATGCCGAGAGTAATGAAAGGCCTCGGTATAGCAATCCTTTCCACCTCTAAGGGTATTATGACAGATAAGCAAGCTCGCATTGCCAATGTCGGCGGCGAAGTTCTCGCTTACATCTGGTAAGGGGGTGCAAGGGAATGTCAAGAATAGGTAGAAAACCCATTACAATCCCTGCCGGCGTTGATGTTAAGCTTAACGGCAACAACATCACCGTTAAAGGACCTAAGGGTGAACTTTCATACGATTTTAATTCCGACATCACCGTTGCAGTTGAGGGAACAGAAATTATTGTTACCCGTCCAAACGACGATAAGGAATATCGTTCATTACACGGACTTACCCGTACACTTATTGCCAATATGGTAATCGGTGTTACCGAGGGATATTCAAAAACCCTTGAAATCAACGGTGTAGGTTACCGTGCACAAAAGCAGGGCAATAACCTTGTGATGAACCTCGGTTTCTCACATCAGGTTATTGTTCCGGAAATCAAAGGTATCACGATTGATGTACCTGGTCCTAACCAAGTAATCATCAGCGGTGCCGATAAGCAGTTGGTTGGCCAGTTTGCAGCAGATATCCGCAAGAAGCGTCCGCCGGAGCCGTATAAGGGCAAGGGTATTAAGTACGCAGGCGAATATATCCGCCGCAAAGAAGGTAAAGCAGCCAAGGGCGCTAAGAAGTAATAAAGGAGTAAAGTTAAAATGGTTAGTAAGACAGATAGTAACAAGGCAAGACTTAAACGCCATGCCCGTGTACGCTCTAATATAACCGGTACAGCCGCAAGACCCCGTCTTGATGTATTTCGCTCCAATTGCTATATTTACGCCCAGCTTATAGATGACGAAAACGGCGTTACTTTGGCAGCTGCCGGTTCTAACGAAAAAGATTTCGGTGAGAACGCAGGTAATTGCGAGGGCGCTAAAAAAGTTGGACTATTATTAGCAGAGCGTGCCACAGCTAAGGGTATCAGCGAGGTTGTTTTCGACCGTGGCGGATACATTTATCACGGCCGTGTCAAGGAGCTAGCAGTTGGTGCCCGTGAGGGCGGCCTCAAGTTCTGATAAGAGGGAGGAATACTTTTGGCTACAAATATTGATGCATCAACATTGGATTTGCAGGAGCGTGTCGTTTCTATTAACCGTGTATCAAAAACCGTTAAGGGCGGCCGTATTATGAAGTTTGCAGCACTCGTTGTTGTAGGCGACGGAAACGGTATCGTAGGTTTCGGTCTCGGTAAAGCAGGCGAAGTTCCGGATGCAATCCGTAAGGGTATAGAAGACGCTAAAAAGAACCTTATCAAGGTTTCCTTAAAGGGTACAACAATCCCACACGAAATTATCGGTGAATTCGGCGCCGGCCGTGTTCTTCTTAAACCGGCTGCTCCCGGTACCGGTGTTATCGCCGGCGGTGCAGTTCGTGCGGTTGTTGAAATCGTAGGTATTAAGGATATCCGTACTAAGGCATTGCGTTCAAACAATCCGTGCAATGTAGTTCGTGCCACTATTGCAGGACTTTCAGCACTTCGTGATATTGACGAGGTTGCCGCTGTCCGTGGCAAGAAGCCGCAGGAAATCTTAGGTTAAGGGGGAGCAGCACTATGGCAACAAAGAAAAAGGCTGCCGGCCTTACTGTAAAACTCGTAAAGAGTACAATCGGTTCAAAAAAGGACCAGATTGCTACTGCTCACGCACTCGGTCTTCATAAAGTCGGCGATGTTTCGGTTCAACCGGACAATGCACAGACTCAGGGTAAAATCAACAAGATTTCACATCTTGTAGCTGTTACTAAGGACTAAGAATTGAGCATAACCGTAAATAATACGGAAAGCGGTAAAACCGCTAATCTAACAAGGAGGTGCGAACAATGAAATTGCATGAATTGTCTCCTGCTTTCGGTTCTACAAAGGAATCGAAGCGTATAGGCAGAGGTCACGGTTCCGGTAACGGCAAAACAGCCGGTAAGGGACATAAGGGACAAAAAGCTCGTGCCGGTCACGGTATGAGACCGGGCTTTGAAGGCGGTCAGATGCCTTTGCAAAGACGAATCCCGAAGCGTGGCTTCAATAATATTTTTGCTGAAGAATGGGTGGCTATCAATGTTTCCGCTCTCAATGTGTTCGAGGACGGTGCTGTAGTTGATGCTACTGCTCTTCAAAACAAAGGAATAATTAAGAAAGCTGATATGCCTGTTAAGGTTCTCGGTAACGGTAAGCTTACCAAGAAGGTTACAGTAAATCTTAACGCATTTTCTGCATCTGCTGCTGAAAAGATAAATGCCGCAGGTGGAAAGGCAGAGGTGATCTAATATGATAGAAACCTTAAAGAATGCTTGGCGTATAAAAGAACTCAGAAATAAGATTCTTTTTACAATCTTTATTATTGCTATTTTCAGAATTGGATCGGTTATTCCGGTTCCGTTCATAAATGTACAAAGTCTTTGGAATGCTCAAACAACGAATGATTTCTTTAACTACCTTTCAATTTTGACCGGTGGTGGACTTGAATACGGCGCAATCTTCGCTATGTCGGTTACCCCGTACATCAACTCTTCAATTATCATTCAGCTTTTGTGTGTTGCTATTCCGGCTCTTGAACGCCTTTCAAAAGAGGGCGAAGAGGGACAAAAGAAGCTTGCAACAATTACCCGTTACACAACGGTTGCGCTTTCGCTAATCCAAGGTACTGCTTATTTCTTCTACTTGAAGAATTCAAGATACCTTTCGGTTAGTACAACCGGCGCTGTTGTATTCTCGGCATTTGTAATAATTCTTACACTTACCGCAGGTTCCGCTCTTGTTATGTGGCTCGGTGAACAAATCGATGTAAAGGGTATCGGAAACGGTATTTCGATACTACTCTTTGCCGGTATTCTTTCCCGTGGTCCGCAGGCATTCAGAGTGCTTATCAACAGTTTCAGTGCAAACAAAGCTTCTGTAATCGGTATCGTAATCGCTTTCTTGCTTGTCATCGCATTTATCGTTTGGATGACAAATGCGGAAAGAAGAATTCCGGTACAGTATGCAAAGCGTGTTGTAGGTAACAAGATGTACGGCGGTCAAAACACTCATATTCCGATTAAGGTTAATATGTCGGGTGTTATGCCTATCATCTTTGCTTCTTCAATCCTTATGCTTCCTACAATGATTCTTTCATTTGCAGGAAACAACTACACAATCGACAATCAGCCGACATGGCACAAAATCTTGTCGCTTTTCAGCACAAGAGGTGTCTTCTACGCAGTAATCTATTTCATTATGATTATCGCATTTGCGTATTTCTATACGACAATTCAGTTTAATCCTGTTGAAATGGCTAATAATTTGCGTAAGAACGGCGGTTCAATCCCCGGTATCCGTCCGGGCAAGCCGACGGTTGATTTCATTTCAAGGATTCTTTCAAGAATCACTTTGCTTGGCGCTTTGTTCCTAAGCGTAGTTGCTATCCTTCCGATAGCTGCCGGCAAGATAGGCAGTGTTGATATATCGCTCGGCGGTACATCGGTACTCATTATGGTCGGCGTTGCGCTTGATACGGTTCAAAATCTTGAATCGCAGATGATGATGCGTCATTACAAGGGCTTCCTTGATTAAGGTGAAATATATGAAGCTTATATTATTGGGAGCTCCGGGTGCCGGCAAGGGTACCCAAGCGGAAATTATTTCCGATACCTTTAAGATTCCCACCGTTTCCACCGGAAACATTATCCGTGCCGCTTTAAGTAACGGCACCGAGATGGGACTTAAAGCGAAAGCTTATATCGAAAAGGGCGAGCTTGTTCCCGACGATGTCGTAATCGGCATTATTAAGGAACGCTTAGCAGAAGATGATTGCAAAGGCGGATTTATCCTTGACGGATTTCCCCGTACAATTCCGCAAGCCGAAGCACTCGACAGTATGGGTATTGCTGTTGATGCTGCTCTTTCAATCGAGGTTGAAGACAGCGAGATAGTAAAGCGTATGTCAGGCAGAAGGGTTTGCGAAAAGTGCGGTGCAAGTTATCATCTTGAATACAAAAAACCTGCTAAGGAAGGTATTTGTGATGTTTGCGGCGGCAAACTTGTTATCCGTAAGGACGACGAGCCGGAAACTGTTCTTAACAGACTTAACATTTTCCATAATCAGACCGAACCGCTCAAAGAATACTACAAAGCCCAAGAAAAGTTGCTTTTAGTTGAAGGTCAGCAGGATGTTAAAGACACTACTGCGCTTGTTCTTAAAGCACTTTCGGAGATATAAGATATGATAGTGCTTAAAACCGACCGTGAGCTTAAAATCATGAGAGAAGCTTGCAGGATTTCGGCACAAGCATTACAGTTAGTTGGCAATGCGGTTGAGCCCGGTGTTACTACCGCCGAGCTCGATGCCATGGCTGAAAAGTTTATCAGAAGTAAGGGCGCCGTTCCGAACTTCAAAAACTATGAGGGCTATCCGGCAACCGCATGTATATCAATCAACAACGAGGTAATTCACGGCATACCTTCCAAAAACCGTAAAATTTGCAAGGGCGACATCGTAAGTGTTGACCTCGGTGCAAAATTTAACGGGTATCACGGCGATAACGCTGCTACTTTTGCTTGCGGGGATGTTTCACCCGAGGCAAAGCGGCTGATGGATGTTACAAAGGAAAGTCTTTATAAAGGCATTGCGGCGGCGCATTCGGGCAGCAGAATCGGGGATATCGGGTTTGCGGTACAGCAGTATGTCGAGGCAAACGGCTTTTCGGTTGTTCGTGATTTTGTCGGACACGGCATAGGAACAGAAATGCACGAGCCGCCCGAAGTACCTAATTTTGGCACTCCCGGCAGAGGAATACGCTTGCTTCCGGGTATGACTATTGCCATTGAGCCAATGGTTAATGCCGGAAAGCACGGTGTTTCGGTTCAGCCTGACGGATGGACCGTGCTGACGAGAGACGGATCGTTATCCGCTCATTTTGAGCATACGGTAGTCATTACAAGGGACGGGGCAAAAATAATGACCGACCCTAACGACTAAATGCTTAATAACTATAATAAGGGAGATAAATGTTATGTCAAAAGAAGATATGATAGAGCTTGAAGGAACCGTTGTTGAGGCAATGCCTAATGCAATGTTCAAAGTAGAAATCCAAGGCGGACATCAAATACTTGCCCATATCTCAGGAAAACTCAGAATGAATTTCATTCGTATTCTTCCCGGTGATAAGGTAACAGTCGAGATGTCGCCGTACGACCTGTCAAAGGGACGCATTACATGGCGTTCAAAATAATAGGTAAAAATTTTTAGGAGGTAAATCCAAATGAAAGTTAGACCTTCTGTTAAAAAGATTTGCGAAAAATGCAAAATCATTAAGCGCAAGGGTAAAAACATGGTTATCTGTGAGAACCCGAAGCACAAACAGCGTCAGGGTTAATTTTACTCAAACTTTATATGGAGGTGCTTTTATAAATGGCACGTATTGCTGGTGTTGACCTTCCGAATGAGAAGCGAGTTGAAATAGGACTTACTTACATTTACGGAATCGGTCTTACAACATCTAAAAAAATCCTTGCCGATACCGGTATCAATCCCGATGTCCGTGTAAAGGATTTGTCAGAGGAAGATATTTCCAAGCTTCGTGAGTACATCGACCATAACCTTCAAGTTGAAGGTGACCGTCGCCGTACCGTAGCTCTTGACATTAAAAGACTTATTGAAATCGGTAGTTATCGTGGCATTCGCCACCGCAAAGGACTCCCCGTAAGAGGACAGCGTTCAAAGACAAACGCCCGTACTCGTAAGGGCCCGAAGAGAACGATAGCTAACAAGAAAAAGTAAGTAGGAGGAAAGAATAAATGGCTACTGCTAAGAAAACGACCGGTACACGCCGTCGTCGTGAAAAGAAAAATATTGAACGCGGTGCTGCTCATATTCAGTCAACCTTCAACAACACAATAGTTACAATTACCGATACTCAGGGTAATGCTCTTTCTTGGGCATCTGCCGGTGAACTCGGTTTCCGTGGCTCAAAGAAGTCTACTCCTTTCGCAGCACAAAGTGCAGCTGAAATGGCAGCTAAGGCAGCTATGGAGCACGGTCTTAAAACTGTTGAAGTTTATGTTAAAGGTCCGGGTGCTGGAAGAGAAGCTGCTATCCGTGCTTTGCAGTCAGCAGGTCTTGAAGTTAACATGATTAAAGATGTTACTCCGATTCCTCATAACGGCTGCCGTCCTCCCAAGAGAAGACGCGTATAATTACAAAACAATTATTGTTACAAATTTTATGGAGGTGTAACAGATGGCAAGATATACCGGTGCAGTTTGCAGACTTTGCCGCCGTGAAGGACAAAAATTGTTCTTAAAGGGTGAGCGCTGCTATTCTGATAAGTGTTCGATAGGTATCAGGGGCTATGCTCCCGGTCAACACGGACAAGGTAGAAAAAAGTCATCCGAATACGGCTTGCAGCTTCGTGCAAAACAGACTGCAAGAAGATTTTATGGTGTTCAGGAAAATCAGTTCCATCATTATTTTGAGGTTGCTGAAAGAAAACAAGGCGTTACAGGCGATAACCTTTTGAGAATTCTCGAAAGCCGTCTTGATAATGTTGTTTACAGAGTTGGTTTTGCTTCTTCAAGAGCAGAGGCAAGACAGCTTGTAGGTCATGGCCATTTCTTAGTAAACGGAGCTCGTGTAGATATTGCTTCTTATCTTCTTAAAGCAGGCGACGAGATTGCTGTTTGCGATAAGGCCCGTGGCACAGAAAAGATGAAGGCAATAATCGAAGCTAACGGTGCTAAACCTGTTCCGACATGGATTGATGTTGACCGTGATAAGCTTACAGCTAAGGTTATCAATCTTCCGACCCGTGAGCAGATTGAAGCTCCTGTTGAAGAACAGCTTATTGTCGAATTCTATTCAAGATAATGACACTTTTCACAATGCAATCCGCATTATGCATTGTGTTATCAAAAATACCTTTATGCGGAGAAATGGAGCTTTTAGATGATAGAAATTGAAAAGCCCAGAATTGAAACCTTAGAGCTTACCGCTGACGGTAAGTACGGTAAATTCGTTATGGAACCTCTTGAAAGGGGTTATGCTACAACTCTCGGAAACAGTATGAGAAGAGTTCTTCTTTCCATTCTTCCGGGTGCTGCAATTACAACCGTTAAGATTGACGGCGTTGTTCATGAATTTTCCACCATCCCCGGTGTAAAAGAAGATGTAACCGAAATCATTCTTAACCTAAAAGGCCTTATTGCAAAACTCCACTGCGATGACCAGAAGAGAATTTACATTGAGGCAGAAGGTCCCTGCGTAGTTACCGCTGCTGATATTAAGGCAGATTCCGAGGTTGAAATTCTTAATCAGGATATGTATATCGCTACTCTTGATGAGGGTGCCAAGCTTAATATGGAGATGACACTTGATAAAGGTAGGGGCTATGTTCCGGCTGAACAAAATAAGCCGGCGCAGAATGTCATCGGAGTTATTCCGGTAGATTCGATTTACACACCTGTTCTTAAATCAAACTTTACCGTTGACAATACCCGTGTCGGTAATGTCGTAGATAAAGGCAAGCTTACGCTCGAAGTTTGGACTGACGGTTCAATTACGGCAAATGAAGCAGTTTCACTTTCTGCTAAAATTTTGATTGAACATTTTGAACTGTTCTTAAATCTTACCGAGGGTATAAGCGAAACCGAGAACATTTTGGCAGAAAAAGCCGATAACGAAAAGGAAAAGGTATTAGACCTTACTATCGACGAGCTCGACCTTTCGGTTAGAAGCTATAACTGCTTAAAGCGTGCTGGTATCAATACCGTTCAAGACCTTTTAGGCAAATCTGAAGAAGATATGATGAAGGTTAGAAATCTTGGACGCAAGTCTTTGGAAGAGGTTATTGCAAAGCTCGAATCATTCGGCTACGGCCTCAAAAAAGACGATGAATGAGAAAAGGAGTGATATAGATGCCGGGTACTCGTAAACTTGGAAGAACCAGTGATCACAGAACTGCTATGCTTCGTGCAATGGTAACTTTCCTTTTGGAAAACGGAAAGATTGAAACAACCGTTACTCGTGCAAAAGAAGTCAGATCAATGGCAGAGAAGTATATTACACTCGCTAAAACAAACAATCTTCATAGCAAGCGTCAGGCAATGGCTTTTATTACTAAGGAGGATGTTGTAGCAAAGCTATTTAACGAAATTGCTCCTAAGTATAAGGATGTAAACGGTGGTTACTGCCGTATTACAAAGACAGGTCCCCGCCGTGGCGATGCTGCAGAGATGGCAATTATTGAGTTAATCTAATTTATTTCTGCCTGAAATAGTTAGTACTCACATTTTCAAAATATCTTTACTGATTTTCAGGAATATTTCCCGAGATGATGTGTGTACTAAACGAAAAAATATAAGCCGATAGCTTTATGCTGTCGGCTTTTTTGTTTTTATTGCGGTTATCCGCCTACAAATCATTGACATATACTGATAATAAATATATAATTAAATTGTTACTGTAAAGGGGATATTAAATGATTTTTAATAATATTTTAGAAGCAATGGGAAATACACCGATTATCAGACTTAATCATATAGTTGATGATGACAGTGCCGAAATCCTTGTTAAATTTGAAGGTCTTAATGTCGGCGGTTCGATAAAGACAAGAACAGCATACAATATGATAGTTGATGCCGAACAAAAAGGTCTTATAAATAAAGATACGATAATCGTTGAGCCGACAAGCGGAAATCAGGGTATAGGTCTTGCTCTTGTGGGTGCCGTTAAGGGATATAAGGTAAAAATTATTATGCCCGATTCGGTAAGCGAGGAAAGAAGAAAGCTTGTTAATCATTACGGCGCCGAGGTTATACTTGTCCACGATGACGGCGATATAGGCAAGTGTATTGAGGGTTGTTTGGAGCTTGCTATGAAAATGAAAGCGGAAAATCCAAATGTTTTTGTTCCGCAACAGTTTGAAAATCCTGCTAATCCGAGTGTGCAACACGATGTAACCGCAATGGAAATTCTTACGCAGGTTGATAAGCCCATACACGGCTTTTGTTCGGGTATAGGAACGGGCGGAACGATAACGGGGATTGGCGAGGCACTTAAAGAAAAAAATCCCGATATGGTTATTTGGGCGGCAGAGCCCGAAAATGCCGCAATACTTTCGGGTGGCTCAATAGGCACTCATCTTCAAATGGGTATAGGCGACGGCGTAATACCTGCGATACTTAATCAAAATATATATGACGATATTTGTATTATCAGAGATGACGAGGCATTAAATACATCAAAAGCGCTTGCCTTAAAGGAAGGTATTATGTGCGGAATAAGCAGTGGTACCAATGTAGCTGCCGCAATAAAGCTTGCCAAAAAGCTCGGCAAGGGCAAAACCGTTGTCACTGTTCTTCCCGATACTGCGGAAAGATATTTCTCAACTCCGCTGTTTGAGGACTGAACTGTTTCTTTATTAAGTCCGTAAAGGCGGCTTTATTCATCAGCGAAGTTATTTCATTTCTATATAATTTAATAAAAGTCGGATCGTAGCCATGTCGTT
>JAZUFQ010000034.1:0-2922 GCA_045640745.1 Acutalibacteraceae bacterium
TGCTTCAAGTCCTTTGTGGTGTCAGATTAAGGCAGATATGACAAATAAAAATATATCAATACTCGAAAATAACGAAACTGCTTGTCTTGGCTCTGCCATACTTGCAGGGGTAAGTGTTGGTATATATAAAGATGTATCGGTTGTAAAGGATATAGTTAAGATTAAAAAGACATATAAGCCAAGTGGCGAAGATTATACTGATTGTTATAAAAACTTCTTAAAAGCGGAGGAAAAAATATTATGAGTAAAACAGCATTTATCGGCTTCGGTGAGGTAAATACGCCTATTGATATTATTATTGATAAGTGTAAAAAAGCCGAAGAAGGACTAAAAAAAGAAGGTCTTGACCTTATTTCCGTTTATCCTATAACCGATGATTACGAGGAAAAGGATATAAAGAAAGCATACAGCGCATTAGAGGGTAAGGACTTTGACAGTCTTGTTATTTGTATTGCCGGTTGGATTCCAACACACGCAGTAATTAAGTTAACCGAAAAATACCGCCATTTGCCTATGGTACTTTGGGGACTTTGCGGTTGGACAGAGGACGGCAGAATAGTTACCACCGCCGACCAGGCAGGAACATCGGCACTTCGTAAAACCTTTGCCGATTTAGGTTATAAATTTAAGTATGTTTACGATATTATCGGTAAACCCTCTAATACAAAAAAGGTTGCGGATTTCTGCGTTGCCGCATCTGCTGTAAAGGAACTTCGCTTCGCCCGTGTCGGTATGGCAGGATATAGGGATATGAACCTTTACGGAACACTTTATGACGGCAGTTCCTTAAAGAGAGAAATAGGTCCCGAAATAGAAACCTTTGAAATGCTTGAAATAAAGCAAAGATACGATAAAATAACCGCCGAAGAAAAGGCAAAGGTTATAGATAATGTAATGAGCAAATGGAATTTCCTAAAACCTGCAAAGCGAGAGGGTATGGAAATGGCGGCAGGATATTATTTAGCCGTTAAATCCCTCATTGACGAGCGTGGCTATAAGGCAATATCATTAAAGGATGTTGACGGAATGAAGAAACTTTTAGGTTTTCCGCCTGCTCCTATCTTTATGCTTCTTGCCGACTGTGAGGGCGTATCAACTATCCCCGAAAACGACTGCCTCGGTAATGTAACGCAACTAATTGTTAAAGCACTTACAGGTCAATGCGGAGCATACCTTGAATTTTATGAATTCTTTGAAGACAGCGTATTGGCAGGTGTTCCCGATTATATACCAAAAGAGGTAACAATGGGAGATACCACTGTTATGCCTGCGGCATTCGGTGAACTTTCAGAGGGTATTCTTAATGTTTCAAAGGTAAAGACGGGAACAGTTACTATGTGCCGTCTTTTCCAAGAAAACGGCAAGTACAAAATGCACCTTGTAGTAGGCGACGGCAAAACTCCGCCTAAATGGGAGGAAGCCGGCTGGACACAACCTGCACCGCAACTTCCGGGGCTTCAAGTATTTATGGACGATGTAGAAAAGTTCGCACAAAATGTTATGTGCCAGCACTACATTATCTCTTACGGCGACAATACCGATGTAATTAAAGACTTTTGTAAGATACAAAATATTGAGATAATATAGGAGAAATCTTATGCGATATAGATTTTTAAGATTTCCAAACGGTAAAGAAAAAGCATTGACATTAAGTTACGATGACGGTTGCAAATATGATTCAAAATTGATTGAAATTGCAAATCAGTATGGGATAAAAGTAACATTAAATATTAACAGTGCTTTTATGGGAATTGATGATTGGCACCTTTCAGCAGAAAAACTTAAAGAATTATCTCAATCGGGCGGACATGAAATAGCCGTTCACGGTGCAAGACATATCGCAAACGGTAATGTTTCGGCGGTTGACGGTATTCGTGATGTTTTAGAATGCCGACAAGTATTGGAAAATAAATTTGATACTATTATCCGAGGTATGGCTTATCCGGATAGCGGAATAAGACAAGTTGTCGGCGGTGTTTCAAAATCTGAAATAAAAGCATATATAAAATCGCTTGGAATAGCATATTGTCGTTCTTTGGCTGGCGATAATGACCGATTTGAATTGCCCGAAGATTTTTATGAATGGATACCCACAGCACATCATAATAATCCGAAACTTATGGAATATTTAGAAAAATTCCTTTCAGAGTCATTAACCGATTATCCAGCTGCTCGAACTCCGAAACTCTTTTATATGTGGGGACACAGTTACGAATTTGATAGAAATAGTAATTGGGATTTATTGGAAAATTTCTGCAAAACAGCAGGTGGCAGGGAAGATATATGGTATGCTACCAATATCGAAATATGCGATTATGTAAATGCTTACCGTTCTTTGATATTCAATGTTGATAACACAAAAGTATATAACCCAACCGATAAGCGTATTTGGTTTGAAACATACGATGATGGTATAGGATTCCAAGTTTTTTCTATCAACCCCGGTCAAACAATCAATTTATTGTAATATGATTATTTTAAGGAGAATGAATTATGATTTATATTCTTGATACTGCTGATTTAGAGGCGATTAAACACGCTAACGAGTTTTATCCTATTGAGGGTGTTACAACCAACCCCTCTATAATAGCAAAAGAGAAATGCGATTTTAAGCAAAGACTTCTTGATATTAGAAATATTATAGGCAAGGATAAAATGCTTTGTGTTCAGACTACATCAAAGGTTGCCGAAGAAATAGTAGAGGAAGCAAAGGCGCTTAAAAAACTTGTCGGCGGAGAGTTTTATATAAAAGTTCCGATAGGTGAAGCAGGACTTAAAGCTACAATGATGTTAAAGAAAGAAAACATCGGTGTACTTATGACCGCAATATTTACCCCTGCCCAAGCACTTTTAGCCGCAAAAGCAGGTGCTAAACTTGTAGCACCCTATGTAAACCGCCTCCAAATGATAAACGGAAACGGC
>JAZUFQ010000035.1:0-5777 GCA_045640745.1 Acutalibacteraceae bacterium
TGACATATATTAACCAAAACATTACTAAAAATATATCAATCACGGAAATATCCAATCATTTTCATATTTCCAATTCCCATATATTTAGGATTTTTAAGTCGGAATTTAACATTTCTGTTCATAAATATATTTTAGAAAACAGACTTATTATTGCCCATAAAATGATTAGCGAGTCAGTCCCTGCTTCTATTGTGGCAAAAGAATGCGGATTTTCATCATATCCGAATTTTTACAGACAGTATAAAAAAATGTTTGGTGTAAACCCTTCAAACAAAAACCCTCAAAATAAAAGGAGTAAACAATGAAATCAGTAAAAAAAGAAATACTTGAACATTTATCGGCAGTCGAAGAAAATGTCAGGAAAACCTCTTTAATTTTTCAAGACAGTATAAACATAAAAGAATACCAAAGTTTAGTCACGATTAAAGACAATAGAGAAATATGGACAAAGGCATTACAAACGGCAATAAACGAACATTCGGTAATTGAAATACCGTTTAAGGATAGTCCATATTACATAGACAACTCAATTTTGATACCGTCAAACAGAAGAATTGAAGCAGATAAAAATGCTCGCATTTGTCTTACTCCCGACTGCGATGTATTGATGCTTAGAAACACCGAAACCAAAGACGGAACACATTTCCCGATACCCGAAACCGCCGAAAAGAATACAAACATTTCAATAGACGGAGGCATTTGGGAAGAATCAAGAAACTGCCGTCAAGGTTACGGAAAAAGCGGAATGTATGATAAAGACCGTTCTTTTTACGGGGTATCTACTTGTATGCTTTTTAATAATCTCCAAAACCTATCACTTACCAATATGACCTTTGTTCATACGTCAGGTTTTGCCGTGCAGGTAGGTAACATTAAAAACGCTCTTTTTGAAAACATAACTTTTGTAGAATGTTTTGCCGACGGATTACATATTAACGGAAATTCCGAAAATCTCATTATCCGCAATATTTCGGGTGATGTCGGTGATGACCTTGTGGCACTTAACCTCTATGATTGGCAGGATTCATCGGTAAACTTCGGCCCTGCAAAAAACATTCTTTGCGAAAATCTTAAATTATCCGATAAATGCAATTATCCTGCAATGCGAATTGAGCCGGGAACATATTTTTATGACGACGGCTCAAAGATTAACTGTTCTTTGGAAAGAACAATCATAAAAAATGTAGAGGGTATAAGAACATTCAAAATGTATTACCAAACTCCGCCTTACAAACTTGATAAATCCCCCGAAAAAGGTGATGTCGGCAGTTGTGATTATATTTATTTTGAAAACATCAAGGTCGATTTAACACAACCGATAGATATGCTTGAACCATATACAAGCAGTGATGAATTAAGAGGCACATTCGCCGCTTTTGAGCTTGGTGCAAATATCGGTCATTTGTCATTTGAAAATATAGATTTGAAACTATACAAAGACAAATATCCGTTTTCATATTTCCTTTGCATTGGTCCAAAATCAGTTTTAGTCGATAATTCTATTGAGATTTTTGACCCTTATCTTTCCTCGGCACTTGACGAACTGCACCTTAAAAACATTTATGTAAACGGCAAAAAAGCAGAGGACTTTTCTCCCCTGCTTCGTGAAATCAAGTTTGATAATATAAATAATGACGGTTTTTCAACCGAAAAAGGCGAAATAAAGAAAATATTTTCAATTTGATAAAATATAGCATCTTTGAATCCTTATTTTCCATTAAATCTTAACTGTCTGCAAGAGGAAATTGCAAATCTGCGATTTCCCCTTGCTTTTTTAATGCTTAAAATTTTGGTATCCCATACCCTAATATCTTTTTGTCGGTCACTTTATATTTACATCCCTTGCAGGAATATGCCTAACATTTGCTACAAGATAAGAAAATCCCTTTCAGACTACATACATAGTTTGAAAGGGATTTTTTTGCTTTTTTAAAGAATTGTTGTTTTGCCAGACAAAAAATCGCTAAAAAAATATTTTTAATAACAAGTCAACTTTTCAGCGTTTTCGTTGCCTATCTATGGGGTAGGTTCAATTTTGAAAATTTATATACATAATTTCAAATTTAAGCAATCGCAAACTTTTTCAAATTTCAGGAATATTTTTACGGTAGTTATCCTGTTATATAATAGAGGGGCATTTATTTTAATCTTAAAATTTTTAGATTTCAAAACCCTATACTTAAGGTTTTAATTTAACCGGCTTAGAAAGTCGGTTATTTTTATACCCCAAATTTTGAAAGGAATGATGCTTATGATTGTGTAAAATCGGGCTTATAGAAAAGGTATGTCTCATAGTTTAACAAGCAGGGACTTTGTGTTCCAAAAAGTCCCCTTCAAAGCCGGTTACGGCTGATTCTTTGGAGGGCTACCGCCCCCAATCCCCATATAGAAATAAGCGTATTAACTTATACTAAACTAAAAAGCAAAATTATCCGTTTCACATCACCTTTGGATATTGCATTTGAAATCAGAAACGGCAGACGAGCTAAAAAATATTTAATTGAAAGGATTAAAATATGAAAGAAAAAGAAATGTCTGCCGAAAAGGCAGAACAAATGGAAATGCCTATCCAAAACAAGGCAAATCAAAAACCGAGACTTTCAAATATTAAGCTTGAAAAATTGCATTCCTTCCAAAATCACCCATACAAAGTATTGGATGATGACAGTATGGAAGAACTCAAAGAGAGCATAAAAGAAAACGGACTGCTATTATTACAGGATGCTATTCCGCTCCCGACAAGGTAACTGTTTGCGAACTAATTGAAGTTATGCTTGAAGACGAACTGAATCTTAATTATATCCGTGAGGGCACTTACTACCGTCATATAGAAACACTTAAAAGAATTAAGAAAAGTCCCGATATGAAAAACACGCCTATTCAAGAACTTTCCTACCTTCAAATAAAACAGTTTCTTTTAACACAAACGAATATGTCGCAAAGTATCATAAACAAAGTTTTTCTTATGATACAAAAAGCACTCCGAGAAGCCGTAAAGCGTGGTATTATCATTAAAAATCCATTGGAAGATATAAAGAAACCGAAATCTAAAAAAGCCACTAAAAAAGTCCGAGCGCTCACAACCGAAGAAGAACAGCGGTTCTACGAGGCGATAACAAACAACGATGTTGAATACTCTTGGCAAATGCTTTTATCTATGTTTACAGGTATGCGTATGGGCGAAATCAATGCTTTACAGCTTAGAGACATCAATTTGAATTTCAAGACCATTTCTATTGATAAAACAATGGCACGAGATGCAAAAGGTGCGCCGTTCATTTCAAAAAGTCCTAAAACCGAAGCCGGCAGACGGCTTATACCTATATCAGAAACAATTATGCCCCTTATCATGGAAATTGTTGAAAACTGCGGAGCAAAAAATAAAGATGATTATCTGTTTCTTCATAAAGATAAGCTTGTAAACACTTCACAAGTCAATATGCAATTTCAGCGTGTAATGGAAAAGCACAATATTCTTGACCCGCTTGTAAACGGAAAAGTATCTCTCCACTCCCTACGCCACACATTCGCCACCCGTTGTATTGAAGCTGGTATGCAACCGAAAATTCTTCAAAAACTGTTAGGTCACACCGACATTCAGGTTACACTTAACACCTACTGCGATGCTTTTGAAAACTTTCAAAATGAAAACATCCAAAAGGCAGATGCATATTTTGCCGACTTAGGTTTTTCTTATAATACAAAACTTATGAAAAAAGAAGCGTAAAATTTTCAGTTGCGTTTTAGGGAACAATATATTATAATATAGATATATTTGTTCCCTAAAAGGAGTGACTGATATGGGAGATAATTTTTTGAAAATTGAAGAACTTTTAAGACAGCGAGCCGACTTTAATGCCCGACTCAATTTATTACCGTATAAGGGTAGTGTTGAAGTTAAGACAAACGGAGAAAAAAAGTATTTATATATGCGTAACCGAGTCGGTGCGAGAGTTACATCTACTTATGTTGATGTATATTCTGATTTGTTATACGATAATTTGCTTCGCTATTCAGCCGAATCAAAAGAACTGAAAAAACAAATACGCAAAATTGAACGAGAACTCATTAAGCTTGGATTCGCCGAAGAAGAACTATCAAATGAAATTTTAAGAAATATTGACTTTGCAAAAACAAATCTGAAATCCAACATATATTCTCAGGCAATTTTAGAAGGCGTCGCAACTTCCTTTCCGCAAACAGAGGACATAATAGAAAACGGCATTGTATCGGGTGTTACAGCAACCGATGTTCAAAAAATTCTTAATCTTAAACACGCTTGGGAATTTATTACCGATAAGGATGTTATTTTAAGCGGAACAAGCTATTATGTTCTTTGTCATATAGCAAAGCTTGTAAATGAGGGCTTCTTTGCCGACGGTGGCAGAATTCGTGGTGTTCCCGTTACAATAGGCGGCACGAACTATGTCCCCGCTATACCTGATGAAATAGATGTAAAAGCACAAATTGATAATATTTTAAATATTCATGCCGAGCCGATAGATATTGCAATAAAACTTTGTCTGTTTGTTATGAAAACACAAATTTTCAATGACGGAAACAAACGAGCTGCCGTTATTTTTGCAAATCATTATTTAATTTCAAAAGGTGCAGGAATGCTTGTCATACCCGAATCGGAAGTTCCGGATTTCAAAAAGCTTTTAATCTCCTATTACGAAGATAAAGACAACGGAAAAGCGGAACAATTCTTAAAGCAGAAATGTTATAAAAAATTAAACTGAATATACTGCAATAATGGATTTGAAGTTATATCCACTCATTTTTTATCCACTTATGTACGGAGCAAGCATTACGCTTGCTCCGTTTTTTCTTTGTGCCTTGCCATATTATCGCTTTTAATGTCTAATGACTTGTTTCTAAAATATAGCACCAAGTCAGCGCCTACCATAAGCAAATTCAATACATAGAAAAATAAAACATACCATTTAGATGCAATATTGGACATATATGTCTCGTTTATAAGTTTCGATATTATTCCTGCAATATAACCAAAAAATATAAGCAGTAAAAACGGTAAGCTTTTACCCTTTGCTGTTCTTGATTTATATGATTTCATCACATTTAGCGGCCAAGACGCTCCAAAGCTTATAATCATTATAATTTCAAATATTTCAGACATCATTTTTTCTCCATTAAAACAATTTATTTATATGTTCAAGCGTTGTGCGGACAAGCAAATCTCCGCCCTCGTGTCCTGTTACACCGCTTGAAACATAGGCACTGTAATGGCTTCCGTTTTCGGCTTTTTCGGTAGGTAAATAACCGTTTGTCCCACAGGCAAGTTGGATAATAAATGTCTGTTTTGCCCTACTTCTCGCTCTGATTTGATTGCCGTAATTTAAGAATAATTCATAAGGGTTAGTTGCTATGGCAATATCACCGAAACGGATAAAATGAAGTTCGTCTTTATATGTATTTACCTTTTGTTGAGTTTCATATCTTGCTATATTTCCGGCATAAACATGCAGTCTTGCATAATCATCAAAATTTATATCATTGACTATGTTTTTATCAATAAAACTGTTTATCTTTTCAACCGATTCGTTATATTCCTTTATGGTAACTCTGCGAAGCGGCATTTCAAGTTCTATTGTTTCATGAACTAAAATTCCTTCGTCTTTAAGTTCAAGCGGTGTTTCTTCATAAACAAAAGAAATTTCATTCGCTATTCGCTTTCCGACAAGTTTAAGTCCCGAAATATCGAACATTGACGGGTCTGCTCTGCGCTCAATGTAATCATTTCTTTCAATATTTGG
>JAZUFQ010000036.1:0-41112 GCA_045640745.1 Acutalibacteraceae bacterium
TCCGTATAACGAAAACGGAATTGAACTTTATAATAAATACATAAAAAGCGGGAAAACAATCTTTCAAGTTCTTAAAAAA
This sequence comes from Acutalibacteraceae bacterium, assembly GCA_045640745.1. Classification (GTDB taxonomy): domain Bacteria; phylum Bacillota; class Clostridia; order Oscillospirales; family Acutalibacteraceae; genus UBA737. The sequence goes on from JAZUFQ010000036.1 coordinate 80, forward strand.
TGTTGCGACCACCATCCTCACGGACTTGACGATAACACTCCGCTTATTGATTTTGCTAAAAAATATTATATTTAAATTCAGGTTAAGAAATTGGAAAAATATGTTTGGAGAGCAACTGTAAAATACGATTGCTTTTATGAATATATATAAAGACATAATGAAATATGGCAGAAATGAGAATGCAGAATTACTTTTATTTTAATTAATTTTATGGAGATATTTATGGAATATCGTGAAAAAACAGATGAATTAAAACCCAAAAAATACAGAGACGAATATGTCGAGGGTTTTGAAAGCATTATTACAAATAGGGAAAAAGACGGCTTAAAACAGAGGAACGAACTTGTAAATAAAATTTTCGAACAACCCGAAACAATGCGTCAAGAGTTCAAAGATATGCTCGGTTGGCCGCTTAATCGAGATATAGATTTTAACACTCAAGTGGAAAGTGAACTTTTATTTGAAAGCGATAAGTATGATATTTTCCGAATGAGATTTGAAATACTTAAAGACTTAAAACTTACAGGATTGTTTTTTAAGATTAAATCAAATGAACCAAAACCGCTTATAATTGCACAGCACGGCGGAAGCGGAACGCCCGAAATAATTTCGGGAATTTACGGTTATTCAACAAATTATAACGATTTGACCGAAAGAATATTACAGTATGGCGTTCATGTTTTTGCACCGCAACTTCTTCTTTGGAAAGCAGATGAATACGGTTCACCGTACGATAGAAAAGCAATAGATGCAAGACTTAAAAGAGTCGGTTCGTCTGTAACTGCAATAGAGATTTTTGGTATTCAAAGAGTTCTCGATTATTTTGAAAAACAAAATTATGTTAAAAATTTCGGTATGATAGGTCTTTCTTACGGCGGCTTTTATACTATGTTTACCGCCGCCTGCGATACCCGTATAAAATCGGCAATAACCTGTTCGCAGTTTAATGAACGAGAAAAATACGCTTGGTCGGATTGGACTTGGAATAATTCCGCATATATTTTTTCCGATGCTGAAATTGCCTGTCTCGTTTATCCCAGACATTTATGTATTGAGGTAGGAGAAAAAGATGAGCTTTTTGATTGCGAATGTGCAAAATCAGAATATAACCGACTTCTTAAATTATGTGAAACCGTAGGTGTAGGTACCAATTGGCTTGAATTTATTACATTTGACGGTATACACGAGTTTTGTAAAGACGATGAGCCAATAAAAAGACTTGTTGACAATCTATTTGTCTAAACTGATATTGAAGAATGCGAGAGAAAAATATGCCAAAACTTTATATTTTACACGAATTCAGTCCTTTTATGATGTCTTTTCTTTTTATTACCGATAATGATACTGCGGTTATAATTGACGGCGGAAGACCGGAAGATATGCCGAATTTGTTAAACTATGTGGGAAACAGAAAAATAGCGGCATGGATTTTAACCCATCCGCATATTGACCATATTACGGGATTTATTGACGAGGTAAAAAAAGGAGATATACTTGATAGAATCGAAAAGGTTTATTATAACTTTCCGTCAAGTGAGTTTGTAAATTCTTGTGAAAAACCCGACTGTGAGGACGGCATACACTCGATTGACAAATTTTACGAGATTTTGCCGATTATTAAGGATAAAACGGTGATAGCCGAAGCCGGACTTGAATGTAACATAAACGGGCTTAATATAGATTTCATTTTCTGCGGCGGCGAAAAACACAAAATGCCAAGACCTAATCTTGCGGTAAATGAAAGTTCTATTTGTTTTAAGGTAACTGCCCCTAATATGAGGAGTGTACTGTTTCTCGGCGATTTAGGTCCTGCGGGTGGTAAAGATTTGCTAAAGGAATGTGGGGACAAACTACCTTCTGACATTGTTCAAATGGCACATCACGGTCATATGTGTGTTACCGAAGAAGTTTATAAAAAAATCAATCCGAAAGCCTGTATGTGGAGTGCAAGAGATTGGCTTTATAATGAGCCGGATATCGAAATGCAACCGGAAGTTTACGGCACAATGCATACAAGAAAATGGATGGATAAACTTGGTGTAACCGAACACTATGTAACAATGAATGGTACACAGGAAATTCCGCTTTTCAAGTAAAGTTGTAAAGAGAGAGATTAAATGAAAAAATTTAACAGTAGAACTATTTTTATTATTTGCTTTTTGGCGTATACATCAATATATATAGCAAGGCTTAATTTATCTATGGCATCGCCTTCGCTTATTGAGGACGATATATTATCCGCATCACAAATTGGTATATTGGGCAGTATGTTTTCGGTGGTTTACGCAATCGGCAGACTTGTTAACGGAATTTTGAGCGACCATACACCACCTTGGATAATGCTGTCGGTCGGACTTGCCTTTGCCGGTGTCGGAAATCTTCTTATATCCTTTTTGCCACCGTTTATTGCAATTTTATTGCTATGGGGTATTAACGCTTACGCTCAATCAATGCTGTGGAGTTCAGTGCTATGCGTTGTTTCTTCAATATATGATAGCGAAACTGCAAAAAAGAGAACACCGTATATGGTTTCTGCGGTTGCAGTAGGCAATATTTTGGGAATATTGCTCGGCTCGTTTATTATAGAAAAATTCGGTGTAAGATTTGCTTTCGTTGTCCCCGGTATGATTACACTTATTTTTGCACTGCTTACCTTAATTTCAACTCACGGAATACCTGCCGCAAAACTACCGCAAAACCGCAATATTTCCTTTTTTAAGCAGGTAAAAGAACCGTTGGTGTTGCGTATGGTTTTTCCGGCAATGTTTCACGGAGTGATGAAAGATAATATCAGTCTTTGGATGACGGTGTTTTTTGTTACTGCTTACAATATAGACCTTAGCCATTCAGCGGGGTATGTACTGTTTATCCCTATAATTGGTTTGGTTGGCAGATTGGCATATCCATTATTTTTTAAGTTTTTTGGCGAAAATGAACATCGTGTTTCCCGTCTTGGATTTGTTATTTGTATTGTTGCCGCATTTGTGCTTTGCATAAAAGCAGTATCGCCGTTAATAGCAGCAATTTGTTTGGCACTCATTTATGCGGCAGTATCGCTTATTAATACCACTTTTTTATCCGTTTTTCCATTAAATTTTACAAAGAGCGGTAATGTGGCATCTATAAGCGGAATTATGGATTTTTGCACCTATTTGGGAGCCGGAATAGGTTCTTTTGCTTATGGATTCGCCATAGAACAAAGTGGATTTATTCCGGTATTTGTTTCTTGGATAGCGATTTCTTTTATATCATTTATAATTTTACTTGGCGTCAATAAAAACTATGAGAAGACACTCTAATCACTATATGGAATTAGGCACAGGAGCATAGGTGCAACCAAAACTTCAAAAAGTATTTGAACTTGATTAGTGTGATTTTAGGGCAAAGATATAAGTATTATCAATAAAATTTGGTTCTTAAAAAGCAAATATATGTATTATTATGCAAAGAAGATTAGAAAACAAAAAAGCAATTATTGTAGGCGGCGGTCAAACACGAAACAGCGAGGGAATAGGCAACGGCAGAGCAACCGCATTGAGATTTGCCGAAGAAGGTGCAACGGTATATATTACTGCACGCCATTTGGAAAGTGCCGAAAGAACCGCTGAAATTATTTTAGAAAAAACTCCCGATGCAAAGGTGTTTACATACGCTTTGGATGCATCAAACGAAGACCAGATACTGTTATTGTTTTTGGATATACAAATGACTGTTGGATAAATGTGCCGTTTGGTAAGGAAAAATATAGCGATTTCAAAGAGGAAGATTTGCTTGAATTTTGTCCGGCTGTTTGTTATCTTGCCGCAAGAATTAAAAAAGTTTTGCCAAATGCAAATGTTTTATGGCTTTTGAATACCGATACGGACGAAAAATTCCCAAATGCTGTAAAAAGCATTGCAACTCGTTTTGGACAAAAATATTTGCTTTTTGAAGCTATTGATAAATTATCAGGGCATCCGAGCGTAAAAGGTATGGAACAAATAGCCGAAGCAATAAATAAATTTTGATTTATGGAAAGAACAAAAGAAACGATGTCAAAGAGGTGAGGTCGTATGTTTGCTGTAAAAAATAGAATATGCGATTCACACGAACCACCGGATCGACGAATCAGCCCCCAATTTGATGTAAAAATCAAGTTGGGGGCTTTACATATATCAACTCGACGGATTTCGATTATAACTAATCAAAAACAAAGTAATATATCGTATTTTATCTCCGTGTACAAACATTTCTGAATCATACATATGAGTAAACTCATGAAACAGCAAATACTTTGATAAAAGCAAGTTTGTACTGACTGATAAGGTATGCTCACCTGTTAATGGTTGATATGATGTAGATGCTGCAACATCAAATCCTTGAGAATCTGCGGTCAAAATAGAAACTGTATGTGTTTCTAAAGAAAATTTGGGAAAGTGTGAAATCTTCATGAAGTCTTTATATTCGTTAACATATAATTCGATCTGCTTAGAAATATCCATCTGTTGATTCTCCATATACTACTAATTTGTCTTTCCATTGCTCTTTAATGTTCAAATCCCCGTACCTCTTTTGGAAGTACGGGGATTCGTTTCAGATATACAGCGTTACCTTAATGTCTTTCCAACGATGCACACGGTGCTTGGTGGAATCAGCATAAAGGTACTTCTGTGCATCAGCTTTTGTGAGTGTAAACTCACAAAACCGATACGGCTCGGATATTATTTCCTGCCGTCTTTGATGGCAGCCTGAGCTGCGGCGAGGCGTGCAATCGGAACACGGAACGGTGAGCAAGACACATAGTCAAGACCAATATTGTGGCAGAACTCGATAGAAGACGGGTCGCCGCCGTGTTCACCGCAGATACCGCAGTGAAGTGTTGAACGGGTCTTTTTACCGTTCTTAACAGCCAAATCCATAAGTTGTCCAACACCGGTTGTGTCAAGACGGGCGAACGGATCTGATTCAAAAATCTTATTCTGATAGTAGCTCGGCAAGAACTTACCTGCATCATCACGGCTGAAACCGAATGTCATCTGAGTAAGGTCATTAGTACCAAAGCAGAAGAATTCAGCTTCCTTAGCAATATCATCGGCAGTAAGAGCAGCACGGGGAATTTCTATCATTGTACCAACCTCGTATTTAAGGTTAGCACCCGATGTCTTAATAACTTCGTCGGCAGTAGCAACAACTACATCCTTAACGAATTTAAGCTCTTTAACCTCGCAAGCCAAAGGAATCATAATTTCAGGAACAATGTTCCAATCTGAATGTTTCTTTTGAACAGCGATAGCGGCTTTAATAACTGCCTTTGTCTGCATCTTTGCGATTTCCGGATAGGTAACTGCAAGACGGCAACCACGGTGACCCATCATCGGGTTGAACTCGTGGAGGTCAGAGCAGAGTTGCTTAATTTGAGCAACGGTTTTACCCTGTGCCTTAGCGAGAAGTTCAATGTCAGCTTCTTCGGTAGGAACGAACTCGTGAAGCGGAGGATCGAGGAAACGGATAGTTACGGGATAACCGCCAAGTGCCTCAAATAAGCCCTCAAAGTCAGCTTGTTGCATCGGTTCAATCTTATCAAGAGCTTTTTCACGCTCTTCAACTGTTTCAGCACAAATCATTTCACGAAAAGCATCAATTCTGCCATCGCCGAAGAACATATGCTCTGTACGGCAAAGACCAATACCTTGTGCGCCAAGCTCAGCGGCACGCTGTGCATCAGCAGGTGTATCAGCGTTTGTACGAACACCAAGCTTCTTATACTTATCAGCAAGTTTCATAATTCTGCCGAAGTAACCGCTGTTCGGGTCAGCAGGAACGGTCGGGATAATCATATCATAAATGTTACCGGTTGAACCGTCAAGTGAAAGGCCGTCGCCCTCCTTGAATACTTTACCTGCAAGAGTAAATTGCTTGTTTTCTTCGTCCATCTTAATGTCGCCGCAACCGGATACACAGCAAGTACCCATACCACGGGCAACAACGGCAGCGTGGGATGTTTGACCGCCACGAACGGTTAAGATACCTTGAGCATATTTCATGCCTTCGATATCTTCCGGAGAAGTTTCAAGACGAACAAGGATTACCTTTTCGCCAGCTTTACCCTTAGCGGCAGCATCTTCAGCGGTAAATACAATCTTACCGGCAGCAGCACCTGGGGAAGCGGCAATACCCTTACCAACAACATTATTCTTATCAGCATCTTTAAGTGCTTTAACATCAAATGTCGGGTGGAGGAGCATATCAAGACTCTTCGCATCAATCTGCATAAGAGCTTCTTCTTCACTAATCATACCTTCATCAATAAGGTCGCAGGCAATCTTAATAGCAGCGGCAGCGGTACGCTTACCGTTACGGGTTTGGAGCATATAGAGTTTTCCGTGCTCAACGGTGAATTCCATATCCTGCATATCACGGTAATGGTCTTCAAGGGTAGCGCAAACCTTATTGAACTGCTCGAATGCTTCGGGGAACTTTTGAGCCATTTCGGCAATCGGCATCGGTGTACGAACACCGGCAACAACATCTTCACCCTGAGCATTGGTTAAGAATTCGCCCATAAGACCTTTTTCACCGGTAGCGGGGTTACGGGTAAATGCAACACCTGTACCGCAGTCTTCACCCATATTACCGAATGCCATCGACTGAACATTAACAGCAGTACCCCAAGAATATGGGATATCGTGGTCCATACGGTAGATGTTTGCACGGGGGTTGTCCCATGAACGGAAAACGGCTTTGATAGCAGCAAAAAGCTGTTCTTTCGGATCGTCGGGGAAGTCAGTACCTAACTGATTCTTATATTCAGCTTTGAACTGATTTGCGAGTTCTTTAAGGTCATCGGCAGTAAGCTCTACATCGAAAGTAACGCCTTTCTTTGCTTTCATATCGTCGATAAGCTTTTCAAAATATTTCTTACCGACTTCCATAACAACATCAGAGAACATCTGAATAAATCTGCGGTAGCAGTCCCAAGCCCAACGGGGATTGTTTGATTGCTCGGCAATAACATTAACAACATCTTCGTTAAGACCGAGGTTTAAGATGGTATCCATCATACCGGGCATTGAAGCACGGGCACCAGAACGAACAGATACGAGAAGAGGATTTTTCTTATCGCCGAACTTTTTGCCGGTGATATTTTCCATCTTTTCAATGTACTCCATAATTTCTGCTTGGATATCAGCGTTAATCTGACGGCCGTCTTCATAATACTGCGTGCAAGCTTCGGTAGAAATGGTGAAACCCTGAGGAACGGGAAGACCGATTTTGGTCATCTCAGCAAGGTTGGCACCCTTACCGCCTAAAAGCTCACGCATTGAAGCGTCGCCTTCGCTGAAAAGGTAAACATACTTATGACTCATTTAAGAATCAACCTCCTAAATAATAATAAACTAATTAAATTATGCTCACAAAATATACAGTAAATACATATATAGCATAAGCATTCAAGTTATTATACCAAATAATCCAAAAAAAATAAAGCATTTTTTTCATAAATATGAAAATTTTTGCAAAAAAATAAAAAAAGACGGAAGAAATCCGCCTTTTTTAGTTGAAATTATGAATTTGTATATCTTTTTACGGCTTTTATAACACGAATGATGATAGGTGAAAGAACGATGTTTATAATAAATTCAATAACAAAATTTATTCCGACAAGACCGATAATTGCATATACAAGAAGATTTGTTCCGTTTGCCCATTCGCACATAATATCATTAAAACCTAAGAAAGCAAATATTAAAAATACGCCTGTGTTGACAATCGGGGCAGTGACAGCACCGATAAAAGTGCCGAGCATCAACTTTTTTTGTGCGAGCTTATAAGAAAATAGTCCCGACAAAAAACCTGCCAAAAATCCTTTCGTAAGACATAACACAAGCAATAATAAGGGAGATGCAATAAAAAGCACATTTCCGCCGGCGTCAACACCAATCATAGCAGCAATATAAGTAATAATGCCGAATACAGCGCCTAAATATCCGCTGTATTTCGGGCCGTAAAGAACACCGATTAAAACAATCGGTATAAGGACTAACGATAGGTTAAATGTTCCGATTTTCACAAAATAGCTTAGTATTTGCAATTCTACCGTAATTGCCGTAAAGATTGATAGTATTGCAATCTTCGTTGATTTCTTTTGCATACAAATTCCTCCGATACTGTTCTTATAAAGATACAATTCATTAAAATTTATTGTTATTTATTCTTTTCGTAAATTATTTTAAGACCGTCAAGAAGTAAGTTTTCATTGTAAATTATGTCGGTTTTACAGTATTTTATTATTTCCTTTGCGAGTCCACCCGTGGCAATAACACAGGTTTTATCACCTAAGCGTTCTTTCATTCGGTCTGTAACACCGTCAATCATTGAAGCGGTACCGTAAACGAGACCGGATTTCATACAGTCGGTTGTATTAGTACCGATTACTGACGGCGGTGCTGTAATGTCGGTTGAAGTAAGCTGTGCAGTATTTTCGGCAAGGGCTTTCATAGTAAGAATAACACCGGCGCCGATTAAACCGCCGATAAACCCGCCGTCCTTATCAACGGCAAAAATTGTTGTTGCAGTCCCCATATCAATAATAATGCAGGGGAGAGTGTACTCATTTATAGCCCCTACGGCACCGGCAACTAAATCGGCACCGAGCTGTGCAGGATTATCAATTTTTATATTAAGACCGGTTTTAATACCGGGACCCACCGATAACGGAACAACCTCGCAAAACTTTGAAAGTGCCTTTTTTATGGCAGTTTCAACATTCGGTACTACCGAGGCAATAATACAGTCTTCAATATCGCTTAACCTTTTGCCGTGCAGTGATAAAATGTTTTTAATTTCATAGGCGTATTGGTCAGATGTATGCTTAAACTCGGTTGCAAGACGGGAAGTAAACAGAAGTATATCGTCCTCGTAAGCGCCAAGTGTAATGTTGGTATTTCCTATGTCGATAGCAAGTAACATAACAATTACCTCCTTAACAATAATGAATTATAGCATAAAAAATATAGACAGTCAATTATAAAAATGCTTGACAAAAAGGGTAATTGCGGTTATAATCATTAAGTTATTTGTGGAATTATGCCGCAAAAACCCTTGCCGACATTTGTACGGGTCGGACAAAGTCCATAAGGAGGTGCAACAAAATGACAGCTAAGTATGAATCAACTCTTATCTTTTCCGTAAAAGACGGCGACGAAGCAGTTACCGCTTTGAAGGATAAGTTCAACGAGTTAATTGAGAAGAACGGCACAGTCGAAAATGTTGACGATTGGGGTAAGCGTCGTCTTGCTTATCTTATCAACGACGAGGCTGAGGGATACTATGTGTTCTACACATATACTGCCGAAGCAACATTCCCTGCTGAAATTGAGCGTATTGCCGGTATTACCGACGGCGTTCTCCGTGTAATGACTATTAAAAAATAATGGAGGTAAAACACAGTGTTTAATTTGGTTGTATTAACGGGTCGTTTAACTGCTGACCCCGAGCTGAAAACCACACCTAACGGAATTTCCGTTACATCGTTCTCCATTGCGGTGGGTCGCCGCTATCGTGCAGGTGAAGAAGCACAAACTGATTTCATCAATATTGTTGCTTGGCGTCAAACTGCCGAATTTATAACAAAATATTTTAAGAAGGGCAGTATGATTGGCATAGAAGGGTCTATTCAAACCCGCCGTTATACCGATAAAAACGGTAATAACCGTACAGCTTTTGAAGTTGTTGCCAATAATGTCCAATTTGTTGAATCAAAGAAAGATAATATGGGTGGCGCTAATGACGCCGTTGAATCTTTCTCCAATGCCGCTGCTGATGATTTTACCGAAGTTTCGGGCGGTATGGATGACGATTTACCGTTCTGATACTTATTTTGATTCACTGATTTTTACTTAAAGGAGGAACTTTTCAATGGAAAAGAATGATAAACCGCTACACAGAAAACCCCGCAAGAAAGTATGTCATTTTTGCGCTGACCGTGTAAAAGAAATTGATTATAAGGATGTTGCGAAGCTTCGTAAATTTGTATCTGAGCGTGCGAAGATTCTTCCTCGCAGAGCAACTGGCACCTGCGCTAAGCATCAGCGTGAGCTTACAACCGCTATCAAGCGTGCCCGTCAAATCGCTTTGCTTCCTTACAGCAATGACTAAAAATTTTGCAAGCTCTGTTTTAGAGCTTGCTTATTTTTTTATAAAAAACTTGTTTTTTTGATAAAAAAGTGTTATTATTGACTTGTAGTTTTTACCTTGGGAGGGAAAATATGAGAAGCGATGGAAAACGACTGAAACATGCTGACCCTATGTACACCGTAGCTGCGCATATTATGGCAAGAAGAACCGACTCTATGAATATGATTACTCTGGATATTCCGTTAGAGCCTATTCAAAATTATATCAACGAGAAGCGTAACAGCGGTGTTAATTTAAGTCATATGTCGGTTATTTTGTCGGCTTTTGTTCAAACCGTTGCCGAGTACCCCGAGTTAAACCGTTTCGTTGTGAATAAAAACATATATGCCCGTAACGAGCTTGCGGTCGGAATGGTCGTTCTTAAAGCCGGTCAAATTGACGGCACGATGTCGAAGATGTATTTTAATCCAACCGACAATATTTTTGAGGTAAACGATACAATAAACAACTTTGTTGACGAAAATCGTAACGCCCCTGATAATAACGGAACTGAAAAAATGATTAAAATTTTGCTTGGCATTCCGGGCATTCTTCGTATTGGCGTAAGCTTTTTCAAATTTCTTGATAAGCACGGTTTGTTGCCGAAAGCCATCGTTGATATGTCTCCGTTCCATAACACATTGGTAATATCCAATCTTGCTTCTATCCGCACAAATCATATATATCATCATATTTATGACTTTGGTACAACGAGTATAATGATTACTATGGGTAATACAAGAGAGGTTGCAAAACGCAAAAACGGTGAAATCGTTTATGAAAAATGTATGCCTTTGGGCGTTGTAATGGACGAAAGAATATGTTCGGGCTACCATTTTGCAATAGCATTCAGAAGAATGAAACAGTTGCTTTCTAATCCAAAACTGCTTGAAGAAGGCGCAAAAAACATAAAAATCGACGATTCACTTTAATTTATGTCTAAAATATAGTTGTTTTTTATTACATATTTTGAGAATAATAACAACGATAAAATAAAAGAGGAGTTTTGATATGTTAGTATCAGCAAAAGAGATGTTGACAAAAGCTAAGGCAGGTAAATATGCCGTTGGACAGTTCAACATAAACAACCTTGAATGGACAAAAGCCATTCTATTAACTGCACAGGAGCTTAATTCGCCTGTAATTCTCGGCGTTTCCGAGGGCGCTGGCAAATATATGTGCGGTTACACAACCGTTGTAGGTATGGTAAAAGGTATGATCAACGAGCTTGGAATTACCGTTCCGGTTGCTCTTCATCTTGACCACGGCTCTTACGAGGGTGCAAAAAAATGTATTGAAGCCGGCTTTTCTTCTGTAATGTTTGACGGCTCGCATTATCCGATTGAGGAAAACATTGCAAAGACCAAGGAATTGGTTGAAACCTGCAATAAATTAGGTCTTTCTCTCGAAGCCGAGGTTGGTGCTATCGGAGGCGAAGAGGACGGCGTTATCGGCGGCGGTGAGGTTGCCGATCCAAAGGAATGTAAAATGATTGCCGATTTGGGCGTTACAATGCTTGCCGCCGGTATCGGTAATATTCACGGTAAATATCCCGAAAATTGGGCAGGACTTTCATTTGATACGCTTGCCGCTATTCAGGAACTTACGGGTGAGATGCCTCTTGTTCTTCACGGCGGTACAGGTATTCCTGCCGATATGATTAAAAAAGCAATTTCTTTGGGCGTTTCTAAAATCAATGTTAATACCGAATGTCAGTTAAGCTTTGCCGCTGCTACACGCAAGTATGTTGAAGAGGGTAAAGACCTTCAAGGTAAAGGCTTTGACCCGAGAAAGCTTTTGGCTCCCGGATTTGAAGCAATAAAAGAAACCGTAAAAGAAAAAATGGAACTTTTCGGTTCTGTCGGTAAAGCATAATAAAGATATAGTTAAACAGCCGTACATCGTTTGATGTACGGCTGTTTTTATGCGCTCAATTTATCTTCTTGTAAGTTTTCTGAGTCTTATAAGTATTTCATTATTTTGACAAATTAACTGTCCAAGACCGAATATTAAGAAAAGTGTTATAAGACCTATTGATGTACCGACAACTACAATGCCTATTGCTATCGCCGTATAAACGGCTAACTTTGAATAAATAAAGTATGCGGCAATAAAGGTGATGCCTATAATCGTAAAGCAAATAAGAAAAGCTATAAACTTAATTATGTTGCCTAAATTCTTGTAAATTCCTTCACCGTAGTCGCTGATTATTTCTTGCGCTGTGTCGGCAATGTTTGAAACGGCGGAATGTGATTTTGGCGTTGAAGACGAAATTATATCTTCAAATTGAGTCGAGTTTTGATTATCGTTATTTTCGTTAGGCATAAAATCAAATCCTTTCAATACCGATTGTAAGAGCTTCGCCGTTTACATCCCATTCTTTAACAAAACCTATGGGCGAGTCGGCCGTAAGACTGTCGCAAAGAGTATCTCCTACGATATCGTCTTTCTTTTTAAGAGCTATACTTACAACCTTTTCACTGCCTTTTAATGTTACTTTTATGTGGTCGGTTACATTAAAGTCGGCATCTTTTCTCATTGTTTGAATTTTGCTTACGATTTCCCTTATAAAGCCCTCTTCAATGAGTTCATCGGTTAAGGTAGTGTCGATAGCAACGGTAATATCATTGTCTGAAAGGGTAAAGAAGCCCTCTTTTTGCGTTGCTTCAATGAGTAAATCGTCGGCTGTAAGTTCAACCTTACCGTCAGCAAAATCAAATACCAGCATTCCGTTTGCATCAAGCTCGGCTTTTGCTTTTGTTCCGTCAAGCTCCGATAAAGCAGTTCTTATTTCACCTAACTGTTTGCCGTATTTAGGGCCAACGGTTTTAAGCTGGGGCTTAAAGTTATATGAAACAAATTCACCGACATTATCCGTAAACATTACATTTTTAATATTAAGTTCTTCACGGATTATTTCGTTGTAAAAGTCTTCGAGCGTATTGGGACATTTTACATACATGGTATTAAGCGGTTGACGGTTTTTAAGATTTGCACCGTTTCTTGAAGCACGGCCCAAAACAACAATATTAAGAACATCTTCCATCTTTGACTCTAACTCTTTGTCTATAAGTTTTTCGTCAACCTCTGGGAAGTCGCAAAGATGTATTGAAATAGGCGCATCTTTATATATATTTCGCACAATATTTTGATAAATTGCCTCGGTCATAAACGGTATCATAGGTGCGGCAGTTTTAATTGTCGTTACAAGAGCAGTATACAGCGTCATATAAGCAGTAATCTTATCTTCGGTAAGTTCAATGCCCCAATATCTTTCTCTGCCACGGCGAACATACCAGTTACTCATACCGTCAACAAATTCTTGTAACGCACGGGCAGCTTCGGGTATTTTGTAGTTAGCAAGATTATCGTCAACCTCTTTAACGCAAGTGTTAAGCTTTGAAAGAAGCCACTTATCCATAACGGTTAATTTACAGTCTGTAAGATTATATTTTGAGGGGTCAAATTTATCAATATTTGCATAAAGAACATAGAAAGCATAGGTGTTCCAAAGTGTACCCATAAACTTGCGTTGACCTTCGGTAACGGCTTTTCCGTGGAAACGGTTTGGAAGCCAAGGCGCAGAGTTTGTATAGAAATACCAACGGATAGCATCGGCGCCGTAGCTTTCGAGTGCATCAAACGGGTCAACGGCATTGCCTTTTGATTTACTCATTTTTTGACCGTTTTCATCTTGAACATGTCCTAAAACGATAACATTCTTATACGGTGCTTTGTTGAAAATAAGTGTAGAAATTGCAAGTAGAGAATAGAACCAACCTCTTGTTTGGTCAACAGCCTCCGAAATGAAATCGGCAGGGAACTGACTTTCAAATAATTCCTTATTTTCAAACGGATAGTGATGCTGTGCAAAGGGCATCGAACCCGAATCAAACCAACAGTCAATAACTTCGGGGACTCTGTGCATTTCTTTTCCGCAGTGCGGACACTTAATTGTTACATTGTCAATATAGGGTCTGTGAAGTTCAATATCGTCGGGGCAGTTGTCGGACAAAGATTTAAGTTCTTCAATCGAGCCGATAGAATGCATGTGTCCGCATTCGCAAGTCCAAATATTAAGCGGTGTTCCCCAATATCTGTTTCTGGAAATGCCCCAGTCCTGAACATTATTAAGCCAATCGCCGAATCTTCCTTTTCCGATAGATTCGGGTATCCAATTTATTGTATTGTTGTTGCGGATTAGATCGTCCTTAACATCGGTCATTTTGATAAACCAAGACTCACGGGCATAGTAGATAAGCGGTGTATCACAACGCCAACAGAAAGGATAATCGTGTTCAAATTTAGGTGCATCAAATAATAAACCTTCTTTTTCAAGGTCGGTTAAAACTAACGGGTCGGCATCCTTTACAAACTTACCTGCATACGGAGTTTCCTCAGTTAATTCACCCTTACCGTTTACAAATTGAACAAATGGCAGATCGTAACGGCGGCCTACTTTTGAGTCGTCTTCACCAAAAGCAGGGGCTATATGAACGATACCCGTACCGTCGGACATTGTAACATAACTGTCGCAGGTAACAAAATGCGCTTTTTTGTGTTGCTTTTCGGCTTTTTCACCTGCACATTTATATAGCGGCTCATATTCCTTGTATTCAAGTTCGGTGCCCTTAAATGTTTTGAGAATTTCATAAGCAGGTACTTCGTCAGTGGCAAGCTTGCCTAAAACCTTATCAAGTAAAGCGGTAGCCATATAATAGTTGTATCCGTCATTTGCTTTAACAAGTGCATATTCTTCGTCGGGATTTACGCATAATGCAACATTAGAGGGAAGAGTCCAAGGCGTAGTTGTCCAAGCGAGGAAATATGAATCCTCACCCTTGACCTTAAAACGAACAACTGCTGAGCGCTCTTTTACTGATTTATAGCCCTGCGCAACCTCGTGAGAAGAAAGCGGAGTTCCGCAACGGGGACAATAAGGAACAATCTTAAAGCCCTTATATAAAAGTCCTTTATCAAAAATTTGCTTTAATGCCCACCATTCAGACTCAATAAAGTTATTGTCATAGGTAACATAAGGATTATCCATATCAGCCCAAAAACCGACGGTCTTTGAAAAGTCCTCCCACATACCTTTATATTTCCAAACCGACTCTTTACAGTGGTCGATAAACGGTTCAAGACCGTATTCTTCAATTTGCTCTTTGCCGTCAAGACCGAGCATTTTTTCAACTTCAAGCTCAACGGGCAGACCGTGTGTATCCCAACCTGCTTTACGGGGAACCATAGAACCCTTCATAGTTTTATAACGGGGAATCATATCCTTAATTACACGGGTAAGAACATGTCCGATATGCGGTTTACCGTTAGCAGTAGGGGGGCCGTCATAGAAAACATAAGGCGTACCTTTTGCTTTTTCCTCGATACTTTTTTTGAAGATTTCTTCCTTATCCCAAAATTCTTTGATTTTCTTTTCCTGCTCTACAAAATTGAGATTTGGTGAAATGTTGTCATACATTAAAAATTACCTCTTTTACAAGAAAATACCCCTTATCCATAATAGGACAAGGGGAAACTGTTTACCACCTATTACAAGGGACAAATATCCCCGAACCCGATAACGAGGGTAGGTCGGCGCATCTTAATAAGTCTTGCCGTTCAGATTTGCAGCTGGCGGGTGATTTTCATTTATCTTACCGTTTTCGGGCTTACACCGCTCCCGAATCGCTTAAAACTTCAAAGAAAAATTACTCTCCCGATATTCGCTTTTATATTTATTATAATAGAATATAACATAAATAAATGCAAAAATCAAGCATTCTTATAATAATTATCGTAAAAGTTGGCAAAAATATGCAAGGTAGGAGGTAATTATATGAAAAAAAGAACACTTATCAGGGTGATTTCATACGCATTGGCGGTATGTTTAAGCGGTTTCGGATTTTTCTATGCGGAAAAGCAAATGTCAAAAAAATTAAGACTCGAAATAGAAAATAACGAAATCAAGAACTTAAATGCACTTGAAGAATCAATGAATAACATCACCGAAACGCTTAATAAAGCCGTATATCTAAAAGGCGGAAGCGACCTTCAAAAGTTATCGCTTAAACTCTTTACCGAAGGCGAAATAGCAAAGGATGCGCTTTCTAATTTACCGAGCGGAAAAAACGGCTCCGAAACGCTGAATAAGTTTTTATCTCAGGTTGGAAATTACTCTGTTTCGTTATCGAGAACTGCATCTGAAAATAACGAAATAAGCGACCAAGACAGCGATAAATTAGAGCAGTTATACGAAACATCTAAAAAAATCAACAAGGTGATTTCAGAAACAAATAAAAGCTATGATAATCTTGATGATTTCAGTAAAATAATCGGTGAAAAAATCGACAAAAAGGTAAATGTCAAAACGCTTGCAACTTCGCTTGACGGACTTGAAGAAGACCTTGTTGATTACCCGACTTTAATATATGACGGGCCATTTTCAGACCATATATTAAAAAAAGAGCCGATAATGATTAAAGATGCAAAAGCATATAATAAATCGTACTGCAAGCAAAGAGCCGAAAACATTTTCGATATTAAAAATCCGTTGAAATTTGAAAAAAATCAAAACGGAAAAATCGAATGCTACCGTTTTTCAAACGGCGATGTTACCGTAAGTGTTTCAAAACAGGGCGGATATATAGTTTATATGCGCAATTCAAGAGATGTTGATTTCGCAAAAATCACGAACGATACTGCCGTAGCAAAAGCAAAAGAGTTTATGGCAAAAATAGGGCTTAACAATATGAGTGAAACCTACTATTATTCCGATGAGGGAGTATGTGTCATAAACTTTGCATACAAAGACGGCGAAACGCTTTGTTATACCGATTTAATTAAGGTCGGAATAGCTCTTGATACGGGTGAAGTAATGCTGTTTGAAAGCAGCGGTTATCTTTCAAATCACAAGGAAAGAAATTTTGAAAAAATAACAAAAACCGTCGATGAGGCAAAAAGAAAATTAAGCAAAAAACTTAATGTGATTTCCTCAAAAATTTGCTTAATTCCAACCGATTCCGCCGGCGAACAAAGGTGCTTTGAATTTTTATGCGAAAATAAAGAAAAACAGCAGATTTTAGTCTATATTGACACCGAAAATCTTGAAACGGCTGACATACTTTTAATTGAAAAATCAGCCGCAGGAACGGTTGTTAAATAACTATTCGTAAATTTCCCAAAAATATCTGCGGTTTGACGGCGGAAAGTCGTCTGACACACCGTATTCGGGGTCATAGAATTTACCCTTAAAATATAAAGACCAATGCCAACATTTCGGCGTTTCAAGACTTAAAAGAGCGATACACGGAAGTTGGCATTTGTCTTTAACCTCATTACGGTTTTTATCGATTTTTATATTCAGTTTGTCAAATGCGTAAAACATATCCTTTAATGTTGTTTCTTTTTCGGTTTTCACAAGTGAAAACACACTCTCAAAATCAAGTCCCGAAAGCATACAGATTACCGCCTGACCGCAGGCGAGGGGATTTAATTCGTAGAGGTGATTTACATTTTCGACTATTCCCATAACTTACTCCTTTTTGCCAACATTTTAGCATAATTACTAATGAAAGTAAAGTTATATATAAATAAATCTTGTAATACTTGTAATTTTATGGTAGAATATTGCTATCTATTTTTTGGAGTTATGTTATGAGTGTTGTAAAGTATGTAAAACTTAAAGAAAATGCCATCGTTCCGTCCTACGGTACAGAGTTTTCCGCAGGCGCAGATATATATGCGTTGCTTGACGAAGACAGCGTGACAATAAATCCCGGCGAAACCTATTTGGTACATACCGGAATCGCCATTGAAATCCCGAAAGGTTATGCGGGTTTTGTTTTTGCCCGTAGCGGACTTTCAACAAAAAAGGGTCTTGCTCCGGCAAACAAAGTAGGTGTTATTGACTGCGATTACCGTGGAGAAATAATGACTCCGCTTTATAATCAGTCAAGCAAACCGCAAACGATAGAAAACGGCGAAAGAATTGCTCAAATAGTCTTTATGCCGTATATTAAAGCCGATTTTCAAGGCGCTCAAAATCTTGATGAATCTGACCGTTCAACGGGCGGATTCGGCTCAACAGGTAAAAAATAATATCTTTCTATGACTTTGAAAGATTTTTTGATTTATTTTATGGAGGTACTTTATGTCAGAAACAAAGCAGAAGAAAAATAACAGTTTTTCTGCAAACAAAAAATATTACAGCCGTGCAAAACAAAAATCGGCTGATAACAAAACTGTAAAAAACATTGAATTTAACAGTTATCAAAAGAAAACAACTTTTAGTAAGCGCACAAATACTGAAAAACAAAAGACAACGAAAGCACCGTCAAAACCGATTAAGATTATTCCGCTCGGCGGTCTTGGCGAAATAGGAAAAAATATTACACTTTACGAGTACGACGGAGATATGTTGCTTGTCGATTGCGGAATGAGTTTCCCCGATGAAGAAACCCCCGGTATTGACATTGTAATTCCCGATTTTTCTTATGTTCTTGAATGTAAGGACAAAATCAAAGGTCTCGTTATTACTCACGGTCATGAAGACCACATCGGCTCCATACCATATTTGTTAAGAGAATTTAATGTTCCGATTTATGCCACACAGTTAACGATTGCTCTTGTTTCCGAAAAGCTTAAAGAACATAAGCTTTTGAACGAAGCCAAGTTAAATGTAGTAAAAGACGGCTCGACAGTAAAATTAGGCAAATTCTCGGTAGAGTTTATACATGTAAATCATTCAATACCCGATGCGGTTGGTTTTGCTATTACAACGGGTGCCGGAACGGTAGTTCATACGGGCGACTTTAAGATTGATACAACTCCTATCGACGATAAAATGATAGACCTTGCGAGATTTGCAGAGCTTGGTAAAAAAGGTGTTTTGGCTTTACTTGCCGACTCTACTAACGCCGAAAGGCCCGGATATACAACATCTGAAAGATTAGTAGGTAATTCCTTTGAATCCTTATTCTCAAAAGCCGAAAGGAACCGCATAATTATCGCAACTTTTTCATCAAATATCCACCGTATTCAGCAAATTATCGATCAAGCGGTAAAGTGTGAAAGAAAAGTAGCAGTTTCGGGAAGAAGTATGCTTAATGTCGTTAAGGTTGCCGACGAGCTCGGTTATTTAAGAGTTCCAAAAGGTGTTTTGATTGAAATTGACGAAATCAAAAACTATCCGAAAGAGAAAATCGTTGTCATAACAACGGGCAGTCAGGGTGAGCCGTTATCGGCATTACACCGTATTGCTTTTTCCGACCATAGGCAGGTTGAAATTATCCCCGGTGATATTTTTATTATTTCCGCAACACCGATTCCCGGCAATGAAAAAGCCGTAAGTAAGGTCGTAAATGAACTTATTAAACGGGGCGCCAATGTTGTATATGAAAAAATGTATGATGTTCATGTTTCGGGGCACGCCTGCCAGGAAGAATTAAAAACAATGCTCGGTATTGTAAAACCGAAATATTTTATTCCGCTACACGGTGAAACCAAACATTTATATAAGCATTCGCTTTTGGGTATTTCAATGGGAATTGACGAAAAGAATATTGCAATTGTAAATAACGGCTCGGTTGTGGAAATAACAAATGATAAAATTACAACCTCGGGTACTGTACCTGCCGGAAGAGTTTTGGTAGACGGTCTCGGTGTCGGAGATGTCGGCTCAATCGTTTTGCGGGACCGCAAACATTTAGCCGAGGGCGGTATTATTGTTGTAACGGTTGTTGTTGATAAAACAACAAGAGAGGTATTATCCCGTCCCGAAATTGTGTCAAGAGGATTTGTATTTGTTAAGGAATCCGAAGAGCTTATGTTCCAAATAGAAAATGCCGTTTATGATATTCTTGAAGCTTGCTACAAAGCAAATGTAAAAGATTGGAATATATATAAAACAAAAATTAAAGACGGAGTTGCTAAATTTCTATACAACAAAACTCATAGAAGTCCTATGGTTTTGCCGGTTATTGTTGAGCTTTGAAAAAATGAAAACAGGTGAAAAAATATGAAAGTAATTTTACTGCAAGATGTAAAAGGTAAAGGTAAAAAGGGAGAACTTTGCAATGTATCCGACGGATACGCAAGAAACTTTCTTTTTCCGAAAAATTTAGCCATTGAAGCCGATAATGCTGCGCTCGGTGAGCTTAAAAGCCGTAACGAAGCAACGGCTCATCATAAGCAGGAAGAAATAGACGCTGCAAAAAAACTTGCAAGTGAGCTAAAAAATAAAACCGTAACCTTAACTGCAAAAGCCGGTGCCGGCGGTAAGCTTTTCGGCAGTATTACATCAAAAGAAATTGCCGCCGAAATCGAAAAAGAGTACGGAATTAAGATAGATAAAAAGAAAATGACGGTTGCCGATATTAAAAACTTCGGTGATTATACAGCCGAAATTAAGCTTTATACCGGAATTTCAACAACCGTTAATGTAAAGGTAACTGAATAATGGCTAATAACGAATATATAAATGACTTTTCCCGTCAGCCGTATTCCCTTGAAGCCGAGCAGGCGGTTTTAGGTTCAATTCTTATTGACCCAAAATGTCTTAACGATATTGCCGTATCTGTAAAACCCGATTTCTTCTATCTGCCCCAGCATCAGGATATTTACAGTGCAATCAGTACTATGTACGAGTTTAATCAGGTTATTGATTTTGTATCATTGCTTGAAAAACTTAAAAGTAACGGTACATACGATGACGACGGCGGAAAAGCGTATCTTACACAGCTCGCTCAAAGTGTCGCTTCTTCTGCAAATGTCCTTGAATATGTTGCTATTATCAGGGATAAATACTATTCCCGTGCGCTTTTGAATGCGGCAAAGGATATAATTAAAGATGTTGATGAAAATATACTTGATTCGGGAAAACTTATTGATAATGCCGAACAAAAAATTTATGAAATCCGTTCGGGCAGGGAAGTAAGCGGACTTACCCATATTAAGCAAGTTCTTGAAAATGAAACCTATGATATTTTATCCAAAAAATCCGACCCCGAAACCAAAGACGACTATTTGGGTATTCCAAGCGGAATTTCAGAGCTTGATAAAAAGATTACCGGTCTTAATAAATCCGACCTTATCATTTTAGGTGCAAGACCGGGTATGGGTAAAACTGCTTTTGCGCTTAATATTGCAAGAAATGTTGCTGTAAACTCAAATAAAACTGTATGCTTTTTCTCGCTTGAAATGACAAGGGACCAATTAGCACAGCGTATGCTTTCGAGCGAATCGGGAGTTAACAGCGAAAAGTTAAGAACGGCTAATCTTGAAAGTGATGAATGGACTGTTCTTGCAAAGGCGGGCGAAACACTTTCAAAGGCAAATTTGTATTTTGACGAAACATCAAATATTACAGTTCCCGAAATGAAAGCCAAACTTCGCCGAATGAAAAAGGTTGACCTTGTTGTAATAGACTATTTAGGGCTTATGCATACACCTCGCCAAAACGACAACCGTGTTCAAGAGGTTGCGGAAATTACACGAAGTCTTAAAATTATGGCAAAAGAATTAAAAGTACCCGTTATTGCCTGCGCACAGTTATCCCGTGCTACCGAGGCAAGAGGAAAATCACACAAACCGGGACTTGCTGACCTTAGGGATTCGGGTTCTATTGAGCAGGATGCAGATATAGTATTATTCCTTTACCGTGAGGGCTATTATGACGGCGAAAAAGCCCCGTCTGACGACCTATCCGACCCGAATAAAGCCGAGTGTATAATTGCCAAAAACCGCCACGGCGGACTTGGCAGTGTAGAACTTTATTGGGATGCCGACCATACACGGTTTACGGGTATTGACAGAAGAAATGATTGATAATATTTTAAGAGCAAATAAGCTCTATTGCTTGTTTGACGGTGTAAAAGAAATCACTGTTGCCTTGTCGGGCGGTGCTGATTCTGTCGCTTTATTGCATTCGCTTAATACTATAAAAAACGATTTTGGCTTTAAGCTTTATGCAGCGCACTATCATCACGGGATAAGAGGCGAGGAAGCCGACCGTGATTTAGAGTTCTGCAAAAGATTTTGTAAGAAGCTGAATATTGAACTTTTTTATGAAAAAGGCGATGTTTTAAGCTATGCGGATAAAAACGGACTAAGCATTGAAACTGCCGCAAGAGAGTTAAGGTATGACTTTTTAAGTCGTGTGGCAAAAGGCAAAATCGCAACGGCGCATACGGCAAGCGATAATGTGGAAACGGTTATTTTTAATATTGCAAGAGGCACATCAATTAACGGTGCGAAAGGTATTCCCGTAAAGCGTGACAACATAATAAGACCGATTGTTTTATGCAGTAGGGAATGTGTTGAGAATTACTGTAAATTCAATAATTTGGACTATGTAACCGATTCGACAAATTTAGTTGACGATTGCAGTAGGAATATTATAAGACATAAAATAGTACCGATTTTGAAAGAAATAAACGAAGGATATGTTAATAATATTTCTCGGCTTTCGTATTCGCTCTCTATTGACGGCGATTATCTTTTAGAAATTGCAAAAAGTGAATTTGATAAGCGCTTTAACGGTAATAAACTATGTTTAGTCGGTTTTACCGAACTACATCAAAGTATTAAGAACCGAGTTTTGATATTGTTTTTCAAATCGTTTTTTGGCGAAGCACCCGACACTTTTCATATTGATAAGATAACAGATGTTGCCGACGGTGTTTTAGAGCGAACAAGCATAGTAAATGATTATTTTGCAGTAAAAAATGATAATTACCTTATATTTACAAAAAATGATATACAAGATGTGAAATTTGAGGTTACATTAACAAAATTTTCTATCGAAGAATTTGAAAAAAACAAAAAAGTTCACGGTTTGTTATTAAATAACGCCATTGACTGTGATAAGATAGTAGGCGAGGTCAGAAAAATAGCAAGAGATAATGCGCTTACGATAAAACTTGCCAATTCAAATTCCACAAAAACATTAAAAAAACTGCTTACCGAAAAGAAGTTGCCTATAAAAATGCGAAATGAATTACCGCTTTTTTCTGATGATATAGGTCTTATTTGGGGTTATAAAATCGGTGTATCCGATAGAGTTAAAATAGATAAAACTACAAAAAAGGTTTTATATATAAGTACAATGGTTTTAGGGGAGAAATAATTATGTCACCAAACGAAGGTATAGGAAAAGTTTTGGTTTCCGAGGTTGAGTTAAAACAAATTTGTGCCAATCTCGGCAGACAAATATCAAAGGACTATGAGGGTAAAAATTTACTGCTCGTAAGCGTGTTAAAAGGCGCTATCGTATTTATGTCCGATTTACTTAAAGAAATCACCTGCGAATGTAAAATAGATTTTATGGCGGTTTCTTCATATTCGGGAACAAAAACAACGGGCGTTGTTAAATTCAAGAAGGACCTTGATATTAACCCCGAAGGTCATGATATTTTAATTGTTGAAGATATTTTGGATTCGGGAATAACACTCTCATATTTGAAGAAGATATTAGAGGACCGAAATGCAAAAAGCATAAAGGTTTGTGCATTACTTGATAAGCCCGCAAACCGCAAAGCCGACATTAAAGCCGATTATGTCGGAAGAGTAATTCCCGATGAATTTGTTGTGGGATACGGACTTGATTATGATGAGCATTTCAGGAATTTACCTTATGTCGGCATTCTTTCGCCGAGAATATATGAAAATTTTGATAACAAGTAAAAAGGAGTCTTAAATTTTGAGTAAAAATCTAAAAAATGTTCTTTTATATATTGGTATACCGATTATTTTGATTTTAGCTTTTGTTGCCGTTTCAACTCTTTCAAGGAGCGCAGAAACAACTAAATACTATGATATCGTCGGTAAAATAAGAGGGAATGAGGTTAAGGAATACACCTTAAATCTATATTCGGGTGAATTGACCTATGTTTTGCGCTCTGACGGTAAAAAATACAGATATACCGTTGCTGACCCAAGTATATTTTATAATGATATCAACTCGAAAGTTTTGGAAATAAATGACAAAGCCAAAAATGATAACGCTAAGATTAAATATGACTATAAGAGTGGCGGTAAAACATCGTGGCTTCTTAATATGTTGCCGACATTACTTATGATTGGCTTAATGGTTTTCTTCGGATTTTTCATTATGCGTCGTATGAACTCGGCAATGGGTGCCGATAAAACTATGGGCTTTGGCAAAGCCAAGGTGAAAAAAGCCGACGATAAGAAAAAGACCACCTTTGCCGATGTTGCCGGTGCTGACGAAGAAAAGGAAGAAATGACCGAGGTTGTTGATTTCCTTAAAAACCCAAAAAAGTTTAACGAACTCGGCGCAAAGATACCAAAAGGCGTTCTTTTAGTAGGCCCTCCGGGAACAGGTAAAACCTTGCTTGCCCGTGCGGTTGCCGGTGAAGCCGGTGTTCCGTTTTTCTCAATTTCCGGTTCTGACTTTGTTGAAATGTTTGTCGGTGTCGGTGCTTCAAGAGTAAGAGATTTATTCGGTGAAGCCAAGAAAAATGCACCTGCCATTATATTCATTGACGAAATTGATGCTGTCGGTCGTCAGCGTGGTGCCGGTCTTGGAGGCGGTCACGATGAAAGAGAGCAAACCCTAAACCAGTTGCTTGTTGAAATGGACGGTTTTGGCGAAAATGAGGGTGTTATCGTTATGGCGGCAACAAACCGCCCTGATATTCTCGATAAAGCGCTTTTAAGACCGGGTAGATTTGATAGACAAATCACCGTAAATTACCCGGATGTTAAGGGCAGGGAAGAAATATTAAAAGTTCATTCCCGTGGCAAGCCGTTAGGTCCTGATGTCGAACTTTCAACTATCGCAAAGTCTACCGCAGGATTTACGGGTGCCGACCTTGCAAACCTATTAAACGAAGCGGCGCTTTTAACCGTTCGCCATTCTAAAAAAGCAATTACTCAGGACGAAATCGAAGAAGCAACATTAAAAGTAATAGGCGGCCCCGAAAAGAAGAGCTTGGTAATTAAAGAAAGCGAAAAGAGAAATACTGCTTATCACGAAGCAGGTCATGCTATTGCAGGTTATTTCTTGCCAACCCAAGACGAAATCCATTATATCACAATCATTCCCCGTGGCAGAGCTTTGGGACTTACCGTTTCTTTGCCGAGTGAAGATAAATTCAATAAGTACAAGACCGAAATGGAAGAAGAGATTACAATGCTTTTGGGCGGTAGAATTGCCGAACAGCTCTGTAATTCCGATATTTCCGCCGGCGCTTCAAACGATATTGAAAGGGCTACAAAGCTTGCCCGTGATATGGTCGTTAAATACGGTATGAGTGAGGATTTAGGCCCGATTCTTTACGCAAATTCAAATGACGAAGTGTTCTTAGGAAGAGATTACGGTCATGTTGAAAACTGCTCGGAAGCCGTTAATGCAAGAATTGATAAAGAAATTCACAGAATTATTGATGAAGCATATAAAAAAGGCGAAGAGATACTCTCTAAAAACATTGATAAATTGCACGCTGTTGCTGATGCACTTATCGAAAAAGAAAAAATTGACGGCGTAGAATTTAAGGCAATAATGGAGCAGTAAAATATTTTTATAAACGGTAGATTTTTTCTGCCGTTTATTTTTTTTCTAAAATATGGATAAGTTGACAAATTTTTGTCAAAAATGCATTGACAAACGGTTTTTGGGGCATTATAATGTATAAGGCGAAAATTTGGAGCATTTTGCTCCGTACTATATTGGAGGATTATACAATGACCGAAAACAAGACAGTAATTAAGTGGCTCGACGAAATGAAAGCATTACTTTGTCCTGACAAAGTAATGTGGATTGACGGTAGTGAAGCTCAACTTGAAGAATTACGCAAAGAAGCCGTTCAAACCGGCGAAATGATTAAACTTAATGAAGAAAAGCTTCCGGGTTGCTATCTTCACAGAACAAAGCCAAACGATGTTGCCCGTGTAGAAGACAGAACATTTATTTGCACAAAAGATAAGGAAACTGCCGGTCCTACAAATAACTGGTGCGACCCTAAGGAAATGTATGAAAAACTTTATAATATTGCAAGAGGTACCTATAAGGGCAGAACAATGTATATTATCCCTTATTCAATGGGTCCTGTTGGCTCTCCGCTTGCAAAAATCGGTATTGAGATAACCGACTCTATATATGTTGTTCTCAATATGTCGATTATGACCCGTGTCGGAAATGAAGTATTAAAGGTTTTAGGCGATTCTAATGACTGGGTCCGTGGATTGCACGCAAAATGCGATGTTGACCCCGAAAACCGTTATATTTGCCATTTTCCCGAAGACAATACTATTATTTCGGTTAACTCTGCTTACGGCGGTAATGTTCTTCTCGGTAAAAAATGTTTTGCTCTCCGTATTGCTTCGTTCCAAGGTTGGAAAGAAGGTTGGATGGCTGAGCATATGCTTATTTTGGGACTTGAAAACCCGAAAGGCGAGGTTAAATATGTTGCTGCCGCATTCCCGTCTGCTTGCGGTAAGACAAATCTTGCTATGCTTATTCCTCCTGAATATTTACGCAAAAAAGGTTATAAGGTTTGGACAGTCGGCGACGATATTTCTTGGATGAAGATAGGTCCCGACGGCAGACTTTATGCAATTAACCCCGAAAACGGTTTTTTCGGCGTAGCTCCCGGAACAAATGCTAAATCCAACTTTAACGCTCTTGAATCTACAAAGAAGAACACTATTTTCACAAATGTTTGCTTAAATCTTGATGATAATACCGTTTGGTGGGAAGGTCTTGATAAGAACCCGCCGAAGAATGCTCTTAACTGGAAAGGCGAGCCGTGGGATTATACCAAGTATGACAAAGAAAATAAGGTTGCTACCTCAGGCGCTCATCCGAATTCAAGATTTACTGCCCCTGCAAAGAACTGTCCTTGCATTTCGGAAGAATTTGATAAAGGTCAAGGCGTTCCGATTTCGGCAATTATATTTGGCGGACGCCGTGCTAAATGCGCTCCGCTTGTATATCAATCAAAGGATTGGGTAAACGGCGTGTTTATCGGTTCTGCTATGGCTTCCGAAACAACTGCCGCTGCCGCAGGTGCTGTCGGTGTTGTTCGTAGAGACCCAATGGCTATGCTTCCGTTCTGCGGATATAATATGGGCGATTATTTTGCTCATTGGCTCGAAATGGGTGAAAAACTTGGCGATAAAGCACCGAAGATATTTAATGTTAACTGGTTCCGTACCGATGACGAAGGTAATTTCATTTGGCCCGGTTACGGTGATAATGCCCGTGTTCTTAACTGGATTATTGACCGTTGCGAAGGCAATGCTGATGCGGTTGAAACTGCTATCGGATATGTTCCAAAGCCCGAAGATATTGATTTAACCGACCTTGATATTGATATTGAAACGCTTAAATCAATCCTTAAAGTTGATAAAGAGGTTTGGGAAAACGAAGCTGCTGAAATCGAAGAACATTATAAGAAATTCGGTGATAAGTTACCAAAGGAACTTCGTGAACAGTTAAATAACCTTAAAAATAATCTCAAAAATATGTAACAAAATCAGCTAATCGGCAGTAGGGAAATCCTGTTGCCGATTTTTTCTATTGACAAATATAAAAATCGTGGTAAAATTAAAGTCAGAGAAAGTCAAAAGGTCAAAAAGTCAATTTGTTTATGAAAGAAGAATTATATGAAGCTAAGTGACATTATAACAGCGGAAATAATCCGTATGTTAAACGAAAGCGAACAGCAAACAGCTGAAATTCAAAGAAACGAATTTGCAAACATTATGGGGTGTGCACCAAGTCAAATCAACTATGTTTTGTCGTCCCGTTTTACGCCCGAACACGGTTATATTATTGATAGCCGCAGAGGTGGCGGAGGATATATAAGAATAAAAAGGGTTGTGATGAATCATTCGTCAGCCATAATGCATATAATTAACTCGATAGGCGATGCTATTGACCCGTTAAGTACAAGAGTTTTGCTTGAAAACTGCGTTGATACCGAGCTTGTCGATAAGGATACGGCAAAAATAATGCTTTCGGCTGTTAATAATAATGTTATGCACCGTGTTGCGGTTGACGGACAAGATACATTAAGAGCCGCAATACTTAAAGAAATGTTCTTGGTTTTACTCTAAAAAATTTGATTAACAATAACACTTTTTGCCAACTATAATATTAGTTTATAAAAAGACGGTGAATTTATGATTTATAATTTCAGAGGATTTACTCAAAAAGCAAATATAGCACTGAATTTTGCAATAGAAAACGCTGAAAATATTGGGCATACCTATGTCGGCAGTGAACATATTTTGCTCGGAATATTAGGGGTAAGCGACTGTATTGCCTGCAAAGTATTAAATTCAAAAAACATATTTTTTGAAGATGTTTTTAATATAATTAAGTCGGAAATCGGTTTGGGCATTAAAACGAGACTTTCGCCCGATTATTTTACCGTAAAAGCAAACAGTATAATTGAAAATGCCGTAATCGGCTCTAAAAACTTATCTAATAAATATGTAGGTACCGAGCATATTCTAATGAGTATGTTAAGCGAAGACGATAATTATGCTATCAGATTTTTGTCCGAACTTGGTATTTCGCAGGTTGATGTAATTGAAGATGTTGCGAAAGAGTCAGGTATGACGGTTACTAAAAACACCGAATCAACCTTTAAGAAAAAAGAACAAAAAAGCGAAAATTTAGAGAAATTTGCCCGTGATTTAACAAAGCAGGCGACCGACGGGAAAATTGACCCCGTTATAGGCAGGGATAAAGAAATTGAGCGTGTTATTCAGGTTTTATGCCGAAGAACAAAGAACAATCCTTGCTTAATAGGTGAGCCGGGAGTGGGTAAAACCGCTATTGTTGAGGGCTTGGCGCAAAAAATCGTTAACGGCGAAGTTCCCGAACTTTTGTTAAATAAAAAAATATACTCTCTCGACCTAAACGGTATGGTTGCCGGAACAAAATACCGTGGTGATTTTGAAGAACGCATAAAGGCGGTTATTGATGAGGTTACGGCATCTGACGAGATAATCCTATTTATTGACGAAGTTCATACTATAATGGGTGCCGGCTCAGCCGAGGGGTCAACCGATGCCGCAAATATTCTAAAACCGTCGCTTGCACGGGGCGATTTTCAGTTAATAGGCGCTACAACAATTTCAGAATACCGTAAGAATATTGAAAAAGATGCCGCACTTGAACGCCGTTTCCAACCTATACAGGTTTTAGAGCCGACGGTTGACGATACTATCCTTATATTAAAAGGTTTAAGAGAAAAATATGAGGCGTTTCATAAAATAAATATTACCGATGATGCTATTGTTTCTGCTGTAAAACTATCTTCAAGATATATAAATGATAGATTTTTGCCCGATAAAGCGATAGATTTAATTGATGAAGCAGGAGCAAAGGCAAGACTAAATTCTACCAAAACACCTACCGAAATTAAAGATATTGAAGATAAACTGCTTGCAACCGAAACCGAAAAAGAGGAAGCTATTTCACTCCAAGATTTCGAAAAAGCGGCTAATTTAAGAGATGAGATCAATAATCTTAAATCACAGTTAGACGAAAAGAAAAACAGTTGGCACAGCAATACCGATTTTTCAAAATCAATTACGGAAACGGAAATTGCAGAAATTGTTGCATCAATGACCGGAATACCCGTAACAAATTTAACACAAGAAGAAAGTGAACGGCTTTTAACATTAGAAGCCGAGCTTCATAAACGCCTTATTGGTCAAGAAGATGCCGTTAAATCCGTGTCGAAAGCAATAAGACGGGGAAGAGTCGGTCTTAAAGACCCGAAAAGACCTATCGGCTCATTTATCTTTTTAGGTCCTACGGGTGTCGGTAAAACAGAGCTTTGCAAGGCACTCAGTGAAACTATGTTCGGCAGTGAAAATATGATGATAAAGCTCGATATGTCCGAATATATGGAAAAGCACACGGTATCCCGTCTTATTGGTTCACCTCCCGGATATGTCGGTTTTGAGGAAGGCGGTCAGCTTACCGAAAGCGTAAGAAGAAAGCCGTATTCCGTAATTTTGTTTGACGAAATCGAAAAAGCCCACCCCGATGTATTTAATATAATGCTACAAATACTTGAAGACGGTGTTTTAACCGATTCACAAGGAAGAAAAGTCGACTTTAAGAATACGATTATTATTATGACCTCAAATATCGGAGCAAGAGAAATCACAACAAAGAGTGTTTCTTTTGGTTTTGGTGAGTCAACAATTAGTGATAATGATTCGATAAAAGAAAAGGTCTTAACCGAATTAAAGAGCGCTTTTAAGCCGGAATTCTTAAACCGTATCGACGATATAATTGTTTTCAATAAGCTTACAGAAGAAGAAATTGAGAAGATTACCGTCAATATGTTAGAACAGTTAAATATTCGGCTTAACAGTATGGATATTGTTGTAAAATTCGATGACGAAGTCATAAAGAAATTGGCAAGCACAGGTTATGACCCGATTTACGGTGCAAGACCGCTTCGAAGAGTCATACAAACCGATATTGAAGATAAATTAAGCGAACAAATACTCGACGGAAGCATAAAGAAAAGCAGTAAAATTACTTGTACTTTGCAAAATAATGAATATGTTTTTAAGTGAATTTAATGCCACCGAAAAAGGTGGCATTATTTTATAAATAATTATTCATTTGTACTTGACATTACTGCATATTTGATGTATAATACCTGCATATTTATTCAATAAGAAGGTAATATTATGAACAAAGATTGCATAAAAAAGGTCGTTCTTGCATATTCGGGCGGTCTTGATACTTCAATCATCATTCCGTGGCTGAAAGAAAATTACAATAATTGCGAGGTTATTGCCGTTTCGGGTAATGTAGGACAAGCCGACGAACTTGAAGGACTCGAAGAAAAAGCTATTAAAACTGGTGCTTCAAAGTTATATGTTCTTGATTTAACCGAAGAATATGTTGACGATTACATTATTCCCACAATGAAAGCCGGCGCCGTATATGAGGATTATCTTTTAGGTACATCTCACGCAAGACCGTGTATTGCAAAAGGTCTTGCCGAAATTGCGATAAAAGAAAAAGCAGATGCTATTTGCCACGGCTGTACAGGTAAGGGCAACGACCAAGTCCGTTTTGAGCTTGCTCTTAAACATTTTTGCCCTGAAATGCCCATTATCGCTCCTTGGCGTGAATGGGATATTAAGTCAAGAGATGAAGAAATAGATTATGCAGAAGCTCATAATATTCCGCTTAAAATTAACAGAGAAACTAATTATTCAAAGGATAAAAACCTTTGGCATCTCTCTCACGAAGGACTCGACCTTGAAGATACCGGAAATGAGCCGATGTATGAGAAAAAGGGCTTTTTAGAAATGGGCGTTTCTCCGATTGATGCACCTGATACTCCCACTTATGTTGAACTTGATTTTGAAAAAGGCATTCCCGTAGCTATTGACGGCGAAAAAATGAGCGCTAAAAATATAATTCTTAAACTCAATGAGCTTGGCGGTAAAAACGGTATCGGTATAATTGATATTGTTGAAAACCGTCTTGTAGGTATGAAATGCAGAGGCGTATACGAAACACCGGGCGGTACTATTCTTTATAAGGCGCACGAAGCACTTGAAAGCATTTGCCTTGATAAGCTTACAATGCACGAAAAGCAAAAGCTTTCAATTACCTTTGCCGAGCTTGTTTATAACGGTCAATGGTTTACTCCGCTTCGTGAAGCAATTTCCGCTTTTGTTGATAAAACGCAGGAAACCGTAACAGGCAAGGTTAAATTGAAGCTTTATAAAGGTAATATTATTAAAGCTGGTGTTTGGAGTAAATATTCGCTTTACAGTGAAGAAATCGCCACCTTCGGCGAAAGTGATTACGACCAAAAAGACAGCGCAGGATTTATTAACCTTTACGGTTTGCCGATTAAGGTTCAAGCTATTGTCGATAAAAACAATAAATAATTTTTTACAGCCGTTTTGCAAAACAAGACGGCTTAATTTTCTATAAAGGTGAAAGTTATGGCAAAAATGTGGGAAGGCAGGACTAACGGTGTTACCGATAGTTTAGCCGACGAATTTAATTCTTCAATTTCTTTTGATAAAAGAATGTTTGAGCAGGACATCAAGGGAAGTATTGTGCATTGTTCAATGCTTGCTAAACAAGGCATAATACAAAATAATGATGCTCAAAAGATTATTGAAGAGCTCGGTAATATTCTTGATGATATTAAGTCGGGTACGCTTGTAATCGGCAACGACAGCGAAGATATACATATGTTTGTCGAAAGCGTCTTGACAAATAGGCTCGGTGATGTCGGTAAGAAGTTACATACAGCAAGAAGCCGTAACGACCAAGTAGCGTTAGACCTCAGAATGAATTTAAGAAAAGAAATTAACGATATAATCGAACTCTTAAAAGCGCTCATCAGCGTAATTTGCGAAAAATCAAAAGAGAATAAAACTAATATCTGCCCCGGTTATACGCATCTTCAAAGGGCACAACCGATAACCTTCGGGCATCATCTTTTGGCGTATGCAATGATGTTTTTAAGAGATATTGATCGCCTTAAAGACTGTAAAATACGGCTTAATATATCACCAATCGGCTCTTGCGCTTTGGCAGGCACTACATATAATACCGATAGATTTTTTGAAGCTGAACAGTTAGGGTTTGATAAACCGTGCGAAAATTCTATTGACGGTGTTTCGGATAGAGATTATGTTGTTGAGCTTTTGTCCGACATATCTATAATAATGATGCATCTTTCAAGGTTTTCAGAAGAAATTATTTTGTGGTCAAGTTTGGAATTCAAATTTGTTGAATTGTCCGATGCTTATACAACCGGCTCTTCGATTATGCCACAAAAAAAGAATTCCGATATGGCTGAGCTTGTCAGAGGTAAAACGGGAAGAGTTTACGGAGATTTAATAGGCATTTTAACTACCCTTAAAGGTTTACCGCTTGCGTATAACAAGGATATGCAGGAGGATAAAGAGGGGATATTTGATGGTGTCGATACTGTTAAGATGTGTATTAAAGTATTTACCGGTATGCTTGATACTATGAAAACTCTTCCTGAAAATATGAAAAAAGCCGCCCAAAAAGGATTTATAAACGCAACCGACCTTGCGGATTATCTTGTTAAAAAGGGTGAATCGTTTAGAAACGCTTATAAGATTTCCGGCAGAATAGTAAATGATTGCATAAATAACGGTTTAATTCTCGAAAACTATCCAATAGAAAAATATAAGGAATTTTCAAATCTTTTTGATAATGATGTTTATACCGCTATCGACCTAAATGAGTGCGTAAATAAGCGCATAAGCTATGGCGGAACAAGTATTAAATCTGTTGAAAATCAAATCGAATATGTTTTAAGTGCAATTGAAAAAATTTAATTATATAGACACATGGTATTTGCTGTGTGTCTATTTTTATATAATTCGATAAGAAAAATCTTTGTTTATAATAAATTTTATTGGTTTTTTGTTGTTTTTTAGTTGACATTAGTGTTGTTTTATGCTAAAATGACAATGAAAAATGATAAGAAGAGGCGAAAAAATTGAATTCATATTATTCGAGTGAATTGCCGAAAAGTCAAAGAATTGATAAATTAAAGGCCCATTTGTTTGAGGAAATGCCTCAAATCGAATCGGACCGTGCCGTTTTGCTTACCGAATCGTATATGCAAACCGAGGGTGAGCCGATAATTATGCGCCGTGCTAAGGCGTTTAAGTGGATAATGGAGGCGCTGCCGATTACAATAAGACCTTTGGAGCTTGTTGTCGGAAGCAATACCAAAAAACCACGCAGTTGTCAAACTTTTCCGGAATTTTCTTTTGAATGGCTTGAAGCTGAATTTGATACAATTGAGCATCGCTCGGCTGACCCGTTCTATATTTCCGATGAGAATAAGAAAATATTAAGTACTATTCATAAATATTGGAAAGGTAAAACAACGAGCGAATTGGCAACTTCTTATATGGCGCCCGAAGCTCAAACTGCCATTGACCATAATATATTTACGCCGGGTAATTATTATTATAACGGTGTAGGTCATGTTACGGTAAATTATGCTGAAATTTTAGGAATCGGTTTTGAGGGAATTATCGCTAAAGCTCAAAAGGAGTTAGACCGCTTAACCGTTGCCGATTCTGATTATGCACGCCGTTCTTCTTTTCTTAACGCTGTTATTATGAGTTGTAAATCAGCTTGTGATTATGCAAACCGTTATAGTAAGCTTGCCGCTGATTTAGCTGAAAAAGAAAGTGACTCTATTCGTAAAAACGAACTGCTTACTATTTCAAAAATATGTTCAAAAGTACCTTTCAAACCTGCCGAAAGTTTTTGGGAAGCTTGTCAGTCATTTTGGTTTATTCAAATGCTTTTGCAGGTTGAATCAAGCGGACATTCTATTTCTCCCGGCCGTTTTGACCAATATATGTATCCTTATTATAAAAAGGATTTTGACTCGGGTAAAATCACCCGTGAATTTGCGCAGGAGCTTATTGACTGTATTTGGATTAAACTTAATGACCTTAATAAAGCCCGTGATGCCGCTTCGGCTGAGGGTTTTGCCGGATACAGCTTGTTCCAAAATCTAATAGTCGGCGGACAAGATGCTGAGGGACTTGATGTTACAAATGATTTGTCATTTATGTGTATTACAGCATCCATGCATGTAAATCTTCCGCAACCGTCTCTTTCTATCCGTGTTTGGAATAAATCTCCTCATGATTTACTTATTCATGCCGCAAAGCTTACCCGTACGGGAATAGGTTTGCCGGCATACTATAATGACGAAGTAATAATACCTGCTCTTGTCAATAGAGGACTTACTTTGTCCGATGCAAGAGATTATAACATTATCGGTTGTGTTGAACCGCAAAAATCAGGTAAAACAGAGGGTTGGCACGATGCGGCATTCTTTAATATGTGCCGTCCGCTTGAACTTGTTTTTTCAAACGGCGTTGATGACGGTGAACAAATCGGTCCTAAAACCGGTGAGCTTGCCGATTTAGATACATACGAAAAATTTGCCGAAGCATACAAAAAGCAAATGAATTATATGATTTCTATGCTCGTAAATGCCGACAATGCCATTGATATGGCACATGCCGAGCGTTGTCCGCTACCGTTTGAATCTTCAATGATTGAGGATTGTATCGGTAGGGGACTTCCTACACAGCAAGGTGGAGCCATTTATAACTTTACCGGTCCTCAGGGATTTGGTATTGCCAATGTTGCCGACGGTCTTTGGGCGGTAAAAACTCTTGTTTATGAGCAAAAGAAATACACATTAGAACAATTCGGAGATGCTATGCTTCATAACTACGGTGAGCCGTATTCCGACGCAAGCGTTAAACAGCTTGCATTGAGAGTCAGCAAAGCATTAGCAAAGCAAGGCAAGAATTTAACCGAAAAGGATATTGCCGATATTTGCAAGACTGTTAAAGAAAACAAAGTAGATGCTTCAAAGAAAGAACTTTATAGCCGTATTCGTGCCGATATAGACACATTACCGAAATTCGGTAACGATATTGAAGAAATCGACTATTTTGCACGGGAAGCCGCTTATTATTATACTAAACCGCTTGAAACCTTCAAAAATCCCCGTGGCGGTATGTTCCAAGCAGGTTTGTATCCCGTCTCCGCAAATGTTCCGCTCGGCGCTCAAACAGGTGCTACTCCTGACGGACGGCTTTCAGGCACACCGGTCGCTGACGGTGTTTCACCGGCAGCCGGCAGGGATAAAAACGGCCCGACGGCTTCTTGCAATTCCGTTTCAAAATTAGACCACTTTATTACCTCTAACGGTACGCTCTTTAATATGAAATTCCATCCGTCAGCGTTAAAAGGCGATAGCGGACTTGAAAGTTTTGTGGCATTAGTTTGCGGATATTTTGAGCAAAAAGGAAGCCATCTTCAATTTAATGTTGTAAGCCGAGAAACTTTGCTTGAAGCACAAAAACACCCCGAACAGTATAAATCGTTGGTTGTAAGGGTTGCCGGTTATTCGGCTTTGTTTACAACACTTTCCCGTTCTTTGCAGGACGATATTATAAGTCGAACCGAACAAAAAGGATTTTAATTTATGAATGAATATTTGGATACCGTAGGAAGAATATTTGATATCCAGCGTTTCAGTGTTCACGACGGTCCCGGAATTCGCACCATTGTTTTTCTTAAAGGTTGCGTTTTGCGTTGCAAATGGTGTTGCAATCCGGAATCTCAAAAATATGAAATTCAAAATATGTTAACAAACGGCGTTTCAAAAACTGTCGGGCGTGATGTCACCGCAAGAGAAGTTCTTGAAACCGTAGCCAAAGACCGCATTTATTACAGGCGCTCGGGCGGAGGGCTTACGCTTTCGGGCGGTGAAACATTTTGTCAGCCTGATTTTGCACTCGCTTTGTTTAAGGGTGCAAAAGAGTCGGGTATAAACACTGCAATCGAAACAACAAGCTGCGCCCCGATTGAAACTATTTTGAAAATTCTTCCTTACATTGATTATTATCTTATGGATATTAAGCATATAAATCCCGAAAAGCATAAAGCTTTTACCACAAAAGATAATAAAATGATTTTGGAAAATGCAAAAATTATTGCCGAAAAGGCAAACAATATGGTAATTCGTGTTCCGGTAATCCCTACATTTAATGATACACCCGAGGAAATAGCACAAATTGCCGAGTTTGCATCAAAGTTAAATAATGTAAGCCGTATTCATCTACTGCCTTATCACCGTTTAGGTCAGGATAAATACGCTGGTCTTGCGAGAGATTATGAAATGTCCCATATAATTCCGCCAAGCGATGAACATATGCTTAACTTGAAAGCAGTTGCCGAATCAAAGGGACTTAACTGTATTATAGGAGGTTAACAATGGCTGATATAGTTTATGACCGTCTTGTAAATGACGGAAAAGAACGAATAATTCAAGAAATCGTACCAGGTAAACAGATTACAATAGCACATATCATTGCTAACCCCGACGAGATACTGTATGTTAAACTCGGCTTGGATCCGGCAGGGGAATACACAAAGACAGCAATCGGTATTCTTACAATGACACCGGCAGAAACAGCTATTATTGCCGGTGATATCGCAACAAAGGCGTCGGGTGTAGAGCTTGGTTTTGTCGATAGATTCAGCGGTACGCTTATTGTAACCGGTACTGTTTCGGAGGTTGAATCCGCCGTCCGTGCCGTTACTGAATACGCAAAAGAGGTTTTGCAATTTACCGTTTGTGAAATAACAAAAACCTAATTATGAATAAAATCATTTTAATAGGCAGAAGCGGTGCCGGAAAGACAACTCTTTCAAAAGCACTCAACGGTGAGGATACTTTTTACGAAAAAACGCAGTCGGTTGAAAGAAAGGGCTTTATTATTGATACCCCCGGTGAATATGCCGAAACTAAAATTTTAGGCAGAGCATTAGCTGTATTTACTTATGAAGCCGATATTGTAGGTTTGCTTATAGATGCGGATGAGCCGTATTCACTGTTCGGTCCGAATGTTACATCTTCGGCTAACCGTGAGGTAATCGGCATTGTTACAGGGCTTACGAAAAAACGGGCAAATCCCGATAGAGCCGAACGGTGGTTGCGTCTTGCCGGTTGTAAAAGAATTTTCAGAG
The DNA here is from genome assembly GCA_045640745.1 of Acutalibacteraceae bacterium. Lineage (GTDB taxonomy): Bacteria > Bacillota > Clostridia > Oscillospirales > Acutalibacteraceae > UBA737. The sequence continues at coordinate 37,821 of JAZUFQ010000036.1, forward strand.
TTGACTCAATAACAGGTGAGGGCATAGCAGAACTTAAAAATTTTCTTGAAAATTTTGACGCAAGAGCAGAATTTATCAAAAAAAATCACCAAAATTTATCAAAATAAAAGATTTTTTGATAAAAAACCACATAAATCAACATTTTTTTGTTGACTTTTGTTTGGAAATGCTATATAATACAAAATGTAAAATTAAATATCTTATTTCAAAGGAGTAAGTAAAAATGGTATCAGAGTTTGAAATCAAAAAACAAATTTGTGACATCGGCAAGCGTATTTACAATCAGGGAATGGTTGCCGCTAATGACGGTAATATTTCCGTAAAGCTCAACGATCATGAATTTCTTTGCACACCTACCGGTGTAAGTAAAGGCTTTATGACCCCTGAGTTTATTTGTAAAGTCGATGAAAACGGAAAGGTTTTACAGGCAAATCCCGGTTTCCGTCCTTCTTCGGAAATCAAGATGCATATGCGTGTTTATAAGCAAAGACCTGATGTTCAGTCTGTAGTTCACGCTCATCCTATTTATGCTACAAGCTTTGCTATTGCAGGTATTCCGCTTAGCCAACCGATTATGCCTGAGGCAGTTATTGCTCTCGGTTGCGTTCCGATTGCTGAATACGGTACACCTTCTACCGAAGAAATTCCGGATGCAGTTGAAAAGTACTTACAGCATTTTGATGCAGTTTTGCTTGAAAACCACGGTGCATTAACATATTCCGATTCTTTGCTTAATGCTTATCATAAGATGGAATCTGTTGAATTCTATGCAAAGCTTTTATTCCTTTCCCGTCAGTTAGGCGGTCCGAAAGAGCTCAATAATGCTCAGGTTAAAAGACTTTATGAAATCCGCAGAGAGATGGGTCTTAAAGGTAAGCATCCTGCTGATATTTGCGTTAATGCTAAGAACGGTAAACCGAGCTGTCATGGTTGCGGTAGCTCCTGCTCTTGCAATTCAGACGGTAATTCCGATTTAGTTTCTGAAATTACCAAGAAGGTTTTGGAATCCTTAGGCAAATAAAAATAAAGAAGGGGAAGTCCGATGAATGATGCGGAGCGTTCACTTCTTATTCAATCAGTTGTAAACCGTGTTGTCTCAACCATAAATATGTCGGCTGACAAAATAACACTTGATATGGCTCTTTCTCTTTGTGAAAAGGTTAAGAAAAAAGCCGGTGAAATGGGTGTTAAAGCCGTTATTGCTGTAAGCGATGCCGGCGCCAATCCCATTTGTGTTCAGTCTATGGACGATGCTTATATTGCGAGCTATGACATTGCGGTAAATAAGGCATACACGGTAGTTTCTTTGAAAATGCCGACTTCCGCCCTTAAAACTTTGGCGGCACCCGGCGGTTCACTTTACGGTATTCAGTTTACCAACCAAGGTAAAATCGTTATTTTCGGTGGCGGTGTTCCGCTGTACGGAAAGGACGGTACCGTAATCGGCGGATTGGGTGTTAGTGGCGGAACCGAAGAGCAAGATACTGCTCTTGGTGATTTCGGCGGTGAAATTTTCAAAACATTACTGTAAGAAAGTGAGTTAGTTATGGATATCAATTCAAATGATATTGAACAAATTGTCAAGAGAGTTATTTCTTCTATGAACGACGGCAGTTCCACTGCTTCGTCGGGTAATAAGCCAATTCCCGAAAAGGCAAGAGTAGCTGTTTTGACATCATTAGAACACTTTGATGTAAAAGAATATCCCATTCCGAAACTCGGAGACGGAGATATTTTGGTTAAAGTTGAAGGTTGTGGCGTTTGCGGTACCGATGCTCATGAATTTAAGCGTGATCCGTTTAGCTTAATCCCCGTGGCATTAGGACATGAGGGTACAGGCGAAATCGTTGCAATGGGTAAAAATGTTAAATGCGACAGCGCCGGAAAACCGTTAAATATCGGTGATAAGGTTGTTACCTGTATGATATTTAAGGATAATCCCGACATTACAATGTTTGACCTTAATAAGCAAAATGTCGGCGGTGCCGATGTTTACGGATTACTTCCGGATGATGACATTCACCTTAACGGTTGGTTCTCGGATTACATCTATATCCGTGAAGGTTCAACCATCTTTAATGTAAGCGATTTAGACCTCGATTCCCGTATTTTAATTGAACCGTCAGCCGTTTTAATTCATGCGGTTGAGAGAGCAAAAACAGTTGGTATTCTTCGTTTTAACAGCCGTGTTGCCGTTCAGGGTTGCGGTCCTATCGGTCTGCTTTGTATAGCTGTTTTAAGAACAATGGGTATTGAAAACATTGTTGCTGTTGACGGTGAAGATAAGCGTTTGGAATTTGCGAAAGAAATGGGCGCTACAGCTACCGTTAATTTCAAAAACTTCAAGGGTATTGAAGCTCTTACCGACGGCGTTAAGGATGCTTTCGGCGGTTATCTTGCCGACTTTGCTTTCCAATGCACAGGTTCACCTATCGCTCACGCAAATATTTATAAGTTCATAAGAAACGGCGGCGGTCTTTGCGAACTCGGCTTCTTCATTAACGGCGGAGACGCAACCATCAATCCGCATTTTGATATTTGCTCAAAGGAAATCACAACGGTTGGTTCTTGGGTATACACACTTCGTGATTATGCCACAACATTTGATTTCTTAAAGAGAGCTAAGGGTATCGGTCTTCCGATACAAAAGCTTATTACTCATAAATTCCCGCTTGATGAGATTAACGAAGCGCTTAAAACAAATCTCTCTATGCAGGGACTTAAAATTGCCGTTGTAAACGAATAATCGGAGGCACATTATGAGTAAAGCAGTAGGTTTTATTGAGGTTTACGGTTTAGCAGCAGCTTTTTTAGCCTGCGATGCAGGTTGTAAGGCAGCTGATGTTACCGTAGAAAACTTTGATAAAAACAAACCGGGTAATCCGGACGGCTTGCCGGTACCGCTTATCGTTTGCGTTAAATTCCGTGGCGATGTTTCGGCGGTCAAGGCAGCAATAGAGGCGGCAAAATCAGCCGCTGAAAGTGTTTCGGGCGTTGTAAGTACACATATAATTGCAAGTCCCGAAGATGACACTGAAAAAATGTTAACTATCAATGCGTTTGATAAAAAATAATAAAGGAGATAATTATTATGGCATTAGAAGCACTTGGTATGGTAGAAACAAGAGGTTTGGTAGCATCAATCGAAGCCGCTGATGCAATGTGCAAGGCAGCAAATGTTGAGCTTATCGGAACCGAAAAAATCGGATCCGGCTTGGTATCTGTTATGGTTCGTGGCGATGTAGGTGCTGTTAAGGCAGCTACTGAAGCAGGAGCATCTGCCGCTACAAAG
>JAZUFQ010000037.1:0-14934 GCA_045640745.1 Acutalibacteraceae bacterium
TTTGCAAAATACGCTCAACCTCACCGCCGAAATCGGCGTGTCCCGGAGTGTCGATAATGTTGATTTTCGTGTTGCCGTACTTAACGCTCGTGTTTTTGGATAAAATGGTAATTCCACGCTCTCTTTCGAGGTCGTTTGAGTCCATAACACGCTCGTTTACCGCCTCGTTTTCACGGAATGTTCCGCTTTGTTTTAGAAGCTGGTCTACAAGTGTTGTCTTGCCGTGGTCAACATGGGCGATTATTGCAACATTTCTTAAATTTTCGATTATTTGTTCTGCCATTAAAAAACTTCCCTTGATTTTTTACATATTATAACTAATATATTATAATTCTATATGCCGTTATTGTCAATTAAAACCCTATAAAAAAGGCAAAACAGCGAGATTTTATCCCGCTGTTTTTTCATTTTTTGTTGTTTATAATATAATTTTCCAAAATATCGGTTGCCGTCATAACCATTCTTACGCAGGGGCGCTCTTTGTAAAATTTTTCGTTACGGGGCGTCGGAACAGGGTCGCTCGGCGGATTTTTAAGAATTTCACGGCAGATAATACTTCCGCACCTACTCTTAAATTCCTCGGCAAAATCCTGAACGGTTTTGTAATTTTTTTGCTTTGCCTCGTTATCGTTTGCGTTCGGATTGCCGTACAAAGCGCCGAAAGCCATAAGCATTCCGCTGAATGCACCGCAAACCTCACGCATTCTTCCTATTCCTCCGCCAAACGGCGAGGCGATTTTAAGAGAAGTTTCTTTGTCGATACCCGTAAGGTCGCCAAATGCCGCAAACACCGCCTGCGAGCAGTTATATCCCGATAAAAAAAGATCCTTTGCGATTTCTGTCCTGTCCATTTTTCTCACCTTAACCCAACAAGAAAAAACGGCTTGCCGAAAACATTTCCGGCAAACCGAATTTTTTATGTAATTAACAACTTACGGCATACTCGAAAACCTTTTCGGGTAATTCGTCTTCGTTGCAGGAAAGTGTAAATGTAAATTCAACATCTTCAATGTTTGAAACTCTTTCGAGGAATGTAACAAGTTCGTCATAGTTACGGCCGCCGATACGAAGAGTTGCATCGCCGAAAATATGTGTTACATCGTTGTTTCCTGCCTTAATTCCGGCAAGCATTCCATAGTATTCGGCATAACCGCTGATACCGAAATCGCAAGAATCAATAAGGCGTGCTTTATGGCTTACGGAAAAGGTAAGTACATCGCCTTTTTCAATGCAAACAACATTACCGAGACTTGTTTCGGTAGCGGCATTTACCATTTCCACTAATCTTTTTGTCTTTCCAGAACCTTTTTTTCCAATGAGAAGTTTAATCATAATGAGAGCTCCTTTATATTTTTTACCGCTTGTTTAAGGCGGTTATTTCAAAATTTTTATCTTCCGAGTCTTGCTTCAAGCTTTGCTTTTGCATCTTCATACCCCGGTTTTCCGAGCAATGCAAACATATTTTTCTTGTAGCTTTCAACCCCCGGTTGGTCAAACGGATTTACGCCGAGCATATATCCCGAAATTGCACATGCCTTTTCAAAGAAATAGATAAGTCTGCCCAAATTTTCTTCGTCGGCTTTGTCAATTTCAATAACGAGGTTAGGAACACCGCCGTCGGTATGAGCAAGAACGGTTCCCTCAAATGCCTTTTCGTTTACGAAAGACATTGTTTTACCGGCAAGGAAATTAAGTCCGTCGCCGTTTGTTTCTTCCTCTTCAATAACAACATCACTGCCGTTATCCTTTATATTTACAACCGTTTCAAACATAATACGGCTGCCGTCCTGAACGAACTGTCCCATAGAATGAAGGTCGGTTGAGAATATCACGCTTGCAGGGAAAAGTCCCTTGTTGTCCTTGCCTTCGCTTTCGCCGAACAACTGCTTATACCATTCGTTCATAAGGGTAAATCTCGGCTCATAAGCTACCATAAGCTCAACCGATTTGCCCTTTCTGTAAAAAGCATTTCTCAAAGCGGCATAGGTATAGCAAGGGTTGTTATCCATATCTTTAACGCTATAATCTTTTCTTGCATCAGCGGCGCCCTTCATAAGCGCATCAATATCCGCACCTGCGGCGGCTATCGGCAAAAGTCCGACAGCGGTTAAAACTGAAAATCTACCGCCGACATCATCGGGTACTACAAAACACTGGTAGCCTTTTTCGTCAGCCAACTGTTTAAGAGTACCTCTTGCCTTATCGGTTGTGCAGTAGATACGGCTTGCGGCTTCCTTTTCGCCGTAGCGTTCTTCAAGCAACTTTCTAAACACTCTAAACGCAACAGCCGGCTCGGTAGTTGTACCCGATTTGGAAATAATGTTTACCGAAACACGCTTGTTCTCGCAAATTTTAAGCAAATCGGCAAGATTAGAGCCGCTTATGCTGTTTCCCGAAAAATAAATTTCGGGGCAGTTTTCGGAAAGTTTATTATAATAAGGCCCTTTAAGAAATTCGATAGCGGCACGGGCGCCCAAATAAGAACCGCCTATTCCGATGACTATAAGAACATCGGTGTCCTTTTTGATTTTTTCGGCAGCCGCCTTAATTCTTGAAAATTCCTGCTTATCATAATTTACGGGCAAATCAACCCAACCCAAAAAATCTTTTCCGAGTCCCGATTTTGTTTCTATCGTTTCGTGAGCCGATTCAACCTGTTTTTTAAGACCGATAAGGTCGTTTTCTCTTATAAAATCCTTTGCATACTTACTTATAAAATTAAGTCCCATTTTTTTGCCTCCGAGCAGTCGTCCTTTTCTTTTATCATTTTACTATATTTTGGCTATACTTTCAAGAGCAAAAAAATTTATTTACAATTTATTTACTTATCGTCTTAAAAGTCCCGACAAAATATATGAAAAAACTTTTCTGAAATTCAGTTTTTCTACCGTTTTTTCGGCTTTTATGGGTATTTCCCCTGCCTTTTCTTTGTCTATGTATATTTCGAGCGTTCCTATCGTATCGCCTTTTTTAACGGGTGCGGTTAAGCTTTCTTTCAAAATTATGTTTTGTTTTATGTTTTTTGCGCTTTGCTTTCGTGCCAAAAAACGGATTTTTTCATTTGTCTTTCCAAAGACAAATTTTTCGGTACCGTTTTTAACCGAAACCGCCGTTTTTTCCTTTGAAATATCACCGCTTGCTTCTATAAGTTTATAATTTGCAAAACCGAAATCAAGAAGTTTTTTCGCTCCTGCAAAACGGTCGTTAGATGTGTTTCCGCCCATAATTACGGCAACATATTCGGTGCCGTCTCTTTTTGCCGTTGCCGAAAGGCAGTAACCTGCGCCCGAAGTTGTACCCGTTTTAAGTCCCGTTGTTCCCTCGTAAAATCTTACAAGCTTATTGGTGTTTACAAGTTCACTTTGACCGTCTCTTAAAGTGTCCATCCAAACGGTAGAATATTTTTTAATAAGCGGATATTTTATAAGCTCGCAAGACATTATCGCAACATCTCTCGCCGTTGTCAAATGCCCATCGGCATCAAGCCCCGTACAGTTTTTGAAGGTCGTATTCTTCATTCCGAGCTCTTTTGCTTTTTTGTTCATTTGGCTTACAAAGGTTTCTTCGCTTCCTGCAATTTTTTGTGCAAGCGCAACTGTTGCATCGTTTGCCGAGGCAATGACGGTCGCCTTTAATAAATCGTCAACCGTCATGCTCTCCCCCTGCTTTAACCATATTTGCGAACCGCCCATACTTGACGCATACTCGTCGCAGGTTATCACCTCTTCGGGTGTAAGCTCACGCTTTTCTATCGCTTCCATTATTAAAAGCAACGACATTATTTTTGTGATTGATGCAGGAGGCAGTATTTCGTCGGGGTTTTGCTCGTACAAAATCTCGCCCGTATACGGCTCCATTAAAATAGCGCTTTTTGCGTTTATTTGCAGGTCTGCACCAAGCGACAAATCAACCGCCGCACATTCTATCGGCGCATTTACCTCGCTTAAATCTTCCTCGCATATTATTTCCTTTGCGCCTGCCGAAAAGGAAAACAAAAACAGAATACATAAACTTAAAATTATTGCGGTTAGTTTTTTATTTAACACAAATATTCCCCCTTAAAGAATATCTATGCAAAAACGCCCTCAATAATGTTAAGTAATATACGAAACAAGCACCGAAAGACTTACAAGCAAGCAGGTAACCGCCGTCGGATTTTTTGCATTCATTTTTTCCAAAATTGCCTTTACCGAAAAACCGCATATTGCCGCCTTAATAAGAGCCGAAAAAAAGAAAATAAAGTATGCCATACCGTCCATTCTCGTAAAAAGCTGTCCTACCAAAATAACACTTATGCTTATCGGATATGCGTGGGTCATAGCCGATGCCTCGGAAAGCGAAAATGTAAGCGTTGCGCTTAAAAAACAAACCGAAAGCATTAAAAATCCGATTAAAAAACCGATTATATCGTTTTTTTGCGATGCGTTATCAAAACAAAAAACCGAAAAAACCGCAAACACAAACGGAAATAAAAACGCCTTATATAGATATTTTAATGAGCCTTGTGCAATGCATTTTATATTGCCGACAAACAAACTGTTAAAGTTGTTGCCGTCAAGATTATCAAACGAAAGCAAAAGAAGAATTATAAGCGAAATAACCGTAAAGCAAAAAGTAATTCCCGAAAATTTAAGGAGTGTATTTTTGCTTTTTGTTATCAAAAAGATATTAACAACGCCAAACCCCAAAAGTGAAAAAATCTTACGGCTTTTTATAAGAACATCAGCCGAAATGTAGTCAATATAATGGTTTGCCGTAACGGCACTTACAAAAAGGCATAAAAAAATGAGAACTATTCCTACCGCATAAAAACCGGTGCCGATTTTTGCCGTTTTGATTTTTTTAAGGATAAAAACATATAAAAAATAGAGCGCCAACGATACAAAAAACGCCAATATAAAGCCCGTGAATTCACCTTTTTTTGCGTTATTGTACGGCACAAGGAGAGCAATATTACCGAAAAGAAACATTGCCGCCGAAATGCTTTTATATATATTTTGTTTCTCGGACAATATCAAAGTCCCTCCCGTATTTCAATGTCGGAAAACTCACTTTTTATGCCGATTTTTCCGTTATATTTTTTTAAGAATTTACTTAGTCTTTTCTTAAACGATTTTCCGAAATTTTTGCTGTTGTTTTTTATATAAAGTTTTCCGTTGTATTTACCGTTTTTAAGGAAAAATCTGCTTTTGTTTACTTCGGCAAAATCGTTTCCCATATATATTCTTCCGCCGACATTTGAATTTTTTACAAACGAATACATAAGACTGTCTTTGCCGTTAAGCTTCATTTTGCATTTTTCCTTTTTGTATACCGACTGTCCGTTAATGACGATTTTTTTGCTTTTTACTGTTAAATTCGGTAAAGAATAAAACTCATCGGACTTATACGCCTTATATACCTCGTAAAATTTATTTTTGTAATCCACGCCCGTATCTTTTTTTGTTTCTCTTACATTTCCCGCAATATCAAAGCCCTTTGCCGCCGAGGTAGATTTTGAATTTTTGAACAGCTTTTCGGCGCTTTCGGTAATAAAAACATAAACCGAAAAGTTAAGTTCTTTTAACTCTCTTACATATTCAATAATTCTTGCCATTCCCTTTTTGCCGACATTTTTACCAATAACAACGGCACTGCAATGGTCAAAAACAAGTGTCTTTGAAATCTGATTATTAAGCGAAAAAACCGCATCTTCGGGCGTATCGCCCTTGCCCGAAAGGGTTTCAAAACGGGGCGAGCTTTTTGTTTCACTGCCTGCATCTATCACTTCGACCGTTACTTTTGTTTTGTCTTTGCCGTCAAATCCTATCGCCGTAACTATATAGCAGTTGTCCGCTTCTCGGTAGCCCTTGCAACCGCAAAGCGACAAAGCAATACATACCGCAAAAAAAATACAAATTAACCTTTTTAACATTTTTTACCTGCTTCTTATCTTGTTTTTGTTAAAATCGGGACGGGTTTTCATAAAGGGCCACGGCGCCCTCAATGCAGTATCTTTAAGTCCCTGCGCTGACGGATTGTTAAGCGAAACCGTGTAATCGACGCCGAGCGATTTTTTCGAGAGAATAGAAATAATAATAACCGAAAAAAGCATTACAAAACCGACAAGTCCCATAAGCGCCGAAACGATAGTTAAAGCAATTCTTAAATAAAAAACAGCTCCACGAAGCCGTGGTATCATAAGTCCCGAAACACCCGAAAGCGCAACCGCAATAAGCATAGGTGCGCTTACTATCCTTGCTTCAACCGCCGCCTGACCTACAACAAGACCGCCGACGATACTAAGCGCCGAGCCCAGACTTTCGGGAGTGCGGTAACCCGTTTCTTTCAGTATTTCAAAAATTAAAATAAGCATTAAGCACTCGCTTACGCTCGAAAACGGCACACCGCTTCTGAGTTCTGCAATAGAGAGCATAAACGGCGTCGGCAACAGCCCGATATGATAGGTCGTAAGAGCGATAAACAAAGCAGGAACGCTAATGCTGATAAAAAAGCATAAATACCTCAACACCCTGCCTATGCCTGCCACCAAATAGTTTATATAATAGTCGTCGTCGGTGGAAAAATTCTCGCTGAATAGATACGGCAGTGTTAAAACTACGGGCGTGCCGTCAACAATAACGGCAATTCGCCCCTCCAAAAGTTTTGCGGCGACAACATCGGGGCGCTCGGTAGTGCCGATTGTCTTAAAAATTGAATGTTTGCCGTCCCTGATATGCTCGGAAATGTAGTTGCTGTCTAAAATTCCGTCAATATCTATTTTGTCGAGTCGGTTTTTTAGTTCGCCGAGCATTTTTTCGTCGGCAAGCTCGCCGAGATAGCAAATATAAATTTGCGTTTTTGAGCGCCTGCCGATTTTTTTCGCTTCTATGCATAAATCGGGAGTTTGCAGTTTTCGTCTTATCATGGCAACGCTCAAAATTCCCGCTTCGTCAAAACCCTCACGGGGTCCCTGCGAAACTCTTTCGCCGCTCGGCTCCTCGATTCCTCTTGTGCGCCAGCCCTTCGTGTCAACCGTGAGAGCAGATTTCGAGTTTTCAAACAAAACCGCCGTGTCGCCGTTTGAAAGAGCGGAAATTATATCTCTAACCTTTTCGGTTTTCGTAATTTCGCAGGAATAAAGCACTCTTTTAAGCAGATAATCAAGGTCGGCACATTCGGGAACGCCGTCAGCCGTAACGCAGGAGCGCACGAGCGAATCCTCTATGCTCGACGACTCGACCATTCCGTCAAAAAACAAAAAAGCCACACGGTTTTCGCTTTCCCCCAAATTCACTACCCGAATGCGAAGCATCGCATCATTTTTGTATATTTCCTTAAAAAGATTGATGTCTTTGTCTAAATTTCCGCTGATAATCAGTCCGCCGTAATCGTTCATATAATTCACCGATATTTATTGTTGCCATAAAACCCCAAAAATATTAAAAACGGACGAAATAATCCGTCCGTTTTGATAGATATTATTTTTACATACCGTAGGGTTAGTGCTTACTCCTGCCGAGCAAATTGCAGATTGCAGACACAACGGGCGCACAATGTACGCCCCTACGCTTTATCAAAATGATTTTTTGTAGGGGAGCGTATTATGCTCCCGTTTTACCCCTGTTTTGCCGCTTTTTCCATTGCCTCGGCAGCGGGCTCGGTCGGTTGCTTTGACGAAGAAAACGCAATTTGTGTTTCGGTGTGTCCGAAATTGTTAAGCTCACCTATAAATGCGTCGAGCGCCTCGGTTGACTCAAACGCAACTTTTAGCAGTTGTGAATATCTGCCCGTAACGCAACTGCATTCGAGTATGTTCGGGTGGGATTTCACAAACGGATAAAAGGTCGGCTTTTGATTCGGGTCAAGTTCAAGTTTTATAAATGCGGTAATCGGAAGCCCCACTTTTTTGAGGTCGATTTTTACCGAATACGATGTAATTACGCCTTCTTTTTCGAGCCGTTCGATTCTCGCCGCCGTCGCAGGTGAAGAAAGATACACCTTTTCGGCTAAATTTTTAAGCGGAATTCTTGCATTTTCGGTAAGAATTGTTAATATTTTTAAGTCAATAGCGTCCATTATCGCACCTCGTAGCAATTATTTGTTAATATTATAAACCGAAATAGCATTTGTGTCAAGTTTATAAAAAAGTTGCGAAATGTTAGGTTTTGTGATAAAATACCTTTGAAGGTGAAAGAATGGAAAGAGAGTACAGTTGTTGTTTTACGGGTTACAGACCGCAAAAATTTTCATTTGCGCTCGGCGAAAACAACGCCCAAAATGCCGAATTTGAACGCCAACTTTATACTGCCGTTAGCGAGCTTGCGGAAAGTGGCGTAACGGTATTTTACTGCGGAATGGCAATGGGTTTTGATATTATCGCCGCCGAGGCGGTGCTTGATATAATGGCGCTTCGCCCCGAACTTTGCCTGCGTCTTGTTGCGTGCGTTCCGTTTATCGAGCAAAGTAAAACCTTTTCGCCGTCGTGGAAAAAGCGGTACGATGCCGTGCTCAAAAAAGCCGACAAAACGATTTTGATTTCGGATAAGTACTTTAAGGGCTGTTATCAGCGGCGAAACGAGTATATGGTTAAGTCCTGTGATGTTGTTTTGACCTGCTTTGACGGTAAGTCGGGCGGCACGAAAAACACGATAGATTACGCAAGAAAATTAGGCCGAAAAGTTATAAATATAAACGAAAGCACCGACTGTTAAATGAAAGTCAGTGCTTTTTTAATATCTTATTTTTGAGTGCGGCCAACCGCCACTTTACCGCACGGTACAAGCGCCTTAAAACATAGGAATTAAGGATGTAAAACGAATAAATCTTGTATTTTTTGCTTTTGCTTATGTCGCAGTACTTGCCGTTACGGAAAAACGATACCATAACCCCGACAATTTCGCTTGATTTCCTGCGCTCGATAAAGAAATTGTTGTCGCCTCTAATGATAAGCTCGTCGCCTTTTACCCGTAAAATCCGGTGTAAAATCAGCTCGTCTTGTGTCTTGCTCGGGTAGAGGACAACATCGCCACGCTTAAACTTGCCCTCTTTTTTCCTAACGCAAACAATATCCCTGTGCTCGACAAAAAGAGGTTGCATACTGCATCCTCTTGTCATAAACCCCATTTCGCCGCCGATTTGAAGCTCGGCGGTAATTTTTTGCTGTTCGCTCGGCATTATTCTTCGATAAGTCCGGCATCGGTCAGCTTGCCGACAAACTCTTTAACACAGTCGGTAACCGTTTCGTTGGTTTCTTCGGGGTATTCCTTTGCCATAGCCGAAATAAGCTCGTCCATGGTAATGTCATTTTTAAGCTTTTCCAAAATCGAAGCGCCGGTGTCGTTCATTTTAAGAAAGCCGTTAAACTCTTCAAGCCCCTCGCCGACAGCAACCGCAACCTTTTGGTCCGCAATGTCATTTACAACAAATTCAAATTTAAGTTTCATATTGTTTACCTCGCAAATTATATATACTGATTTTAACATATAAGCCAAAACATTGCAAGAGTAATGTTTCCCCTTTGGCTTTTATAGGAACCCTTTAAGTCCTTTTCATATAAATGCCTCCCTCGTTTGACGAGGGAGGGGGACCGCATTAGCGGTGGTAGGTGCGTGTCCGCTCGTTTACCGTGTTTTCTATAAGCTCACAAACACCGCTAAAATTTTGATTAACATAATTATTTGGTATTCTTAATACTTTAAGACCGTATTCTTCCAAAAAATTTGTTCGCTCGGTATCCTTTTTAAGCCCGTTCTCAATATAGTGTTGCGTTCCGTCAAGTTCTATTATGAGCTTTGCTTTTGCCGAATAAAAATCCGCAATATATTTGCCGATTACTTTTTGACGAACGAATTTAATAGGATAATCACGCAAAAAATCATACCATAAATGCCGTTCTTCTTTGGTCATATTTTTTCGCAAAGCTTTTGCAAACGGAATTAGTCTTGCGTTGTATTTTTTCATCTTTCGTCCCCTTTAAGTCATTTTCCTCTTAACGCCTCCCTCATTTATGAGGGAGGGGGACCGCATTAGCGGTGGTGGGTGTCCCCTCCGTCACGCAAAAGCATGCCACCTCCCCTTGTGAAAAGGGGAGGCAGTTATCGGAAATAGACTTTTAGCCAAATATCGCCTTATACGCAACCTCGGCACTCTCGGGTTCCATATTGCAATGAATTATCCAAAGTTCGCAGGAATTTATAAGCCGGTTTACGAGTTCGAGCGTTTTTGAAAGCGCTACGGGGTCTTTCGGCATATAAACCTGTTTCATTATGCGCTCTACCGCCTGCGTTTTGTCGATTTTCGTAACGAAATTTGTATCACTTCGCTCGATAAAGCAAATGTGCTTTAAGGGTGTACGCATATTGCAACCAAGCCCCTCTTTACCGCACCACGGCGTACCGTAGGCGTAAGGAACACCGAATTCCGTACCCTTTGGAATCTCTAAATTGTTTTGTTTGCAAAAATCTTCGTCAAAAAACCTTACAATCGGCTTGTCCCCGTTAACAATGGTTAATTTCGGTGAATTGCCGTCTTTTTCGATATTTAGATTTTCGTCTTTTAACAGTCTTTTAAGACTTTCGGGCATATTTTCCGTCCCATTAAGATACGCATACCAATTAGCAAGATGTGTAGATTTTCCCGTCCCCGAAAGAGCCGAAAAAGCAACACCGGCGCCGTTAATATCAAAAACTACCGAATGCAACAAAAAAGAACTATTATATGGTAATTTTTGGGCTAAATGTTCTAATACATAGAACATAAAAACAATTCCTTTTCTGACAGTTCCATTATTGTCATCATAACCCTTATCAATAATTCTTTTTATTACATCAATTGTAAAATTGTTATCGTTATGTTCACATAAATAATTATTAAATAGTGTAGTTTTCAAATCAAAATCCGGCCTTAAAACTATCGGAAAATCTGCAATTTTAATTCTCAAGATTTTTCTCCATATTTATAAATTTATTATATGTGCTTAATATACGATTTTTAAGGAAAAAATTATACTCAAACCTAATTGCTTCATTGCAATTTTTAAATCTATCGGGGCACAAATCCAAATTATCACAAGATGGTTTTAAATTACAGGTTTTACAATCGTCGCAAATCGTCACTCGCTTTTTAAACGAAACAATTTCTTGATAATCAATTTCATTTGAATAAATACTTCCCCAAAAATGAGAATCAGAAAAATGCTCGCATTTACCAAGATGACCGTCAGGCGAAATAACCACCGCATTATCTAAGTCGGCCATACAATGATTACTGTTTCGATACCTTGATAATGTTTCAACTTTATCGAAACCCTTTGAAATAATAAATTGTTTAAGTTCAATATGTTTGTTTTTCAACTCAATCCTTTCAACATCGGAACGATTAGCTTGTTTAGGACCGGATTCGTCAAAAAGAAGTTGTGAATAAACATTAATGTATTTACTGCCTTTGAACTTAGAATATAGAAACTCTACCAATTCAAAAAGATTTTCTGCATTATGAAAATCCATATTCATTCTGATTGTAACATAAATGTCATTTTCAATTAGATGCTTAATATTGCTTATTACTATCTGAAAACAATTTACACCCTCATATATAAAATTTTTGATTTTGTTATATTTGCTTTCCGTACCGTCTAAAGTTATTTGAACTTTTTTTAAATTCCAATTTTTTTTAGCGTGTTTTATTGTATCAATATCAAATAAATATCCGTTACTTATAATGCTTGATTTAAAATTAATGTTACTATCAGTCAATTTCGTACAAATGACATCAATTACTTCTTTATTATACAACGGTTCGCCGCCAAACCATTTAATGTCAACATCGTTGCCATTGCTTTTTGCAATTATAAAATCGGCGACATCCAAAGCAGTTTGTTTGCTCATGGGATATTTCTTTCTGTCTCTTTCATAACAGTAAAAACAACGTGCATTGCATTCTGTGGTTGTTAGAATTGTAAAAATATCAAAATAGTTTTTTTTGAAACTGTTATTTATTATTGCTATCGTATTTTCTATTTGATTTAAGAATTTATAATCGTCAAAACAATCATCAACAAAGAACCAATTATTGATTAAATATCGAACAGTATCAGAAGATAAATCAAAGCTGTCAATTAATTCTATTTCATTATTTTCTATCAAAACTAATTCTTCGGTAAAATTATTATACAACAACAATCCTTCTGCAACTGGTTCAGTATAAATATAAGTAAATTTACGGTAATTTGAATCTGTTTTAATTTTTTGATGGCCTGTTATCTTGAAGACCAAATTATTTCTTTCTCTTATTATCTTCATAAATATTTAACACCTTTTAAAATTAAAGGGTGCCTCAATTAAGAGACACCCTTTTTGTGGATTATTCAAAGCCTTCGCCCATTGGGTCTCCGCACTCAGCTGCACAGTCGCCTCCACTAGTAGTAACAATATCGGTTGCTGCCAACTCGACAATCTCTAAGTAAGCCTTCATTAATAACACCTCCTATATATTATCGTAGAATAAACTAATCAGGTAATTTATATGCCTTAAATGATTGACCCATTCTTGCAAGAGCGGAAATTACAGCACCCATTGTTGCATCGCTATCATTCGTGCTGTAGAACATTTCAAGAGAATAGTGTGCAGTACCAACAACAACATCATCCTTATATACTTCGATTGTTACATCGGCATCAGCACAGTACATAGCAATATTTCTGCAGTAAGCATAATAATACTGGTTGCTGGTTGAATATTGGAAAGTAGTAGCTTCGGTTTCAGAATATACATTCTTACCGGTATTAGGGTTAAAGTAAGAAAATTTTACTTTGTACTGACTAATATCGCTTCCAGCAGTCGGTTTAATACGGAAACTGATATACGGACTAGCGTTAAGACCAGCGGCAAGTACGGCTGACTCTGACCCGCTATAAGTGGTTTCGATCAAATTATACGCATTAATGAGCGAAGTTGATGCATCAGAAGTGTTATAATCTGCTATAGGACTTGGCAATTTAGCATAATCGCTATCTTTGTTGTTTCTTGTGAAATACTTAACTGCTTCATCGCCTGCAACTAAAACATCCGTTATTGCAGTTGCCATTTTATCTCTTGATTTCTGTACAGCATTAGCGTGCAAAGTCTTTAACTGTATAGCAGGTACAACGTCATCAAACTCGTCAATAGCGACAACTTTGCCATCATTTAAACAATACAATGTAGCTTTAACAGGAACAGAAAGTGAATACAACTCTATTGATCTAAAATAGAAATAATATTTCATGCTGGCACCGGAACCAGATGGCGCTAAATAATCGGAACCCATGTCAGACTTTCTAATATAGAACGGTTCGCCGTCAACTAAATCCCATTTGCTATCTTTTACCTGCTTTTCAACTTTTAGATAAAAATCATCATAACCTGAAAGTTTGGAAGCCAAGAAATTATAGGAAACATAAACCGAATCACCAAGACCCATACCAGCCACCGGTGCTACATCAATCTTTTCCGGCTCAGTTGCAGCCTTATATCCACACTTTGAGCATGCGCCGTCAGTGCCTTCTTCATCGCAATCTTCGATTTTACTGTAATCGCAACCTGTGCAAGTTGCCGTATGTGTACCGTTCTTATTAGAGGCATACGTAAAGCTGCTATGTACATGCGGAGCTGCATTCTCCTTAGCATAATCGTCATCCTGATTGATAGTACCGTCAGAAGCAGTTGTTACGCCGGGGAATTCAAGCAATTTTGCGTCAGCTTCTATACCTGCGCTTGTACCGTCGTTAGCAGCCTGAATCTTGGTGAGTTTAGCTGTTGTACCGGTAGTAACAGTAAGCTCAACAACAACACTTGTATAGAAATCTAAATTGCTAGCATCGGTAGAGCTAACTATGAAAGTTATGGATTTACCGTCTTGTGCTTTGTTGCTTGTAACTATCGGCAAATTGTATGAGTCGTGTTTGTCTGCATCAGGAGTTGCACCGAGAATCGTATAATCCTTTACTGCAACAGCGGAAACATCGCCTTCGAATGCTACTGTGGCTTGATAAACTAAAAAGCCTTCGGTTGAATTAATGGTAAGCTCTAAAGTGTTAGCGGTTTCGCCAGCCTTTAAGCTATAACCATTAGCCGGGTCTTCTGCATTAACAACAACGGCTGACATCATCGGGCAAATGATTACAGCAATTGCAAGCAATACAGAAAGCAATTTTGTAATTTTCTTCATACTTTTTTCTCCTTTTTTGGGGGTTACCCATTTTTTATTGCATCATCCGATGCAGTGGAAAAAATAAGGTCGCCAAAGAAAACCCCACTTCTCGTGGTTTTGTTCATTGTAACATGACAGTTTCAAAATTGCAAGTGTTTTTTATAAAAAAATAAATGTTTTTATCCCGCTTTTTCGTTAAATACCGCCGTTTTATGCGTTTTTTGTGCAATATTAACAACAAAATTTGAAAAATTTCTCAAATTAAGACGATTTCGGCGCCGATTTTCCCCGTTTTTAACGAAAATTTTGTAATGTGCCTACATTTTGTGTTTTTTCTATATTGCCAACAATATGTAGGGGCAAACATTCATAATTCATAACATCAATCTTTATTGCGCAATGCGTATAAGGCACCCACCACCGCTATTGCGGTCCCCCTCCCTCGGCGAACGAGGGAGGCTTTTATATGAAATTGACTTAAATCGGTTTCCTATAAAAGCCTCCCCTTGTTGCAAGGGGAGGTGGCACGGTGCAACCGTGTCGGAGGGGACAAAAAAACAGGCACCGAAACGGTACCTGTTAAAGTCAAATCATTATCGCACCCTAAAAACCGAACAAAGGAAAATGCGGAGAATCGAAAAAATAGGTCAAGCCCTCGGTCTATTAGTACAACCTGGCACACATATCACTATGCTTACACCTGTTGCCTATCAACCCGGTAGTCTACCGGGGACCTTACTAGCTTATGCTATGGGAAATCTAAT
>JAZUFQ010000038.1:0-26038 GCA_045640745.1 Acutalibacteraceae bacterium
CTTCAAAAAAACTCTGCAAGGAGTTGCGAGTATTTTTGGAACGCTTGGGAGCAATTACCAGATCATTGAAAAGACCTCGGCAGAGGTTACACAGAGAAAGGCGGACATAATGGCGAAAAATAACAAGAGTTTACAAAAGCCAATGTCACTTGAGGACATATTGGCACAGGCTAACGCAAACGGCGTGAAAGATAACTACTTCTTCAAGACAACACTTGAGCGATACATCGTGCAATTAAAGATTCTCGATGACCTCAAGAAAGAAATCGAGGAAACAGGAACAACTGTCACGAAAGAATATGTCAAAGGCAGAGGGAATATTTATACAAACCCTGCAATCACAGAGTATAACAAGACAAGCACCTCTGCGAATGGAACTGTCTCAACATTATTGAACATCATCAAGCAATTAAGCAAAGCCGACAACGAGGAGAGCAAATTGCAGAACCTGTTCAATGATTTAGACAATGAATAATTACATTTATGAATATTACCAAGCAATCATCAACGGAGAGATAGTTGTCGGGCGTTGGGTTCGTGCTTGGTATGAGCTGATAATTAAAGGACTTGAAAACAAGTCTTTTTTTTATAAACCAAAACTCGCAAATCGTGCGATTAAGTTCATAGAGAACTTTGTTCATCATCACGAGGGAGCGCTTGCACCTCAACTTGTAAAGTTGGAGTTGTGGCAGAAAGCGTTTCTTTCTGTTGTGTTCGGAATCGTAGACGAAAACGGCTTGAGACAATTTCGAGAAGTTGTTCTCGTGGTTGCGAGAAAAAATGGAAAGACGCTCTTTGCGTCTGGTATTGCAGAATATATGACTTTCTGTGACGACTACGGCGGACGAATTTATTTCTGCGCTCCGAAGTTGGAACAGGCGAACCTTTGCTTTGAGGCATACAACCAAAGCATAAGACAAGAACCCGAACTTGCTAAACTTGCGAAGAAAAGACGGACGGATGTCTACATCGAAGAGAACAACACAACGGCAAAGCCTCTTGCATTTAGTGCGAAGAAGTCAGACGGCTTGAATGTTTCTCTTTGCATAGCGGATGAGATTTCGTCTTGGCAAGGCGACGCAGGTCTCAAGTTCTATGAGGTTATAAAGTCATCATTCGGAGCGAGAAAACAACCTCTGCTTTTGAGCATATCAACGGCAGGGTATCAAAACGAGTCTATCTATGATGAGCTGATTAAGCGAGGAACAAGAGTCTTGCTTGGAGATAGCAAAGAGACAAGACTTGCTCCGTTTTTCTATATGATTGACGATGTTTCGAAATGGAACGACATCAACGAATTGAGGAAAAGCAATCCGAACTTGAGCGTTTCTGTTTCGGTTGATTTCCTGCTTGAAGAAATAGCAATTGCCGAGGGTTCTCTCTCCAAGAGAGCAGAGTTCTTGACAAAGTATTGCAACATCAAGCAGAACTCAAGCCTTGCTTGGTTATCAACAAAAGACATCCAAAAGGCGACAGGAAACAGAATCGAGTTTGAAGATTTCAAAGGCTCTTATGCGGTCGGAGGAATCGACTTATCACAGACAACCGACTTGACGGCTTGCACTTGTATTGTAGAGCGTGACGGAGTCTTGAATGTGTTCGCCCACTTCTTCTTGCCAAACGAGAAAATCGACGAGGCAACAGAACGAGACGGACTCCCTTATAATTCGTACATTCAAAGAGGTTGGCTCACTCCGTCGGGAGAAAACTTCATTGATTATCACGATTGTTTCAATTGGTTTGCAAGATTGGTTGAAGAGTTCGAGATATATCCACTTGTCACAGGCTTTGACAGATATTCGGCTCAATATCTTGTGCAGGATATGAAAGGCTATGGCTTTCAAATGGATGATGTCTATCAAGGCGACAACCTCTATCCTGTTCTTATGGAATTTGAGGGACTCTTAAAGGACGGAAAGATAAACATCGGAGACAATGACCTTTTAAAAGTTCATTTGTTAAATTCTGCAATCAAAATGAATACAGAACGAGGAAGAGGTCGTCTTGTTAAGTTATCGGCAAACGACCACATCGACGGAACGGCGTCTCTCATTGACGCTCTAACAGTAAGGCAGAAATGGTTCGCACAATACGGCGAACAATTGAGGAATTAAAAATGGGTTTATTTGAGAAGATTTTCACAAGAGCGGAGGCAAACAAAAACGCTCAAACATATTTCCAAGAATTAAACGGATACATTCCCTCTTTCAACTCTTGGAACGGCAGACTCTACGAGAGCGAACTTGTAAGAAGTTCTGTCGATACGATTGCAAGACATTCATCAAAATTGAAAATTGCTTTGATAGGTTCTGCAAAGCCAGATTTACAAGCAAGATTGAGAAAAGCACCGAACTCTTATCAAACTTGGGGACAGTTCCTTTATAGGACGGCAACGGTTCTCAATATGCAAGGAACGGCTTTCATCGTTCCCGAGTTCGACAAATACGACGCAATCGTCGGATTGAGCATTATCAAGCCTCAATCTTGGACTCTTGTTCAAGTAGATAAGAACAACGAGCCGTGGATTAGATTTAGTTTTGACGGCGGAAAAGTTGGGAGCGTGAGATTGAGTGAAGTTGGAATTTTGACTCGTTTCCAATACGAGAGCGACTTCTTCGGAACAAAGAACGACGCACTCAACGACACAATGGAATTGATAAACATTCAAAATCAAGGAATCACAGAGGCAACTCGAAATTCTGCGTCATATAGATTTATGGCTAAAGTAACAAACTTTACGAAAGCCGAGGATCTGGCGAAAGAGAGACAGAGATTCTCACAGGAGAACCTCAAAAGCGGTGGCGGATTGTTATTGTTCCCGAACACATACGGAGACATTAAACAAATCAGCTCTACTCCATACACAATCGACGCAGGGCAGAGAGAACTCATCCAAAGAAATGTCTTTAATTACTACGGAGTAAACGAGGAAATCTTACAGAACAAAGCGACACCCGAGCAAATGGACGCTTTCTTCAATGGATGTATTGAACCTTTTGAGATTCAATTAGCGGATGTATTAACAAAGATGTTATTTACAGACAGGGAACGCTCTCAAGGTTCAAGAGTAGAAGTCAATGCGAATCGTCTCCAATATATGACAATTGCAAGCAAGATTTCACTTGTTGAGAAACTCACAGATAGAGGTTTCATCACAATAAACGAGGGACGAGAGTTGTTCAATTATCCTTTACTCCCTGCGGAACTTGGAGACAAGATTGCAATCCGAGGCGAGTATTATTTCATAAACGAGGAGGAGAAAAAAGAGGATGAAGATTGAAGATAAAATCAAAGGCGGTCGTCAATACAGAAAAATGACACTCGCCACAATCGAAGAACCAGACGACAACAAAATGATTGTTCGAGGCTATGCGTCAACATTCAATGAGCCTTATCTTTTATATTCGGACGAATATTGCGAGATATGGGAGCAAGTAGACGCTAACGCTTTTGAATCAACAAATATGTCGGATGTAATAATGCAATACGACCACGAGGGGCGAGTATTTGCAAGAGTTAGCAATAATACCTTGAGTGTTACGACGGACACTCACGGCTTATTGATAGAGGCAGACCTCGGAGGAACTACGGAGGGGCGCAATCTTTACGAAGAAATCAAAGGCGGTTATACAACCAAGATGTCGTTCGGCTTTACAGTAAAGGCGGACGAAGTCACAGAGAGTAGAGCCGACGATGAGCGCACAAAATATCTCCGTACAATCAAAGAGGTTGGCAAATTATTTGATGTTTCGGCGGTATCATTACCTGCCAACGACGCAACAGAGATTTCTGCAAGAGGCTTTTGCGACGGAGTGATTGCAAAGGCAGAGGCGGAGCGACTTTTGAAAGCAGAGAACGAAAGAAAGCGTCAAGCATTAGAGTTAAGATTAAAACTTTTGGAGGTTTAACAATGGAAATCAAAGAAATGACTTTCGCAGAAATTGAGGAAAGAGTCTCACAGATTAAAGTCTCAATGAACGAAGAGGGAGCAAACCTTGACGAATTACTCGAAGAGGTAAATCAGCTCGAAGAACGCAAGGCAGAACTCAAAGCAAATGCAGAGAAGAGAGCAAACCTTGAAAAAATGGTAAACGCAAACGAGGGAATCACAATCGTTGAAGAAGTAAAAGAAGAAAGAAAAGAGGAAAAAGAAATGGGAAACATTACAGAATCAAAAGAGTACAGAGACGCATTTTTTGCAAATTTAGTTGGTAAGGCAACAGTAGAACAGAGAGCAATGTTTGCAGACAACACAACTTATGGCGACGGAATCGCTCTCCCTGTTGCAACAGATAAGGCTATTTGGGATCAGACAATCTCAAAGCACCCAATCCTTGACGATGTTGCAATCGTAAAGAGCGGTATCGTTTTAAAGGTATCACAGGCAACAGTTAGCAATCTCGGAACATCTGGTGGCGTTAAGGCAAAGAAAGACTCTGACGCTATTGTCGAGTTACAGTTCACAACAAATGAAAAGGTTCTTGCAGGCAAGGATTACACAACATTTGTTACTTTATCATACGCAGAGGCAAAGATGAGCGCAGGCGCAATGGAGACATTCCTTGTAAATGAAATTGCAAACGCTCTCGGCGAAGAACTTGCAAAGGATGTGTTTGCACAGATTCTCACAGACGCAAGCGCAAACTCTGTTACAAAGAGCGGAACATACTATGAGGCAATCAAAGAGGCTCTCGGAAAGGCAACACAGGCAAACGCTCCTGTTATCTATGCACCAAGCGCTTTATACTATGCAATCCTCGGAGAAGTTGACACAAATGGTCAGCCAATCGTTCGTGACGGCGTAGTTCTTGGCGCACCATTAAAGAAAGACAACGGCGCAACAAAGATTACAATCGTTGAGCCAGATATGTTCGTTCTCAATGTTGTTGCAGATGTAAAGATTACATCACAGGAAATCGTTGCAAAGGGCGGTTATGACATCGGCGGTTATATGAGAGCAGAGGGTTGCTTGAGAAAGGCAAACGCAGGCGCTTTTATCGCTTAATAGAACGGCACAAAGAGAGAGGGAGATGTAAGTCTCCCTCTTTTCATTTAAGGAGGCAAAATGGACGAATTGACAAGCAAAGCAAAACTTGCGTTGAAGATTACAACAAATGACTTTGACGACGAGATTGCAGATTTAGTTGAGGCTTGTCTGCTCGACTTGGGGATTGCAGGAGTTGACGAAGTAGACACAGAGGACAAGTTGATTGTTCGTGCGGTTTGTACTTTCGTTCGTTTCTCTTGGGGTTCTCCGAGCGATTATGACAAACTAAAGGCAAGTTATGACGAACAAAAGGCTCAACTCGGAATGTCCTCCAACTATACGACATTTAAGGAGTAAACAATGCAACAATTTGTGAAAATTGCGCTTGTTGAAAGCACTCCAACAGATGTCAAGGACGAGTACGGCGACAAGATTGTCATCGAATCATTGAGGAGCGTTTGGGCGCAAGTCAAATCAATATCTCAAAGAGAGTTTTATCAAGCACAGACGGCAGGACTCAAGCCGACTTTGAAATTCGTCTTGAAAACCTCGAGAGATTATCACGAGGAGCGATTCCTCGTGTATAACAATTTGCGCTATGAGATACAAAGAACCTATATCAACGAGAGCGACGAAATCGAGTTGACAGTATATGGAGGCGTACGAGATGAGCGCACCAAAGACAGTTACTAAAGTATTAAAAAATGGAGTTCAATATACATCGAATGTCGACAAAGCAAGTTATACATTGCGAGAGTTGTCCCGAGGCGCATTGAGAGATGTTGGAAAGTATTGCAAGAAACAATTCAACATTGCTTTTTATGAGCATTTCAACAAGCGCACAGGAAAGGGCGGAAAAGTAATCAAGGCGGTTGTGTATTCCAACGAAAAGACACTCTATCCTCGACTTGAGATAGGTCTCAAGAAAGGAAAGAACCCGAGTTTCTACGGAATGTTTGAGGAACTCGGAGCAAGTACACATCCGAGGCTTGCATTATTACAACACGCCGTCGAGGACAATGTGGCTCAAATAATTGAGATTGAGTCTCAATATTTATCAGCTCTTGAGGACGAGGCTCGAGCGCTTGCATTGGCGCAGAAGATAGGCGAGGACGACATAGAAATTGACGAGGAGTAAGCAATGACACATACACTCGAATTGCGAGACATAATCGCAGAAAATATCTCGGGAGATTACCAACTTTTCCCGAATGACGCACCGCTCGAGGCGGTTTATCCTTATGCGGTCTTTGAGGTTTCAAGTCTGACAGGGGATGAGAGCGTAATATCTGGTTATTTAGAGGTCAATGTGTGGGATAGATACAACACTTACTCACGAGTTGACACAATACTCGATACAATCGAGGCAAAATTGAAGAATAAGTTCTTCTCAAATGAGAAGATTGCGTTCCGTTGCTTTTATGGAGATAGAAATCACATAATCGACGAGGACAAAGAAATCAAAAGGACGAGAGAGAAATTTCTCATCCGTTATTCAATTAAGGAGGAATAAAAAATGAAAACTTATACAGGCTACACAAGCGACACCGCAGACAACCTTTTGCTTGACGCAGGCGCATTTTTCGTAAACTTTGAAGTCGGCACAGACACTTACGAAAGCGCAAGAGAGGCAGGAAAACTCCTCGGAGCAACTCGTGGCGGTGGAGAATTTAAGGCAGGAATGTCTGTCCGTGCAATTGAAGTTGACGGCGTAAAGGGAAGAGCAAAAGGTCTTGAGCGCAACGATGGTTGGGAGGTATATCTCAAGGCAACTGTTCTCGAGTTCAACGCAACAACTCTCAAGTACGCTTTGACAAGCGCAGACTTGACAGAGGGACAGAGTAGCGACTCTTACGACACAATCACAGGCAACAATGAAATCGAGTTAGCAGATTACATCGGCAATGTGACTTGGGTTGGATGTCTTGCAGGCTCTTCAACTCCTGTGATTATACAGGTTTATAACGCATTGAACACAGACGGCTTGACATTATCTGTTGCAGATAAGAACGAGGCAACAATGGCAATGACATTTTATGGACATTTTGACGGAGCAACTCTCGAGAACCCTCCGTTCAAGATTTATTATCCAAAGGCACAGGGTTAATCGAGAAAGGTGGGCAATATGAGAAAAATCAACACATCTGATGTTTGTAAATTTGCAAGAATTATGAAATATTCGGGAATGAGAGAAAGATTGATTGCGTTATTCAATGACGCAAAAGACATCAAGGCAACAAGCGTTGACTCTCCCGAGGTTCAAGAGTTCGGAGTTAAAGTAATACTTGAAATCGTGGACGGATTAAGCGAGCAGAAAGCAGAGCGTGAACTCTACGACCTTTTAGGCGGAATCACAGAAAAGGGCGCAAGTATTATCGAGAATCAAGAATTTACACAGACAATTGAAGATATAAAAGCAATTGCGAGAGAGAACGACCTCAAGTCTTTTTTCTCGCAGGTCTCAAGTATGATTTCGAGGTAATAGTCGACTTCATATTGAGACGATACAATTCCCCCGAGTATGTTTTTTCTATGCCTTTTGCAGAGGCTCTTTCAATGCTTGAATATGCTCGGGAACAAGAGGACGAATTAAAACTCTTTGCTCGGTGGGTTGTTGGTTATCAATCGACAACCACTTTCAAGGAGTTTAAGAATAAACTTCTGCAAGGTTCACAGAATGACACCAGATCCGCAGACGAAATCTTGCAGAGTGTAGAATTACTTATGGAGAGTTTTTAGATTATGGCTTTTGAACTTTTCAAGCTGGCAGGCTCTGTCTTTATTGATACAAAAGAGGCAGACAAGTCACTTTCAAAAACAGAAACAAAAGCGGTCTCTTTTGGAGAAACATTCGGAAAAGTAGCAGGCGTTGTCGGTGGCGTAGCAACTGTTGTCGTTGGTAGTGCAACGGCAATCGGAGGCGCAATGATTTCGACCGCAAACAAAACGGCGGAAACGGCAGACGAAATCGACAAAGCCTCGATTCGAATGGGAATCTCTGCCGAACAATTTCAAGAGTATGCTTATGTTGCGGGACAATGTGGAGTTGAGACGGCAACACTTGAGCAGGCTTGCAAGAAACTCGAGGGAACAGACATTTCTTTTGATGAGGCTATTTCCTCAATTATGAGTCTTGAAACGGCAGAAGAGAGAGCGCAGAAAGCGTCCGAGTTATTCGGAGAAAAAGTTGCATATACAATGACACCAATGCTCGCACAATCGGGCGAAGAGTTCGACAAATTGATTGATAGGTCACACGAACTCGGACTCATTATGGGAGACGAGGCGGTCAAGAACGGCGTAGAATTTGGAGACCTTTTGTCAGATCTCAAGCAGAGTCTCGGAGCATTAGCAGGACAAGTTGGTTCTGCATTATTTCCAATACTCAACAAGGCTTTATCTTATGCGCTTGAGTTTATCCCACAATTGACAGGATATGTTGAGAAATTCGCTCCTTTAAGCGTTGGCTTTATGGAGCAATTGTTGCCGATATTATTCGACATCGTAGACCAGATATTCCCAATCCTTGTTGATTTAGCGAGCCAGCTTATGCCGATTTATTCGGAACTTATTTCGAATATACTTCCAATATTTGTTGAGATATTAAACGCAATCATTCCTTTGTTGATGAATATAATTCAAATGATGTTGCCGTTGTTGGTTGATTTAATGCAATCAATGCTCCCACTTGTAACGGCTATTTTGCCACTACTCGAGCCGATTGCAACATTGCTCCTTAACATCTTGACACCTTTAGTCGATTTATTATCGAGCGTTCTTCCACCTTTAATCGCATTTATCACTCAAATAGTGCAGACAACAGTTCCTCTCATCACAGAGGCGATAAAGTTCGTCGGAAACATCGTCACAGGCGTTTTGACAAATACTGTAAACTTTATCAAGCCAATGATTCTTGAAATTATAGGAATCTTTTCAAATGTAATTGATTTCATCAAGAATGTTTTCACAGGTAATTGGGAGGGCGCACTTCAAAACATTGTAAACATCGGAAAAGGAATACTCAATTTGATGATTGATTACATTGAGGGTTTTATCAATTTCTCAACAGGAATGTTCAATACTTGGTGGAACTCAATCTTCGAGTTGTTGAATAATGTTCCATTTATTGACATTCCTGCAGGGTTTGCAAATATTCCCGAAGTTCACATTCCAAGACTTGAAAAAGGCGGAACAGTTACAAGCGGAGGACGAGTTCTTGTTGGCGAAAAAGCACCCGAGATTCTCGACTTGCCTGCAGGCGCAAGAGTGACTCCTCTTGATAAAGCAGGAATCGGAGTCACAAAGGACGACATTGCAGACGCAATGAAAGAGGCATTGCTTTCTGTTGGTATTCAATTAGAACTACACACAGACGAGGGCGCTCTCGTTGACAGAATAGAGAACATCAACACATCTTATAGAAAAAGACACGGCGGAGCGTCAATGTTTGCATAAGGAGGAATAAATGGCTTACGAGGGTTATCGAATTAAAATAAATGGGAATATATTTCCCAATGTATCAATGCAGAGGGGGAGTTGGAGTTGTTCCTCTTCTCCTCGCCTCTGCGAGAGTTACACAGACGCACGAGGAATCAAACACGATATTTTCTATCCCATAGCAAAGACGGAGATTTCATTCGTTGTAAAAGAACATAACCAGACGGAACACGCAGAACTTGCAAGTTTCTTTTCATCAAGAGCGAATGTTTCTGTCGAGTATTGGGACGACAACTCGGGAGAGTACAAGAACGGAACATTCGGAATCAAGGACTTTGCTTGGAGTCATTCAAACGCAGGACAGAGTTTCATTGATTATGGGGCAACACAAATCACATTTGAGGAGTATTGACAATGATTATAAACAATCAGACCTTGCAAGCGTGGAGAAACAACGAACCGATTTCAACAAGAGTTATTATCGACGGAGCAGAGATTTCTCTCTCCAACATCTACGAGCAAAGCCTCGAGATTGAAGAGAGTATTTGTGACGATGAGGCTCTTTATTATGTCGGATGTATTCCTTGCTCCTGCAAGATAAAAATTCGCAATGTAAATTATTCAATCAAAGGGAAAAGCCTCGAGGTATACACCAGAGCAGGAAACACAGAAGAGATTCCATTGTTTAAAGGAATTGTTGATTCTGTCACACAGGACTCGAACAAGGAATGGTTCAAGATTGAGGCTTTCGATTATCTCTACACAATAAACAATGCCAATGTTTCGAGCTGGTATACAAACCTTACATTCCCTTTGACAATTAGACAATTTAGAGATTCATTCTTTGCACAGTTCGGAATCTCACAAAGAGTCGAGGCTTGGTATGGTAGCGATTTAAGAAATGACAATGTTTTGATTGAGGAAACAATCGGCGGAGAAGAGATTCTCGGCGCAGATATTATCAAGGCAATTTGTCAGATCAACGCCGTTTTCGGAATTATGAACCGAGAGGGCGTTTTTTGTTATCGTCAAAAAGGAATTACATTCGGAACGGCGAGCCTGCAATACTATTACAGAGAAGAGAGAACAATGTCTCTTGAGTGCGCTCAAGATTTTACAAACCCTGTCGACAAATTGCAGATTCGCTCAACATCAGACGACATCGGAGCAATTATCGGAGACGGAGACAATTGCTACATAATCGAGGGCAATATTCTCGCTTATGGCAAATCGTCCGTTGAATTGACCGAAATCGGAGAAAATATCTTCAATGACTTTTTCCCTTATCGTCCTGTTAAGTTCAAAGGACTTGCTCTTCCTTATATCGAGTGCGGAGACGAAGTCACATTTAGTATATACAACAAATCAGATGTCTCAACTCGAATGTTATCTCGTAAGATAACAGGCTTTGCCTCATTCACAGAGGAGATTGTTTCTCGAGGCGTGAAGAACTACGAGGAGGCAATGGAAAGCACAAACGACTCGCTTATTCAATTGAGAGGACAATCAAACAGACTCACGAGAACTGTTGAGGGTTTGACAAGTGAGGTCTCAACAATTAAAGGCGATTATGCAAGTAAATCGATGTTATCACAGACAAGCGACAGAATTGTCGCTCAAATTGATTTCTTGCAGAAAGAAATCGACGGAGACTTGACAATGTACTATGTCAAAGAACCGCCAACTCTTCTCAATTATCCTGCTTGGGACTTTACATACAATATCCCCTGCAATAATACAGTACAAACAACGGATGACCTCAAATTTATATACAACGATGAGTATTATCAAAAGAACATCCGCAACATTGCCTATGACGAAGTGTCTTATTTGTCTTATCGTTTCGTCAACATTGACGGCGCTTGGGGTTGGCAACAAATAGCAGATACCGAAATGGGAGTTGTAATGCAGAAGATAACAACTCTTGAAATGACAACGGATGAAATCAAAGCGAGTGTTTCTACAATCAAGACATCCTATGCAACGAAAGAAGAGTTGAACTCTTCAATCAGCTTGACATCGGAGCAGATTCTCTCGTCGGTTTCTCGTAAGTATACGACACAGGAAACAACAGAGACGATTCGCTCACAGATTAACCAACAAGCAGACCAGATCAGCGCAAAAGTCTCCAAGTCGGGAGGAAGTTCTTCGAGTTTCGGTTGGAACTTGACCGACACCTATTTTTCGTTAGTATCGGGAAATACAGAGAGATTTCGTTGTGATAGAAACGGCGTAATGGTAAACGGAGCAATCAATTCAACCTCGGGCAATATTGGAGGTTGGAGAATAACTTCTGCGTCAATCGACAACGGCATTGCTTACACAGGCGAGAAGAACAACAACTCAACAGGCATTGGCGGATATGGTGGCGGTTGGGCATTTTGGGCAGGCAATGGAAAATTCGCCGTTAAACAAGACGGCTCATTGTATGCAGAAAATGCAACTATAAGCGGATATGCTACGGCACAAAGAGTCGAGGCGATAGACGGAAAATTCAACAACCTAAACGCAGACAACATCAAGACAGGAACATTGAGCGCAAATCGAATTGACATCAACGGCTTGCTTGTAAACTTTCAAGGCAAGGCTCTCAATTGCGGAGGTATATCTGCAAGCAATGCGTTCTTTTCAAATCTTTATGTATTTGACGGCGGAACTCAACGCTCTTTCTATGCGAACTCAACAACAATCGCAGGCGTTAGAATCAATTATTGGGGTTGGTAAATATGAAAGGTGGGCAATATGAATAGTTTACAGATTTTTGAAATGAAAGAAACAATCAAAAAGTATTTGAGCGAGCAAGACATCCCTGCGGAAGTTAAGAGGATGTGTCTTGTTGAAGTTCTCGAGGATATTCGAGGCGAGGCTCAAAAGGAGATAATTTCACTCGCACAGGAGCGAGAGAACAAGGAGGACAAATAATGGCGTATGAGAAACAGACTTGGGACACAACTTCCTTTGTGAACCCAACGAGAATGAATCACATCGAAGAGGGAATTGCAGGAGTTGAAGAAAGTACATATTCTGTAAGGAGCGTTGCGGTACACCACGACACACCACGAGTTGTGAAAGGTTTGTCAAATGGTGGCTATTGTATGATGTTTGTTTATGGAAACGGCGAAAGATGTGGAATTTGGATGGGAAGATATAATTCTGCTTGGCAGGGGACTTGGGTTGTTCCTTTGGGCGCAACTATTAATTGTGAAATAGTAGGAAATGAAATGAGATTTTCAACGGCAAGTTCGGTAAATACCCGACTTGATTTAGTATGCGTAAGACCTTATGTTGATAGATTTTCAATAGAATAAAAACGGCAGGGGAGAAAAAAATGGAAATGATTGCACCAATAATTATCGCCGTTCTTTCAAGTTCGGTATTAAATTCTATTCTTGCCTTTATATTTGCACAGATTAAAGAGAAGAACGACAAGAACTCAAAGAGCGTAAGAGCAGAAAGACTTACGCTCTTATTTATTATCAAATCTTGTGGTATTCGTCACATAAAGGACGGAAACATAAGCGAGACAGACTTCAAGGCTCTTGAGGAGACATACAATCTTTACAAGGAACTCGGGGGCGACGGCTACGCAGACAAGATTTTCAACTCTGTCAAAGAGTTAGACATTATTTAAGGAGGGATAAACAATGATTTTACCAGATAAGGCTTACAACATTTTGCGTTGGGTTTGTGTGATTGTACTTCCTGCAATCATCACATTTTATGGAGTGCTTTCTGCAACTCTCAACATCCCATTTGCACAGGAAACAATCACAATTGCGATTGCTTTCAACACTTGCCTCGGGGCAATCTTTCAAATTAGCAAGATTTCTTATGATTTAGAAAATAAGGAGGAGTAAATATGCAGGGAATTGACATCTCAAGTTATCAGATTGTCGAAGATTGGAACGCCGTCAAGAACTCGGGCGTTGAGTTTGTAATCTTTCGAGCAGGTTGGGGCAAGACCAACATCGACTCATCATTTAAGAAACACATCGAGGGAGCGCTCTCTGTTGGCTTAAAGGTTGGCGTTTATTGGTTCTTATATGCAAAGAACGAGGCGGATGTACTCAAGAACGCCGAGAAGTGCGACAAGGTAATTGATCCATACAAGGACAAAATAAAAATGAGAGTGTGGTGCGATTGGGAATATGATTCCGACAAATACTTTGCAGGACTCGACAAAAAGACGAGGACGGCTTGGGTTGTTAAGTTCTGCGAGGCATTAAAAGACAAAGGCTACGAGGTCGGAGTTTATGCAAACAGAGATTATCTTCTCAATTACTTTGAAGATTTATCAGCTTATCCTTTATGGTATGCTTTCTACTCATCAAAGAAAGACAGAGATTGCTTAATCTGGCAGAGTTCAAGCAAGGGAAAGATTGCAGGCATAAGCGGAAATGTTGACCTTGACACAAGTTACGAGGCAGAGGTCAAAGAGCCAATTCTAAAGACAGAACCAAAGGAAGAAAAGACAAGCGTCTCTATTACTTACACAGTACGAAGAGGCGACACTCTTTCAAGCATTGCGAAATCTCATTTCACAAGCGTTTCTGCAATCGCAAAATTAAATAAAATAAAGGATGTAAACAAGATAAGCGTCGGACAAGTTCTCGAAATGCCTGTTGTTTCTTCGGGCAATACTTACGAAGTAACGGCGAAAGTCTTAAATGTACGCCTCAACGCAACTACACGCTCACAGATTAAGAAAACTCTCAAAAAGGGACAAATTATCGAGATTGAGAGAAAAGAGGGAATGTGGGGCAAATTAAAAGGCGAGACAGGTTGGGTTTTTATGTCCTACTTGAAAAAGAAGTAATTTATCTAAATTACAGAAAAACCGCAGGGGAGAATTGCTCTCTCTTGCGGTCTTTTTTTATGTCGTGTCATACTTTGTGGCATACTTTTTGAAATTATTATATTTTCTGTTTCATTTTTCGCAACTTTTGGTTTAAAATTTTACACCGAGTAAAAAACAGAAACCCACGAAACAAAGGGAAAAGGTCGAGATTTAGGCATTTTTTAAAAAGTTTCGCAAAAGGAAACAGTTTCGAGTTCAAATCTTGTCACTCCGACTCTATAAACCGCTTAAAAAGGCGGTTTTTTATTTTTCGTGTCATACTTTGTGTCATATTTTTATTGACATTACACTTTTAAGAGTGTATAATAAAATAAAAAACGCACTCGGAGGAACACGAAATGGGAAAATTTAAAGCATTTGAAACAAAAATCTACATCAACGATGACATCTACACAATTCAAACAACAAGACCTCTTAAAGACAAAGAGATTTGCAACATCTATAAATGCACAGAGGAAGAGATAATGGGAATCGAGGTCGGTTATCAAGGACTTGACGACAACGAGTATATATACGAATAATTGGAGGGCGAATCTTATGATAATGGCAGAAAAGAAAGTCGAAAGCATAAAAAAAGAGATTGAAAGACTTACAAAGTCTCTCGAAAGAAATTCAAATCTGATGAACAAGCGAATCGATAAATGCAAACAACTTGATTGCAATTGGACTCGAGAAGAAATGTTTATTCACAGAGACACATCAACAGACAATCAAATGAACGCTTGGTTCGACAAGTTCCACTACGAGAGAGAGGTTGAAGATATTCAAAAGAGACTCGAGAACGCTTTCAAGAGATTAGAGAAAGCGACAGGAGAACTTGAGAGGGTTGAGGAAAAAATCGCACAGGATAAAATGATTCTTGAAAAAGAGAATAGTTGGTCGGAGCTGACACGAATTGCACACGAGGAATATGAAAAGTGGTTGAAACAATTCAAAGCCGAGTGTCTGCGAGACGGAATCGAAATCGAAAAAGCAGACGCTCACTACATAAGCGGAAAGACATCAAAGGGAAACAAATTCGCAATGTATATCAACGAGGGTTGGGCAGAGAGGAGTTCTCACTCATACACATTAAGAATAAACGGAGTTGTTTATTTCACATCGGGTTTATTCAATACAGGTTATAGATACTTAATGAACAACTAAAGGTCACAATCGGGGAGGCAACTCCCCGAGGAAATAAAAAACACACAAGGAGGAAAAATCAATGAAATTTTTCAAAAAAACAAACGGAGCATTTGAACAGGTTAGCGAGTGGGAGTTTTGGCGTGAGGCAATATGCGGTTTCGATAAGGTCGAGGAGATTCAAAGCACATCTCAAGTTTGCTTGATATTCCACAAGGACGGAGAAGAACTCGGCAGAATGTGCGGAGACACAAGCGAATTGTCACGAGTAGTTCGATAATGAAGAAGTGAGGCGATAACACTCAAAACACCGCAGGAGGTATAAAATGAAACATAGACAATTTGATAAGATAGGCGTTGAAGTTTACAAGACAGGAGCATTGATTGAGACCAGATTCTTTGAAGAATTATCTCAAGCGATTAAGTTTCAAAGAGAGAAAAATCAAAACCCTTTGCTCGTCTGCAAGTTCATCACGGCGGACGAATACGGAGTAAAAATCGAGGAGTTGTAAAATGATAATTTATAAAGACATCTTGAACAAATTAAAAGAGGCAGGCTATTCGACGACCTGCCTCCGAAGAGATAAACTATTGAGCGAAAGCACATTGACAAAGATTAGAAATAATCAACCAATCTCAATTGAGAGCCTCGACACAATCTGCAATTTGACAGGGTTGCCTGTCGAGGAACTCATCGAACACCGCAAATAAGCGGTGTTTTTTATTTCCCCACAATTTCCCCACAAATAAAACACAATATTTTCAAATATCAGCTCTATTGTTTGTCGTATATTTCGGAGAACTTTTGGTTTATTTTATCATTGACGATTTGCTCCTCTTGGGAGAGTGCGTGACGATAGACTTGCTTTAAAACTACATCAGACGACCAACCGCCTCTCTGCATAATATAAGCGTCGGGGACTCCCATTGCGTGTTGCATTGACGCTCCATAATGTCTCAAATCGTGGAATCTAAAATGGGGCAATCCGAGAGTCTTTCTCGCTTTGACAAATTCGTTCGTGATTGTCGTCGGAGTCAAAGGGACAATTCTTCCCTGCTTGTTCTTGATTCTATCAATGACGAATTGAGGCATTGAGACGAATCTGTCGCTTGAGTATGTCTTGGTTGTCTTTGTTACCCAATGACCGCTCTCGTCACGAACAACGGCTCGTTGAATGTGAATCACATTGTCCTTGATGTCGCTTGACTCAAGACCGCAGATTTCACTTCTACGCATTGGAGCAAGTGCGCCAAGCAGGACGGCATTGCAGAGGTTCGGATTGTTGACCTCAAGGAACGCAACAAGACGCTTGATGTCGTCGTCACTTGGTATATATAAATTTGTATGCACTCTTTGAGGGAGTGTTGTCTGCAATAGAAAATTCGGTCTGTATATTTTGAAAACGGCAGAGATTAAGCCGTGAACATCTCGACAAGTCTTGGGAGAGTGATTTCTCGCCAGATCATTTATAAAAACTTGGATGTCCTGTTGAGTGAGATTCTCAATTGGGACATTTTCTATCATTGCAAAATTTCTCTTGCGTGAGAGTTTGTATTCTCTTATAGTAGAGGCAGACAATATTTTCTCTTTGCTTTTGATATACTCGTCAAGAGCGCTCCCAAAAGACAAAAGATTTTCATCAATTGCGACATATTCAAGAGCGAGTCTTTCTGCCTCTTTTTTGGTTGTTGCGGTAAAAGATTTATATTTCTTTTTTCCGTTAGCACCTACGCCGACATAGACTCGGACTCTAAAGTTACCCGAGGGGAGTTTCTTTGCGGTTGCCATTGTGTGTTCCTCCTGTTGTGTGTTTTTTTATTGGAAAGGGGTTGTTTTATATGAACGAATTACAAAATCAAATCATTGCTTTAATATCTGGCATTGAGGACGAATGGGTTCTCGAGCAGATAGTTCGATTCATCGTCAACATTTTAAGCTGACAAGCAGGCGCAGATTTTATTCTGCGCTTTTTATTTTCTCTGCAATGTCGGACAACACTTCCCAATCTTTCGAATCAAGTCTTGAGAGAGCAAAAATCAATCTCTTGCGGAAATCATCGTCTGCGGATGAATTGCTCTCCATTACATCATTTATAAAATCTGCAATCTCTTGATTTCTTGACCTATTTGCAAAAGGTTCTCCCTCGCCTGTTCTTAACCAGCTCTCATTGACACGATACACTCTGCAAATGTCCTTGATTGTTCTATCTGTTGCGATTGCGTAGTTCAACTCAATTTTACTCCAAGTAGATTTTGCGAGACCTATGCTTTCGGCAAATTCTGTTTGAGTGAGTTTAGCGTTCTTTCTTATGAATTTAAGTCTCTCATTCATCGTTTTATCTCCTTTTTTCTTTTTATATCGGCTATTTTATCAAAAATGTTTCGTTTTGGAAACTTTTTTCTTTACAAATCATCAAAAAGGCTTTAATATGTTTCTTGAAGAAACAAATAAGTTTCGAAAAGAAATAAACAAGTGCAGGCGAGAGCCACGAAAGGAGCAACTGTAATGAGTAAAAAATCAAACGGCGCAATTCGTGCCAACATTCCACAAAAAGAGATTGAAGAATTTAAGAGAATAGCGAACAAGCACATCGGGAAGAACAACGCAATCAAAAACTTTTCGAGTGTGATCTGGTTTGCCGTTGGATATTTCGAGGACGACAAAGTCATTCCGATTGAGGTTATCGAATGGGCGCAGAGTTTAGCAAGGGACGAGGTCATAGATTTTTAGGAGGTCGAAATGATAGTTTTCAAAATACTTTTTATATTTTTCGTAGCATTAGCAATTATTTCCGTAATTGTTGGAGTTGTCGCTTTTGTTCTCGGTATCGGGAACGAATACGAACCAACGGAAGAAATCAAAATGTCGAGGGAGACAGAACTCGCACACATCCGAGAATGTGTCGAGTCTTTCGAAATATGGGAGCGTGAATATCTAAACGCAAGAGCAGAGAAAGACAAGAGGCTCTGCGAATACAATGCAATGAAATCATTCTCTCAAATGGAGCAGGCAATGGAGTCTCTCAAAAAATCTATGGTAAAGGAGGTAGAAAATGAGCGAACAGGAAAAAGAAACGCTCGATAAGTTCTGCGAGGTTGTAAAGAGTCTCGATGATACAGAACGAGAGCGTCTGATGTCTTTCGTTGAGGGTTTCCTCTATGCAAAGACGAAAGGAGCGGAAAATGCCAAGAATTAGAAAATCATTTGAGGATGAGAACAGGACCTTTTCAAATATCATAAAGGCTCAAATCATCCGACAGGGTATCGGAACGCAGGAGAACCTCGGGAGAAAGATTGGAGAGTGTAAATCAACTACAACAAAGAAGATAAATCAACCCGACTCTCTCACAATCGAAGAGTTGAGGATGTATGTCAAGCATTTAGACATCAAGCCTCAAGAAGTTCTCGAGCTGATTTACGGCAAAGAAAAAAGCGCCCGAACAAGTCGGGACGCTTAAAAACACACAAAGAAATTATAGCAAAGGAGAAAAGAAAATTCAATGAACATATACGAGAAACTATTAGCAATACAACAAGAGGTCAAAGCGCCAAAGGACAAGACAAACGATTTCGGCAAGTACAAATACAGGAGCGCAGAGCAGATTCTCGAATCTGTAAAGCCTCACTTGAAGAAACACAAGGCAACACTTGTTATCAATGACGAGATTGTTGCAATCGAGGGACGCTTATTTGTAAAGGCAACGGCGACACTAATCGACATCGAGGAGACTCAAGTCGGCAACTTGAACATCTTCAAAGAGATTTCATCAACGGCATTTGCGGAACTTTCCGAACACAAAGGAATGACCGCAGACCAGACGACAGGAACGGCGAGTTCTTATGCGAGAAAATACGCACTCAATGCTTTGTTCCTGTTGGATGACACAAAGGACGCAGATTCGAACGAGTTCAAGAGAGAGAAAGATTCAAAAGCAGACCTTGTCCTGCATTTATCCCAAGAACAACTCGGAAAGATTCTCACAGAGTTGAAGAGAACAGGAAAGGATGAGTCAATCGTTTGTGAGCGTTTCGGAGTAAATACTCTCGAGGAACTTACAAGCGAGCAAGCAGAAAGCGCTTTGAGAGGTCTCAAGGCAACAGGAGGCAACAAATGAAATCAATAAATGTATATGACACAGAGGCGGACAAGTTGGAAATCATTGCAGAGAAAAACGACATTTCCGTTGCAGAGATTGTGGAAATGTTAATGGAACACATTGAGGAGGTAATCGAGGAGGAATTTCTCGAGGCGTAAATGGAATTACAAGGAACATTTGAAAACATTTCAATTGATTACACAACAGGAGAGACAATTCTCTCATTTAGGACGCACAGAAAAGCGCAGGATGTGGCGCAAATGTGCGAGTCGATAAAGAGTAAGCCTTTAAAGATAAAAGCCGAAATTGAGCGAAATAAAAGGTCGCTTGACGCCAACGCTTACTTCCACTTACTCGTCGGAAAGATTGCAGAGGCACAAGTTCCACCAGATAGCAAGACAAGAGTCAAAAATGAGCTGATTTTTCACTATGGGCAAGTGCTATTGATAGACGAGCAAGAGGCAATCATAAAGACACAGATTCCACCCGAGCAAATGGTTCTGCAAGAACATCTGCATTGTAAACCCTGCGGAACGAAAACGGAGAACGGAATCGTTGTCTATTATTACAAAGTTTATAGAGGCACTCACGAATACGACACAAAAGAGATGTCAATCTTAATAGACGGAACAATCGCAGAGGCGAAAGAACTCGAAATTGAGACAATGACGCCTCAAGAATTGGAAAGGTTGAGAGGGTATGCAAAGTAAATTGAGCAATTACAAAGAGTGTTATATCTGCGGAAGAACAGAAAGCCTGCACGAACACCATATTTTCTACGGAACATCCAACAGGAAGAACTCCGAGAGATTGGGTTTGAAAGTTTGGCTTTGCTTTGAACATCACAACGGCTCAAATGAGGGCGTACATTTCAACAAGAAACTTGATAATTTGCTAAAGAAGAGAGCGCAGGAATACTTCGAGAACAACATCGGAACTCGAGAAGAATTTCTCGCAACATTCGGACGCAATTATTTATAAAAACCTTTTGGCGTTTATTTCATCACACACACGAAACGCCGTAATTATTCCACCGCCCGACATTCTCCCCAAAGTGTCGGGCAAGAAAGGAGGGGCAATGGGAAAAGCCTCAAGAGATAAAGGAAAGAGGGGCGAGTTAGAAATCGCTCATTTATTACAGGCTCACGGATACGACGCAAGACGAGGTCAACAATTCTGCGGAATAGAGGGAAATGCGGATGTCGTGGGACTTGAAAATATACACATTGAAATTAAAAGAACAGAGTCGTTTCGATTATGGGACGCAATGGAACAGGCACAAAGGGACGCCAGATCAAACGAGATTCCGACAGTATGGCACAGGAAGAACGGCGAGAAATGGGTTGTCGTTTTAAGTGCAGAGGACTTTTTGAAACTATACGAAAGGAGCAAGGGCAATGTTTAGCAATTTTAATATCAAGAAATATATAGGAATCGGACAAGAGAACGCAAGAACCGCAGAAGAAATTTCCAAGATGTGCGGACTTACTCCTCGAGTAGTTCGTGAGCTGATAAGCAAAGAGAGACGAGAGACTTGCATTTTGAATATGCAGGACGGACAGGGATATTTCATACCAACAAAGAAATTGAACTTGTTGCTCAATGGAAGAACCAAGAGGAGAGCAGACTCAAGCAGATTGCTCTTGCCTTACGCTCTGCAAGAAAGATTATCAAGGAGACACAGAATCAATGAGAGACAGTTTTGTTTTTTATAGGTCGTTTATGGAGGCAATAGAGGACTTGCCTGCGGAAGATTTCAAGCGTTGCGTTGTTTCTCTTACCGAGTACGCATTGGACGACAAAGAACCAGACGCAAGCGGAGTTGTGAAAACTTTCTTCAAGTTGGCAAAGCCTCAAATCGACGCTAACAACAAAAGGTTTGAGAATGGTTGCAAAGGTGGCAGACCAAGAAAAAGCGAAAACCAAACCATAACCAAAGAAAAACCAAACCATAACCAAACCATAACCAAAGGCAAACCTAATGTTAATGATAATGAAAATGTTAATGATAATGATAAATATATAAACCCAAAAATCATCAAATGGGCAGGGAAGCAAAGAGCCTATGACTTTGAAGAACTAACAGAGGAGATAAGAATCGAGTGAGAGAAATTGAAACTATAAACGCATTAAAGGAAATAAGACCTTTAATCACAAAGCAGACTTATAAAACAATCAAAGGTCAGATAAAGGCAGGAGACCTTGAGGGAGCAAAGAAAGGAATCGAGAGAATCAAGAATGGCTTATTGGTGCATTAAGAACACGGCGAGAATTTGTGACGGATGTCAATCTTGCTATAAAGAACCAGACGAGGAGGAAAAGAACTTGGACGAGTTAAGACAAATTATTGAAGAAACCGCAGAGAATGTTTGCGACAATTTCTGCAAGTATAGAGACACCGCAGACGACGAGGGAGTTTGCGATTATATGAGAGAGAACGAGGGCAAATGTCCTCTTGATGAAATCGTTTCGTATTAAGGAGGAGACAATGGCAATGTTCAAAAATGTCAAAAGATGTCCTTATTGCTTTAATGAGCAGATAAAGATTGTTGAGACAAGAGACAAAAAAGGGACAACTTACAGGAGAAGAGAGTGCCTAATCTGTGGAAAGCAATTCAAGACTTTAGAGATTGCAGAGGATGACCTCGAAAAGATAATGAGCAATGAGTTTTTATACTCGAAAATATTGGAATTAGAGAAAGCAAAGAGCCAGCTCTTGCAGGAGGTAGTCAATGGCTAATTATTACGAATTGAGGAATAAGTACAATCGAGTTGTCTTTCGTGGAACTACTCCGCAACTCCTGTCTCAATTTGAGATTACCGCTAACACTTTAGATTATGCAAGACGAGAGGGTTCTTTGTGGGGAGTTTATTCGATTGAGAGTATTCCTCCGACAAGAGATTTTGTTGAGTTTAAGAAAGAGGACGGCAAAAAGGAAAAGAAAAAGCAAAGAGTTCGAGTCGTGAACAGAACCTCGAGTTCCGTCTGGTATACATACAAGGAGAAAAAGAAATGAAAATAATTATCGAGGGAGAAGAGTTCCAAGCCAACGAAACTCAAGCGCAAGTTGTAAAAGACTTTCTAACGAATGATGAGTTTTCGATTTTTAGGTATGGATATTCTTTAGGAATGAGAGACGAGTTGACTCTTATCGTTGCAAAATTGCAGAGGGAAAAGGAGGGGAAATGACCGCAAAGGAATATTTAGGACAAATAAATGCTTTGAAGAACAAAGCAAGAAGAAAGCAGAGAGAACTTGACGAAGTTCGAGAACTTGCAACTTGCATTGGTGCGATTGATTACTCAAAAGAAGTAGTCAACACAACCAAGACAGGCGACACGATAGAGAGAAAGGTCATAAAGATTGATGAGGTAGAACGAGAACTCAAGGAAACGATTGAGGCATGTTTGAATCTTCAACATACAATCACAAGAGAAATTGATCTGATAGAAAATGAGACTCTCAAAGAGTTGTTGTTTATGAGATATGTTGAGGGAATGAAATTGGAACAGATTGCAACAAAAATGAATTACTCATTCTCACGAGTGAGACATCTTCACGGAATAGCGCTCGTCGAGTTCGACAAGTTGAGAAAGGAGTTCGTCAATGATTAGAAAAGCGCATTGCTTATTTGAGCAGAGCGGAACATTCAAAAATGAATTTATAAAACTTGGTATTCCTGCGGAAGATTACGACTTGCAGAACGAGTTCGGAGAAACAGACAACATTTGTGATTTATTCGAAGAAATTCGGGGGGGGTACAACCACGAGCCGAGCATATTCGATGATATGACGCAGGATGACATCGTGATTGCGTTCTTTCCTTGCACAAGGTTCGAGTGCCAGGTCAACTTGTGGTTAAGAGGAGAAAATTATAGTCAAATTAAATGGGATGAGAACAGGAAAATTGAATATTCAATGAAAGTTCAAAGAGAAATTACAGAGTTTTATCAAACGATTTCTCAATTGGTAATTATAGCAAATGAGCGAAATCTTAAATTGATAATAGAGAACCCTTATCAAGAACACCACTATTTGACGAGGTATTGGTGCTTAAAGCCAGCTCTTATCGATATGGACAGAACACAAAACGGCGATTATTACATCAAGCCGACTCAATACTATTTTATAAACATTAAACCTAAAGAGAATTTCATATTTGAGCCGTTGGAAGTAGTTCCATTGCAAAAGATATGTCACAAGACGAAAGGCGCAATCAGATCACTCATACATCCACAATATGCAAGCAGATTTATCAAGAAATATATTTTAGAAGAATACAACACTTTGAACTATTGGGAGAAAGGAGAATAAATGGAGAAATTCGGATGTATTCTTGTTTTTGTAGTAACGATAATTATCATTGCTTTGATTATCAAAGCTGACAACGAGGAATAGGAGGGTAAAAAATGAACAATGCAGAATGGTTGAAAGAATACGAAAAGACAATGGCTTGCGAGGATGACGACATCCCTTGCGATTTAGAGTGCGACTTCTGCGAACATAGAAAGCATTACACAAAAGAGGCGTTGCTCATCCAAGCGGAGAGCATAATCAAGAAACAATACAGAGCAGAGGACACAATAAAAAATATCTATGAGAGAGTAAGCAGGGAAGAATACAACAAGGCGCTTGATGACTTGGTGCAGAGCCTAACAGAGATTGATTCCTGCGAGTTCGCAATGTTCTCTCTATGTCTTGTAAAAGAAAAAGCGGAGGAGTTGAAGAAATGACAATAAGAGAAGTTACCGAGGAAGAATACAAGGCAGGACTCAAGGAAGAAATTGAGAGAGGTTGTCTCTTAAAGGCAATACACAAAAGATGTGATGAAATAAATTATCTTTGTAGTGATTTAGGGTATGTATCACATCGAGGAGTGCAGGAACAAATGGTTGAGATTCAAGACTTAATCAAAGCATATATGGATATGCAGAAAGGAGTAGAAGAATGACACTTGAAAGAAAATTGAACATCGCACTTGCATTAAACAACATCTTGGTTGTTGCGCAAGAGCCAACTCTCGAAAAGAGAATTGAGAGAATAAAAAAATATACACAGGAAATCGAGAACGAAATCATTGCAGAGGAGGGAGAAAATGAACAAGGCGTTTGATGTTAAA
This sequence comes from Acutalibacteraceae bacterium, assembly GCA_045640745.1. Classification (GTDB taxonomy): domain Bacteria; phylum Bacillota; class Clostridia; order Oscillospirales; family Acutalibacteraceae; genus UBA737. The sequence goes on from JAZUFQ010000038.1 coordinate 24,626, forward strand.
GGCTTAATATATGACACAAGAAAACTTTCGTTGCCAAAGCCTGCGAATGTGACAATCAGATATACGAAAGACTCAAGAGGAGAATCTCTCTCCTTGAGTGCTTTTAATGTGATGATACACATTCCGATTGATGACAAATTTAAGGATATGATGAAAGGGGCAGACAATGGCAATTAAAATTATTGACTCTATGCCAAGAGAGAAAAAGGCAAGCACAAGAGAACAGATTGAGACGGACATCAAAGAGGCACTCGAGAAAGATATACATCTCTTTGAATTTGTGGGAGATTACAATTTCAAACATCTTGGAGAATATGCAAGGGGCGTTGTCGACAGAATAAGGGCGAAGAAAGTTCACGAAATACAACAGAATTTCAAGAATGAGTATTTCACAGAAGAACAAAAGAACATTAAAGGCTTTCATATCTGGTTCAAGCCGTCTTACGATTACAGGCGCTTTGAATGGATTAAGATTCACACTCACAGAGAAAAGGAAACAGGGCAAATGAGAGTCTTTTGCAAGATAGGAGATACAAGAGAATTTGAAGAGCTGATTCTTAACGATTGCAAGAAAGAATACAACGAACAATCGAGAGAGTATGAAATCGTAGACGGAAAATGGCAGAGGAAAAGATAATGGAAAAGATTGAGATTTACATCGGTTGCAAGATAAGAACCTACTCTGTCACATACGCAACGGCAAGAGCGGTTGAAACATTGTTGAATCATTCGGAATTTGAGAGAACCGAAAGACCAGACGAGGAGAGGCTCAAAGAGTGGGAACAATTCAAAGAGGATGACCTCAAATAAGATAGCACACAAAAGCACAATTTAATTTGATATTGTATAAAGTGAAAAAGAGTTGATGTTGACGCCCACCCAATGTCGACTCTTTTTTCTGTTGTGATGGATAGTCATTTGTAAGCTCCTATTATTATATTTAATCATTTAATACCCTTTGAGGAGGTGGGCAACATTGAGAGAATACACACAAGAGGCTTATGCCTTTTATAAGTCAAAAGCGTGGGAACTGTGTCGAGAAACATATTTGAGCAAGGTGGGCGGTCTATGCGAGCGATGTTTCGAGAATGGCGAAATAAGACCTGCGAAGATAGTTCATCATAAGAACTACATCTCGACGGAAAACATCAACAACCCACAAGTCACTCTCAATCACGATAACCTCGAGGCGTTGTGTCAAGATTGCCACAATAAAGAACACATAAGGCACAAGAGGAGATACGAAATAGGAGCAGACGGAGAACTGTTGATGAGAGATTTATAAATTGCTATAAAGGCAAATTAAAATCTCTTATTTTTCGGTTTGAGCAAATTAAAATTGACTCCCCCCACCTCAAAAAAGGCAGGAGAACACCCTTTGAAGAAGTCGGATCGTAGCCATGTCGTTCTGTG
>JAZUFQ010000039.1:0-134522 GCA_045640745.1 Acutalibacteraceae bacterium
AAAGCGGCGCAGACACCCCTTATAAGAGATGCCGACCTGCCGGTTTCTTCGGCACAAACCGAAAGGTTATCAAGCTCGATAATATCCATTTTGTATCCTTCCGAGCGAATACGAATGATATTTTCGTCGTTTGCGCTTACATCAGCAATAACATCAAGATTTACACTGCCGGCAAGAACACAGCCGAGCTGATGGTCGGTATGATTTCCGCCGATTTCGGTTCTTCCGGGAGCCGAAAACAAACGAAGATTATCCTTTTCGCCGTACAAAGCAGTAAAGGAATCTATCGCTTTAATATATCTTTGAGCCGCATTTTTTGTGTCGGTATAAAGGAGCGAAAAATCTTTATCCAAACCGCCGTCGGCTATTTTTTGTTTTAATGCACTGTTATTCATAAATTCACCGTATCTCTTATTATAATTTTGAAGCGATTTCCAAAGTATCTCTTGCGATAGCAAGCTCTTCGTTTGTCGGGATAACAAAAATATCAACACCGCTGTTTTCGGTTGAAATTTTAACCTCTTTGCCACGAAGTTTATTTAAGTCGCCGTCTATCTCTACATTTAAGAATTTTAAGTTTTCGCAAACATATTCACGAAGCTCGGGGTCATTTTCACCGATACCGCCCGTAAAGCAGATTGCGTCAACACCGTTCATTGCGGCGATATACTGACCTACAAATTTAAGAATTTGATAGCGCTGCATATCGACGGCAAGCTTTGCTCTTTCGTTTCCGCTTTCAGCGGCGGCGCCGATATCACGGTTATCGTTTGAAACGCCCGAAATACCGAACATACCCGATTCCTTATTGCAAATTCTGTTTATATCGGCAGGTGAAAGGTTTTCTTTCTCCGCAATATAGGTTAAAGCCGACGGGTCAAGAGAGCCCGAACGGGTACCCATCATAAAGCCGTCAAGCGGAGTAAAGCCCATTGATGTGTCAATGCACTCACCGTTCTTTATAGCGGTAATCGAACAGCCGTTTCCTAAATGGCAGGTAATAATTTTAAGGTCTTTTTTGTCCTTATTTTCAAGAACGGCAACACGGTCGGATACAAAATGATGCGAAGTGCCGTGTGCGCCGTATTTTCTGACGGCATATTCTTCATAGTATTTATAAGGTAACGCATACATATATGCCTTCGGGGGCATGGTTTGATGGAAAGAAGTATCAAAAACGGCAACCTGCGGAATTTTATCGCCGAAGGTTTTAACACACGCTTTGATTGCCAAAACATGCGCAGGATTATGAAGCGGTGCCATAACGCCCAAATCGGAAATCTTTGAAAGCACATCATCGGTTATAAGGCAGGAATTCTTGAAAATTGCACCGCCTTGTACTATACGGTGTCCGATAGCCGAAATTTCGTCAAACGAATCTATAACCTTTGCATCGGATTTAGTCATTGCGTAAACAACGGCTTCAAATGCCTCACTATGGGTAGGCATCGGCGTTTCCGCCTCATATTTTCTTCCGTCGGCTGCCTTATGGGAAATAGCGCCTGTAACACCTATTCTTTCGCAAAGTCCTTTTGCAAGCACGGTTTCATTTTCCATATCAATAAGCTGATATTTAAGTGATGAGCTTCCTGCATTAACAACAAAAATCTTCATAGTTTTCTTTCCTTTTTGCTTAAATTATTATTGAAGACCGTCAAATAATATGTTAAAATAAATGACGGCTTTTACATCATATTATAATACATTATTTACATTCACTTTTCAAGTTCTTTTTAGGAGGTGTCATACATTGGGAGTTGTCGGAATAATAGCCGAATTCAATCCGCTTCATAACGGACATAAAAAACTTATTGATTTTGCAAAGCAAAACGGGAACACCGTTATTTGTACCATAAGCGGAAATTTTGTTCAGCGTGGAGATGTTTCGGTCTTTTCAAAGCAAAAGCGTGCCGAAACAGCCCTGCTTGCAGGAGTTGATATTGTTGCCGAAATGCCTGTGCTTTGGTCTATGTCAACAGCGCAGAATTTTGCTCTTTGCGGAGTATGGCAACTCTATAATTTAGGTTGCGACACCATACTTTTCGGAAGCGAATGCGGTGATATAGACGCTTTAACGAAAACCGCCGATATTTTGCTGTCCGATAAGTTTTCATCTCTTTTATCCGAAAAATTACAGTCGGGTATTACCTTTGCGGCGGCAAGAGAAGAAACGGCAATTATGCTCGGCGCCGACAGTGATATTTTAACAAAACCAAACAACAACTTGGGTATTGAATATATTATGGCGGCACGGAATTTACGACTGCCCGTAAAGTTTATGACAATTAAAAGAGTCGGTGAAGCGCACGACAGTACGGAAAATAATTCGCCGTTTGTTTCGTCGTCCTTTATAAGAGAAAAAATCAAATCGGGAGATATAGCTTATGCCGAAAGATTTATTCCGCTTCCTTTAAGAAAAATTATCGGCGCTGATATTTCGGCAGATATTTTGCGGATTGAAAGAGCAATACTTGCAACTCTTCGGACTAAAACCCTTGAAGATTTTAAGAATTTGCCCGATTTAAGCGAGGGTATAGAAAATAAACTTTATTTTTCAATAAGGGTTGCAACAAGTCTTGATGAGTTATATAATATGATTAAGTCGAAAAGATACACACTTGCCCGTGTAAGAAGGCTTGTTTTATCGGCGGCTCTCGGGTTTGACAAAAAATTCTTTATGACTACGCCACCCTATATTCGATTACTCGGGTTTTCAAAATCGGGTGAAGAGCATATACGAAAAGCCGTTTCGCTTGTTCCCGTTATTATGCGTGTAAATGAAATAAAAGCGCTTAGCGACGATGCAAAAGAAATTTTCGAGACCGAATGCCGTGCTACCGACCTATATGCGCTGTCCTTTAAGGAACCGCTCGAATGCGGTCTTGAATACAAATATAAATTATTAAAAACGGAGTGTAAAAAATGATAAGTGTAAAAGAAATTGCGTCCTTTAAGGACTACGGAAGAGTTTTGTCGGTTACAAACGGCAAAATCGAGGCAAAGGTTACATTGGATTTAGGTCCCCGTGTAATTTATTTCGGATTTGCCGGCGGTCAGAACTTTATGAACGACAACCGCAAAAGTTTCGGCACCAAAACCGATAAAGAATACGAAGATTATTTCGGTAAGGACACATTCTGGGAAAATTTAGGCGGACATAGAATTTGGCTTTCACCCGAAAGTTATCCCGAAACATACAGCCCCGACAATTACAGAGTAGAATATAAGCAAACCGAAAACGGCGCTTTGTTTATTCCCCGTCCCGAAAAAGAGAACGGCGTTCAAAAAACACTCGAAATAATTATGGGTGAAGATAACAAAATGCAGGTAAAAATGGCTGTTACGAACATTACCTCAAAGCCGAAGGAATTTTCCATTTGGGGACTTAGTGTTTCGGCTGTCGGCGGTACTGCAATAATTCCGATGAACACAAACGATACGGGACTTCTTTCAAACAGAATTATCTCGGTTTGGCCCTACACCGATTTAAGCGATGACAGAATTTTCTACGGCAAGAGATTTATTACACTTCGCCAAGATGTAAATGCAAAAACACCCATAAAATTAGGTTTTGACCTAAATTGCGGTAAAATACACTATGTTTTGGGTAATGAGGTGTTTACAAAATCCTACGAAACCTTACACCCGACAGCTAAATATCCCGACGGCGGATGTTCGTTTGAAACATACTCCTGCGACGCATTTATCGAGCTTGAATCGTTAGGCGAATTAAAAGAAGTTAAGCCAAACAAAACAAGCACACTTGCAGAAACTTGGACTTTGACAAAGAAGCCGTGTGATGTAGACTTAAAAGACGATAATTCAATCGGTGATTTTTGCGAAAAGCTTTAATAATTAAAAAATTATCCCCCTGCTTGTTAAAAACAGGGGGATTTTTATTACTTAATTACACTGTATTTTTTATCCTCAACATGGATTATTCTGTCGCACACCGAAAGTGAAGTGTTTCGGTGGGTAATGAAAATAACCGTTTTTTCGTTTAATTTTTTGATATTCGACAAAAGTGCGGTTTCGGTTTCTTCATCAAGCGCCGAGGTCGATTCATCAAACAAAAGAATAGGCGCATCAAAAAGGAGTGCTCTCGCTATGGAAATTCGTTGGAGCTGACCTTCCGAAAGTCCGCCTCCACGCTCGGTAAGTACCGTATCAAATCCGTCAGGCAGGTCTTTTATCGTATCGTAAATCACGGCGGTTTTTGTTGCCTTTATAAGCTCGTCCTCGCTTATATTCGGGTTGCAAAGTGTAAGGTTATCCCTTATCGTACCCGAAAGCAACATATTGGTTTGCGGAACATACGAAAACATACCTCTTGTTGACGCATCTATTTTTTTGGTGCCGTTAAAGGTTATGCTTCCGCCCGTCGGGTCGTAAAGACCTAAAATGAGCTTAAACAGTGTACTCTTTCCGCTTCCCGATTCGCCCGTAATTGCGGTTATATCGTTTTTGTTTATCTTAAATGTGCAGTTTTTAAGAACTAACTCGTTGTCATACGCAAAAGCAAGATTATCGACATCTATTGACGAAAATCCGTCCATAACGGCTTTAAGCTCATTACTGTTAATCGGCTCGGGTTCGGCATCTATACTTTCAAGGTCCATAAGCCGTTCAGCCGACGCAAGCATTGAATAGTAGGTCGGGATAACGCTCGAAATACTTTGAAGCGGATTGCGGAGAATCGAAACAAGCTGTAAATAATAGTTAAGCGTACCAAACGAAAATCCCGAAACAAGCTGTGCCGAGCCCCAAATCAAAACACCGTAATAGCCAAATGAGAAAAACGAGAAAAGCAGAGCATGAACAATAACCGAATAAAGATTGCGCTTTAATTTAAGCGACAGGTTTTTATCCATATACTCATTTAGTTTTTTAAGAATAGGGGTTTCGCTCGAAAAGGTTTTGATAACAAGAACATTTACGAAACTTTCCTGCATAAAGGCACGGGCCATACCCTCGCTTCTTTGTACCTCTTTGTGCATATATTTATATTTTTTGCTTACCATCTTCCCGACAAGCGGAAATACAAATCCGACAACCAAAACAATAATTGCCAATTTCCAGTTTTGCATAATGAGTGCAATTCCGCCGACAATTATCTTTGTAAGCATTGAAAAAATACTCGGAATAATGTTAAGCGCACCGCTTGAAACGGCATCAATATCCGATGTAAAGCGGTTAAGAATATCGCCCGAATGCGTACCGAACATTTCGGAATATTTTTTGTGTAAAACCGAGGAGAACATATGATTTCTGAGCGAAATTGTGTATTTCCCCGAAACACGGACACTTAACATTGAAGAAACCGAATCAAGAATAATCTGGAACGCAAGAAAAAGTATTATAGAAACACTCGCCGTCAAAAACTGTTCCTTATGACCGTGCGTTCCCGCATCAATAACCATTTTTGATACATACGCCAATCCGATTAGTATGAGCGAAGAAACAACCGAAATGAGCGAACTTAAAAGTATCCACGGGAAAAACTTTTTCGTTCTTCTGAATACCCACCAAAAGGCACCGTTCTTTGTTTTTATGTTTTTATTCAAGAATATCATTCTCTTTCATAAGTTTTATAAAAATATCTAAATCACTTAAAGCTAAAACAGTTGAAATATCAAAATTATCAAGCAGAAAATGTAAAAGTTCTTCCTTTGAACAGTCTTTTTCCTTTAATTTGTTAAAAATTGACGCCGAGATATGGCTTAAAATAATCGAGTTTGAAAAGCCCTTGTTTTTGCAAACAACGATATTTTGACCGTTTTCGGTTATCAAACTGTACTCTTCTTTGATTTTCAAAATGCTTTACCTCTATAATTTTACTTGAAATTTTAATAATTATATACTAAAATAGTATATAATGCAAGTAATATGTATTTTGGAGTGTGTTTAATGGATACTTTTTTTGAACAGATAGTCCCCGTTAAGAAGGGATTAAAGGGCGCTTTGTTGCTCGTTTTACTTTGGATAGCCGCACTTATTTTATCCTTTGTTGCGTTTCTTATTATAGCCAAATATTTAGGAGCGTTTATCGGCATTGTTGCCGTTGGTTTGATATTCTACGGCGCTTATAAGTTATCGCAGAATTTCTTTATTGAATATGAGTATATCATTACAAACGGTACACTTGATGTTGATAAAATAATTGCAAAAAATTCAAGAAAACGGATATTAAGCTTTGATATAGCCAATATTTCTTCGATTGAAAAATACAATGCCGGCAGGGTTAACAACACAAACGAAAAATACACTTTCACCTGTAACGCCGACGACGAAAACGCATATCTTATGTGTGTTTCAAAAGAGGGCAAGCCGAGAATGAATATAGTTTTTGCGCCTAATGACAGAATTAAAGAGGGCATTATAAAGGAATTGCCCAAATATATCGGCAACAGTGCTTTCAAATAAGGAGCCCGTCTAATGAAGATACTTTCTGTAATTCAGATAAGGGCGGCGGAGCAAGATGCTGTTCAAAACGGCATCTTTTCTTTTAAGGATTTAATGTTTTGCGCCGCACAAAAATCAGCCGAGTATTTAACCGAAAATGTAATAACAAAAGAAGATAAAATATGTGTAGTCTGCGGAAAAGGCAACAACGGCGGTGACGGTCTTGTTACGGCGCATATTCTTAAAAACAGCGGATATGATGTCAGCGTTGTCTTTCCGCTCGGTGTGCCTACGGCTTCGCCTGCAAATGAATACGCTTATTTTTCGGCGGAACTAAATAACGAAACCGATATCCCCGAAAACACAACCGTTTTGATTGATGCTCTGTTTGGTATAGGTCTTTATAAACCGCTTAATGAAACACTTAACAGCTTGATAGATAGAATGAACGGCGTAAATGCCAAAAAAATCGCTCTTGATATTCCGAGCGGTATTTACGGCGACGGCAAGGGCGGAGAAAATGCGTTTTATGCCGATATAACATTAACATTTATTGCGCCGAAGCCCTGCTTTTTTGTTCCGCCTTATAACGAGCATTGCGGAAAGCTCGAAGTAATCGACATCGGTGTTCCCGTTAAGGAATACGCCTACCAAACCGTAGAAGAGCCGAAAAAAGAAACGAGAAAAATCAATGATAACAAAGGAACTTTCGGAACGGTTTTGACCGCTACGGGCAGTTACGGAATGTGCGGTGCCGCCATTCTTTCGTCAAAGGCGGCGCTTGTAAGCGGTGTCGGTGTAGTAAAATCTTTTGTTTGCGATAAAAATTACAGTGCTTTTACGGCTTCTTTGCCCGAGGTTGTAACGGTGCCCTGCGAAACATCAAGCGAGGGCGCTATGATTGTTTACAGAAAACAGCTTTTCGAGGGGCTTTCGACCGCAAATGCCATGCTTGTCGGTTGCGGAATAGGTCGATACGCCGAATCGCTTAAACTTGTAAAATCGGTGCTTGAAATTGCCGATATTCCGATTGTGCTTGACGCCGATGGAATAAATTGTATTGCCGGCGACATAGAATTATTAAGAACGGCAAAAGCTTCGGTAATAATTACACCCCACCCCGGCGAAATGGCAAGAATATGCAATGTGTCGGTCAGGGAAATTCAGAAAAACCGCCCCGAATTTGCAAAGAAAATTGCAGTGAATTATAATGTTTTCGTCGTACTTAAAGGCGCCAATACGGTAATCGCTTCGCCCGACGGTCAAGTGTTTTTCAATACTACGGGTAACGCAGGTATGGCAACTGCCGGAAGCGGAGATGTGCTTGCCGGTATGATAGCCGCCGAGCTTTCAAAAGGACTTTCTCCGCTTGAAGCCGCAAAAAAAGGCGTATGGCTTCACGGTCTTGCGGGAGATAGGGCGCTTACGAAATACGGTATGAACGGTCTTGTTGCGAGTGATATTATTGCCGAGCTTAAACTTATGTAGTTTAAGGAGTGTAATTTTTGAAAAGAACTTTTCTTGTTTTGTTTGCGCTTATCTTTTTGATGTGCGGATGCAAAAGTAAGGAAGTTGAAATGAAAACAAACGGTATTAAATTTACCGCTAATGTTTCTTACGGAAACGAAAAGTACGAGTTAGATGTTAAAATCGTAAAAGACGGACAAATTGAATGTAAATTAAAAAGCCCAAATTCAATGAACGGCACTAAATTTACAATTACAAACGAAACCGTAACCGTTGATTATTTGGGTTTAACCTTCCAAAAAGAGCTTAAAGACCTACCGTTCGGCAATGCCGTTTCCCTGCTTTTTAAGGCACTTGACGATATAAAAAGCAAAACGGCAACGGAAAAGAACGGAAATTATTACATATACGGTAAGGTCGGCAACAGCAAATATGAGTTTGCGGCATCTCCGTCGGGGCTTCCGCTCAGTTTAAGCTTTCCAAATGAAAAAATCAGTATGGAATTTAAGAATTTAACACTTGTAAAAAACGGCAAGTAGTGTTATTATCTTTATTAGTAAAAATTACAAGGAATGATAAATATGTCTATTTTAGTAACGGGCGGTGCCGGATATATCGGCAGTCATACCTGCGTTGAGATGCTTAATGCAGGATACGATGTTGTGGTTATTGACAACCTCGACAACAGCTCGGAAATTTCTCTTGAAAGAGTAGAAAAAATCACCGGCAAGAAGATTAAGTTTTATAAAGACGATGTCCGTGATAAGTGCGCTTTGCGTAAAATCTTTAAGGAAAACAAAATAGAGGGCGTCATTCATTTTGCCGGACTTAAAGCCGTCGGCGAATCGGTAAAAAAGCCGATTATGTATTATGACAATAACCTAATAAGCACCCTTTCGCTTATCGAGGTTATGACCGAATTTGATGTTAAAAAAATCGTTTTTTCGTCGTCTGCCACCGTTTACGGCGTTGCAAAGGAAATGCCTCTTGTTGAGGGTATGCCGACGGGTGCCATAAATCCTTACGGAAGAACTAAATTATTTATTGAAGATATTTTGCGTGACTTATATGTTTCGGATAACACTTGGTCGATAGCACTTCTTCGTTACTTTAACCCGATAGGCGCTCATAAGTCGGGTACTATCGGCGAGGACCCGAAAGGCATACCTAATAATCTTATGCCTTATATTTCGCAGGTTGCCGTAGGAAAACTCGAAAAGCTTCATGTTTTCGGAAACGATTATAATACTGTTGACGGAACGGGCGTTCGTGATTATATCCATGTTGTTGACCTTGCAAAAGGTCATGTTAAAGCCGTAGATTATGTTCTTAAAAATGAATGTTGCGAGGCAATCAATTTGGGTACGGGCAACGGAACAAGCGTACTTGAACTTCGCAATGCGTTTGTTAAGGCGAGCGGTATTGATGTTCCCTATGTTATTGACGAAAGGCGCCCCGGCGACCCCGACGAGGTGTATGCCGATGCAACCAAAGCAAAAGAGCTTCTCGGTTGGACAGCCGAGCTTTCGATAGACGAGATGTGCGAGGACACATGGCGTTGGCAAAGCGGTAATCCAAACGGTTACGAAAAATAAAAAACACAGCACGGACTTAACCCGTGCTGTAATATTTCCGCCCGTGGCGCAGTCCGGATAACGCAGCAGATTCCGATTCTGAAGAACGGGGGTTCGAATCCCTTCGGGCGGACCAGTCGAGAACCTCGACACGCAATATGCGTAGTTGAGGTTCTGCTTTTTTTATAGTTCTTATTCTCGCAATTTATTTTTGCTTTCTATTTTTCATTATTCATTCTTAAATTTTAAGTATTCATTAAATCAGTCGTGATAGATTTTCTAAATGAATAATGAAGGTGTCGGCTTCGCCGACGGAATATAAAAATACTGCGAAAATTCTTTCCCACTACATTAAACTGCAATCTTTATATATAAAAAAACACCGCCATAAGTCCTAAGACATATAGCGGTTGTTTTTCGTTTTGGATTTTTATCCTGTTTGCCCGAACAGTTTTAATCCTAAACCATGAGTTGTTTGGTCTTTGGCTGACCGAATTTACTATTTGGAATTTGCGCAATTACAATTAGACAATCACACAAATCTAATTATATTATAGTACGCCCTGAAAAAAAGTCAACTAAAATTTAACCGTTTTTGTGCAAAATACTAAAAATTGTTCATTTAGACAAAAAAGTTTCGCTTGATTTGTTAAAAATTCATATTGCCTACATACTTGTAGTTTCTTTAATATCGGCAGATAATAAAACCTGCTTTTTTAATTCCTCATATTTATCGTAAAGTTTTTCGTTGGTATATTTTTTCCAATTTTCCAAATCGTCATTTAATAAGAATTCTCTTATTTTTGAAGCCGAAATATCTATCGTTTTAGGAATTAAAAGTTCGGCGACCGATTTACTTTTTTCGCTGTCAAACCATTCAGCTCTTCTTTCTTCTTTTCCCGACACAAACAAATCGGGCATAACCCCAAAACGGTCAATTATGTTTTTTATCACATAGTCGCCCCATTTTGAATTGTTGCCGACACCGATATCGGGCAAAGGGTAAACCGAAATCTTATCGCCGTAAACGGTTTTAAGAATTTCTTTTCTTGTTTCAAAAGAATAGGGGTTTTTATTTGTCATAGACTCGTTAGATGAGCCGACAAATATCCCGACATTTTCGCACAGTTCGAGTGCCTTATCAATCATTTGCTCGTGCCCCTTATGGAGATTTTGAAATCTGCCTATAAGTATGCCTAACGAATACGGTTTATTCATCGGTATCACCTCACTTGATTTTATTCGATTTTTTTATTAAAACAGTCCCGTAATTTTTCCGTTTTCGTCAACATCAATTTTTTCGGCTGCCGGCACTTTCGGAAGTCCCGGCATAGTCATAATATCACCCGTTAATACTACTATAAAACCGGCACCTGCCGAAATTTTTACATTTCTTACGGTTACGGTAAAATCTTCGGGAGCGCCGAGCAGGTTTGGATTGTCCGAAAAGCTATACTGCGTTTTGGCTATACAAACGGGACATTTTGAAAAGCCCAATTCTTCAAGCTTCTCTATCTGTTTTACGGCATTCGGGGTAAAGTTTACACCGTTTCCGCCGTAAATCTTCGTAACAACGGCATTTATTTTCTCTTTTATACTCATATTATCTTGATAGGAGAAAGTAAAGTCGCCTTTTTCTTCGTTGCAAAGGCAGACAACCTCTTTCGCAAGCTCTGTTCCGCCGTCTCCGCCCTTTGCCCAAACATCGGAAAGAACGGTATTTACGCCCAACTCTTTGCATTTGTTTATTATAAAGTTTACTTCGTTTTCGGTATCGCTCGGGAATTTATTTACGGCAACAACGCATGGAAGTTTATAAACCTCTTTTATGTTCCTTACATGGCGAAGAAGATTGGGGATACCTTTTTCGAGAGCGGTAAGGTCCTCGGTTGCAAGCTGTTTTTTATCAAGACCGCCGTGCATTTTAAGAGCACGGATTGTAGCAACCATAACAACAGCATCGGGTGTAAGCCCTGCCATACGGCATTTAATATCAAGGAATTTTTCGGCACCCAAATCAGCGCCGAAGCCGGCTTCGGTTATTGTATAGTCGCCCATTTTAAGAGCCATTTTTGTTGCCATAACCGAGTTACAGCCGTGGGCTATATTGGCAAACGGTCCGCCGTGAACAAAAGCAGGGGTTCCTTCAAGCGTTTGAACGAGGTTAGGTTTAAGTGCATCTTTAAGAAGCGCAGTCATAGCACCTGCCGCCTTTAAGTCGCCTGCCGTAACCGGTTTATCGTCAAATGTATAACCTACAATTATTCTTGAAATTCGCTCTTTCAAGTCGGTGATTGAGGTTGAAAGACAAAGAACCGCCATAATCTCGCTTGCAACGGTAATATCGTAGCCGTCCTCACGGGGAACGCCGTTTACCTTACCGCCCAATCCGTCAACAATATTACGAAGCTGGCGGTCGTTCATATCAACGCATCTTTTCCAAGTGATTTTTCTTGTGTCGATATTAAGTGCATTTCCCTGATGAATATGGTTATCGAGCATAGCCGCAAGAAGATTATTTGCGGCGCCTATTGCGTGAAAATCGCCCGTAAAATGAAGGTTTATGTCCTCCATAGGAACAACCTGCGCATAACCGCCGCCGGCAGCACCGCCCTTTATTCCGAAAACGGGACCTAATGACGGCTCACGCAAAGCAACCGTAACATCCTTGCCGATTTTTTTAAGCCCGTCGGCAAGACCGATTGTTGTGGTCGTTTTGCCCTCGCCGGCAGGAGTCGGGGTAATGGCGGTAACAAGTATGAGCTTGCCGTCCTTTTTATCTGTTTCATCTAAAAGAGATAGGTCGATTTTTGCTTTGTAATTGCCGTACTGTTCAATATATTTTTCGTCAACATGGGCAATTTTTGCAATTTCCTTAATGTTTTTCATTTCGCATTTTTGTGCGATTTCAATATCTGATAAATATTCCATTATTTTTACCACCGTAAAATATTATTATATATATTGTAATGCTTAAAACTCTATTTGTAAAGCATTATCTTACTTTACAAACAAATATCTTTGTGTTATATTTTAAGCAAAGGAGTAAATAACAAAAATATGAAGCTTACTGATAATTATTTTAATATTATTAAAGAAAACCGTCTTTTTTCGGGACTTTCCGAAAAAGATTTATATACTGCACTTTCGCTTTTGAAGGCTGAAATAAAAGACTATCAAAAGGGAGAATTCGTTCATAACGGGATTGAGCCGTTTCAAAAATTCGGTTTGGTGTTATGCGGAATTTGCGAAGTTTGCGCCGACGATATTGAGGGCAACCGTATGATAATGGCAGATGTTTCGGCAGGTACGACATTTGGCGAATCTATTTCGTATCTATCGCTTAAAGATTCGGATGTTTATGTTTTGGCGACGGTAAACACAAGTGTTTTATGGCTTGACCCGTCCTGCTTTTTTGAGCAAAGCGACGATAAACTCCTTTTTGCATTGCAAAGAAATTTTACCGCTATGCTTGCTATAAGAACACTTAATATGAACACGAGAATTCAGGTACTTTCAAAGCTTAAACTTCGTGATAGAATTATGTCTTTTCTTTCTTCGGTTTCTAAAAACGAGGGTAAAAAAACCTTTACCGTTCCCTTAAACCGAGAGGATATGGCGACCTATATCGGCGCTAACAGAACGGCGCTTTCAAGAGAACTTTCGGCGCTAAAAAAAGAGGGAATTATTGATTTTTACAAAAACACTTTCAAAATACTATGAAAAAAGCACCCGAAGAGGTGCTTTTGATTTTTATAACATTGTGTGGCGAAGTTCGTCTTCGCTTAACGGCGAAAGCATGGCAGGGGGAATATCAAATGCAGTTTTGCAACCGAAATCGCACTTATCGTTCATTCGCTTTACGGCACGGGCAAACGCAACAAGCACGCTTCCCGTAAATTCGGGATTTGAGTCAAGCTTCAAACTGTACTCAACCGTATGCTTATTCTCATTGTTCTTACCCGTATATCCGTTACGGATTACAAGTCCGCCGTGCGCAAGCGCACTGTGTTTTTCTTTCATCTCTTTTTCCGAAATAAAGGTTACGCTCGTATCGTAATCGGCAAAATAGTTAGGCATCTCCTTTATTTCTTTTTCTATTCTTTCTTTGTCGGCATCCTCGCTTGCCACAACATAACATTCTCTTAAATGCTTTTGCCGTGCGGTAAAATCGGATATATCGCCGTTTCGTACTTTACAAAGCGTTTCATCAACGGGAACAGTATACTGACGGGCATCAATTACGCCGTCAATTCTTCTTATTGCGTCGGAATGGCCCTGACTTACGCCCCTGCCCCAAAAGGTGTTATCCTTGCCGTTCGGCAAAACAGCTGATGCGTAAATTCGGGCAATAGAAAACATACCGGGGTCCCAACCGACCGAAATAACCGATGTTTTGTTGCCCTTTTTTGACGCTTTGTCAACATTTTCAAAATGAGAGCCGATTTTTGCGTGGGTATCAAAACTGTCAACGACATTAAAGTTTTCAGCAAGTTCGGGAGTCATCGTCGGCAGGTCGGTAGCGCTTCCCCCGCAAATAATCATAACATCAATATCATTTTTATATTTAAGCACTTCGCTTGCCGAATAAACCTTTGTATTAAAGGCGCTGTTTACGGTTTCGGGATTTCTTCTTGTAAAAATCCCGAAAATCTCCATATCTTGGGCACTGTATAGTGCCGACTCTACGCCTTTTCCTAAATTTCCGTATCCGTAAATACCGATTTTCATAAATTTCTTCACTTTCAAATTAAAGTAAACCGTTTTCTTTCATAATCGAGCATAATTTGCTCTCGTTTTGACATTCCATAACGGTAAGCGGTAATCTTAAAGAGTTTTCTCCGTAACCCATTTTTGAAACAGCACATTTTACGGGTATAGGATTAACCTCGCAAAACAGCGCATTTATGAGCGGAAGATATTTAAGTTGCAAATCTCTTGCGGTTTTTGTATCGCCCTCGAAAAAGCTTTTGCACATTTTTACGGTGTCGCTCGGGCAAACATTTGAAAGTACCGAAATGACACCCTTACCGCCAAGCGATAAAATGGGGACGATTTGGTCATCGTTACCCGAATAAATATCCAACCTATCGCCTACTAATCGGGCAAGCTCGGCAACCTGCGATATATCACCGCTTGCTTCCTTTATTGCAACAATATTTTTATGGTCGGCAAGCCGTAAAACCGTTTCGGGTTTTAAGTTGCACCCCGTTCTTGACGGAACATTATACAAAATACAAGGCTTATCAACGCTGTCGGCAATTTTCTTAAAAGACTCATAAAGTCCGTTTTGAGTGGCTTTATTGTAGTAAGGCGTAACAAGCAAAAGTGCATCGGCGCCGACACTGCACGCATATTTTGAAAGTTTGATAGCATACGCCGTATCGTTAGAACCGGTACCGGCAATAACAGGAACACGCTTGTTGACGGTTTCCACACAGTGCTTAATTAAACATTTATGCTCGTCATCGGTAAGAGTTGAGCCCTCGCCCGTTGTTCCGGCAACAACAATGGCATTTATTCCGCTTTCTATCTGCCACTCGACCAAACGGTCAAATGCCTCATAATCAATTTTGTTGTCCTTAAAAGGTGTAACAATAGCGGTTGCCGCACCTTCAAAAATAGTGTTTTTCATAGTTTTCCTCCAAAAACGGCTTATATGCCTTGCCCCTTAAAAGCGACTATAACGGTTTTAAGAATAATTTTCCAATCAACCAAAAAATTCATTTCGGATATGTACTTTACATCAAGCTTCATCCAGTCGACAAAGCTTATGGAATTTCGGTTGTCCTCGATTTGCCAATAACAGCTAAGCCCCGGTTTTACAAGCAGTCTTATTTTATCGGTGTCTGAATATTCCTCTACCTCGCTTACAAGAGCCGGTCTCGGACCTACAATACTCATATCGCCCTTAATGATGTTGATAAGCTGGGGAAGCTCGTCAATAGATATTTTTCTGATAAATTTTCCAAATCTTGTAATTCTCGGGTCGTCCTTAATTTTGAAAACCGGTCCGTCCATTTCATTCTTTTCGGAAAGTTCGGGCAGTTTATCCTCGGCATTCGGGCACATCGACCTGAATTTATAAAGATTAAACACTTTCCCTTTTTTTCCGACACGCTTTTGAACAAAATAAGGACTTGCACCGGGCGAATCAATCATTATTATTATTGATACTATCAACATAAGCGGCGATAATACAATAAGCGCCAAAAATGACAAAATTATATCTTGCACCCTTTTTATTGCAAAATAAGTTTTTCTTTCACTTAAATTGAAAGTTTGAGCGTCTTGCGTTTTTACTGCTTTCAAATTAGTATTCCCCTTAAATATTTGATGGTATCCTTTATCTGTAATTATACGAATATTCGTCCGAGTCGTTATCTACTTCGGTAAACACACAACCCAAAATATTAACACCGTTTTGTTTTAATATTTTAACTGCCTTTTGTGCGGCTTTTTTGTCGGTGTTTTTCCTTGAAAGTTGGAAAACGGCGGCATCGCAAAGGCGTGAAATAATGCAACTGTCTGTTGATACAAGTACCGGTGGCTCGTCTATTAAAATTATATCGTACTGCGACCTTAAATCTTCTAACAAAAGGTTTAATTTGCCCGAAGATAAAAGTGTTGACGGTCTTACGGGAGACGGCCCTGCGCAAATGTAATCAACATTTTTATAATTACTGTGCTTTATTATCTGCGACATTTCGGCACTGCCCGATATATATTCGGAAATTCCTCCGATATTTTCGGTATGGAAAGCTCTGTGAATTTTTGGCTTTCTTAAATCCAAATCCAAAAGCAGTACTCTTTTTCCGCTTTCGGCATAGGAAATGGCAATATTTAATAAGGTCGTAGTCTTGCCGTCGCCGGGGATTGCCGATGTTATTTGTATAACCTTATTGTTTTTATTGTCCGAAAGTGCATCAATACATATTTTTATTCTTCTGTATGCCTCGGCGGCATAGCAGTTGGGTTTCTCTGCAGTAATAATCCTATAACTCGGATTTTTTCTTACAGTATGCTCTTTTATATTCATCACCGTTGACGCTTCCTTTCTTCAAATGTATAATAAGGCACTGCGGTAAACACGGGCAAATCCAAATCTTCTTCTATTTCATCCACATCTCTGTACCGTCTATCGAATGCCCAAGATAAAATTACATATCCGAAAGCCGCTAAAATTCCGATTGCAAAGAATATAAGCATATTTCTTCGGAGAATCGGAATAGGTTTTGCTTCCGAAGCGCTCGAAAATACCTTTAATCCGTCGGCAAGAAGATAGTACATTGGTTTTCCGTCTTCCTGCGAATTTGCTATGTCTATAGCCGTATCTATGACGGTGTCTAAAACTATTTTTGCATTCTTATTGTTTGTGTCCTTAAAGGAAAGCGATAATATAAGGTTGTCGCTTTTAACAGATAAATTACTCTTTATCGCCGAAACACTGTAACCTGTTTTTTCGGCAACCTTGTCAAGCACTATGTTTTCCGACAAGAACAGCACATAGGTATCAACTATACTTGCCGAATAAGCATATTTTGCCGATGTACTTTCTATGCCGTTACCCGTATACATTACCGCAACGGTGGCATTTGATTTATATACCGTCGTTCTCGTCGCCGTATACCCGTAACCCAAAAGCAAACTTATTATTACTATTACTATCATGGCTCGTATATGCGCCTTAAAGTATTTAAGTAATTTGCTTAAATCAATTTCGTCATTCCCCATATAATTATTGTCTTGCAAATTAACATCCCCCAAACTGTATATTAAACCTTATATATTATATTACATAATCCTTATAAAGTAAAGCATTTAATGCATATTTGCAAAAAAAGGAAGATATATTAAATGTTTGCTGAATTTTGGCGAAACAGATACGGGAATATATTGACGGTATAGATAAGCAAAAACTAAATGAAGCAGCATAAATTCAAGCCAAATTTTTCAATATGACATATTGCAAAATTCGACGAAATAGTGTATAATTATTTACAAGGTGATGAGAATGGACGAAATACTTATAAAACTCGAATCGCTCAGAAAAAAAGTAATGATATTTGCACTGCTGGCTATGGTGCTGTTTGTTGCGGGATTTGCTCTTGTAAATCTTATCGGATTTATTGCATTTCCGCTTATAATAGCCGCTGTAGCGTTCCTTATCATTGCGGTAAAGTCCTCAAAAAACTTTGCAAAAGAATATAAAGCGAATATTGTAAGTGCAACGCTTGGTGAGATATTCACCGATATGCAATTTTATCCTGAAGAGGGTATATCATACAGCACAATTAAAGCAACTCGTATGATGTGCACCGGCGACCGTTTTTCTTCCAACGACCTGATAACCGGTAAATATAACGGAGTTAACTTCTGCCAAAGCGATGTACATATTGAAACCGAATATACCGATTCCGACGGGAACACAACCTATTCCACACTGTTTCAGGGGCGTTGGATGATATTTGAGTTCAACAAAGCCTTCCACTGCGATATGCAAGTAGTCACGCCCCTCTTCGGCGGAGCACGGCGCAAAGGTGGTCTGTTCGCTAGAGAAGAAAACAAAATGCCTCGTGTAAAATTTGAAAACGAAGCATTCAACAAGGCTTTTCATGTATACGCTCACGACCAACAGGAAGCATTCTACATCATGACTCCGCATATGATGGAAGCAATAATGCGGCTTAAAGCAAAATGCAAAGCACGGATTATGCTTTTGTTTGTCGGAGGGTCGCTCCATGTTGCGGTCAACAACCACAAGGATGCGTTTGAGCCGCATTTGTTCAGAAAAATAGTGCCCGAAAAAGAAAAAGAATCTATTCTTGCCGATATCAGGGTCATAACTGACTTTGTCGATGAAATGAAGTTGGATAACGATATCTACAAACCTGAAAACATTTAAAAAGGAGATTTTACCATGCCTACTACTGCCATTATTATAATAGCCGTCATACTGCTTTTGCTCATTATCTACATCTCGATAAGCAACCGCCTTTCGCGCGCCTTAATCAAAATTGAAGAAGCGGAAAGCGGTATTGATGTTGCCCTTACTAAACGCTACGATGTACTTACCAAACAACTTGACATCGTCAAAGGATATGCAAAACACGAGGCGGAAACCTTTGAAAAGGTCGTTGAGATTCGCAAAGGTATGTCGATAAGTGAAAAATCTGCCGCCGTTAACGCAATGAACGAATTGCAAGGGCGCATAAATGTGGTTGCCGAAGCTTATCCGGAACTTCGTTCGGCAGAAAATTTCCGTTCGCTACAAGCATCGGTCAACGATGTCGAGGAGCATTTGCAGGCGGCACGCCGCGCATATAACTCCAATGTTTCTGCTTATAATCAGATGATCATAGTATTCCCGAGCAGCATAGTCGCAGGTATGCGACATCTTACCCGCCACGATTTCTTTGAAGCAGAAAGTGCAAAACGCACCGATGTAAAAATCGATTTTTGATTTACAGTATAAAAAGGTAGCACAAACCAAAGCTTCCATTGCTTAAAAATGGGCTTGTTAGACTGTGCGATTAATTCATACGATACAAAAAAGCACGGGCATAACCCGTGCTTTTTATTATTTAGCTATTACTTAAAATATCTGTTAAGCAAGCCCTCGAACGCCTTACCGTGGCGGGCTTCGTCTCTTGCCATTTCGTGGACGGTATCGTGGATAGCGTCAAGACCTAACTCTTTTGCAAGTTTTGCAAGTTCGGTTTTGCCCATTGTTGCGCCGTTTTCGGCTTCAACACGAACCTTTAAGTTTTCTTTTGTGCTTTCGCTTACAACCTCGCCTAACATCTCGGCGAATTTTGCGGCATGCTCTGCCTCTTCAAAAGCCGCCTTTTCCCAATACATACCAATTTCGGGATAGCCCTCTCTATGAGCCGCTCTTGCCATAGCAAGATACATACCGACCTCGGTGCATTCGCCGTTAAAGTTTTCACGAAGACCGTCTATAATTCTCTTATCAACGCCCTTGGCAACACCTATAACATGCTCGGCAGCCCAAGCCATTTCGCCTGACTTCTCCTGAAACTTTGATGCAGGAGCATGACAAATCGGGCATTCGGCAGGTGCCTCTTCACCCTCGTAAACATAACCGCACACTAAACATACATACTTTTTCATTTTTATATCCTCCGTAAAAATAAATTTATATTACTTCCGATTGCAGTCTTTGCACACCCCGTAAACGACATAAACTGTCGAATCGGGGCAAAAGCCCGTATCGGTTGCAAGCTTTGAAGCAAAATCATCGTCTATTGGCAAATCGGTAATCTTTGAACAGCGTTTACATACTAAATGAATATGCGGTGTTGTATCACCGTCAAAACGGTCAATACCGTCATTAAGCGGAATGGCGGAAATATCGCCGTTCTCGGCAAGCACGGCAAGATTGCGGTAAACCGTACGGAGACTTATATTCGGTATCTCTTTCCTGACCGCCTCATAAACCGACGAGGCGCTCGGATGCGATTTTGTCGCCCTTAAAGCGTTCAAAATTGCCTCTCGCTGTCTTGAATAATTCTTCATATAATCACCAAAAACGATAATCATTACTATTATTATAACAAAAATATTTTTTTTGTCAACAAAATAATAAATATTTCTTGACTTTTAGTAAATCCGAGACTAATATAAAGATTGTTAAAAAAATGAACAACTTTTTGGTGGTGAAAAAATGGCAAAAAGTGAAATATCGAACTCGGTAATAAGGCGATTGCCCCGTTATTACCGATTTTTAGGCGAGTTACTTTCGCAGGACATAACAAGAATTTCATCAAATGAACTAAGCAAAAGAATGGGACTTACCGCAAGCCAAATAAGACAGGATTTTAACTGCTTCGGCGAATTCGGTCAGCAGGGTTACGGTTACAATGTAAGCATTTTACAGTCGGAAATCGGAAAGGTTTTAGGTCTTGATAACCCGAAAACGGCGATTTTAGTCGGTGTCGGAAATTTGGGCCGTGCGGTAGTTCAGCATATTAACTTTAATTCGTTGGGATTTCAAATCATCGGACTTTTCGACCAAAAAGAGTCGCTTGTCGGTCAAATGGTAAAACATTTACCCATTAGAAATATATCGGCGATAGACGAATTTTGCCGGGAAAACCGCCCCGAGGTTGCCATTCTTTGCATTCCTAAAAGTGCATCAAAGCCGATTACGGAACAGCTTATAAAGCTCGGCATCAAAGGGTTTTGGAATTTCAGCCATTACGACATTGCCTTAAATCACCCAAAAATAATAGTTGAAAATTTCCATTTCAGCGACAGTTTAATGACACTTTCGTATAAAATGGATAAGCTTGATAAATAGCAAAAAAGCTACGGAAAAACCGTAGCTTTTTTATTTAACTTTATATAATTACATTTCTCTTGCAGGCATCTTTACATTTACCGCAGGCGGTACAAAGCGAATAATCAATAGTCGCAAGATTGTCAACAACCTTAATCGCACCGTTCTCGCACGCCTTTTCACACATACCGCAGGCGATACACGAAACCTTACAGTTTTTAACAACCGGTGCACCTTTTTTCTTATTGTTGCAGGCGACCTTGATTTTAGTCCCTTTTTCGATAAGTGTAATAACGCCTTTCGGGCAGGCAGAAACACATTTACCGCAACCGACACATTCGTTTTCGCAAATAACGGGTTTGCCGTCTTTCATAGTGATAGCACCGAAGGGACAGGCTTTTGAGCAGTCGCCGTAGCCGATACATCCGTATTCACATGAAACGGGGCCTCCGTAAATAAGACTTGCCGCCCTACACGACATCATACCCTCATATCCGTACTTAACCGATGTTATTTCACGGTTGCCCTGACATTTAACAAATGCAACCTTCGGTTTTGTATCAACCGTAACGCCTAAAATTTCGGCAAGCTTATTTGCCGTGTCGGCGCCACCCGGAGCGCATTTGTTCGGCTCGGCTTCGCCTTTTGCTATTGCCTCGGCATAGCCGTCGCAACCCGAAAATCCGCAGGCACCGCAGTTAGCCCCCGGCAAGCATTCTCTAATCTTTTCCTGCTTTTCGTCAACGGGTACAAACATAAACTTTGACGCAAGAGCAAGTCCCAAGCCGGCGATAAGACCGATAACGGTAACAACAATAACGGGGAAAATAATATCACCAAACATACCTTACGCCCCCATTCCCGCAAATCCCAAAAATGAAAGGGATACAAGCGCCGCCGCAATAAGAGTTATCGGAAGTCCTTTTAGAAATTCCGGTATATCGGCGGTTTCGAGCCGTTCTCTCACACCTGCAAAAAGCACCATGGCAAGCATAAAGCCAAGACCTGCCGCAAGAGCATTGAAGAGCGACGGTACAAATTCGAGTTTGTTTTGAACATTTATAAGTGTTATACCCAATACCGCACAGTTTGTAGTAATAAGCGGAAGATAAATTCCGAGCGCCTTATAAATAGGCGGAATGTACTTTTTAAGAACAATTTCAATAAGCTGAACGATAGCGGCAATTACGAGAATAAACACAACTGTTTGCAGATAGTTGTATTCCTCTTTTAATATAAATGTATCAATAGGCCAAGTAACAGCGGCGGCGATTACCATAACAAGTGTTACGGCAACGCTCATTGAAAGCGCAGTTTTAACCTTTTTTGAAACACCGAGGAACGGACAAATGCCTAAAAATTTTGCAAGCACCATATTGTTTGTCAAAATTCCGGCTAAAAGAATTGAGGTAATATATGTAACCTTATTCATTAGTTGCTACCTCCTTTTCTTCGCATCCGCCGTTTTGCACCTTATCGCAAACCGACCTTGACGGACAGTTTTCGCAACCTAAATGCTCAACAATAGGTTTGCCCTTTTTCTTTGCAAGCGCATTAGAAGCGGCAACGAGCATACCGAACACGAAAAATCCGCCCGGAGGGAGCAAGAAAATTATCATCGGACTTATATGACCTGCCGTAACGGTAAGACCGAAAACCGTACCGTTACCGATAAGTTCTCTTATCATACCCATAAGGGTCAGCGTGCAGGTAAAACCGATTCCCATTCCGAGTCCGTCCAAAACACTCGGAAGAACGCTGTTTTTAGAAGCGAACATTTCGGCACGAGCTAAAATAATACAGTTAACAACGATAAGCGGAAGATAAATACCGAGTGCCTTATCTATTGAGGGAGTAAACGCCTTAACGAGCATTTGAACGGCACTTACAAACCCTGCTATAATCGTAATAAACGCAGGTATTCTTACCTTATCGGGAATTACCTTACGAAGAAGCGATATGGCGGCATTTGAGCAAACCAAAACGAGTGTTGCGGCAATGCCCATACCGATACCGTTTTTAGCGGCAGTTGTAACCGCCAATGTAGGACAGGTGCCGAGGACAAGACGCAAGGTGGGGTTTTCGGTTATTATTCCGTTTGTAAGAGTTTTTAAGTTCTTATTCATTATCCGCACCCTCCAAAAATTTATTGATTTCAAGCGCCTTATTAACGGCATTTTTAACGGCAGTTGAAGAAATGGTAGCACCCGTAACGGCATTTATTTCGTTATTTTCTTTCTTCGCACCGTTTTTAACTACCTTAACATTCTTTTTGCCGTTAAGTCCCGAAAACTGCGAATACCATTCGGCATTTCCCGTATTCTGACCGAGTCCCGGAGTTTCATTTGAAACATCTAAAACCTTAACGGCTTTTATTGTTCCGTTTGCATTTACGGCGGTCATAACCTTATCGTCTCCGCCATAGCCCTTTTCGGATGTAACAAAGATTTTACCGATAGATTTACCTGCCTCAACAGCATCATAGTATGTATATTCTTCGCCGTCCATCTTAACGGTTTTTTCGTTGTAACTTGAAGCCGGCAAAACCTCTTTCATTGACTCGGTTTGTTGCTTTTCGGCTTCGAGCGCTATTTTTTCTTTTGTTATAAGGTTTGTTCCGGCAAGCGCACCCGTAACGGCAATACAAATGCAGACCATAACAACGGTCGGAATGATTATTCCCTTATTAGAAGAAAAAAATGATTTTATCTTACTCATCTTTTTTACCTCCCGTTGTTCCGAATGGCTTAGGAGCGGTAAGCTTATCAATATGCGGTACTAAAATATTCATAAGAATAATTGAGTACGAAACACCCTCGGGCAAGCTTCCCCATTTTCGTATTGCAAAGGTAATAAATCCGCAACCTATACCGAAAATGAGT
Source organism: Acutalibacteraceae bacterium (assembly GCA_045640745.1). Lineage (GTDB taxonomy): Bacteria > Bacillota > Clostridia > Oscillospirales > Acutalibacteraceae > UBA737. Next base: position 23,628 of record JAZUFQ010000039.1, read on the forward strand.
TTTCCTAAATTTGTCTGCGGACTTGTTACATAGTCGGTAGCCATAAACACAGCACCCAAAACAAGACCGCCCGAAAGAACGGCAACCAAAGCGCCGTATAAATCAAAGGAATTAAAAAGGAATGTCATAACAAAAACCGTTCCGATAAACGAAAGCGGAATAATCGGTTTTATTACTCTTCTTGCAACAAGATAAAGTCCGCCCAAAAGCAGTAAAAATGCCGAAACTTCGCCGATTGCACCGCCGTGGATACCAAAGAACAAATGCTTAATATCAGGAATTTCGTCGGCTTTAAGGGCAAGCGGAGTTGCGCTCGAAATAGCGTCAAGCGTTTGGCTTGTATAGGGTACTATGTAATTTTTAGCCCCCGCCATAAACGACGGGAAAGAAACAAGAAGAATAATTCTTGCCGCAATAGCAGGGTTTACAAAGTTAAAACCGAGTCCGCCGAACATCTGCTTTACAACGATTATGGCAGCAAGCGAACCGATAGCGGCAATCCAAAGCGGAGTTTTCGGCGGTAAATTCATACCGAGCAAAAGCCCCGTAACTATTGCCGAAAAGTCGCCTATTGACTGCGGTTTTTTAAGAATGATATTCCATAAAAATTCAAACAAAACCGCCGACAAAACACAAACACATATAACGGCGGCGGCGTGGAGTCCGAAAATTATTGAGCCGAATATTGCGGACGGAAGAAGTGCTATAATAACATCAAGCATTATTCCGCTTGTTGTATCGGCATGGCGAATATGCGGAGAAGAAGAAACATTTAACATTTTATTCATTGTTTTTTCCTCCTTAATTCAGCTTTTGCAACCCTCATAACCTGTGTGAGCGGTCTTTTTGCGGGGCAAACGAAAGAACAACTGCCGCACTCCATACAAATATTAACATTAAGTTCCTTATATGCCTCGGTGTTCCCTACACGGTTTGCCGCCTCAACCTTTGCAGGTGTAAGCCCCATAGGACAGTGGCTTAAACATCTTCCGCAACGGATACAGGGTGTTGACTGTGCGCCATCTATCGGTGCCATAACAAGAACGGCGTTCGTCCTTTTTTCAATAACATTTTCTATATCCGAAACGGCAGTTCCCATCATAGGTCCGCCCATAATGATTTTATCAAATGACTCATCGGCACCGCCGGCAAATTCTATTACATCGCTGATTTTTGTACCAATCGGAACGATTATGTTTTTCGGCTCTTTAATTGCCGTTCCCTCAACCGTAATGCGCTTTGAAACAAGAGGCATACCGTATTTTATAAACCGGTAAAGTGTTCCGAGACTCGTAACATTCATTACGATACAACCGACATCACTCGGCAGTTTTCCGGGCGGAAGTTTTCTTCCCGTTGCCGAATAGATAATGACCTTTTCAGCACCCTGCGGATACTGTGTAGGCAGTTTCATAAGTTTAACGGTGTCCTTTTTATCACGCTTATCGGCAGCCATTTTATAAAGTTCTTCAATGGGTTTCGGCTTATTTGCCTCAACACCGATAACAACCCTTTTTAACTTAAATATTCTCTTTATCAAATATATGGCTTCAATAACATCTTTATTGTTTTCCATACATTCACGGTAGTCGGATGTTATGTACGGCTCGCACTCGGCGGCATTAACAATAAGCGTATCAATTTTAGTACCCTTGGGTGGATTTAACTTAATGTGCGTCGGGAAACCGGCACCGCCAAGTCCTACAAGTCCGCTTTGTCTTGCGGCTTCAATTAAATTAGCTCTTGTCTTAACCGGAAACGGTTTCAAGTTCGGGTCTTTTTCAAACTTGCCGTCCGATTCGATTTCTATCGTTTCAATAGGTCTGCCGCCAATATCTTTTACCGAAATATCGGTAACCGTTCCAGAAACGCCCGAATGAATGGGGGCGCAAACGGGAGCATCGTTGTCGGCAATTTTCGTACCGACATAGACCTTATCACCCACTTTAACAATCGGTTTACACGGTGCGCCGATATGCATACTTACGGGGACATAAATCTTTTCGGGGTTAAAGGTAACGCTCGGCATTTCGGCAGTACCTTTAAGATGCGGAAGATATACGCCCGACCTTAATTTTTTAACAGGAGACAGTATTCTTTCTGTTAATTCCATAATTCTCCTCCTAAACTTATAGAATAATACTAATATATTTTACTATATAAAAATCAATTTTACAAGTTAAAATTACAAAAAAAGACGGTTTTTCACCGTCTTTTTTGTCTATTTTCTTGCAATTTTTTGAACTCTTTTTATAAGCTCGCCGTCGATATAGTTTTTTGGAAGCCGAAAACTCCAATTTCCGCTCGGTGTTCCGGGGGTATTCATTCGTGAGTTTTCGTCTAAAAGTAAATAGTCCTGCATAGGAATAATAACCGTGTCTGCTTTTGATTCCATAGCGGCTTTTATAAGATTAAGCGGTCTTATAAGCCCGTCTGTTTCGGGATAAAGCCGATTTATTATTTTCTTTTCATAGTCAAGAGCATTATCTAAAAAGCCGAGTGTTGTATTGTTATCGTGAGTGCCCGTATAGCAAACGCAATTTTCAATGTAATTTTCGGGCAAATGCGGATTATTCGGGTCGCCCGAAAAAGCAAACTGCAAAACCTTCATATTAGGAAATCCCGTTTCCTTTACAAGTTCTTTTACAAGCCCCGTTTCACCGCCTAAATCCTCGGCAATTATAAGCATATCGGGAATTTCTTTTACCGCCGTTTCCCAAAAACCAATACCTGCACCAAGCATCCATTTTCCGCTTGTTGCATCGGTTTTATCGGCATCAATAACATAATAATCGGCAAAAGCACGGAAATGGTCAACCCTTATAACATCAAAAATCTTAAAATAATGTTTAAGCCGTTCTATCCACCATTTATAGTTTGTGCTTTTGAGATATTCCCAATTATAGATAGGGTTACCCCAAAACTGTCCCGTGCTTGAAAACAAATCGGGCGGAACTCCTGCGACAAGATTAGGTTTTAAGCCCTCATCTACCATAAAGTTTTCCTTATTATTAAGCACATCGGCGCTGTCGGGTGAAACATAAAACGGAATATCGCCTATAAGCATTATTCCTTTGTTTTTTGCATAATTTTTTAACTTAAAATACTGCGAATAAAAGAAAAACTGCGCTTTCTTATAGAAACAAATAATATCGGCGTTTTTCTTCAAAAATTCTTCGTATTCTTCGCCCTGCCTATTTTTAATAAACTGCGGAAAATCGGGCAGATAATCGGTATTAAATACTTCTGTCGCCGTCATAAAAACGGCGTACTGCTCTAACCAATCTTTATTTTCGTTACAGAATTCATTGTAATCTTCATTATTATTGCTTAAATTTTGAGCCGCTTTTTTAATAAGCGGTAATTTGTATTTTTTTACGAGTTCAAAATCGGTTTTTTGCGGAAAGACTATATCGTTTGATAAATCGTTTTGCTCTAAAAAACCGTCTTTTACCAACATATCAAGGTCGATATAAAGTATTTCTCCTGCAAAACACGAGGGAGATTTATAGGGTGAATTGCCTTCTCCGAGCGGAACAAGCGGGAGCATTTGCCAATATTTTTGATTTGTTTCCGCTAAAAAATCTATAAATTTATACGCTTCTATGCCGAGCGTTCCTATACCGTAATTTGACGGTAATGACGAAAGCGCCAAAAGTATTCCGCTTTTTCTTTTCGGCAATTTACCCTTTAACTGCACCGGCCGCTACCCCTTTAATAATATATTTTTGGCAGGTCAAATAGAATATTACAACCGGCAAAATGCTTAAAACGAGCATTGCCATCATTGCACCCATATCAATAGAACCGTAACCGCCTTTAAGATACTGAACGGCAATCGGAATGGTCTTATAATCGCTTCCTATTACCAAATAAGGAAGCAGGTAGTCATTCCATATCCACATAGCATTAAGGATTGCAACCGTAATGGCAGTCGGCTTTAATATCGGGAAAACAACCCGCCAAAATGTGTTAAAAGCGTTACAGCCGTCAATAGTCGCCGCCTCTTCGATACCAAGCGGTACGGATTTTACAAAACCCGAAAACATAAAGACCGAAAGTCCCGCTCCGAACCCTAAATATATTAGTATAATGCCTACGGGGTTGTCAAGCCCCAAAACATTTGCGGTTTTTGACATTGTAAACATTACCATTTGGAAAGGCACGATCATAGAAAACAAAAAAAGATAATATATTATACTTGTTATCTTTGACTTTACTCTTATTATAAACCACGCCGTCATTGAGGTAAAAACAACTATCGCCAAAACCGAAAAAACGGTTATAAACACCGACCAAAAAAATGCGGTCATATACCCTGTATTTCTTATTCCCTCGGTGTAATTAAGAAATCCCGAAAAGTTTTCGGCATTCGGCAGTAAAAACGGCGTTTGGCTTATTGAAAATTTAGTCTTAAATGAATTCATAAGCACAATAAAAACGGGCGCCGCAAACACAAAAGAGATTAAAAGAAGAAAGCAAAATGCCAAAAGATTTTTAACTTTTTTCATTTAGTTTTCTACCTCTTTTCTTCGTGTGAAATAGAGTTGTAAAAGCGCTATAACGGCAACTATTACCGAAAATATAACCGCTTTTGCCTGCCCTACGCCCTCAAAGCCAACTTTACCGTAAAAGGTGTTATAAATATCGAGCGCTATCATTTGGGTTTTTTTAGCAGGTGCGCCTGCCGTCAGTGCCAAGTTCTGGTCAAAAAGCTTAAATGAATTTGTTATCGTAAGGAATAGACAAATCGTAATCGACGGCATAACCTGCGGAATTATAATATTAAAAAGTGTTCTCATAGGCCCTGCGCCGTCAACCCTTGCGGCTTCGGTAATTTCGCTTGATATATTTTGAATGCCTGCAATATATATTACCATCATATAACCTATCATTTGCCAATTCATAAGCACAAGAAGTCCTATAAAACCGTACTTCGGGTCAGATGTTATTGAAACACCTCGGCTATATAAAACACCGTTTATGATTAACTGCCAGATATAACCGAGTACGATACCGCCTATAAGGTTAGGCATAAAGAATACCGTTCTGAAAAAGTTAGTACCCCTTAAACCTTTTGTAAGCATAAGCGAAAGAGCGAAAGCGAAAACATTTATCGTTATAACCGACAAAACGGCAAATTTCACCGTAAACCATAAAGAATTAAGAAATGTTTTGTTTTCGCTGAACGCCTTTATATAATTGTCAAATCCCACAAATACGGCATCGGAAACGCTTCTGAAATCACAAAAAGACAGATAAATTCCCACAAAAAACGGTATCAAAAAAGCAATCAAAAAAGCAAACAGAGTCGGACATAAAAATAACGGCGACCATTTTTTAATGCTGTTGTTCATTTATTTTCTTTCTCTTTTCCACATATCTTTTACGGTTTTCTTAATATCGTCCTTTGCCTTATTTCCCTGAACATAGTCGAGCAGTGTTGAGCCGACCTCGGTCTTAAAGGTTTCGCTCGGGAACGAAGTAAAAATCCACGGAACGGTATCGTAATTTTCGCTTCTCATATATCTTATAGTTTCTCTTGCAAGGGGGTCGCTCGGTAATTCGTTGTCGTTGAATGTGTTGAAAGGAGTAATAAAATCGAGTTCCTTTGTTACATACTTCTTGCCCTTTTCGGACGAAAACAGCCAATCAAGAAAATCGAGCGATGCCTTTTGCTCTTCCTTGCTTGCACTCTTGTTTATGGCAAGATAATTTTCGGTGCCGATACAAATACCCTGCGTTTCTTCGCCCTTTATACCTGTATATAAAGGCAAAAATTTAATCTTATCTTCTTTAACCTTATTGCCGTTTACATTTTTAATCTGCGACCAAGCCCAGTTTCCGTTTTGTACCATTACGGCTTTCCCGAGCGCAAATTCAGCCATAGAATCGTCGGTCGATTTAGAGCCTAAAAGTGTTTTTGCGGTTACGGAATTGTTTGTATATAAATCAAAAAGGTTTACATAGTTATCGCCGTATCTGAAATCAATTTCCTTTGCATTAAGCCCTGCAAGTGTCGGGTCGCTGTAATCATCGTTGGTTGAAAACTCGTAATAAAGCGGAACATTAAGAAGATGCGTCTGCCAGCGCCAGTCCTCGCCCGAAGAAAGAGATGTTGACGCAAATACGCCCTCAATACCAAGTGCCTCACGCTTACTTTCCATATCCTCGACAACGGTTTTCAGCGCATCAAAGTTTTTAATATCCGCCATTGAAGAATAAGCGTTGTTTCTTCCCTTTAATGCAAAATATTTATCGGTTATTTCTTCATTGTAGATAATACCGTAACCCTCTACAACATAGGGTATTCCGTAAACGCCCTTACCGTCCTCGCCCTTTATGGCAAGTTCTTTTTCGGAAAGATATGAATAAAGTTTACTGTCCTCTAAATTGAGACAGTACTTTTTCCACGAATTATAGCCGATAGGACCGTTCACCTGAAAAATCGTCGGCGCATTCTTTTTTGCTATTTCGGATTTAAGTGTTTGCTCGTAGGTGTTTGCGGCGGCGGTTTGCACCTTAACCTTAACACCCGTTTCTTTTTCGTAGGTCTTTGCTATTTCTTCATAAATCTTTGCCGATTCGGGCTTAAAGTTCAAGAAATACACGAGTTGATTATCCTTACCGCATCCGCAAAGCGATAGCGGAAGCACGATAAGTATTAAGCATAATACTGCCGAAAGTGTTTTTTTGTTCATATTAAAAACCTCCTATAATTTCTCTTTTATCTTGCCACAAAACATTAAATTTAATTCAAATTTTCAAAAATTATAAAAAAGTTGTTGACAAAAAACAAATTACGGTGTATTATGCAACTGTACTAATTGACATAGTACAGTTAATTCGGAGGTGAAGAGATGTTTCAACTCGATTACCGTAGCGGTGTTTCTATTTGCGACCAAATAGTAAACAACATTATACGGCTAAAAACTCTCGGTGTATTAAAAGGCGGTTCGGCTATTCCGAGCGTAAGGGCGCTTGCGTCCCAACTTGCGATAAACCCGAATACCGTCGCAAAAGCATACACTTTACTTGAAGCAAGCGGAATAATTTGCTCCGTACGGGGAAAAGGAACATTTATTTGTGAAGATTTGACCGCCGACAATGCGATAAAGGAAAACGCAAAATCGGAATTTATAAAGTCGGTTAAATCGGCGCTTGATTTCGGTCTTGGCAAAAAAGAACTTATTGACTTAATTAACGAAACGGAGGAAACAAAATGATTACCGCAAAACATCTTACTAAAAAATATGACGGCTTTTCTGCGCTTGATGATGTTTCATTTGAGATAGATGACGGCAAAGTTTTCGGCTTTGTCGGCTCAAACGGCTCGGGAAAATCAACCCTTCTCCGTCTTATTTCGGGCGTGCTTATCCCCGATGACGGAGTTGTCGGAATTGACGGAATACCGTCTTTTGATAATCCTGCCGTAAAATCGCAAATACTCTTTTTAAGCGACACGCCGTACTTTTTCAATCAAAGCAATCTTAAAGAAATGGCAAAGTTTTTTGCCTCGGTTTATCCTAATTTTGATTATAACACATACCGCTCTTTGCTTGATATATTCCCGATTGACGAAAACAAAAAAATCGCATCATTTTCAAAGGGTATGCAAAGGCAGTCGTCCTTAATTCTCGCCCTTTCGTCCCGCCCGAGGTATTTGCTTATGGACGAGGCATTTGACGGACTTGATGTTGTAATAAGACGGACTCTTTGCAATATTATTTCAAAAACAATAGAAGAAACCAATATGACCGTTGTTATTGCATCTCATAATTTAAGAGAACTTGAAGAAATATCCGACGATATTGCTCTTATCCATTCGGGCAAAATTATCAGAACGGGCAACATAGATAGCCTTTGCTCGAATATACATAAAATTCAGGCGGTTTTCGGAAGTGTTCCCGAAACAGCGATATTTGAAAGTAACCTTGATGTAATTAAAACCGAGCGCACGGGCTCTGTTCTTCAAATGGTAGTACGGGGCGACAGGGAAAAAATATTAAACTTTATAAACACCCTTTCGCCGATTTTCTGCGAATGTATAGAGCCGTCGCTCGAAGAAGTATTTATCTATGAATTGGAGGTGTCGGGCTATGATGTTAAAAACATCCTCGAATAAAGTAAACCCCGCAACAAGTATGTTAGGGTTTACCATACGCAAAAATATCGGAATTATTGTTCTTGTAACTATCGGGTTTTTACTTTTTTGCCCCTGTTATACAATTATTGACCTTACGGAATTTGAGGCAGAAAAATCCGAAATAGCAGCGCTTTTAAGCGCTTGGTCGAAGGCATTTTCACTTTTCTGCTCGATAATTTGCGGGCTTATGGTAATTGCGCTTAATCTTCTTAACTTTTCATTTATGTATAGAAGAAATGCGTCCGACTTTACCGACAGTCTGCCTATAACAAGGGTTGAACTTTACCTTTCAAAAACACTTGCAGGATATGTTCTCTCGCTTATACCCGCATTTATAAGTCTTTTGTCGCTCGGCGTATTAACGGTTGTTTACGGCACTCCGAAACTTTTAACGGGTATTTTTCTTAATATGTGCTATATTGCATTAACAACCGCATTTTCGTCGGCTTTGTCTATGATATTCATTGTCGCCTCGGCAAGCATTTTTGATTTTCTTATTTCTTATGTTGCCGTAAACGGCGGACTTTTGGTAGCAGGTATTATTATTTCCGATATGCTTTATAACCTTTTGCTCGGCTATTCAAATAATTCAATGAATGAAATATTTAAGGTCGTTTCGCCCATCTATTATGTTTTCGTAACATTCGGATTGCACCTTTTTGACAACTCTGCCGATTGGATAACGGTAGGTTATATCGCAAAATGCTTTGCAATGATTTTGGTTTTCTCGGTTTTTTCGATACTCCTTTACAAAAGGCGCAAAACCGAAAGCAGCGGAAACGCATTCGCTTATAAATTTCTTTATTATATCTGCGCTTTCATTATTTCGTACTGTGCAAGTTATGCGCTCGGTATGATTTTTGCGAACGGAAACTGCTTAAACCTTGATTTCTTTATCTTCGCACTAATCGGCGCTCTAATTTGCTCGGTAGTTTACGGCGCTATAACTTTCAGAGGATTTAAGACGGTTAAAAAGTCTTTGATTATCGGTTTTGTTTCGTTTGCCGTTTGTGTTGCATCAATATTTGCAATAAAACTTGACCTTACGGGCTTTAACAAAAGAATACCGAGCAAAGATGAAATTAAGTCGGTAACGGTTGAATATTTAAGCGATGAAATAGAATTTACCAACCCCGATTTCCCGATTTCGTTCCATAAAAAGTTGGTTGACCAAAAGGATACCCTTTTACAAACGAACGATAATTATGACGGTTTCAGCCACAGTATAGGATTTACCTATAAACTTAAAAACGGAAGTACGGTAAGACGCCTGTATTCGGTTTATGTTGATAAGACAAAAGACGAACTTTCAAAACTTCTTAAAAGCGAAGAAAGATTTGAATCCATTAGCAAAACTCTAAAAAGAACAAAACCTGCGACCGTATCGTTTTATTCTTCTGCGGAAAACGGCGAATATATTATAAACGAGTGTTTCCTGACGCTTGACGAAACGCAAAAACTTTTGGAAATTTACAAAAGCGAAGCACAAAAGGAAAAACAGCAGGTTTTAAGTTTCGGGAACTACTGTTCTTATAATATTTATTGGTCGTCGGGCAGTCGGTATTATTCGATAGGAGATTTGTACTTTGACAAAAATTATACCGAATGTGCAAAATACATTGAAACCTTAAATCTTAAAGAAAGAGCAAACAAATACGAAGAGGTAGCCGAGGCGTATGACTAAAAAGAAAAAGCGGAGAAAACTCCGCCCGATAGTAAAATTTATTATTTTCGTCATTATTTTAAGTGTCGGTGCCGGTTGTTTTTATAAATTTAACTACCCTACCGCAAATTCTTTATACACATCTATCGTTACAATAGGTAAAATAAACCTGAAAAGCGAAAAAGCGCCCGATTATGTCGATGTCAAGCTTATAGACAAGGGCAACGCAAGGTCGGGCGTAAAGATTAAAAAAATAAAGAATATTGTTATTCACTATACGGGCAACCCGAACACAACGGCAAAAAACAACCGAGATTTCTTTGCAAAAGAGGACACCGAGGTTTGTTCGCATTTTGTAATAGGCCTTGACGGCGAAATAATACAGTGCGTTCCTCTTAACGAAAAATCGGCGGCAAGCAACCACCGGAACAAAGATACAATATCTATTGAGGTTTGCCACCCGACCGAGGACGGACACTTTACCGAAAAGGCATACAACTCGGTTGTAAAACTTACCGCTTGGCTTTTAGATAACTGCGGTCTTACCGAAAAAGATGTTATCAGGCATTACGATATTACGGGTAAGGAATGTCCGCTTTACTATGTAAAGCATACTGACAAATGGGATACCCTTAAAAAAGACATCGGAAAAGAGCTTAAAGCGTATAGCAGTAAAAAACAGTCGGCTTTATTTTAAGCCGACTGTTTCCTTATATAAAATTTATTTTTGTTTTTCGTCTTCGTTTGTTCCCGTGTGCGAATTTCTTAAAAATGCGAAATATACCGCTATACAAACAAGAACAAGCGCATAAGCAACTATAACCGTCATATAATGTTTTGCTTTTATCTCGTCGATAATTCCGAAAATTTCGATTATCAGAATAAGCGCAGGCGTTATAAACTTAATCATCGGCGGATAAACCTTGCGTAAAAATCCGCTTATTTTTGTTTCGCCCTCGTTCATTTCGTCAAGCGCATTTTCAGGTTTTATTATCCAGCCGACAGCAACGCAGGCAAAGAGCGCACAAACAGGCATTAAAACTGTATTTGTAACGGTATCCAAAAATGTAAGTAAATCCATACCGAATAAATTAAGACTGTCCTTTTCTTCCAAAATTCCGACATGGCCTAACGAATAACCAATCGGTATGGAAACGGCAAAGCAGATAAGCGCAACTATCAAAGCGGCTATTTTGCGGTTTGCCTTAAATTTTTGAATTACAAACTGTGTTGCAACCTCGGTAAGAGAAATAACCGATGTTATTGCGGCAATGGCGACCATTGAGAAAAACGCAAAGGAAACAATTTTTCCCGCAAATCCCATAGAAGCAAATACTTTCGGCAAAATAGCAAACATAAGCATTATGCCCTTACTGCTTTCAAGAAGCGAGGGGTCGAAATGCGCAACAGCAGGGAAAATCGAAAGTCCTGCCAAAAGGGCAATAAGTGTATCAAACAGACAAATCATTATGCAGGATTTAGTAAGGTTGATTTCCTTTCCCGTATAAGAGCCGTAAGTAATCATAATACCCATACCGAGCGAAAGCGAATAGAACGCCTGCCCCATAGCGGTCAAAATCTGCTTAAATCCGATAGTTGAAAAATCAGGCTTTAAGTAAAATTCAAGTCCCTCTTTAACGCCGTCGCCGAGTGTTAAGGAATATACCGCAACGCCGACAACGATAAGGAAAAGAATAGGCATAAGCACCTTTGACATACGCTCGATACCCTTTTCGACACCGCCCATAATGATAAGTACACTAAGCAAAACAAAAACCGCCGTACAAATAATAACCTCGGCAGTATTAACCGAAAAGGTTTCCAAGATGTTCATATTGTCGCTGAACGAATTTACGGCGTACTTGACCGTCCAACCGCCAAGCACCGAATAATAGCAGGTTATGATAAGCGGAATCATTATTGCCACTAAACCAAACCAACCTAAATTCTTGTTTACTTTTTTGTATGCGGTAATCGGGTTAGCGTGCGCCCTTTTGCCTATATACATTTCGGCAAGCATTGTAACAAATCCGATAAATATAACGCAGGCAATATAGATAATTACAAATGCCGCACCGCCGTTAGCAGATGTTTTATAAGGAAATCCCCAAAGATTTCCGAGTCCTATTGCCGAGCCGGCGGCGGCTAATATAAAACCGATACCGCTTGCAAATCCAACCTTTTTTGTTTCCATATCCATTTCCTTTCAAAAATGCAATTTATATAATTGTACCACTTAACTGCCTTAAAGTCAAATTAAAGCAATATGAAAAATTTCCCAAAAACTCATTTATAAAACCCTTCACATCTCAATATGATTTTTCCCACAAATTGTAAATTTGCACTTGTAAAAATCAAGAATTGTGTTACAATTAAATAGTAATTTATTTTTAAGGAGATACTAAAAATGGCAAAAGAAGTTAAAGTTGAAGTATCTGCACGCCATGTGCATGTAACAAAGGAAGCGCTCGAAATTCTTTTCGGTAAGGGACATGAACTTACAAACAAAAAAGACCTTTCTCAACCCGGTCAGTTTGTTTGCACCGAAAGAGTTGATGTTGTAGGTCCTAAATCTACACTTAAAGCATCTATTTTAGGACCGTGCCGTAACGCAAATCAGGTTGAAATATCACTTACCGATGCCCGTTCTATCGGTGTTGATGCTCCTATCCGTGAATCAGGAAATATTGAGGGCACAGGTGCTTGTAAATTAGTAGGCCCCTGCGGTGAGGTTGAACTTACCGAAGGCGTTATCGCCGCTAAGCGCCATATCCATATGACCGTTGCCGACAGCGAAAGACTCGGCATAAAAGATAAGCAAATCGTTTCGGTTAAGGTTCCGTCAGATGAGCGTAGCGTAATATTTGACGATGTTGTTGTAAGAGTAAGCGATAAATTTGCTCTTGCTATGCATATTGATACCGACGAGGGCAATGCCGCTTGTGTTGCGGGCAGTGTTATGGGAGAAATTCTTGCATAATTTAGGTCTATACATACATATTCCGTTTTGCAAAAGGAAATGTGCTTACTGCGATTTCTATTCGCTTACTATGGGAGAAAACTTAAAAGACGAATATTTGTCTGCCCTCACGGGAGATATTAAAAAATGGGGCGGTCTTATTGACCGCCCTTTTGATACCGTTTATTTCGGTGGCGGTACTCCGTCAATACTTGAAAGCGACATTTCTCCCCTTTTAGCAGGCATAAAGGAAAACTTTAATATTTCAGAAAATGCCGAAATAACCGCCGAGGTAAACCCCGATGTTTCCGAGTTGTTTTTGGAAAGCGCTTATAGTAGCGGTGTTAACCGAATTTCGGTAGGTATTGAGAGTTCAAACGATGTTATGCTAAATACACTCGGACGAACTCATAACCGAAACGGTGCCGAAAAAGCGGTAAAGCGCATAAAAAATGCAGGTTTTAAGAATATCTCCGCCGATTTGATGATAGGACTGCCTCAAAGCAGTATAAAAACAGTAAAAGAGGATATTGATTTTTTGGTTTCGCTTAATATTCCCCACATTTCGGCATATATATTAAAGGTTGAAGAAAATACAAAATTTTCAAAATCGGGCATAGAAATTCCCGACAATGACGAACAGGCAAACCAGTATCTTTTTATGTGCAGTGAACTCGAAAAGCACGGATTTTTGCACTACGAAATTTCAAATTTTGCAAAACAAGGTTTTGAAAGCCGGCATAACCTTAAATATTGGAAGTGCGAAGAATATTTGGGACTCGGCCCCTCGGCGCATTCGTTTATTGACGGCAAGCGCTTTTTTTATAAAAGAGATATAAAATCTTATATTAAGTCGCCGAAAACCGAATTTGACTCGATAGGCGGAACAGACGAAGAAAAGCTTATGCTTAAACTTCGTCTTAAAAAGGGTATTGATTTATCGGACAATATATTAGATAATATAAAGGGCAGTTTGCAACCTTTTTTGAAATCGGATTATATAAAACTAAACGGAAATAATCTTTCCTTAACAGATAAAGGAATGCTTGTTTCAAATTTGATAATTACTGAACTTTCGGAGTTAATATTATGAAAACCTATAAAATTCATTTGATAAGGCACGGCATTACCGACGCCAATTTAGAAGGGCGGTACATCGGTTGCCGCAGTGATTTACCTCTTTGTCCGCAGGGAGTTAAAGAACTTAAAACCGCAAAAGAAAACTTTGATTACCCGAATATTGAAAAACTTTACACAAGCCCGATGCTTCGCTGCAAACAAAGCGCTTCTATCATTTTCCCCGGTTTTGAGGCAAAAGAGGTAGACGAACTTACCGAATACGATTTCGGCGATTTTGAGGGCAAAAATGCGTCGCAGTTAGAGATAGACGAGAACTATCAAAAATGGACTTCGGGAAAGATTGATGCTCCGCCGTCGGGCGAAACAAACACCGATTTTATCAAACGGCTTGCATTAGGCCTGAATTTTATAGTACGGGATATGATGGACTGCGGTGTAACCGAATCGGCGGTTATTATGCACGGCGGTGCAATTATGATGCTTTTATCCGCCTGCGCCGTTCCGAGAAAACACTCGCTCGAATGGACATCTGAACCGGGGCGTGGCTATTCGCTTCTTATCACTCCTTCGCTTTACCACAGCAGCGGTATAGTCGAAGTGTACGATTATATTTGATATGGTAAATATTGGTAACGATTGGGACAGCATATTAAAGGACGAATGGGAAAAGCCGTACTATAAAAATCTTCGTGCTTTTCTCAAAGAAGAGTACGCAAAACACACCGTTTATCCTGATATGTATGATATTTTTAATGCACTGAAATACACTTCCTTTGCCGATACAAAGGTTGTAATAATAGGTCAGGACCCTTACCACGAGCCGAATCAGGCGCACGGGCTTTGCTTTTCGGTAAAAAAGGGCAATTCCCCTCCGCCGTCGCTTGTAAATATCTATAAAGAACTTCAAAGCGAGATAGGATTTAATATTCCGAACCACGGCGAACTGACCGCTTGGGCGAAGCAGGGAGTTTTAATGCTTAATACCGTGCTTACCGTAAGGCGTGGGCAGGCAAACTCACATAAAGGGAAAGGTTGGGAACAGTTTACCGACCGAATTATTTATGAACTAAATAACAAAGAAACACCTATTGTGTTTTTGCTATGGGGTGCAAACGCCAAGAAAAAAGCCGAGATAATTACAAACCCCCTTCATCATAAGTTAATGTCGGTACATCCAAGTCCTCTTTCGGCTTACGGCGGTTTCTTTGGTTGCAATCATTTTATTAAAACGAACGAATTGCTTATAAAAGACGGCTTAACGCCGATAAATTTTGAACTTGATTAGGAGATAATTATGAAATCAACGGGAATAATAAGACAGGTAGATAATGTCGGGCGCATAGTTATACCGAAAGAATTCCGTAATCTTTTGGGTGTAAAAAATGCCGAGGACAGCTTTGAAATTTTTATGGAAGGCGATATGATTATTCTTAAAAAGTATCAGCCGACCTGCGTTTTTTGCGATAATTTTGCAAACAGTATTGAATACGAGGGTCAATGCGTTTGCGAAAACTGTATCGAAAAAATGCAAAAGCTTTTAGACGAGCAAAACAAAAATGCCGAAGAAACCGATATAAAGGAAGATTTGTTATGAAAAAAGCACTTTCAATAATTACAGTAGTTTTAATGATTTCTATGCTTTTCACAGGTTGCAAAAAACCCGAAAGCAGTAAAAACGGCGATGCCGTAATACCCGGTTGCTGTTATATTTATGAATAATATAGATAAAGAAGATTACACAAAACAGGATTGTCCGCTTTGCATCGACAACCTTAAAAACAATACAAACATTACCAAAATACCCGTCCTTAGAGTTATTGAAAAACTTGACGGGTATTTTTCAAAGAACGATTATTCGGGTGCCGAAAGGCACTTGTTATATTGGAAAAATGAAGCCGAGCTCGGTTTTGATTTGCGTGGCAGGTTTTCGGTTCTCAATGAGCTTATGGGGCTTTACCGCAAATCAAACAATGAAGATAAAGCAATAAATGCTGTTAACGAAACGCTTGAAACGGTAAAAAAGCTCGAAAACGAAGAGAGTGTTTCGGCGGCTACGGCTTACCTTAACGCCGCAACGGTTTATAAAGCGTTTAACAGGTTAAAACCGTCGCTTGACCTATTCAAAAAGGCGAGAAAAATATACGAAAAAGAATTAAAAGATAACGATTACCGTCTTGGCGGACTATACAATAACTACGGCTTAACCCTTTTAGACCTGAAAGAATTCGACAAGGCGATAGATATGTTCAACAAAGCAATTTCCATAATGAAGCATACCGAAAACGGCGAGCTTGAACAGGCAATAACCCACCTTAATATTGCGAATACATACGAAAATATGCTCGGTCTTGAAAAAGCCGAACAAAGTATAGCAAAAGAACTTGATATTGCCGAGAAATTATTATTAAGCGAAAATGTTGCAAAAGACGGATACTATGCTTTTGTTTGCGAGAAATGTGCGCCGACATTTCTCTATTACGGAAGATTTGCCTTTTCGGGCGACCTAAATCAGAAAGCGAAGGAAATATATGAAAGGTCTTGAACTTTCAAAGGAATATTTTAATGAATTCGGACTGCCGATGCTCCAAAAAGATTTTGGCGAAATATTACCGAAGCTTGCAATAGGGCTTGTCGGAAGCGGTTCGGAATGTTACGGCTTTGACGATGAAATTTCCACCGACCACGATTTTGAGCCGGGGTTTTGCATATTTGTTCCAAATGAGGATATAATCGACCGCAAGACCGTTTTTAATCTTGAAAGGGCATACGCAAAACTACCTAATGAATTTTTAGGATACAAAAGAAATAAAATAAACCCCGTCGGCGGAAACCGTCACGGAGTAATTAAAACATCTGAATTTTACATAGACAAGGTTGGAAAAAACTATAACGGTTTTTCAAGCGACGATTGGTTTTTTATTCCCGAAAGTTCCATTTTTGAAGCGGTTAACGGCGAGGTTTTTTTGGATAACTACGGTGAATTTTCAGCCATTAGGGAAAAGCTTAAAAAAATGCCTGAGGATATACGGCTTAAAAAGCTTGCGGGGAATGTTCTTTTAATGGGACAGTCGGGACAGTATAATTATTCCCGTTGCATTTCACATGGCGAATATGCCGCCGCTCAACTTGCGCTTTATGAGTTTGTAAAAAGTGCAATGCAAACTGTTTTTTTGATAAACAAACAGTATATGCCCTACTACAAATGGTCTTTCAGAGCGCTTAAAAGTCTGCCCGTTCTTTCAAATTTAAGCGATAGCTTTGAATTTTTAATATCAAATGACAATACAAACTTTGAATTAAAAAAGCAAATCATCGAAGATATTGCAAAGCTTATTTCAAAGGAGCTTGGAAGCGAAGAAACCGAACTTGAAAGACTCGCCTATATTATTAACGGAAAAATTAAAGACCCAAATATCAGAAATTTGAATATTTTTTATGCAGTATAAAAGCGGACTCAAACGAGTCCGCTTTTTGCTTTATTGATTGATTTTTATTTTTTTACATAATATAAAAGTTCTTGCAACGATGCTGCAAAGGCAACAAGGCAAACAATTCCGCCGTAGATATTGAAAAATACCGTATTTACAGTATAGCTTGAACAACCGAGAATAAACGGGAGAAAGAAAACTCCGCCACCCGTTATTTTATTAAGAATGGTATGTAGCGAAGAAAAAACACCGAGCTTAAATGCCGAAACAAGATAAGCCGAAACCCTGATTATCAGAACAAGGAACAAGAAAATCCAAAGCGGAAGAATAAGCTTTTGGGTTAAAGAATCAAATATCTTTATCATCATTACCGAGTAGAACGACAAATCGGCGACACTGTCGAGTTTAGAACCGAGTTCGCTTGTTATTTTAAGCTTTCTTGCAATAAATCCGTCAACCGCATCACTAAGTCCGCAAAAGGCATAAACCAAGAAAAACGGAAGTTTAAGCGGTTCTAAAAATATTAAAGCAACGGCACCGAATATACGAATACTCGTTACGAAATTTGCAATATTTTTCTTAAAATCCATATTTCCCCTCCTAAGGTACCTTACCATTATATTACTTTGTTAAAATAATGTCAACTAATACTCATCAAGAAACGAATGTGTTTCTCCGTTGTCCGAATCACGCCAACCGAGAATAGTAGCCATATTTATATTATGAAGACTACGGAAAATGTTGTCGTCGGCTTCGGGGTTAAAAGTCCTTATATACTTTATAAGCTCCTTTGTTTCCTTGCGCTTTGAGATTGACTCGTCAAAAGCGCTGTCAGCCGTAAAACGGCAGGCGCAACGCAAAAATTTAAGTCCGTTATATTTGCACCAAGAGATAATATCCCTTTCTTTTACGCAGTAAAGCGGTCTTATAAGCTCCATACCCTCAAAATTAGTGCTGTGTAGTTTCGGAAGCATTGTTTTTATTTCGGAAGAATACATCATACTCATAAGTGCCGTTTCGATTACATCGTCAAAATGATGCCCGAGCGCTATTTTGTTACAGCCTAATGACCTTGCCTTATCATAAAGCGCACCTCTTCGCATACGGGCGCAAAGATAACACGGCGAACCGCCGGCAGAATATGCAACATCAAAAATATTATTTTCAAATATTTCGATTTTGATATTAAGGCGCTTTGCATTTTCTTCCAAAAGTTCTCTGTTTTCCTTAACATATCCGGGGTCCATAACAATATACCTCAAATCAAAAGGCACATTGCTGTGTTTTTTTAACTGCTCCATACATTTTGCAAGGAGCATAGAGTCCTTACCGCCCGAAATACAAACGGCGATTTTATCGTTTTCTTTTATCAAATCATACTCTTTGACGGCTCTGATAAAATTATTCCAAATAGTTTTTCGGTACTTCTTTATTATACTACGCTCAATAAGGATATGTTGTTCAAGTTCTCTTTCCATAAATCAAACTGTAAACTTTGTGATGCTCTTTTTACCCTTTTTAACGATAGCGCCGTTTTGGAGCATTTCTTTTGTAAACATAAACGACGGGTCGGTAATTTTATTGTCGTCAACCGAAACACCGCCCTGCTGAACAAGGCGCCTTGCCTCACCGTTTGAAGCGCAAAGTCCGCCCTTAACCATAAGGGATAAAATGCCTATTGAATTATCGGTTAAATCATCAGCCGAAAGGGTTACGGTCGGCATATTTTCGTGACTTCCTGCCCCCGAAAATACCGCTCTTGAAGTTTCCTGCGCTTTTGTTGCCTCTTCTTCGCCGTGAACAAGTTTTGTAAGTTCAAAAGCCAAAATTTCTTTTGCGGTATTAAGCTTACTGCCTTCCCATTTATCCATTTCGTCAATTTCTTCAAGCGGTAAAAATGTCAGCATTCTTATGCATTTAAGAACATCGGCATCTCCGACATTTCTCCAATACTGATAAAATTCGTAAGGCGAAGTCTTTTCGGGGTCAAGCCAAACGGCACCGCCGACGGTTTTACCCATTTTCTTGCCCTCGGAATTAAGCAAAAGGGTAATTGTCATAGCGTAAGCGTCCTTGCCGAGTTTCTTTCTTATAAGCTCGGTACCGCCCAACATATTCGACCACTGGTCATCACCGCCGAACTGCATATTACAGCCGTACTCTTTATAAAGATGATAGAAGTCGTAACTTTGCATAATCATATAGTTAAATTCAAGGAATGAAAGTCCCTTTTCCATTCTCTGCTTATAACATTCGGCACGAAGCATATTATTAACCGAGAAGCAAGGTCCGACCTCACGCAAAACATCAACATATTTAAGTTTTAAGAGCCAATCGGCATTGTTTACCATTTGCGCCTTACCCTCGCCGAATTCTATAAAACGGCTCATCTGCTTTTTGAAACAGTCGCAGTTATGCTGTATCATTTCGGGTGTCATCATAGAACGCATATCGGTTCTTCCCGACGGGTCGCCGATATATCCCGTGCCTCCGCCGATAAGCGCTACCGGCTTATTTCCTGCCATTTGAAGGCGTTTCATAAGACAAAGTGCCATAAAATGACCTACATGGAGGCTGTCGGCAGTCGGGTCAAATCCGATATAAAATGTTGCCTTTCCGTTATTGATAAGTTCTTTGATTTCCTTTTCGTCTGTTACCTGAGCAATAAGTCCCCTTGCAACAAGCTCTTCATAAATTCCCATTGTTTTATTTACTCCTATCTAACAGCTCTTTGGCTGAATTATATAAATTATCGGTCATAGTTGTTCCCGACATTATTCTTGCAATCTCGGTAATTCTATCCTCAAAAGCAAGCGTATAAACATTTGTAAATGTTCTGCTATCGTTTACCGTTTTTTCAATTTTAAGGTGGTTATCGGCATAAGCCGCTATTTGCGCTAAATGTGTTACGCAAATAACCTGCCTTATTTTAGAAAGCTTTTTGATTTGATTTCCCACCTTGTCGGCGGCAAAACCGCTGATTCCCGTATCAATCTCGTCAAAAATCATAGTCTCGGTGTCGTCATTATCCGCCAAAACACTCTTTATGGCAAGCATTATTCTTGAAAGCTCACCGCCCGAAGCGATTTTATGAAGCGGCTTAAAATCTTCGCCGACATTTGTCTTAACGGTAAATTCGATTTGGTCGCAACCGTTTTTAGTGTATCTTCCTTTATTTATAGAAACTGTGAATTCGACATTCTTCATGTCAAGATATTTAAGAACATCGGTTACTTCTTTTGAAAATTTGTTTGCCGTTATAATACGCTTGTCGGTTATTTTTTGGGCTAAATCAATAAGCCGTTTGGTCGAATTATCAAGCTCGTCGGAAAGTTCCTTTTCCTTTTCACCGCTTGTCAAAATATTTTCAAGCTCATTTTTTGCTCTTTCGTAAAAAGCAAACATTTCGGCTTCGCTTCCGCCGTATTTATGTATAAGCTTATTAACCGTATCAAGCCGTTCGGCGATATTCTCCTTTGAAGAATTAAAATCTTCGCTTGATTTTAGAATATCTTTAATATTTTCGCAAACAGTATCAAGCTCGGCGGAAATTCTCGAAAGCGATTCACAAGACTCATCTACATCGCTCATCTTTACCGCCGAAAGATATTTTAAGGCATTCTCGGTAAGCAAAACGGCACCGTCGAGTTCTTCTCCGCCCGAAAGGCAGGAAACGGCATTTTTTAGCGCATTTGCGGTCTTTTCGTAGTTTTCGGCAATACTTAACTTTTCTTTTAACTGTTCTTTTTCGCCGACTTCGATTTTTGCGCTTTCAAGTTCACTGACACAAAACTCCAAATACTCTTTCCGCCTTAATTTTTCGTCCTCGTCGGTTTCGAGTGCATTAAGCTCTCTGCGAACGGCATTGAGATGCTTAAACTCCGCATAATAATCACTTATAAGGCCTTTAATATCCGACATTCTGTCGATATAAGAGCAGTGATTTTCGGGGTTAAGCAACAGTCCGCTGTCATGCTGACCGTGAATATCAATAAGATATTTACCTATTTCTTTAAGCACGCCGACCGTTGCGGTTTTTCCGTTTATTTTGACCGTTCCGCCGGTTTGTGTCAAAGTTCTTGTAATTAAAATATTGCCGTCATCGTCAACCGGATTTCCGCTTGATTCCAAAACATCTTTTATTCCGCTTTGAAAATCACCGAAAATAGCCGAAACGGTTGCTTTTTCGCAACCCGTTCTTATAAGGTCTTTGCTTGTCCGCTCGCCTAAAACGGCGTTTATGGAATCAATAATTATTGATTTACCGGCGCCGGTTTCACCCGTAAGTACATTAAAGCCATTTGTAAAATCTATTTCGGTTTCTTCGATAACTGCTATATTTTCTATCCTTAAATATTTTAGCATACTTTATCCGCCGTTATAATTGTTCTTTGATTTTTTCGCATAACGCTTTTGCGTTTTGTTCGTCCGACGCAATAATAAGTACGGTATCGTCGCCTGCAACACAACCGAGCATACTGTCATTATATTCCGATTCGATTGCTACGCAAACGCTCTGCGCCATACCCGAAAGGGTTTTTACCACAACATCGTTTACGGCAAAATTTACACTGACAACCGATTTAAGCATAATTTGCTTAAAGCCAGCTGAATGTCCGTCTTTTGTATCGGTTTCGGGCGCAACATAACAGTAATTGCCGTTCTTATCGTGTCCCTTAATAAGTTTTAACTGCCTTATATCTCTTGATACGGTTGACTGCGTAACATTATAGCCGTAATTAAGCAGTGCGTTTTGAAGGTCATCTTGCGTGGCAATAGGTTTTTCTTTGATAATTTCAAGTATTTTTTCGTGTCTTGTGTTTTTCAAGATAAATCCTCCTTATTTAATCATTTCGGAAAATTTCATAGCAAGAGTCGTATAAAAATTATTATCGTTAAGTCTTATAAGCTCAACAAACTCATTTGATTTTGTAATTATAATTTTTGTTTTCGGTTTTATTGCCGATACCTTTCTTCCGTCAACAGTCAAATAAATATCGGTGCGCTTTTTAGAAAAAGCATTTACCGTTATCATTCGGTCGGCACCTAAAATTATCGGCTTTGCCGAAAGCGAATGGGAACAAATGGGGGTTATCGCAATACACTCGGCGTTAGAATCAATTACGGGGCCTCCTGCCGAAAGAGAATAAGCCGTTGAGCCTGTGGGAGTTGCAATTATAATTCCGTCGGCACGGTAATGAATACTGTCGTTCTCTATTCCTGCATAAATATCAATTATTCTTGAAATAAAACCGCTCGTGATTACAGCGTCATTAAGCGCCTTATAAGTATTTGAATTACCGTTTTCGTCAATTACGGTAATATCTATCATCATTCTTTTTTCGGTCTTAAATTCACCCGTTTTAAGTTTTTCAAGCAATTTATACTCGCTTTGTTCAATATTGGCAAGATAGCCCATTCTTCCTGCGTTTATTCCGAGAATGGGTTTTTTACATTCGGCGGCACGCTTTGCAAAACGGATAATCGTACCGTCTCCGCCGATTGTAACTATATAATCGCCCTTTTC
The DNA here is from genome assembly GCA_045640745.1 of Acutalibacteraceae bacterium. Taxonomy (GTDB): domain Bacteria; phylum Bacillota; class Clostridia; order Oscillospirales; family Acutalibacteraceae; genus UBA737. The sequence continues at coordinate 46,431 of JAZUFQ010000039.1, forward strand.
AAAAATTTCATTTTCGGGTATCGATTCAAAATTCGGACAGCAAATTGTTTCGGGCAAATATGCCTTAACATCAATTTCTTTTAGGAATTCACCGATTTTTTCAAGTGTTTCCGTACAACCTCTTTTGTCAACATTCGGTAAAACTGAAATTGTCATTTAATCACTCCCGTTCAAAATTTTATAGGATTCATCAACCGTACTTTCGGCGTCAAAGGTAATTTCGTTCTTTTTTTCGGAATTTTCGAGATATAACAAATATTCGATATTCCCCTCGGGCCCCTTTACGGGTGAAAAATCAAGTCCGAGTACGGCAAAGCCGTTATCGTGCGCATACCCCAAAACCTTTTCTATAACGGCAATATGTACCGCTTTATCTCTTACAACACCTTTTTTGCCGACATTCTCTTTTCCTGCTTCAAACTGCGGTTTAATAAGGCAAACCGCTTTCCCGCCCTTTCTCAAAAAAGTTTTAAGATTAGGCAAAATATGGTAAAGCGAAATGAAAGATACATCAACGCTTGCAAAATCAAGTTCTTCGTTTATTTGTTCTTTTGTAACATACCTGAAATTTGTTCTTTCGAGGTTTACAACTCTGCTATCTGTACGGAGCTTCCAAGCAAGCTGACCGTAGCCGACATCTATCGAATAAACCTTTTTGGCGCCGTTTTGAAGCATACAGTCGGTAAAACCGCCTGTAGACGCACCTATGTCGGCGCAAACCGCATCGGTTAAGTCGGGCGAAAAAACTTCTACCGCTTTTTCGAGTTTAAGTCCGCCACGGCTGACATATTTAAGCGAACTGCCCCGAAGTTCAACAACATCGTCGGGCTTAATATTCGTTCCCGACTTGTCGCACTTTTGATTATTTACATAAACTATGCCTGCCATTATAAGCGCTTTTGCTTTTTCACGGCTTTCGGCATAACCCTTTTCAAAAAGATAAACATCAAGTCTTGTTTTTTCCTGCATTATTCTACCCCGAGAGTTTTCTTAATACTTTCTATATCAAAACCGTATTTTTTGAATGACGACGAAACGCTTGCGCACGGCACAAATACATCCGGAATGGCAATATGATTATAACTTCCCTTATATCCGCTTTCGATAAGTTTTTCGGCTATGTATTCCCCAATACCGCCTTTTTTAACGGTTTCTTCATAGAAAAAGATATCGCCAAAATTTTTTAATAAAGAAATAAGCTTTTCTTCAATCGGAAAAATCTTATTAAGCTTAATTACCGTTATATCGGACATTTTTGTTGCTTCGTAAACATTTGAAAACAGTCTTCCGTATGTAACAACAACCGTTTTTGAATTTTTTTCTATAACGGTATAATCGTTTTTAATATCGACTTCGCATAAACCGTTTTCACAGCCACGGGGGTATCTTACGGCGCAAAGCTCATTATTTCCGGCGACCTTTTTAATAACATACGAAAGCTCGTCGTAATATGAGGGAGAATAAATATTCATATTCGGTATCATTGAAAGATAGGAAACATCGAATGTGCCCTGATGGCTTTCGCCGTCCTCGCCTACAATACCTGCACGGTCAACAAGCAATTTAACAGGGAGATTTGCTATTGCACAGTCGTGGATAATTTGGTCAAAACCACGCTGCAAAAAGCTTGAATAAACCGCAAAGAAGGGTATCATTTTGCCCTTTGCAAGTCCTGCGGCAAAGCCGACGGCGTGCTGTTCGGCTATTCCGACATCAAAAAAGCGGTTCCGGTACTCGCTCGCAAAGGAAGAAAGTCCCGTGCCCGTTGTCATAGCGGCGGTAATTGCACAAACCCTTTCATTTCCTCTTGCAAGCTCGAAAAGTGTATTTCCGGCAACATCGGAAAATGTAAGATTTTTGCTTTCGGTAGTACCTTCTTCAACATCAAACGGCGAAACACCGTGATATGCTTTCGGCTTATTTTCGGCAAAAGCATAACCCTTACCCTTTGTTGTAATAACATGAATTACCGACGGTCTTGTATACTTTTCGGCAACCTTAAAGATGTTTTCCATTGCCTTAATATCGTGTCCGTCAACCGGCCCCAAATAATTATAGCCAAGACTTTCAAAAACATTGTTTTTATATACAATCGCCTTAAAAAAACTTTTAACCTTAAAAATGAAATTGACAAGCGGTTTTCCGATAAGCGGAATTTTTGCCGTTATTTTGTTTATGGCAAACTTGAAATCATGATAATGCGGACGGTTTCTAAGGTGGGTTATTGCTCTTGACATAGCGCCGACATTATGGGAAATGGACATCTTGTTATCGTTCAATACAATAATAAAATTGCCTCTTATTCTTCCTGCGTTATTAAGCCCCTCAAAAGCCATTCCGCCCGTAAAAGCGCCGTCGCCTATAACGGCTACCGCCGTACCCTCTTCGCCTACAAGTTTTTTGGCTCTGTAAATACCGTAGGCGGTCGAAACGGAATTACTGCTATGCCCCGAAACCACATAATCATGTTCGCTTTCAAGCGGACGCATAAAGCCGGATATTCCGCCCTCGGTACGAAGCGACGAAAACTTATCAAATCTTCCCGTCAGCAATTTATGTGTATAAGACTGATGCCCGACATCGAAAATTATTGCATCTTTCGGGGAAGAAAACGCTCTATGCAAAGCGACAGTAAGCTCAACCACACCTAAATTCGATGCTAAATGTCCGCCGTTTTTCGATACGGTTCTTATTATTTCGTCCCTTATTTCATCGCACAATACTGATAGTTCTTCTTTATTTAGATTTTTAATATCCGACGGAGATTTAACTCCGCTTAAAATCTTTTTATCCAATACTATACTTCCCTTTTAAGCAAATATTCGGTAAGTTCTTTAAGAAATTCGTTATCTCCGCCAAGACTTGTGAGGATTGAAACGGCGTCTTTTGTAAGCTTGTCGGCGTACTTTTTACATTCGTCGATGCCGAGCAGGTCAACCATTGTTATCTTTCCGTTCTCTTTATCGCTGCCGATAGGTTTACCTAATTTTTGTTCGGTACTTTCACAGTCCAATATATCGTCAACAATCTGAAAAGCAAGTCCGAGTGTATCGGCATATTTTGAAACTTTTTCAATTTTTTTCTCATCGGCACCCGCTAAAATCGCACCGCAAACGCAAGCCGCTTTAATAAGCGCCGCCGTTTTAAGCAAATGTGTTTTATTAAGTATTTCTTTTGTTATTTTTCCGTCAAAACAGGTATCTATTACCTGACCGCCTATCATACCTTTAATTCCGGCATTTTCGGCAAGGCATTTGATTGCTTTTAGAACATTAGCGCTGTCTATCCCGACTGTTCTTGCCGCAACGCAAAAGCTTTCGGTAAGAAGTGAGTCGCCGGCAAGAAGCGCTAACGATTCACCGAACTTGATATGATTGGATGGTTTGCCCCGTCGCATATCATCATTGTCCATAGATGGCAAATCGTCGTGAATAAGCGAATATGTGTGTATCATTTCAACAGCGCAGGCAAAATTATAAGCGCATTCGTCATTACCGCCGAAAAGCTTATAAAATTCAAGCAAAAGAATAGGTCTTATTCTTTTACCGCCGGCTAAAAGACTGTATCTTGCCGACTCGACAACGCTTTTATACTCTTCAAAAGAGGACGGCAAAAGAATATCAAGCCGGTTATTTATCTTTTCGGCATAATTCTTTATATCTAATTCAATCATTATTTTGGCTCTCCGCTTCACTCAATGAAATAATCTTTTGTTTTGCATTTTCAAGATACATTGAACATTCCTTTGAAAGCTTTATGCCATTTTCGTATGCTTTTATAGACTCGTCAAGCGTCATATCTCCCTTTTCGAGAAGATTAACGGTATCTTCAAGTTCTTTAAGCGATTTTTCAAAATCAAAATCCTTACTCATTCTTTTACCTCGCAATTTATTGTACCGTCAGTAAGCCGTATTTTAATATTTTCACCGGTTTTTACATCATTTACACTTGTAACCGTTCCGTTTTCTCCGCTTACCACGCCATATCCTCTTTTAAGAATTTTAAGCGGACTTAAACCGTCAAGCTTTACGAGAAGCGAATCAAAAACTTTTTCGCTGTTTGATAATATTTTTTCTATGGCATTATCGGCGTCTTTTGTAAGATAATCAAGTGTTTGCATTTTTTTGTCAATATATTCGCAAGCGTTCACTATAACCCTTGAAGCCGCCGCAGATTTAAGCCGAAGTTCATAGTTTTGCATAAGTCCCTGCATTCTTGTAGCAAGGCGAACGGACAAAGATTTCAGCATTTCCTTGTTTTCCGACATATCTTCGGAAGCGATTACCGCCGCACCGGTAGGAGTTGCGGCTCTTGCATCCGAAACATAATCGCAAATTGTAAAATCAACCTCATGGCCTACTGCCGAAATTACGGGGAAAGGTGACTCATAAATTTTTCTTGCAAGTTCTTCGTCGTTAAATGCCGACAAGTCCTCTGCCGAGCCGCCGCCACGCCCGATAATTACAGTATCAATATTTTCGAGCGCATAAACTCGGTCAAGTGTTTTTACCATATCCTTTGCCGCAAGCTCACCCTGTACCGAAACGGGGCATAACACAATTTCGCAGGACGGCATTCTTTTTTCGAGCGTTGAACAAATATCATGCACCGCCGCACCTGTCGCCGAGGTTATAACGGCTATTCTTTTCGGATGCTTACATATAGGGCGCTTGTTTTCCTCGTCAAAAAGCCCCTCGCTTTTAAGCTTATCAAAAAGCAATTTGAATTTAAGCGACAAATCACCCTCGCCGTAAGGGATCATAGTATCAACATAAAACTGATACTGTCCGTCCTTTTCGTAAAGCGAAATATGTCCCGAAACCAAGACGCTTATTCCGTCTTGCGCCTCAAAGTTTACTTTTATGGCAGAATTTTTGAACATAACGCAACGCACCATAGCGTCGTTATCCTTTAAGGTAAAATACCAATGTCCGCTCGAAAAATGATTTTTGAAATTTGATATTTCGCCCAAAACCGTTACTCTGTTCAATCTCTTATCGCTTTCGATAAGTGATTTAACATAAAGATTTAACTGCTTTACGCTTATTGCACTGTCAAGCATTTTCAACCTGCTTTGAAACGGTGGCAAGAATACCGTTTACAAATGACGCATCGTCTTTTGTTGCATATTTTTTTGTGAGCTCAACCGCTTCGTTTATTGAAACCGACACGGGAATATCGTCCATAAATTTCATCTCGAATATTGCAAGCCGTAAAACTGCAAGAGCCGTTTTGGAAATTCGTTTAATACTCCAACCGACAGCCATTTCCGAAATTATTTTATCTATTGTTTCGATATTATCATAAACACCGAAAAACACTTTTGTTATGTATTCGTCGGGGTTTATATCCCTTACCTGCTTTGCAATATCCAAAATATCTTGGAGTTCATCGGACGAAAACTGTTTTTCAAAGATTAAAATAAACGCTTCTTCCCTCGCTTGTTTCCTCGTCATAAGCAACCTACCCTTAAAATTATATATAATAATAGATAATATATTATACAACATAAACATTCGATTTTCAAGAAAATATGCATAAAAAATGAATAATAGCGAATACAATATTGTAAATATTCAAAAAAATGGTATAATATGAGTAAAACAAACTCCATGGAGGGCTAAATATGAACAGCCATTTTTATGCTATGATTTCAAGAATGAAAAACATCTACCGATGGGGACTTATGCGAAATACACGCAGTGAAAATCTATCAGAGCACAGTCTCGAAGTTTCAATAATCGCCCACGCACTTTGCGTAATCAAAAACAAACGGCTCGGCGGTAATATGGACGCAAACAAAATTGCGGTAGCCGCCATGTTCCACGATACCTCCGAAATTATTACGGGAGATATGCCGACACCCATAAAATACTACAACCCCGAAATTAAAAATGTTTATAAGGAAATCGAATCGGTCGCCGAAGATAAGCTTTTATCAATGCTTCCAAGCGATTTAAGAGAAGAATATTTGCCTCTTTACAAGGTTACCCCCGAAGAAAAAACAATAATAAAAGCCGCCGATAAAATTTCCGCCTACATTAAATGTGTTGAGGAAACCGAAAGCGGAAACAAAGAGTTTGATAAGGCGCTTATTGCAACAAAAACAGCAATAGAAAATATGAAATTAAAAGAAGCGGACATTTTTATGGAGGAGTTTATGCCGAGTTTTTCTCTTCCTCTTGACAGTCAGGGATAATTAAACATAAAGGGGCGAGGACAATTAAAAAGATATTTTTATTTTTTGCGGTATTCTTAATCACAGTAAACTGTATGATAACCCCTATTTTTGCAGGCGACAGCATTAAGAAAGAGATTATACTGAATGTTGACGATATGTATAATTTAAGAGCGGTTTTTAATAACTTTGACGAAGAAGAAAGAATCGTGTTTTCGTCCGACAATAGCGAAATTTGCTACATTTACGGCAGTTATGCAGTAGCCCAAAATGTCGGAAGCTCAATAATAACAGCCGAAAACTCAAAGCAAAACGATGCCTGCCGTGTTTTTGTAAAAGAGCCGACTCCCACTGTATTTACAAGCGACTCTTTAAGCTATCTTTACGGTTTTGAAACAAATTCAAAATACCTAATTGACGGCAAAACTTATATTTCGGACAGTTTAGGTAAAATCGACCTAAACGAAAATTTGGTGGATAAAACTTTGCATATTGTAAAACATAACGCCGAGCCGAAATGCAATTCGGACGAGTTTTTATTAACCGTAGGCCATCATCATTTTTACTCAAAAGATGAAATAGTACAGCCTACCTGTGAAAACGGCGGTTATACAAAGCACATTTGCTTGTGTAAACAATTTATAACCGACAATTATAAACAAGCATTGGGGCATAATATTACAGACTTTTCCTACGACGAAACAAATCATTACAAAGCTTGTAACAATATCGGCTGTAATTATAAAGAAAACACAGAACCGCATATTTTCGATAATGCCTGCGACAGTACTTGTAACATTTGCGGATATATAAGAGCCGTTTCGCATAAATTTACCGACGAATGCCACCCTGTATGCACCGTTTGCGGAATAAGCGGTAACGATAACCACAAATATTTATATTCCTGCTCAAACAAATGCTATGTCTGCGGTGAAGAGCGAAACGCTTTGCATATCTATGACAGCGATAGCGATATGACCTGTAATATTTGCGGTTATATCCGCAAAAATAAAGATGAGCAAAACGAAACAGGCGGAGAAAACAACAAGGAAAACAACGAAAATCCCGAATTGTCCGAGCACCGCTTTTCAAAGTCCTTCACAAAAACAAAACGCTACCATACGAAGAAATGTTTGGACTGTGATTATACCGTTAAAGATGTGCATATATACGACAGTGCGTACGATGACACCTGCAACATCTGCGGATATAGGCGAAAGCTTGTTAATTTCCCCGATGTAAAGAACGATAATCCGTATTACGAATCCATAAGGTATGTTTCTTCGTTAGGTATATTTAAGGGTTATGAATCAGGGTATTTCGGCCCTGATAACAGTATACAAACACAAGATTTAATACTTGCTCTTTCAAGATTTGACAGTGTAACATTAAAGGATTTTAACCGTTCCTTATCCTTTAAGGATGCAAAGAAGAGCCACTATTACTATAATGCAATCGTTTGGGGATTTGAAAAAGGCATTTATAAAGGCATTTCAAAAACAGTGTTCGGTGTATCAAAGCCGCTTACATACAAAGAAACGCTTACAATAATTTACCGCTATCTTAATACAAAGGGCGTTTATGCCAAAACCAATACGGGCGACGAGTCCGAAAACGCCGTTTTGTTTTTCCTTCAAAACGGATACATAACAGCTGACGATACGGCGCTCTTAAACTCATATATAAAACGGCAAAAAACGGCTGACATTTTTTACAAAATATTTATTAACAAGATTGTTCTTCCATAAAAAAACTCCGTAAATCCAAAAAGATTTACGGAGTTTTATTTTTACGGATTACAACGGGCACAAGGGACATACCCGTCATTTATAAGCTCATCACGGGAGGTTGTTGTATAAAGGTTTGTATCCTTAATAAGCTTTGCCGAACCGCAGGTCGATTTGTGAAATTTTTTAGTGTTTTTATTTGCATAATAAACACCGTCAAACTGCGGTTTTTCTTCTTGCGGTTTTGTATATGTGCTGTTGCCCGATGTGTTTTGTGTCGCCGTATTAGTTTTCGGTTCTGTTACCGTCGGGGTCTCGGTTTGCGGATTTTCAGCCTCAAAAACCGGCTCGGTTGTTTCTTCTTGCGTTTGTGTAACAACCGTTTCGGCTTCGTCTTTTTTATATTCGTCTAAACTCGACGAGTCCGGCTCGGTAACCGTAACGGGACTTGCCGTTTGAACATCGGTTTCCTTCATTTCCACACCGCACGAGGCAAGCGAAAAGCAAAGCAAAACCGAAAGTAAAATCAAAATAGGCTTTTTCATACTATTTAATTCTTTTCTTTATTATTTTCAGTATTTCGCAAAACGGCAATATTGTAAGTGCCAAAGCAAAACTTATAAGAGCCAAAGTAGGTTTAAGAACGCAAAGCCCGAAAACATTTCCGGCAGGAGTTAAAACCAAAAACAAAACAATAAACAAAATCAAAGCAGACGAAAGTATAAAAAAGTCTTTTATTTTATACTTTGATAAAAATATACTTTCAGTAGTTCTTATATTGAATGCGTGAAAAAGCTCGGTAAGGGCTAAAACGGTAAACGCCATTGTCATACCCGTTTTAACCGAAAGCTCGGTATCAAACGAAACGCTTGATTTTCCGATATAAAAAGCGAAAATTGTTGTAATCATAATAAAGAGCGACTGCAAAGCAATATCAATAATTCCGCTGACATCGAAAAGCCGTCCCTTTAATGATGCAGGGCAACGGTCCATAACCCTTTCTTCGGCACTTGTTGTAGCAAGAGCCAAAACGGGCGCACAGTCGGTTAAAAGATTTATCCAAAGAAGCTCTACCGCCGAAATAATCGGTCTTTTGAAAATTAAAAGCGAAACAAGATAAAGAAATACCTCGGCAATATTACAGCTTAAAAGAAAAGCAACCGATTTTTGAATGTTGGCAAAAAGTCCTCGGCTTTCCTTTATTGCATTTATTATGGAATCAAAATAACTGTTCTTTATAATAATGTCGGCGTGCCCTCTCGCAACATCCGTTCCGAGTTTTCCGATAGCACAGCCGATATCGGCGTTTACAAGAGCAGGAACATCGTCAAAATCGTCGCCCGTAACGGTAACAATTTCGCCGTTTGCTTGGAGTGCCGAAATTATGCGAAGCTTATCTTCGGGTGAAATACGGGCAAATACCGTATATTTATTTATATTTTCTTTTAATTCTTCGTCGGATAGTTTAGAAAGCTCGGCTCCCGTAATTGCGTCAGTTCCGTCTTTAAGAATTCCCACACGCCTTGCGACGGCTTTGGCGGTTGTAAGGTTATCGCCCGTAATCATAAGGGTTTTTATTCCCGCTTTATCCGAAACATTTATAGCGTCAATCGTTGCCGTTCTCGGCGGGTCGTCAATACCGATAAGACCGATGAAAGTAAGGTCGTTTTCAATCTCGTCGGCGGTTGGATTGATAGGCACCGCATTAAGCGGTTTAATGGCAACGCAAACAACCCTTAATGCATCTGCTGCCATTTTATCGTTTTCCTCTAAAATAATTTTAGAGTCGATATTACTTAACTTATCCGCCATTGATTCGGGTGCGCCCTTTACTATTGCAACGGGCTTGCCGTCTATCATATTTATAGATGTCATTATCTTTCTTACCGAGTCAAAAGGAATTTCACCTATTCTCGGGAAAAGATTATCAAGCTCTTCGTGGGATATACCCGTATAATCAATACAGGCTTGCTTTATCGAACTTTCGGTAGAATCGTTTTGAAGCATAGAACACCCTGCGGCAACACGGAGAATGGTTTTATGCTTTTCGGATAATTCGCCGTCGCTTATATTAACACTCGTTTCGCCGTCAAAAACACGGTCAACAAACATTCGGTTTTTGGTTATAATTCCCGTTTTACTCGAACAAATGACGGTTGTTTTTCCGAGTGCTTCAAGTGCGCTTACCTTTTTTATGATTATTTCGTCTTTAATTATTCTTTCTATTCCGAGCGCAACGGCAATAGTCGATATTGCAGGCAATCCCTCGGGGATAGCGGCAACGGCAAGCGCCATAGAGTTAAGCAAAGCCGTAGTCGTCATTGCGGCAAATCCGACCTCACCGAATTTTAATATTACTTGAATTGCAAATATAACGGCGCAAACTATGAAAATAAAAATGTTAATGAGTTTTCCCGTGGAGTCGAGCCGTTCTTGAATCGGAAGAGAATACTCGCCCGTTTGCTGGTCGATAGTAGAACTCCTGCCGATTTCGGTATTAAGTCCCGTTTCAACAACGACAGCCTTTGCCGTTCCGAGCGTAGCCAAGCAACCCGAAAAGACCATATTTGTACGGTCTTTCGCATCGGTTATTTCGTCAAGAATTACCTCGGCTTTTTTATTTACGGGAATATCGCTTCCCGATAATATATATTCGTTGCAGGAAAAATTGGTGGTTTCAATAAGCCGTGCGTCAGCAGGGATATTTTCGCCTGCTTTTATTATGATTATATCTCCGGGGACTAAATCTTCCGATGGGATTTGCTTCTCTATGCCCTCTCTTATAACCGTTGCAACAGGGCTTGCAACACTTCTGATTTTATTAAGCGCTATTTCGCTTTTATACATTTGGTAAGCGCTTATAAAGGCGTTAAGAACAACTATTGCAATAATTAAAAACGGTGAAAGATAATCGCTTTTGTAAATAAGCGAAACGATAGATGTAAATACCGCAATAACCGCAAGAATAAAAACATATTTATCTTTTAGCTGTAATAAAAAATGCTTTTTGATTGACGGCTTTTCAATGTTGGTGATAGTGTTTTTGCCGACCTTTTCGAGCCGTGTTTCGGCTATACTGTTAATAAGTCCGATGTCCTTTGAAACATCAAATTCAGAAAGTACATTTTCTGTATCGGTACTATGCCAAATCATTAAATCACCTCAAACATTAAGCTCCGACTTTGTACTCGAATCATAGAGCCTTTCAATAACGGGTAAAGCGAAATTCGATAAAAATTCCTCAACCTGCGAAACACTTCTTCCGATAAAGTTTTCCGCTTTAAGAGTTTTAAGTATTTCTTCCTTTGAAAGCGGTATATTTTCGTCCTCCGAAAGAAGCTCAATTAGATTATTGTCTTTTCCTTCAAGTTTTACACGGGCGGCGGCATTATGGGAATGAACACGGATTATTTCGTGTAACTGCTGACGGTCTCCGCCTCGCTTAACCGACTCCATCATAATGTTTTCGGTTGCCATAAACGGCAGTTTTTCGTTGACTCTTTTTTCGATAACCTTTTCGTATACTACAAGTCCGTCGGTTATATTAAGATAAATATTAAGAATAGCATCAACGGCTAAAAATGCCTCGGCTACCGAAATACGCTTGTTTGCACTGTCGTCAAGAGTGCGCTCAAACCACTGAGTAGAAGATGTAAATGCCGTGTTTTGTAAGTCGCAGATAACATATCGGGAGAGTGCCGACATTCGCTCACTGCGCATTGGGTTTCTTTTGTAAGGCATTGCCGAAGAGCCGATTTGAGATTTTCCGAACGGCTCCTCCATTTCCTCAAAAGACTGTAAAATTCTTAAATCGTTTGAAAATTTATAAGCACTTTGGGCAAAACCGCAAAGAGCGGACAAAACATAATAATCGGTTTTTCTTGAATAGGTTTGTCCCGATACGGGTACGCAGGAAGAAAAGCCCATATATTCGGCAATTAAATCATCGAGTTTTTTAACTTTTTCTTCGTCGCCGTCAAAAAGTTCCATAAAGCTCGCTTGTGTACCCGTTGTACCCTTTGAGCCCAAAAGCTTTAATTTTGAAATTTGGAATTCAAGATTTTCAATGTCACCCAAAAGCTCGTTTATCCAAAGCGTTGCCCTTTTGCCTACCGTTGTAAGCTGTGCAGGTTGCAAATGTGTGTAAGCAAGACACGGCAGTGCCTTGTATTTTTCGGCAAAATCGGAAAGATTTTTAACAACCGCCGCCGCTTTTTTTAGAATTATTTTTGAACCCTCGTTAAGAGCGATAATATCGGCATTGTCGCCGACATAACAGCTTGTAGCCCCTAAATGAATAATCGGCTTGGCATTCGGGCACTGAACGCCGTAGGCGTAAACATGGCTCATAACATCGTGGCGTACTTCTTTTTCTCTTTCCTCGGCAACATCGTAGTTAATCTCGTCGGCGTACTGTTCGAGTTCTTTAATTTGTTCGTCGGTAATATTAAGCCCGAGTTTTTTCTCGGCTTTTGCAAGAGCAATCCAAAGCTTTCTCCAAGTTTTGAACTTAAAATCGTTAGAAAACACATACTGCATTTCCTTGCTCGCATATCTTGTTGAAAAAGGTGAAATGTAACCTTCTCTGTTATCAGCCATACTATACCTCTTTTACGCATAATAATACTTGTGTATTTTACCATTTTTTCTAAAAAAAGTCAATAAATAAGGTGAACGGCCTTAACGGCTGTTCACCCCGTAAACTCCCAAAATTATCGGAATACATATTAAAATTTCAACAATCGACATTTCGTGCAAAAAAACGACACCGGCAAAAACCGAAACAACAGTAATGATATTTGAAAACGAGGACGATTGAATAGCCGTAATATGCGTTGTTGAATAGTTGTAAAGAAGAAACGCACAAATTGAGGAAAGTATAGCCAAATAGATAATCGCTATAATAAAATCGGCGGACGAAAATGCTCTTGTAAGTTCGCTTATATAGTTTTTGTTAAGCTTTGCCACGGCAAGAACATTAAAACCGATAAAGGCAATCAAAAACATAAAATATGTTCTTTCAAAGGGCGAAAAGTCCTTTGAAATATCTCGGCTTAAAATATTGAACACAACGGCGCTTGCCACGGCAAAAACAAGCAAAATTATACCTAAAAAACGGTTTTTTACACCGTCGTTCATAATTATACTTATAACACAAACGCCGATTAGCGAAACCGCTGTGCAGACATACTGTTTTTTAGTCGGTTTTTCACCCAAAAAGACTGCCGAAAACATCAAAACCCCGACAGGCACAAGCGAAATAATAATTCCCGAAAGCGCCGAAGAAACCATTTTTATGCCGTATAGTTCAAAAACAAAGTAAAAAAGCGGTTGCGCAATACTCATAAAAAGCAGTTTTTTAATCGGTTTTTTCTTGTAGTTTACCTTAATAATTCTAAAAATTATAAGTAAACTTAAAACTATAAATGCAACGGTAAACCTTATGCTTAAAATAATTAACGGGTCGGCTGATTTTAATGCAAGCTTTGAAAAAATGAAGCTGAAACCGAAAATCAAATTTGCAATAAGCGCCGCCGCCATACCGAAAACCTGTTGTTTGTTTTTCATTTTTATAATACACTTTCAAATTTTTTCGCAAAAAATAATACCATAAAATACATTTGATGTCAAATTATTACGGTATATTAAATAAAACACATACTGTTAAAATCGGTAAAAGTTCAATTTTCAAAACATCTCTATTTTGTGCCGCAGGTACACCAAACTCATTCACTGCCGATTCGCTTTTGAATCCATTCCTCCTCATAAAAAAAAGAACACAAAAAAGTGTTCCTTTTTTATTGGCACGCTGAAAGGGATTTTTGGCGGCACTACCGTGCCTTTCGCCTCGCATTCGCTCGTTGCCCCGTCGGCAAAAACAGTCCGCCGGACTGTTTTTTCCCGAAACCTCCGGTTTCTCCCTCCTTGTTCGAATCCCTTAACATAAAAATAATAGCCTCTGCGCAAAAGCGCAGTGGCTATTATTGTGCTTAGACTACGAAATAGCACAACTGTGTTTTCGTGGTAAAAACTTAAAATAAAAGAGAGACTCAACACGAATTGGGTGTCGAGCCTCTCGACTGGCACGCTGAAAGGGATTCGAACCCCCGACCCTCTGCTTAGAAGGCAGATGCTCTATCCAACTGAGCTATCAGCGCATAGATATGGCGGAATTAAACCGCCATAGTATTCTATCATAAGTTTTGTGATTTTTCAAGGTTTATTTTGAACTTTTTTTATTTTGTCATAAGCTCGCATACAAGCGCACTGTGTTCGGCAGGGTTATCAATCGGTTTTCCGCCTATTAAGCACGCTTCGCCGTAAAGGAGTTTTGTGTATTTTGCAAGCATTTCCTTATCCTCCGAATAAAGCGTCTTTAACTTTTCGGCAACCTTATGGCTTGCGCTTATTTCGAGAACTAACTGTGCCTTAACCTTGTTATCGTCGGCGCCGGGCATTGAATTAAGCGTTTTTTCCATTTCAAGCGAAATTCCGCCCTCGCTTGTAAGGCAAACGGCGTGATTTTTAAGTTTGTTTGTGAAACGAATGGCATTTACGCTTTCGCCGAGCGCCTTTTTCATTTCTTCAAACATATCCTTACTCTCATTATTTTCGCTTTCAAGTTCTTTCTTTTCTTCTTCGGAATCGAGATTTAAGTTTTGGTCGCAGACATTTATAAATTTCTTGCCCTCGTACTCACGAAGCATCATAATGGTAAACTCGTCAACATTCTCGGTCAAATAAAGAATTTCAAAGCCCTTATCCTTAACGGTATCGCATTGCGGTAAAAGTTCTATGCGCTCAACCGTTTCTCCGCAGGCGTAATAAATAGTGTCCTGACCGTCCTTCATACCGTCAAGATATTCTTTAAGAGTCACAAATTTATTTTCCTTTGACGATTTGAAAATAAGCAAATCTTTAAGCGTATCGGCGTTCATTCCGTAGCTGTTATAAACACCGAATTTAAGCTGAATACCAAATGCCTTGAAGAATTCCTCGTAAGCTTCACGCTCATTTTTAAGCATTTTTTCAAGCTCGGATTTTATCTTCTTTTCGAGCGTTTTTGCGATAAGTTTCAACTGACCGTCGTGTTGAAGCATCTCTCTTGAAATATTAAGAGATAAATCTTCACTGTCAACAAGTCCTTTAACAAAACTGAAATAATCAGGCAAAAGCTCGGGGCATTTATCCATAATAAGAACGCCCTTTGAATAAAGCTGTAAGCCCTTTTCGTACTCTTTGGTGTAATAGTCAAACGGTGCGTGCTTCGGAATAAACATAAGCGACTTATAAGTAGCCGTACCCTCGGTTGAAGAACGGATAACCTTCATCGGGTCTTCATAGTCCATAAATTTTTCTTTATAAAAATTGTTGTAATCCTCGTCCTTAACCTCGCTTTTCGCTTTCTTCCAAATCGGAATCATACTGTTAAGCGTGCGTGTTTCGATAACATCTTCATACTCGTTATCCTTACCCTCAATCGGTTTTTTGGTAACAAAATCCATAACAATCGGGTGGCGGATATAGTCTGAATGCTTTTTAACAAGTGAGCTGATTTTATATTGGTCTAAATAGTCGCTGTACTTTTCGTCGTCGGTATCGGGTTTTATGTGCATTGTAACAACCGTTCCGACCGTTTCCTTGTCGCACGGCTCTATCGTATAACCGTCAGCACCCTTTGAATTCCAACGGAATGCCTCGTCGCTTCCGAATTTCTTTGTTTCTACGGTAACCTCGTCGCTTACCATAAATGTTGAATAGAAACCGACGCCGAACTGACCGATAATATCGACATTTTCCTTTGCCTCGTTATCTGCCTTAAAATCAAACGAACCGCTTTTCGCAATAGTACCTAAATTTTTATCAAGCTCTTCCTCGGTCATACCGATACCGTTATCCGAAACCTTAATTGTGCGGTTTTCCTTGTCGAGTTCAATGGTAATCTTAAATTCGTCGGCTTTTATGCCTACCGAAGAATCGGTAAGCGACATAAAATATAATTTATCGAGTGCGTCGGACGAATTTGAAATTATCTCCCTTAAAAATATTTCCTTATGGGTATAAATTGAGTTAATCATCATATCCATAAGTTTTTTTGATTCTGACTTAAACTGTTTTGTTCTCATTTTTAATCTCCTGATTTATAAAATTTTTGTTTAGTTTTATTTCTCCGCAGGCAAAGGTTTTAATCTTTTCCTGCGTTTTAACAACGAGCTTTGCGTCGTCGGTTATATCAATCGCCGTTCCCTTTTCGGTTTTACCGCCTATATAGTATGTTATCTCCCTGCCTAAAACATTTGAGCGTTCCTTATACGCTTTTATATACGAGTTACCGCCCGAATTATATAATAAGTAAAAACTGTCAACGATTTTTTCTATAAGTTTTTCTTTATTAACGCTTTTATCGAGCGACCCCGCAATTTCTTTTAAGTCATCGGGCAAAATACCCTCGTCAAACAAGTTAATACCGATACCGAGGACTGCATAATCAAACTTTTTCTTTTCGCTGTTAAAGGCACCCTCGGTCAAAATTCCGCAAACCTTTTTATTGCCGACATATATATCATTAACCCATTTTATAAAGGGCTTTACACCGCAGATACGCTCGATAGCCTCGGCAACCGCAACCGCCGCCATAACGGTTATACCGGTTATCCTTTCGGGTGCGATTTCGGGGTGTAAGAGAAGCGACATATAGATACCGCCCTCGGGCGAAAAGAAAGTTCTTCCCATTCTGCCCTTTCCGGCGGTTTGTTTATTTGCAATTATTAAAACATCTTCTTTTGTTTTTTGGGAAATTTGTTTTGCAAAATTATTTGTGGAATCTATTTCGTCTAAAATATATTTTTTAATCTTCATTTTCGTTTTTATTTTTGTTTGCCGATTCGTTAAAGGCATAAATTTTCACAATAACAAAGGTCAGCGGACCGCTTAACATTACGGCGATAAAGCTCGCCCAGAACTGCGGAAGCTTTAAGGCGCTTAATGCCCCTGCGTGAATAAGCACATACAAAATAAAGCTCGGTATATACGAAATTAAAAATCTTTCGTATATTTTAAGCGTTGGCTTTGAATGAAAAATATAACGGCAGGTCAAAAGAAACGCACCTTGAAGCGAAACGATATATCCAAGACTTCCGGCAAGACTTCCGGCAACATTTCCCTTTAATATCAGTCCGAAAAGAGCAGAAAATATAGATGTATTTAATGTGTTAATAATTCCGAAAAGACAAAACTTAATAAAATTACCGCTTAAAAAGGTTTTTTTCATCTTAATCAAAAAGTCAAGTATGAATTCAAATATCAAGCTTCCGCCTCCCTGAATTATTATTAACAAATTATAACATATTTTTAATAAAAAGGCAAGAAACTATAATTTTTAATGGCGGTATATAAGAAAAGACCGCTTTCAAGCGGTCTTTTGAGCTATTAAATTTTTGTGCTATGATGCTATCATTTTTTTCATTTGCACTAAATCAATCAGGTCAACAACGCCGTCTTCATTAAGGTCATAGGATAAATGTCCTTTCGGCTGTACAAGTATTATGCCGACCAAATTTGCCAAGCTTTCGGCATTCGGCGTTATTATATCAACATAAAATTCCGTTGTCTTTCCGCACCACGAAACGGTTACTGTCTTTTTGCCTGCTGTACTTGTGTCAATTTCCGATAAGGTATAATCGGTTTGAACGATTTTATAAAAACCGTTTGCAAAATAAGCCGAAATCATAATTCCGTATGGGTCAAAGGTTTTTCCCACAAAATATGCAATTTCTCTGGGTTTTACTAAAACATCAATGCTTAATAGCTCCGAGCCAAAATCTCTGAACTCTCCGCAAACATTACATACGCCGTCGTTTTCATCATCATATATATGGGTCGTATGCTCTTCTATGTCTTCTTCTGCATATATCCACTCGGCATCAAGTAAATAGTCATTATCGTTACCAATTGATATTTTGCTTTTATCCTCTTCCGTACCGCCATAGTAAACTGTTTCAAGATCAAAACACTCTTGAAAACCCCAAGTACCTATACTTGTTACACTCTTTGGAATGATTACACTTTTAAGTTCGACGCAACAACCGAACGCACTCTCTCCTATGCTTGTTACACTATTTGGTATCTCTATGCTTGTAAGTGCGCAAGAATCAAAGGCATATTTTCCTATACTTGTTACACTGTTTGGAATACTTACACTTGTAAATCTATTGCAATAAAAAAATGCAAATTCACCTATGCTTATTACACCGTCTGGTATTACATAAGTTTCCCCTTTACCCTCAGGGTAGCAAACCAGTTCGGTTTTGTCTTTGTTAAACAGCACACCGTCAACCGAACAGTATGCTCCATTATCAGCATCAACTATTATTATCGAAAGGTTCTCACAATCCCAAAACGCCCTTTCTCCTATACTTGTTACACTGTTTGGTATGCTTATACTCGTAAGCCCGGTCCTACCGAAAAATGCTTCATCACCTATCTCAGTTACAGGATAACCGCCCAAGGTTTCGGGGATAATCAAATCGCCCTTTAATTCCCCGTCATAGCCAGTAACGGTTGCTTTTCCGTCAGAAACGGAATATGTTAATTTTTTGCTGTTATCTTCCGCATATATCCACTCGGCATCAAGTAAACAGTAATTTTCTTTTCCGATTGATATTTTACTCTTGTCTTCTTCCGTACCGTCATAGTAAACTGTTTCGAGACCCCAGTGAAAATCGAATGCACTGTCACATATCCTTATTACACTATTTGGTATTTCTATACTTGCAAACGGGTGCTGAGAAGCAAATGCATATTTTCCAATACTTATTACACCGTTTGGTATTACATACGATTCCCCTTTACCACAAGGATAGTAAAGTAATTCGGTTTTGTCTTTGTTAAACAACACTCCGTCAATAGAAGAATAGTTTTTGTTATCGACATCAACTATTATTTCCGTAAGTCTTTCACAAAAACAAAATGCCCGGTTGCCAATACTTTTTACACTGTTTGGTATCGCTATGCTTGTAAGTGCAAAACAAGCCTCAAACGCCCCTTCACCTATACTTGTTACACTATTTGGTATGCTTATACTTTTAAGTTCATTACAAAGCATAAACGCCCTTTCGCCTATACTTGTCACGCCTCTTGGTATCGTTACGCTGTTAAGCTCTCGGCAATCAAAGAACGCATCATCACCTATGCTTGTTACGCTCTTTGGTATCTCTATGCTTGTAAGTGCAATACAAGTATCAAACGCATTGTGTCCTATACTTATTACGCCGTCCGGTATGCTTACGCTTGTAAGCCCTTCACATAAGGCAAATGCAAGTTCACCTATACTTGTTACACCGTCTGGTATTACATACGATTTTCCTTTGCCATTGGGATAGTAAAGCAATTTGGTTTTATCTTTGTTAAACAGTACTCCGTCAATAGAAGAATAGACTTTATCCTCGTCATCAACTATTATTTTTGTAAGTTTTTTACAACCAACAAATGCTAAATTGCTTATACTTGTTACACTATCCGGTATTACTACACTTGTAAGTCCGTCGCAATATGAAAACGCACTATCACCTATCGCAGTTACGGGATAACCGCCCAAGGTTTCGGGGATAATCAAATCGCCGTTTAATTCCCCGTCATAACCCGTAATGGTAGCTTCACCGTTGGAAACGGTATATGTTAATTTTTTGCTGTTATCTTCCGCATATACCCACTCGGCGTCAAGTAAATAGTCATTATCATTTCCAATTGATATTTTGCTTTTATCCTCTTCCGTACCGTCATAGTAAACTGTTTCAATGAGAGAACAATAGCTAAACGCACTGTCACCTATACTTGTTACACTGTTTGGTATCGTTACAGTTGTAAGTGGAGTCTCTCGAAAAGCCTCGTCGCCTATACTTGTCACGCTGTTTGGTATTTCTATGCTTGTAAGTCCACTCACAGCAAAAGCGTTTGGACTTATGCTTATTACACCATTTGGTATCGTTATGCTTGTAAGTTCAAAACAGCCAAAAAACGCATATTCACCTATGCTCGTTACGCTATTTGGTATATTTATGTTTTTAAGACTCTGACAACCTTGAAACGCATATTGACCTATACTTGTTACACTGTTTGGAATTGTTACGCTTGTAAGTAAACACCATTGAAATGCATAATCACCTATATTTGTTACACTGTTTGATATTTCTATGCTTGTAAGTCCTGTGCAACCGGAAAATGCACCATTACCTATACTTGTCACACTATCCGGTATGATTACACTTGTAAGAGCATAGCAATCGGAAAACGCACTGTCGCCTATACTTGTTACGCTGTTTGGTATTTCTACGCTTGTAAGCCTTTCGCAACCATAAAATACATGAAATCCTATACTTGCTACACTGTCAGGTATTGTTATGCTTGTAAGTCCACTGCAATAGTCAAACGCACAATCACCTATGCTCGTTACGCTGTTTGGTATCTCTACGCTTGTAAGTCCACCGCAATCTCCAAATGCCCAACAACCTATGCTCGTTACGCTGTTTGGTATCTCTATGCTTTTAAGACCTGCGCAACATAAAAACGCCTCGTAGCCTATACTTGTTACGCTGTTTGGTATATCTACGCTTGTAAGTCCGTCGCAATATGAAAACGCACTATCACCTATGGCAGTTACAGGATAACCGCCCAATGTTTCGGGGATAATCAAATCGCCGTTTAATTCCCCGTCATGCCCCGTAACGGTAGCTTCACCGTCAGAAACGGAATAATATAAACCGTCTTCTACGGCACATTCTATGTCAGCGCTTGCGATAATCGGGGTTGCAAACACAACCGAAAGCACGACACAAATTGATAAAATAACACTCAAAATTTTCCTTTGCATAAAATCACCTGTTCCATCATATTTTAGAACCGATAAGTTCTACGGTGTGATTTTATCACAGTTTTGTGTTATTGTCAAGTAGAACAAATAAGTTCTACGGTGATGTGATATGTATCTCAAAAGATTAAGAGATTTAAGGGAAGACCACGACTTAAAGCAGGAATATATTGCGCATTTGCTTGGTATTCAGCAAACGGTTTATTCGAGATATGAGCGTGGGTTTCAAACCATACCGCTTGAACATTTATGCCGGCTTGCCGATTTTTACAATGTAAGCGTTGATTATATTTTAGGAAGAACAAACAGCAAAATATTAAACACAAAAAAATAAATCGGAACGAAATTCGTTCCGATTTACTGTTATTCAAGAATATAAATTTCAACATTTCTTCTGCCGAAGTTTTTGCAGGCGCTTTGGGTTGAGAAGAACAAATCAACATTGGTCGGTCTTGAATGTATAAACCCACCGGTATCGGCGGCTACGGCATAACCGTAGATAAATCTGCCGTCGGTACTTTTAATATACATCTTTGTTCCGTAGGGGATAACATTCGGATTTACGGCTATATAACCGGGCTGTGGCGCTACACCTGTTGAACAGTTATGTCCGGTATAGGTATAACCCGTTGCCTGAACGGTCATTACCTTTTTATAATTAACCGGCACACCGTTTGCATCAAGAGTAATCGGTATGGCAGGCGCAAGCGTGGATATTGTATTTAATTGGTCGCTTGTAATTACGCCGTTTGCTCTCGGCACAGCCGTTCCGATAATATTTTTGGCATTTTTAGAGGTCATAACGATTTCGGTATTGTTGATTAAGGTTTCAACAACCTCGCCGTTAATTCTCTTTTGAGTATAATACACCTTTTGTTCGCCGTTTACACCGCTTATATGGGTATTATCGCCTCGAACACGGTTGTTAGCATAAACCGTTTCGGTATCAAACGGTATTGCCTCGTTATAACTGCCGTTTACATATTCAACATCAAAGTATTTTACAGTTGACTTTTTCTTAATAACGGTGTCGATAGACGGCTCAACCATATCTTCTTCACCGAAATCAAGACCGGCGCATTTCAAAATTTCACGCACGGTGGATTTTGTTGTGTTAACAACAAGAGTGTTCTTTCCGCAAACAACGGTTACGGGGAAAAGCTTTTTAACCGTAATATCAATCGTGTTGCCGTTTTGCTTTTCCGAAACGATTTTGTATTCCGAATTAAGATTAAGCTTCTTGAATGCGCTGTTTGAATCTCCGCCAAGCAGGGTAATAGTTCTTGTCTTGTCGCCCTCGATAATATTAAATCTCTTAACGGTAACCCCGAAATAAACAATCGAGAAAACCGAAACAGCCACAAGAATACTTGCCAAAATCGGCTTATTGAATTTTTTAATAAATGTTGTCGTGTCTTTGAATGCGTTTTTAAGCATATCGAAAAAAGCTTTTAACTTTTCGCTGTGTTTTGAACTCATCAAATAACTCCTTTTAACTTTATTAAGCACACAAATCGGCGCTTTTTTCAAGTTCGTTTGCCATTATATGCACAAGTTGATAAATTGTCAAACCCAAAAGCACACTTGTTTTTGTGCAAAATAACTAAAAGGTTACAAAATATTAAATTGTTACAAAGTTGTAACCATTGTTTTTTATCGTCTTTTCCCTTTTTTTGTCAAATTTGTTGGAATACTCTACAAACTTTCAAAGAAAGTGTTTATATCGGTTAATTTACACAATTTTACATTTTTATACAAAAAACACTTTACAAATATAAAAAAAGGTGATATACTACATATTGTAAAATTCCTTTAAGTGCGGTACAGAGATGCCGGCAAGGTGCTATATATAGATATGTGTAGGTTTACGCATACCGTTATGTCATTTTGTCGAGCATTAGCTCGGCTTTTTTTATTGTGATTTGGAGGGTTAAAGATGCCAAACTATAAAGCCACTATTATGGACGAGCCCGCTGTCAGCCGTGCGCTTAAACGGATTTCGCATGAGATTGTCGAAAAAAACAACGGTTCAAGCGATATTTGTCTTATAGGTATTAAGAGCCGTGGCGTTCCGATTGCCGAGCTTATTGCAAAGCATATAAAGGTTATCGAGGGGACCGATGTTCCGTGCGGAGTTCTTGATATAACCTTTTATCGAGACGATTTATCTCATATATCGGAAGAACCGGTTTGCAAGCCCGCCTCTCTTCCCTTTGATATTAACGGAAAAAAGGTTGTCCTTGTTGACGATGTTTTATATACGGGCAGAACGGCAAGGGCGGCTATGGACGCAATAATGTCTGTCGGCAGACCTTCGGCAATACAGCTTGCGGTCCTTGTTGACCGTGGGCACAGGGAATTGCCGATACGGGGCGACTATGTAGGAAAAAATGTTCCGACATCAAAAAGCGAGCGCATCTCGGTTAAATTTCCGCCATTTGAAGAACAAATTGCCGTGGATTTATATGAATGATATATATTATATGTATATGCAACCAAGTTTCAGTATATTAAAGCTTTTTGCTTTTTTATAAAATATTAATTTGCACCCGTGTGTGCAGAATATGGAGGAAAAAACAATGAATCTTGTCTATGGAGTAAAAGACAAACCGAAATTCGGTCAGTTGATCGTTTTCGCATTCCAGCAGCTGCTTGCTATTCTTGCAGCAACAACCGCCGTTCCGGCAATCGTAGGTAACGGTATGAGCCAAGCCGCAGCGCTTTTCGGCGCAGGTGTCGGCACACTCGTATATCTTCTCTTCACGAAATTCAGAAGCCCTGTTTTCTTGGGCTCGTCTTTCGCATTTTTAGGCTCAATGGCAGCCGCATTCGCAGGCGGTGTTTCCGCTGCTCTCGGCTTTGCAGGACTTATTATGGGCGCTGTCTTTGCAGGTCTTGTTTATGTAATTATCGCTCTTGTTGTTAAACTTGCAGGTGTTAATTGGATTAACAAACTTATGCCTGCCGTAGTTATAGGACCAACCGTTTCAATAATCGGTTTATCCCTTGCAGGAAACGCAGTAGGCGACCTTCAAGTAGGTAAAGTATTAAACGCTGACGGTGCATCGGTTGCAAGCATTTATGTATGTCTTATCTGCGGACTTGTAACACTCTTTGCCGTCGTTCTTTGTTCGGTATTCGGCAAGAAAATGGCAAAGCTTATCCCGTTCATTATCGGTATTTTGGCAGGTTATGTTGTTGCAACAATCTTTACGGTTATCGGAATTTCAACCGGCAACGATGCGCTTAAAGTAATTGATTTCAGCGTATTCTCAAATATGAAATGGTTTGCCGTTCCCGATTTCACATTCGTAACCGCATTTAAGGGAATTAAGGAAATCACCGGCGAATATATCGCTACCGTTGCCGTAGCTTATGTACCGGTTGCATTCGTTGTATTTGCTGAGCACATTGCCGACCACAAAAACCTTTCGAGCGTTATCGGCACAGAACTTCTTGAAGACCCCGGTCTTCACAGAACACTTTTGGGCGACGGTGTCGGCTCAATGGTAGGCGCATTCTTCGGCGGTTGTCCGAACACTACATACGGCGAATCGGTTGGCTGTGTAGCAATTACAGGTAACGCTTCGGTTGTAACAATTCTCACAACAGCAATTATGGCTATCATAATTTCGTTCTTCGGTCCGTTCGTAACATTCCTCGCTACCATTCCTAACTGCGTAATGGGCGGTGTATGTATTACACTTTACGGATTTATCGCTGTATCGGGACTTAAAATGATTCAGGGCGTTGATTTGGGTGAAAACCGCAACCTCTTCGTTGTTGCCGTAATTCTTATCTGCGGTATCGGCGGTCTTTCGGTTTCATTCGGAAAGGTTACACTTACATCTATCGCCTGCGCTCTTATCCTTGGTATCATCACAAACCTTCTTGTAGGCAAGAAAGAGAACTAATCTTTACTAAAAGCCATAAAGCTCTTCGGAATTTCCCGAAGAGCTTTATTTTTTTATTGAAATAAACAGCAGTTTATGTTAAAATTGATATGATAATAATCATATTCGGAGGTAAATTATGAAAAAAACAGCAGCCGTTTTAATTGCACTACTGCTTTTAGTAAACACTCTCGCCGTAACTTCGTTTGCGGACAGCACAAATTCCTATAATGTTGAGCCGATTAAGCTTTATAAAAGCGGTGCACAAACTCATCAAAGTTACAGTTTTGACACCGAAAATTTCAAAAGCTATTTGCTCGAAAATATTAAAAATTTCAGCGAATCGATAGATATTTTGAGCTTTCAAATTCCTTTTTCCAACGAAAACGCAAACAATCTTTTAGAATATATAATTCACTTTATACCCGAAGCGTTTAATGTAAATGTAAAATCGGGAATGAAAATTTCCGTATCCGCTAATGGCTATATTTCTACCGTCGGTCTTCCGTATAATTGCGTTAAATCTGAATATGCTGCCATGACTAACGACTTTATTAACAAATCAAATAAGCTTTTAAGCGGAATAAAAGAAAGTTCTTTAACCGATTATCAAAAAGCCCTTATTATCCATGACCGATTGATAAACAACTGTGATTATGTCAAGGACGAGGCAACCCACAGCTATGATGCCTACGGTGCTATCGTTGAGGGCAAAGCGGTCTGCCAAGGATACACACTCGCATATATGTATTTGTTAAAGCAGGTTGGAATTGAAAGCTATTTTTGTAACTCAAAAAAACTTGGGCACGCTTGGAATATAGTTAAGATAAACAATAAATATTATCATGTCGATACGACCTTTGACGACCCGACAGGCGCAATGCTCGGAACGGTAAAGCACGATTTTTTCCTATTGTCTTCCAATGCGATTGCGCTTGACGAAAAACACAAAGCCGACGATTACGATAAACCTCCGTCGGATACAACTTTTGACAATTATTTTTGGAAAAACTCTACCACAGAATTCCAGTTTGTAAATAATAATATTTACTATTTCGACAACAGCACGGGAAAGCTTAATAAATGGAATCTTACTTCTTCGGACACAACGCTTCTTACCGTTTCCGACAAATGGAAATCGAGTTCGAGCTCTTCTTATTCCGGTTGCTACTCAAAGCTTTCATCTGACGAAAAAAGTCTTTTCTATTCCACAAGTGTAAAAATTATGAAATACGATATTTCGTCGAAGTCTTCCTCTACGGCTTACACTCCAACCTGTTCGGGATATAATTGGATATACGGCTTTACCTACAAGGATGGTGAATTTCGTTATGTTATACACAACGAGCCTACCTCAAACAACACCGTAGAGGTAAAATCCTACACCTATGTTGAATATAATTATTCCATAGGGAGAAAAAACCAAAAACTTTGTTATCTTTGCAACGGCGAAATATGTACCGATTATTCCGATGTTGTTACCCTCGGCGGAAAAACATATTTAGTGCTAAACGGCATTGTAAACGAATCAAAAGATAGTATTGCCGAATTAAACGGCGGTTTATATCACATTAAAAACGGCGAAATACCCGTTAACGAAGAAGCCACTTTGCTGATATATAATAATAAGTATTATTATTTTGTACACGGTGTTTGGTATACAAAATCTCTTATATTTAACTTTAATAACACAAAATATTTTGTAAGCTACGGTATTGTCCAAAAATACGATAAATCCATAGTTGTTAATATGGCAAGCCATGTCTATATTGTTTCTTCCGACGGAAGTTTAGACCAAACCGAACAGTTTGTATACTTAAACAATGATAACACTACTATTTACCGTGTTAAAAAAGGTGTTGTTACCTATTCACTTGAACACGCAACCGACCCATCGCAAAAACTTTCAACACTTGTTAATATGATTTTAGGCAAGAACGATGCAGACTATCTCTACGATTTCAGCCGTGATGAACAGCTTGACATTTTAGATTTAGTTTCTGCTAAAAAGGAACTTGCAAGTAAATAATATTATTTAAGGCAGTCCGAACGGACTGCCTTTTTTATTTTGCTATTAAGTTTATTCCTTTGCCTATCAGCCATTTGAAAAAGTCGTACGCTTTTTCGACGGGGTAGGTTAAAAGCTGTTTTATAACCGCTTTATAAATTATTGCGGCTATAACCGACACTAAAATAAGCGCACCCGAATAAATAAATATCCATTTTACATAATCGTCATAAAGTTCAAATCTTACCGCTATTTCCGACCAGATACGGGGACCGAAATAACTCTTGAACAAAATATTATCGTGGATTAAATAAACAAACAAAGAAAGACTCGAAATGTAATTTATAAACCTGCTCTTAAATCTTATTTGCCGCATAATATTAAACAGTCCGAAACAAAACAGTATAACAAAGGGATTAGCAAGACTGTTCCACCTGAAAAGATGTTCGGGGTTGTTTTCAAATTCTTTTATACCGAAATAGTTTTGCAGTATCATAAGCCAAACAATACCCAAAATTCCGATAACAAACAAGAACAAATTAGTAAGTATACTGTCGCATACCTTCATACCGTAAATTTTTAAGTAGGAAATAATAAAATACAGCGACACCCAAACGGTTAAACTTGAAGAAAACGGAGCGCTCGGGAAATAGAAATAGGTAAACAGCCCGAAAATAAACAACAGTATTGACGCCGATAAATGTTGTCTTTGAGTGAGCGCTTCCATTGCCCTGTTAAGAACGGGATAAATAAACAAAAAGATAATGTAAAGGGTTATATACCAGTTGTTATTATAAAGATTAGGTAAAAGCGACTTTAATGTTAATTCCTTACCGACATTTATTTTCAAAAGCGATGTTGCTATAAACCATATAAGCGAAATAAAAAGTGTATCACTCCATAAAACAACGGCTTTTTTTGACCTGAACTCTTTTTGACCTACGAAAAACCACGCCGAACATATAAAGAAAATGTTACTTCCTATGTTCTCTAACTGACTTAAAAACGAAATTATAAGCACGCTTAAATCGGATGTGGGCGCACCGTATTCAAGATAATACATAACACTGCGGTCGGACTCCCTTGACCCGAGCGCCCCAACAACATGGCTTATTACAATTAAAATCAAGGCAAATATTTTTAGAAGCTCTATGCCCGATTCTCTTTTAACTTCTTTTTTACGCATAATTTTTTCCTATCTTCTTCCGAAAATATAAAGCAAATCGCCTACCCGCTCTCTGATTGGGAAAAAGCGGTAATAGCTTGGCATAAACCATAGTTTAAGCATTTTAACAAGACTTATTTCTTCGTGCGCTTTAAGTCTTAATTCGCACATTTTCAGTATGTCTGCATTTTTGCCGTCGTGATTTATTGCTCTTGCCGAGGCGCATTTGTCTTTTGCTATTTCAATTCTTGTAACTTTTTTTACGGTAAAACCTATGGTGTTGTTTTCGTGAAGTCTGTACTTTATAAGCGGTGCATCATAAAACCAAAGCCCGCCGTTTTTAGCCGCAAGTAAATTAAGCTCGTGGTCGTGCGGAAGATAACATTCGCTCTTGTCTACATACTCTTTTACAAGCTCTTTTGTTAAAGCCTGCGTACAGCCGGGAGAAATGTTTTTATGAAATACCGAACTGAGCGGAATTTTGGTGAGCGGTTTTTTAAGGGTAAAATCAATAAGTCCGTAATTGTTTTTGCCACGGTTTTTTTCGTATCCGTGAGTCTTTCCGAAACTGTCAACAGAAAAAAACGAAGAATTTATTGCCAGCATATTCGGATTTTTTGAAAACAGCTTTGCTATACTTTCAAGCTTGTCCTCGCACCATATATCGTCTTGGTCGCATAAGAAAACAATATCTCCGCTTGTAAGCGACAATGCTTTTTTGAAATTTCTTTTATACCCGAGGTTCTCCCCGTTTATATAAATCTTCCACTTTTGCAAAAGGTTATTTTCTTCAATAAACGATTTTATAACGCTTACGGTATTGTCGGTCGAACAGTCGTCAACAATAACAACCTCGTCGGGTTGTCTTATCTGGTTTACAAGCGACAAGAGTTGTTCACCTATAAACCTTTCGCCGTTATATGTTGCCATCGCAACGGAGATTTTAACCGTACCCCTCACCCCGTTAATCACAGATATAGTTTATTATATAATATTTCCGACAAAATAACAAGTATTATTCCCTTAAAAAAGCGCACATAAGGATATAAATACCTACTATAAGCATTGAAATATTTATTTTTTTATTAAGAATAAGTATAACCGCCGTGCATAAAACAGCTGTTCCTATAATAACCGTAATAATTTTTACGGTTTTTTCACCCTTTTCGGCACTGCCTGTTATTTTTGACACCGACAGTTTAAGAAGCGTTCCGCCGTCAAGCCCGTTTACGGGCAAAAGATTAAAAAGTGCTATTATAAGATTTATAAGCGCAAAACTTAAAGACACTTCGCTATGCGATATTTTATAGTTTATCATTAAGGACGCAAAAAGCCCTAAATTTGCAAGCGGTCCGCAAAGCGTTATTACCGTTTCGCCGCATCTTGTTTTCGGAAATCTCCCCGTTATGCTTACGCTTGCGGGAACAAGCCGTATGGACTTTGGCTGACACTCGAATATCCACATGGCAAACAAATGCCCGAATTCGTGTATAAGCGCCGCCAAAAGCGTAGGCAGGCACGCTCCCGTTTTATCGGTGGCAAGCATAAGCGAAATCACGGCGCAAAACAAAAAAGATATATATATTTCGGTACCGAATACTCTAAATCTCATACTTAAAATTTTCCTTTATAACTTCGTTTACGCTCGTATTATCAAAAACATTTTTTATATACCATTTTTTTATCTTTTTTGTAAAGCTTTTTGAGGTCAAAGTAATGACAAATGCCGTTAAAAGTATTATGGCAACGGTTACAGACTCTACGATTATACACCTTGTAAAAAACGGCCGTACCTTAATTTCGGGTTCTTTCGTAAATATCAATCCTTTCTATTGTTAAAAGCAAAAATGTATGCTATACTAATATATATTTAAGGAGGGTGGGAAAGTATGCCGTTTTTACCGTTATCGGTTGAAGAAATGAAAAACTACGGGTTTGATACACCTGATTTTGTAATAGTTACGGGCGACGCTTATGTTGACCACCCGAGTTTCGGCACCGCCATTATTTCGAGAGTGCTCGAAGATAAGGGATATAAAATTTGTATCGTTTCGCAACCGCAAAACGAAAGTGATTATTGCCGTTTCGGTAAACCCCGTCTTGCGTTCCTCGTAAACAGCGGAAATATCGACTCTATGGTGGCACACTATACCGCCGCCAAGAAAAAGCGCAGTGACGACGCATATACTGCCGGCGGAAAAGCCGGAAAGCGCCCCGACCGAGCCGTTACAGTTTATACAAAGGCACTTAAAAAATTATATCCCGATACCCCCGTTTTAATAGGCGGAATAGAGGCATCGCTTCGCCGTTTTGCTCACTACGATTATTGGGATAATGCCGTAAGACCGTCCATTCTTATTGATTCAAAAGCTGATTTGCTTATGTACGGTATGGGTGAAAAGCATATTGTAGAAATTGCCGACCGGTTAAATTCGGGCGAAGATATAAAAACAATTACCGATATTTTAGGCACATGCTATGCCGTAAATGTTAGGGACTATGTTGCCGGCGCATCAAAGGAATGTCCGTCATTTGAGGCAGTTTCAAAGGATACAGAGGACGGCAAAAAACAGTATGCCGTTTCGTGCAGAATTCAGCAACAACAGCATGACGCCGTAAGCGGAAAGCGAGTTATCCAGCGCCACGGTGATTTTATAGTCGTTCAAAATCCGCCTATGCCGCCCTTAACCGAAGAAGAAATGGACAAGGTTTATTCTCTGCCGTTTATGAGAGATTACCACCCGTCATATAAGGCGCTCGGCGGAGTGCCCGGCATTGAAGAGGTTAAGTTTTCGGTTATACATAACAGAGGTTGCTTCGGGGCTTGTAACTTTTGTGCTATCGCCTACCATCAGGGGCGAAGTGTTACCGCAAGAAGTCATAATTCTGTTTTAGAAGAGGTTAAAAAAATAACCGAAATGCCCGATTTTAAGGGGTATATTCACGATGTCGGAGGCCCTACCGCAAATTTCCGTTTCCCCTCCTGCGAAAAGCAACAAGCCCACGGACTTTGCCCCGACAGAAAATGCTTGGCGCCCGAAATTTGCCCTGCTGTCAGGGTTGACCACAGCGACTATCTTGACCTTTTAAGAAAAATTCGGCAAATACCGAAAGTCAAAAAGGTGTTTATCCGTTCGGGTATTCGGTTTGACTATCTTGTCGCCGACAAGAACGAAGAATTTTTCGACGAACTTGTTAAATATCATACAAGCGGACAGTTAAAGGTCGCTCCCGAGCATTGTTCAAACAATGTCTTAAAGCGAATGGGCAAGCCGAGAATAGAGATTTACGAAAAATTCAAGAAAAAGTTTTATGAAAAAACCGAAAAAATCGGCAAAAAGCAGTATCTTGTACCCTACCTTATGTCATCACACCCCGGAAGCACCATAAACGATGCGATTACGCTTTCTTTATTCTTAAAAAAAGAGGGGCTTCACCCCGAGCAGGTGCAGGATTTTTACCCGACCCCCGGTACGGTTTCGACCTGTATGTTTTATACGGGACTTGACCCGTACACAATGGAAAAGGTATATGTTCCGAAAACGGCGGAAGAAAAGGCACAGCAAAGGGCGCTTTTGCAGTATTACCGCCCCGAAAACCGAAAATTAGTGCTTTCGGCTTTAAGAAAGGCGCACCGCACCGATTTAATAGGAACAGGTAAAAACTGTTTAGTGGCTCCCGATAAAAATTCCCCTGAAATGACAAATAAAAAGCCGAAAAAGAAAACCATAAGAAACATACATAAAAAGAAAAGGTAAATATATATGAAAATTGCTCTCGGTATGAGCGGAGGCGTTGACTCGTCCGCCGCCGCACTGATACTTAAAAACCAAGGTTATACCGTAGGCGGTATTACGCTTAAACTCTTCGGCGAAAGCGATAATGACGCCAAAGCGGTATGTGAAAAACTTAATATCGAGCATAAAACCGTTGACCTTACAAAACTTTTTAAGAATACGGTTATAGAAAATTTTATATCGGAATACCAAAACGGAAGAACACCCAACCCGTGTATTGTTTGCAACGAAAAAATTAAGTTCGGCGCTATGCTCGAAAGCGCACTTTCTTTGGACTTTGATATGATTGCAACGGGACATTACGCAAAAATATCGAAACAAAACGGAAGATTTATTTTAGAAAAAGCAAAAGATTTATCAAAGGACCAAAGTTATGTATTGTACGGGCTTACGCAACATCAGTTATCGCACACCGTTTTACCGCTCGGTGAATTTACGAAGCAGGAAATAAGAGCGCTTGCCGAAGAAAACGGATTTGTAAATGCCAACAAAAAAGACAGTCAGGATATTTGCTTTGTACCCGACGGCGAATACGCAAAATTTATAGAAAACGAAACGGGCAAACCGTGTGTTTCGGGACACTACACCGATATAAACGGTGCAGTTTTAGGAAAACATAAAGGACAGATAAATTATACGATAGGTCAGCGAAAAGGGCTCGGCATTGCTCTTCAAAAACCGCAGTATGTTTTAAGTAAAGATGCTAAAAGCAACACTGTTATTTTAGGCGACGAAATAAATCTTTTTTGCAAAAATGTTATTGTTAAGAATGTGAACTTCATTCCCTTTGACGAATTAAAAAGCGATTTACCGGTTAAAGCAAAACTTCGTTACCGGCACACCGAACAACCGGCAACACTTCACCCGATTTCAAGAAACGAAGTTCTGCTACGGTTTGAAAATCCACAGCGTGCGCCTGCCCCCGGTCAGTCGGCTGTTTTTTATGACGGTGACATAGTTATCGGCGGAGGAATAATAGAAAAAGGATACTGATATGATAGATTTTAATATCGAAAAAATCGTCCCCGACCTAAACGGCTTCGGACTTACTCTTGACGAAACGGCAATAGAACGGCTTAACCTTTACGGGAATTTGCTTATATCGTGGAACGAAAAAATGAATTTAACCGCAATTACCGAGCCGAATGATGTTTTGTATAAGCATTTTTACGATTGCCTTTTGTTTTTTAAGAATGTAAAGGTTCAAGAAAGCGCAAAGATAATAGATGTCGGAACGGGCGCCGGCTTTCCGGGGTTGGTCTTAAAAATAGCAAGGCCCGATATAAAACTTACCTTGCTCGACGGACTAAATAAGCGCCTTGTTTTTCTAAATGCGGTTTTAGAAGAATTGGGACTTGACGGCGAAACAGTACACTCCCGTGCCGAAGATTTAGGAAAAAATCCAAAATACCGAGAAAAGTTTGATATTGCTACGGCAAGAGCCGTTTCCAATCTCCCCGTTTTGTGTGAATACTGTATTCCGTTTGTAAAACAAGGCGGACTGTTTGTCGCTATGAAAGGAGCAAACGGAAAAGAGGAAGCCGAGTGTGCCAAAAACGCATTAAAGGTTTTGGGTGCCGAAAAACCCACTATTATATGCGAAACATTGGGAGAAGAAGAACAAAGAACCTTTATTATTTCAAAAAAGATTTCGCAAACTCCGACAAAATATCCGAGAATGGGCGGTAAAATAGCAAAAAGTGCCTTATAAAAAGGCACTTTTTATTTTTTTATGTCGAAAACGCACGAACGCTTTTTCTTTACTTTTTATGTGTTTTATTTCATAATAAAATCAGCAAAAGCGAAGGATGATTTTTAATGCGGAATGTTACGAACAAAAAATTTTTATTACTTAAACCCGAAAAAATAGTTTGTCCGCCTTTTTCGGCAAGAAAGCACTATGACGATTTAAGTATAAAAACTCTTGCCGACAACATTTCGGCTAACGGAATTATCGAGCCGCTTATTGTAAGAAAAAATCCTGTCGGCAGTTTTGAGGTCGTTTCGGGAATAAGGCGCTTAAAGGCAGCAAACCTTATAGGTCTTAGAAGAATACCCTGCGTTCTTATTACAGCCGACGACGAAAAAGCGGCAATTATCTCACTTTCCGAAAACACGCAAAGGAAGTACCTTAATTTCTTTGAGGAGGCGGAAGCCATCTCCTTAATTAAAAACCGTTTCGGAACTGATTACAAAACTATTGCCGAGCGAATAGGTGTTTCGTATTCGTCGCTTTTGAACAGATTAAAGCTTATAAAGCTTGATTCTTCTGTAAAGGAAAGGATTATTTCGGAAGGCCTCAGCGAAAATCACGCAAGATATATTTCAATGATAGACGAAGAAAGTCAACCTTTTTTTATAGACAAAATAGTTTCTTCTTCGCTTAACGAAAGTGCGACAAAACTTATGGTACAAAAATACCTTTTGGGTTTTGACGAGCCGAAGCAGGAAAACGATGAAAAAGACGAGCCGATAAGTATAAAAAAGGTTGCCGTCGGTGATATACGGCTTTTTTCAAACAGTATTTCAAAGCTTGTAACAACAATGAAATGCTCGGGTATTGATGCTTTTTTTCAAAAAACCGAGAGCGAAAAATACATTGAATATAAAATAAGAATTCCAAAACCGCAAGCCGAAAATTATAAACAGTTACGGCTTGTATAAAGTACGGTAAAACCCGATACTCTTCTTGTCCCCTGAGGGTATTCGGTTTTTATATAGGCGGTGTCCCCTTTGCCGCCGCAAACCATATTCATCCCCATACACAGAAAACCGCAGTCAGTTGACTGCGGTTTTCTGCTCTTTTCTTTTATTTATGTTTTCAAGCATTACCTTATGTGCTCTTTCGCCGATTTTATCGGTATGAAGAGAATTAACATCTTCTTCCGAAATGACATCAAGCACATCAAGATAAATATCCGTTCTTCTAAACAGATTTTTAAGTGCCTTGTCGGAATTTACAAGAGTACATACAACAATCGGCGCATTTGCTTTTGTTGCGATTTTGAAAGCACCGTTTCTGAAATCTTGCAGTTCGCCCGTAAGACTTGTATATCCCTCGGGGAAAATACCTATGCTCACTTTATCTTCTTTTATATAATTAACGGCTTTAATAATTGTCTTTATCGCTTCTCGGTTGTTTTCCCTGTCTATCGGCAGACAGTTAAGCTTTTTCATAACCTTTCCGATAAACGGAAAAAGTGTATATGCTTCTTTTTTTGCGATAAAGCCGAGTTCTAACTCGGGGAACGAACTTATTATTACGGCAGGGTCAATATCGCTTATATGATTACAAATAAGCATTACCCTTTTGTCATAAGGTATTTTATCTTCGCCCGTAACATGTATTCTCACACCCACTATCTTAAAGATAAGCGGCAATGTAACATTAACAAGCGCACGGTAGTATTTATTGCCTTTATCGCTTTCCTTATTCGGATTTACAATTAAAACCGAAACGGCAAAAACGATTAAATGAAGCAAAATAAAACCGATAAAAAATCCGACTATCATTAAGGGAACAAGCCACCAAGAATAGCTTTTTTGAAAAATCGGGGCAAACCTGTCTATAATCGGTATCAGCGCCGCCGAAATTACTATATACAAATAAAGCATACTATCCCTCTTTCAGTTTTGTTTTTGCACTATCTTATATTCATCATAAAAGTCATAATACGGACAATTATAGGTTGACGAGGTTAAAAACCTTGCCATTTCGTCTTCGTCTAAACTCATATCGCAAAAATATGTGTCGCTTTCTTCGTCATATATATAATTAGCGCAGGTTTCACAGGAATTGTTAGAACCATTCATGCCTTTGCCCCCAAGGATTATTAGAAAATTTCGGACGCTCAGTTTCGGTGCTTTTCGGCTCCTGCTTTTCGGTATCGGTATCTGTGCCGTCTGAATCAGTATCGGTGTCAGTGCCCGTATCTGTATCGGGTTGCTTTTCCGGTTCTTCTTTCTCTGTTTTATCGGGATTTTGCGGCTCTACGGTCCCGACATTGTCACTCGGGGTCTCGGTAGTCGGCGAATCCTTTTCGGGCGTTGTATCCTTTGCGGGTGTATTAGGTGTAGTTTGCGGTTTATACGAAGAAGAGCCGTTTCGCTTTGAATACCAGTCGTTCTTTTGAACGGGGTGGGAATCAACATACTCTTCAAGAGTCATACCGTCATAAATAATCGCCTTTATTACCTTTGAAGCATACGAAAGGTCAAAATAAACAACCGAGCCGTAACCCGATGGATAGGGCGAAATAAGGAAATCATATTTTGGGTTATCCGATGCGGTTTGCGGAACTCTGTACTGCTCAAAGGTCGGTGAGGACAGCAATATACTATATGCGATGCTTATAATTTGGTTATATGAAAGAGATGTTTCGGTGCAGGGAATAAGCGCCTTTGCAAATTTAACATAATCCTTTTTGCCGAGTGCCTTCGCCTTGTTGAAAAGCTGTTCCATAACATATCTTTGGCGGTCGGTTCTTCCATAGTCGTTAGAGGTACCCCAAATGTTAGTACAATATCTTATTCTCGCATAGGCAACCGCCTGAACACCGTTAAGATGCTGTTTGCCGGGAGTTTTTACATAGTAATCGTTCGGGT
The DNA here is from genome assembly GCA_045640745.1 of Acutalibacteraceae bacterium. GTDB lineage: Bacteria > Bacillota > Clostridia > Oscillospirales > Acutalibacteraceae > UBA737. The sequence continues at coordinate 82,669 of JAZUFQ010000039.1, forward strand.
TTAATTTTTCGTATTTACACGCCTCTTCAATCATATCGTTAATTCCGTGATTGTTGTTTCCTCTTGCGGTAACCTCGCTCTTTGTTAGTTCGGCGTCAATACCGCCGACGGCATCTATTATATCCGCCATTCCGTAGAAATTAACCGTTGCATATTCCGAAATATCCAAATCAAAACATTCGTTTATCGTTTTAATTGCAAGCTCGGGACCGCCCGCAGCATAGGCGGAATTTAGTTTTCCGTAGGTCGTTTTCCCGTTCTTTTCAATCGGAACGAATGTATCACGAAGCAGGGATATAATCTTAACCTTTTTCGTTTTTGTGTTAAGACTTAATATCATTATACTGTCGGAGTTTCCCGAAAAAGACATTTCGCCGTCGGTATTACGGCTGTCTATTCCGAAAAGTCCTATATTTATTACATCTTTATTTATTACATTATCAAAACCCAATTTGCTCGGGTCTTCGGTAATCGGATTATAATTATATGAAAAGAATATACGAAATGCGCCAAATCCGATTATAGCCGCCAAAGCAATGGCAAAAAACGCCGTTAATGCTCTTTTCTTCCCTTTTTTCATACACTTCCACCATTTATATATCTTAAAATTGGTATCGCTTATTTTTTTGCCGAGTCCACGCTTTTTCTTTTTGTACGAGTGTTTGCCGAAGGTTTTATCTACTTTACTTGTATCAACATAAAAGTCGTTGTAATTATTCATTCCGCTTCTTGTGTTTGAATAAATATCTTCAAAGCCCTCTGACCCGTAATTTTTGTCGCCCTGCATTATCCATCGTCCTTTATACTATAAGATACCAAGCCATAATTATAAATCACTTAAATTAAAAAATCAAGAATTTATTAGCTCTTTATATATATCTCCCTTTTTTATCCCCGTAACAAGCGCCGCATTTTTTGCCGCAAAGGAAGCGGACTCTCCTTTTTCGACAAGTTCTTTTGCTATTTTTACCGCATCGGCAAGGGTATATTCTTCCCGTTTTTCCTCTTTCCCCGAAATCACAAGAACATACTCGCCCCTCGGCTCATTTTCGGCAAAATAATCGTACGCCTCTTTAAGCGTAAAGCGGAAAACCGTTTCGTGAATTTTTGTAAGCTCCTTGCAAACCGCAATTTTTCGGTCTTCGCCAAACGCTTCTTTCATATCAAAAAGGGTTTTAAGAAGCTTATGCGGTGCCTCGTAAAAAAGCATTGTTCTCGTTTCGTCTTTTAGTTTTCCTAAGTGCTCCATTCGGCTAATGCGGTTTACCGACAAAAACCCTTCAAAGCAAAACCGTCCCGACGGCATACCCGAAATACAGAGCGCCGTCGCAAATGCAACGGGACCGGGTACCGACTCGACCTCTAAACCGTTTTCGTGTGCGGCTTTTACAAGATTTTCGCCGGGGTCGGAAATAGCCGGCATACCGGCATCGGTAACAACGGCACAGGTTTCGCCGTTTAACATTCTTCCTATTATATAGTCTTCTTTTCTCTCTTTGTTATGCTCATAATAAGAAACAAGCTCTTTTTTTATGTCAAAATGATTAAGAAGCTTTAATGTTACTCTTGTGTCCTCGGCGGCTATAAAATCAACCTCGGAGAGTATTCTTATTGCCCTTTGTGAAAAATCTTCTAAATTTCCTATCGGCGTTCCGACAACATAAAGCTTTCCTGCCATTTTTTCACTTCCTTAATGCCCTTCCTTATAAGGCCCGTAAATCTTCTTCATTTCAGGGGAAAAATCCCCGTTCTCTTCTACATAAAGCGTATCTTCTATAACAAGCCCCGTGTTTCCGCAACGCCTTGCTTCAACCAAAACAAGCCACGGCTTTTCGCCTACCTCTTTTGCGACAGTTCTAAGTCTTTTCGGCTCAATTTTATACTTTCGCATAAGATAGAAAAGCTCGGCAAGCCGTTCGGGGCGGTGGCACATACAAAGCCGTCCCGTAGTTTGCAAGAGTTTTGCCGAAACGGCAATTATATCCTCTAATGTGCATTCGGTTTCGTGCCTTGCCGTTTTGTCGAATTTATCGGGATTGGTTATACCTGCGTTCGGCGCTTTATAGGGCGGATTGCAGGTAATAAGGTTTGTTTTACCGAATTCGATTTTTCCTTTTAGATCGGTAAGGTTTGAATTTATCGCCTTAAATGTATTAAAGCCGTTTTCCTTTGCTGAAAGTTCGGCAATTTCGGTTGCTTCGAGTGAAATATCAACACCTAAACACTCTAAATTCTTATTATCTCTTAACATTAAAAACGGAATAATTCCGCAACCCGTTCCGAGGTCTGTTATTCTGTCTTTCGGCTTTGGTTTTGAAAAGTCGGCTAAAAGCACGGCGTCAGTTCCAAAGCCATGATGACGGGAAGTGTAGATATACACTCCCCGTCCGAGCGGTTGTTTTGTAAGTTCTATGCTCTTGTCCATTTTACGCCCTGCGGTGTGTCTTCAAGAACAATACCCATATCCTTTAATTTATCTCTTATCTCGTCGGCGGTTTTGAAATCTTTATTTTTTCTCGCCTCGGTGCGCTTTGCGATAAGCTCTTCAATTTCGCTATCCAAGCTTTCGGTTTTTCTGTTATAAACAAGACCTAAAACACCCGTCAACTCATCGAATGCATCGGCGCACGCCTTTAAGGTTTCTTTTCCTGCGTTTTCGGCAACAACAGTGTTTATTTCCCTTACTAACGAAAAGACTGCCGCCAAAGCATCGGCTGTATTAAGGTCGTCGTCCATAGCGGTTATGAATTCCTGTTTTCTTTGTTCGATAAATTGAGGAATTTCTCCGCCGTCCTTTGCATTTTTAAGCGCAAAATCAATATTATTACGGCAGGTATAAAGGCGTTCGAGTGCATTCTTACCCTGCTCGATAATTTCTACCGAATAGTTAATGGGGCCTCTGTACTGTGAAGAAATCATTAAATATCTTATCGGCTCATATCCGTAAATGTTCGCAACATCACGAACCGTAAAGAAGTTATTGAGCGATTTTGACATCTTATGATTATCAACATTTATAAAGCCGTTATGCATCCAATAATGCGAAAATTCGCAACCGTTAGCACATTCACTTTGAGCGATTTCGTTTTCGTGGTGCGGGAAAATAAGGTCAAGCCCTCCGCAGTGAATATCAATGGTTTTGCCAAGATACCTGCCTGCCATAGCCGAACATTCAATATGCCAACCCGGTCTGCCTTTACCCCAAGGCGACTCCCAAAACGGCTCGCCCTCTTTTGCACCTTTCCAAAGGCAGAAATCCATCGGGTCTTCTTTAATATCACCCGTTTCTATTCTTGCTCCTGCCTCTAAATCTTCAAGAGGTTGGTGGGAAAGCTTGCCGTAATCCTTAAATTTCTTACTGCGAAAATATACATCGCCGCCTGCAACATAGGCATAGCCCTTTTCCATAAGCTCGGATATTATTCTCTCGATTTCGTCTATATTTTCGGTGGCTCTCGGGTGAACGGTGGCTTCTCTTACATTAAGTCCCTTTGCGTCAACCCAAAATTCTTTTATAAATCTTTCGGCAACCTCGGGTACGGTAATACCCTCCTCGTTTGCCTTTTTGATTAGTTTATCGTCAATATCGGTAAAATTCTGAACAAATGTTACCTTATACCCTCGCCATTCAAGATACCTGCGAAGCACATCAAAAACACAAAGCGGACGGGCGTTTCCGATATGTATGTAGTTATAAACGGTAGGACCGCAGGCATAAATTTTTGCCTCGCCCTCGTTTATCGGAACAAACTCATCCTTTTGTCTTGTAAGAGTATTAAAAATTTTCATATAGTTTCACCTTTTGCCTTTTCAAGTTTCTTAATTCGTGCTTCAAGCTTATCAATTTCCTGTTGTATGGGGTCGGGTATGTTAATCTGGTCAAGCGGTTTTGTAACCTTTTTGCCGTTTTGCTTTACAATATGCGCCGGAACACCGACAACGGTTGAATTCGGCGGTACCTCGTGGAGAACTACCGCACCGGCGGCAACCCTCGAATTATCGCCAATCTTAAAAGGACCTAAAACCTTTGCACCTGCGCTTACCATAACATTGTTGCCGAGTGTCGGGTGTCTTTTGCCGACATCTTTACCCGTACCGCCCAATGTTACGCCCTGATACAAAAGACAGTCGTCGCCGATTTCCGCCGTTTCGCCTATAACTATCCCTGTTCCGTGGTCAATAACAAGCCGTCTGCCAATCGTAGCGCCGGGGTGTATTTCTATACCCGTTTTTCGTGCCGCTCTTTGCGAAATAAGGCGTGCTCTGAAAAAATGGCCTGCAAGATAATGCTTATGGGCTTTTCTATACATTCTTATTGCCTTAAAACCGGGATATAAGAAAAATATTTCAAGCGCAGATTTTGCCGCAGGGTCCCTTTCCTTTACGGCATTTATATCTTCTCTCAAACTTTCAAACATAAATATCCCCTATTTTGAAGAATTGATATAACTTTTGCTTCCCATAAGGTATATGAGTCCCGAAATTACGCAAAGAACAGCCGATATCCAGAAAAGCACAAGAATAGCAATGTTTGAAACGCTTTCAAAATTACCGCCGATAAGTTCAAATTCGTTTATCGAAAGAACGGCAAGAGCAAAAACAATGCCTAACATTTGGCTTACGGTTTTTGCTTTGCCCCAAATGTTAGCGGCTATAACCTTTCCGCCCGACGAAACAACTACAAGACGGATTGAGGACACCATAAATTCTCTGAACAAAACAATAAACACAATAGCCGTTATTTGCCAACAGTATGTCTTATTACCGCCATAAACACTGATAAAGCCTAAGTATGCGGCGGTTGTCAGCATTTTATCGGCAAGCGGGTCTAAAAATTTTCCGAAATCGGTAACAAGATTATACTTTCTCGCCATTTTTCCGTCTATCATATCGGTAAGCGATGCGAGAATAAACAGTATAAGCGATACTAAATAATGTCCCTTAAAGGGAATAAGCATAGTCGCCATAAAAACAGGTGTTGCAATAATTCTTCCGACAGTTAATTTATTCGGTGTGTTCATTAAATCATCTCTCCCATTAAATCATATTCAATAGTATCAAATATTTTTACATTTACAAAATCGCCGATTTTAAGCGGTTTTTTTGCAATGAAAAACACTTTTCCGTCAATTTCGGGTGCATCGGCTTCTCTTCTCCCGAAATAGCATTTAATGTAATCGTCATAGCCCTCAATCAAAACCTCATAAACCTTGCCGTTGCATTTTTCGTTGTTTTCTGACGAAACGGTCATTTGGCTTTCCATTATATGCTCCATACGGTCTATCTTTGTTTGCTCGTCTATTTGGTCGGGCATTTCCCCCGCTACCGTATCCTCCTCGGCAGAATAAGGAAAACAGCCGAGTCTGTCAAATTTTGTGTCTTTTACAAACTGATGAAGTTTGCTGAACTGTTCTTCCGTTTCACCGGGGAAACCCGTAATAAGAGTTGTCCTTACTATAATATCGGGTATTTTTTCTCTTATTCTTTCTATAAGCGACTTTATTGAATTTTCATCGCTTTTGCGGTTCATTCGTTTAAGAATATCGCCGTCTATATGCTGAATAGGTATATCAAGATATTTTACAAGCTTTTTTTCGGTGTTTATAAGGTCTAAAAGCTCATCGGTTATTCTTTCGGGGTAGGTGTAAAGCGTTCTTATCCAATGTAAACCTTCGATTTTACAAAGCTCTCTTAAAAGTTCTGTAAGCTTCGGCTCGCCGTAAATATCGGTACCGTAAGCGGTTGTGTCCTGCGCTACAACGGTTAATTCTTTTACGCCGTCTTTCGCCAACTTCTTGGCTTCCGCAACACATTCTTCGATAGTCCTGCTTCGCATTCGCCCTCTGATTTTAGGTATGGCGCAGTATGTACAGCAGTTATCACAGCCGTCGCCGATTTTGAGATACGCCGAATAAGGCGCACCGCCTAAAATTCTCGGTGAATTAAGATTTAATTCCCATTTCTCGCCGTATGCGTTCTTGAATTTGCCGTTTAGTGCATCTTTTACAATCTCGGCAATATCCGAATTTTTGCCTATTCCGACACAAACATCAACCTCGGGTATCTCTTCGGTAACATCGTCTTTGTACCTCTCGGCAAGACAGCCCGTTACGATAAGCGCTTTGCACTTGCCGTTTTTCTTGTACTCGGCGGCTTCAATAATATTTTCGATAGCTTCTCTTTTTGCATCTTCTATAAAACCGCAGGTGTTGATTATTATTGCATCGGCGTCGGCTTCCTCGCTTGAAAGTTCAAAACCCGACTGCTTCAATGTATAAAGCATCATTTCGGCATCAACCTGATTTTTAGGACAACCGAGCGACACCATACTTACTTTTGCCATTAGTATTCCCCATCGGTATATTTAAGTTCCTCTTCATAATTTTTAAGAACATCTTTAACGCTCCCGAAAGAAAAGCCCTTTCTTATAAGCGCCGAATATACCTTTTTTACACTTTCTTTATCGTTTAGTTTGTTTTTATATTTTTTCTCTATCAAAGCTTTGATTTGCTCTGTTTCGTCAGTTGGAAGAGCGTCTACCGTTTCTTTTGCGAGTTCTCTCGAAATTCCTTTTTCGCAAAGCTTATAATATATTTGCCTTTTTGATGTGTTGCATTCAAAAAGGCGCTCGGCATATCTTTTTGCATAACGGTTATCGTCAAGCAAGCCGTATTCAACAAGCTTTGCTATAACCTTTGCGCTCGCCTCGGGCGAAAACTTTGCCTTTATAAGCTTATCGTAAAGTCCTTTTTCGGTGTGGTCAGAGCGGTCTAAATACCAAAGCGCCCTCGATTTTGCTCTTACATAATCGGAAAGGGATTTTAACTCTTTGAGCTTCTCTTCCGTTATTTTGGTGCCGACACGGATACATTCCTCGCTTACAACATCAATATCAACAAAAGAAACGGTGCCGTCATCAAAGATGATTTTGTTTAAGTGTCCCTTTTCCCGTGTTATTTCGGTAACAGTCATCAGTCGTCAACCGCAATATCAATATCTACCGATTTGTGCGGTCTTTTCGGCTCTAAATCCTCGGCATTAACAGGGGTGATTTCCTGCTCTTTTTCTGTGTTTTCGCTCGGATTTAACAAAGCGTTGTATTTTTCCATAATCTTTGCTTCAAGTTCGCTTGCAAGCGTGGCATTTTCCGAAATAAGAGCCTTAACATTATCCTTACCTTGACCTAACCGCTCGTCGTTATAATAGAACCAAGCACCCGAGCGTTTAAGAATTTCAAATTTGAGCCCCATATCAACAAGCTCGCCGACCTTTGAAATTCCCTTGCCGTAAATAACATCAAACTCGGCTTCCTTAAACGGAGGCGCAACCTTATTTTTAACAACCTTTGCACGGGTTCTCGTACCTATCGGTTCACTGCCGTTTTTAAGTGTTTCTATTTTTCTTATGTCAATACGGACAGAGGCATAGAATTTAAGCGCCCTTCCTCCCGTTGTTGTTTCGGGGTTGCCGTAAAGCACACCGATTTTTTCACGAAGCTGGTTTATAAATATAGCACAGCAGTTTGATTTTGATAGTGCGCCCGTAAGCTTTCTCATCGCCTGCGACATAAGACGGGCAAGCTGACCTACATGGCTGTCGCCCATTTCACCCTCAATTTCGGCTCTCGTAACAAGAGCGGCAACCGAGTCGATAACGATTATATCAATAGCGCCCGAACGGACAAGTGCTTCGGCAATTTCAAGCGCCTGCTCACCCGAATCGGGTTGAGAAACAAGCAAGCTGTCAATATCTACGCCTAAATTTCCGGCATAAACAGGGTCAAGCGCATGCTCAACATCAATAAATGCGGCAGTTCCGCCCTGCTTTTGGGCTTCGGCAACGCAGTGAAGCGCAACGGTTGTTTTACCCGAAGATTCGGGGCCGTATATTTCAACAATTCTTCCTTTCGGAATACCGCCTATACCGAGCGCCATATCAAGCGAAAGTGAACCGGTGCTTATATGCTCAACATTCATTGATGCGTTTTCACCAAGGCGCATAACGGCACCCTTGCCGTACTGCTTTTCTATTTGTTCTACCGCCGTTGCAAGTGCTTTTGCCTTTGCATCGGTTGATTCGGCATCAAGTGCCGTCTTTGTAATCTTCTTTTCTGCCATAATTTTAACCTCCGTTTTATATGCTTTGGGGTTTTCCCTTAATAATTTTATCTAATCGACTGTCCCAAAAACTACCCTGTCGTTTTCGGAATAGTCTTTTATTATTTTTATGTTTTTATATCCATTTTCTAAAAGAATGTTTTTAACATCTTCGCCTTGGTCAAAACCGATTTCAAAAACAAGACAACCGCCGTCTTTAAGACTTTTTTTATATTCCTTTGCGATTGTTTTATAAAAGATTAGTCCGTCATCACCGCCGTCAAGCGCATAGTACGGCTCGAATTTTACCTCGGGCTGTAAATTTTCCATATTGCCCGTTTTAACATAGGGCGGATTGCTTACAATAAGGTCATATTTTTTATCGCTTAAAACACTTTCAAAAACATCGCCCATTATAAGTTTTGCATTTTCGGGGGCATTTTCCTTAATGTTTTCGATTGCGTATCTTCCCGCCTCGTCATATTTTTCGACAAGCGTTACGCTTGAATTTTCTGTCTCGCAAGCCAGCGTAATACCGATACAGCCCGTTCCGGCGCAAAGGTCTAAAATTTCGGGGTTTTCTTTATTTTTTAAGAAATCAAGGCAAGTTTCAATTACCGTTTCGGTGTCCTGCCTCGGAATTAAAGCGCCCACGCCGACCTTATACGGTCTGCCGTAAAAATCCCAACCGCCTAAAATATATTGGAGCGGATATCTTGAAAGTCGTTGCTTTAATATAATTTTCAAATTACTTTGCTGAAAATCGGTAAGTTTATCGGTGTAATTTGAAAGAATTTGAGCATTTGAATATCCCGTAATATATTTTATAATTTGCTTTGCCTCAAAAACATTGTCGTCAAGTCCCGCATTTTTGAGTTGTTTTTTTATATCGTTATATGCTTCAAATATCGTCATTTGCGCTTTCCTTTGTATCGCTTTCTTTGTCAACGCTTCGGTCAACATCGGGGTTTTCCGGCTCGCAGGCACGAAGTGCAGTAATTGCGATTTCCATCATATCGTCCTCCGGCTCTTTGGTCGTTATTCTTTGCATCCAAAGTCCCGGTGCCGAAAGAATTTTAGTAAAAAGATTATCGTATTTTCCGCAAAAGCGCAAAATCTCAAATCCGGCTCCGCAAATAATCGGAATAAGAAGAATTTTAACAACAACCCAAAGCCATCTTACATCATAAACATTCGGGAAAATCATTTGAACAACGGTTGAAAAAATAATGCTTACCAAAATCATTAGTATTAAAAACGAAGTTCCGCAACGGGGGTGAAAACGGCTTTGCTTTCTAACATTTTCGACAGTAAGCGGTAAGCCCTTTTCGTAGCAAAAAATTGTTTTATGCTCGGCGCCGTGGTACATAAAAATGCGTTTCATATCTTTCATAAAGGAAACGGCAAACATATATCCGACAAAGATTATCAGTTTAATAAGCTGTTCTATACTTGCCTTGATTATCGGGGAATATGTAACCTTAAAAAGCTTTTGAAGTCCGCCGACGCAAATTCTCGGAATATACATAAAGAGTGCTACCGAAAGTAAAACACCCAAAACAGTACCTATTACCATAACAGCACTTATAAGCATATTCTTGCTTTTTTCACTCATTTTTTCGGTTTCGTTCTCTTCTTCTAAATCGGTAAATCCCGAAATGTCCGCCGATTTCATAAGTGCGCCGTAGCCGGTTTTGAGTGACTCGACAAAAGCGACTATACCTCTTACTATAGGAATTCTGAAAAAAGCATATTTTTTTCTTAAAGATGTTTCTTCTATAAAAGAAACATCGATGGTTTTGTCGGGTTTTCTTACTGCCATAGCGGTCTTTTCGGGACTTTTCATCATTATTCCCTCAATCAGCGCCTGACCGCCTATCGCCGTATATTTAGCCATTATCTTCTACCTCGTTTATTATAATTTCGCCGTCCGGCTCAAAAATATCCTCGGGCGATTTATCGGTTTCTTCTTTAATTTCTTCGGTTTCGGGGATTTGGTCTTCCTTTGAAAGAATAACCTCCTCAGTTTCAATTATCGGTTGGTTTTCGGGCGGTTCGTAAATCGGGAAAACCGCCGTAACGGTTGTTCCTACGCCCTCAACACTTTCAAGGAATAAAAGTCCGTTATGCTGTTTAACAATTTCGTCGGCAACCGCAAGACCTATACCGCTTCCCCGAACGGTTTTATTTGACTTAAAGAATTTTTCCTTAACCCTATCGATATCCTGCGCCGGTATTCCGACGCCGGTATCTTTAACTATGATTTTAACGCAACCCTCTTCATTTTCGAGCGTTACCAAAACAAGACCGCCCTTTTCGGTATATTTAACCGCATTGTCGATAATGTTTATAAACACCTGCTTTAACCTGTCGGGGTCGCCGAGCACCATACTTTTGTATTCGGGCTTTGAATACGAAATTTCAACGCCCTGTTTTTTTGCAAGCTCGGTATACATATCGGTAGCAACCGAAATAATATCCACTATATTTATCGGCTTTGTGTTAACCGTCAATCTTCCCGACTGCATTCTCGAAAAGTCGAGCAGTTCTTCAACCAAGTTTGAAAGGCGGTCGGCTTCGCTTAAAACAACATCAAGTCCCCGTCCGACAAGCTCTTCGTCGGTGCCGAGCGACATCTTTGCCGTTTCGCCCCAACCCTTTATGGCGGTAAGCGGTGTGCGAAGCTCGTGCGATACCGAAGATATAAAATCGTTTTTGATAGTTTCGGCACGGCTTAATTCTCCCGCCATAGTGTTAATGGCGTCGCACAACTCGCCGATTTCGTCGTCGCTGTCGATTTCTATTCTTTCGTCGAACTCGCCGAGCGCAATTTTTCTCGACATATTGCTTACTTCTCTAATCGGCTTAACAATGGATTTGATAAAAAATCTTCCCGAAACAACGCAAATGCCTAAAATAGCAAGCGAAAACAAAATAATAATGCCGATATCCACAGTAATTTGCCGATTGGTGGCTTTTAGAGATGTTACCCATCTGTAAGCGCCGATAAACTCGCCCGAGCGGTCATAAACGGCGGTTGTAACGGCATAAACCTTTTCACCGCCTGAATTTTTGCCGTTAAACACGGCGGTATTATCACTTGAATTGAGCGCATTTTCAAAATCGGGGGCAACATTCTTTTCGGGGATAAATCCCGTTGTCGAAAGAAAGAGATTTCCCTTTGAATCAAAGACCTGTACTTCGAGCTTGTCCTTATGCGAAAACGCATCGGAGACCGAAATTGCAACATCCTTGAAGTTGTTTTTATCGGTTTGCTTTAATACGGTAAAATCATAAACATAATCATTTCCGAGCGCCTTAACACGGTCTAAATAAACGCCCGATAAAAAAGCAGAAAGCAAAACGGCTACAACCGTTACAACACCGGCAACGATTAAGAATATATTTGCAAACCAGCGCTCGCCTATGCTCTTAAACTTGATTTCAAATTCCATTTTGCTCTCTCCTTTCCTCTATTATGTTTTATTTTTTATCAGTCAGTATTCCACTTATAGCCCTGTCCCCAAACGGTTACAAGATAACGGGGGAACGACGGGTCGTCCTCAATTTTCATTCTGAGGCGCCTTATATTAACATCTACGATTTTTTCTTCGCCGAAATAACTTGTTCCCCAAACCTCGCTTAAAATTGCCTCTCTTTTTAGAGGTACATCGGGGTTAGAAAAGAAGTATTCCATAATTTGAAACTCAACCTGCGTAAGTTCAATATTCTTACCGTTTCTTGCAAGTGTTCTTCGTCTTAAATCAAGTACAAACTCGCCTCTTACCATTTGGTTGGCGTCCTCATAAGCCGTTTCGGTTTTAAGCGATACTCGCCTGTAAAGCGAATCGACACGGGCAATAAGCTCGGCAGGTGAAAACGGCTTTGTAACATAATCATCAGCACCGGTCATAAGTCCGCTGATTTTGTCCATTTCCTGCGATTTTGCGGTAAGCATTATTATTCCGATAGTTTGATTTGTTTTTCGTATTTCCTTACAAACCTCAATGCCGTCAATGCCCGGCATCATAATATCAAGCAATGCAATATCAAAACCGATTTCGTCATTCTTAAAAATATCAAGCGCCATCTCGCCCGAGCTTGCTTCTACCGTTTCGTAGCCGACTCTTTTAAGATTTATCGCTTCAAATTCCCTTATTGCGTCTTCGTCCTCGACTATCAGTATTCTTTTCATAACCGTTTTTCACCTTCTTAAAACTTGCTGAATGTTATAATTTTCTGTAACTCTTTTTTGCTTAATTTCAGCGGACCCGAGTATGTCCCTAAATCAACCAAAACGGTTTCACCGTTGTTGGTAAAGCTTATATCACATTTCGGCTGTTTATCCTTTTTCGATAATTCAACCGTCTTAAATGTTGCTATTTTTTCGCCGACCGTATTTGTTTCGGAATCGTAAAAATAAACCGTTCTCGTTCTTTTTTCGTTGTTTTTAATAAGTGCGATTTTCCCGAGCCATTTTTTTGGAATATTTATACTGTAACCATCACTGACATTTTCAAGTGTTACCTTCTTAATGGTAAGATTCTCACCTGTAAAAGAACTCCAATTTGTATAATAAATCGTATCCCTTGAATATGCGTCGGCATTCGGCAGCGAACTTGCGACGGGTATTTCCAAAATACCGTCACCGTTAATGTCCGCCAAAGGAATAGATGCTGAGCGCATAGTGATATTTGTAGCGCCGTTGCCCTCCTTATCAAAAAGCGGATTAACAAGCTTATCCTTTGAAACGAAAATAATTTCGGTTATGGCACCTATTCCCTTAATTTCGTCTACATAGATAGCAGGTGTTCCGTTTGAAAGCTTTGAAAACACAAAATTGCTTACCGAGGTAATCGTACCGTCGAGTATACAGGTAGAATGCTTTGTAAAGCTCTTATCACTCAAATAAAACATCGTAATGTAATTCGAGCTTTCTTTCGGCGTAAACTTTTGAATGAGAAGTCCGTTTTTTCCGCTTCCCATATCACAGCATACAAAGTTTGTATACTCGTTGCTCATTAAAAGAGTGAGCTTGCCGAAATCGTACTTAAAAGCGGTAACGGTTTTTTCGGTTCCGCCGTAAATTTCAAAGCCGACAACGATTTCTTTAATTCCGTCGTTATCAAAATCGCAGAACTCGATTTTTTCGACCTCCGATGCTGTAATAGAATATTCGTCGGTTGCAACCTGCTTACCGTTCTTCTCGGCAAGTGCCATAACATGTAGCAAAGCTTCTTCATTATCGCTTGTAGAATAAAAAGCAAAGGTTTCTTTCTTGCCGTCATTATCGACATCGCTTTGAACAAGCGGACTGCGTTTTTCACCTTTGGTAGGATATTTAAGCGTATAATCGCCCTTTATGGTCTTTTTTAGAGTTCGCTCAACCGAATATATTTTGCCCGTAAGCTCGGGTGTTTTAAGAAGTCCCGTTGTATCAACCGAATAAAAACTGCAACCGCAAACACTAAAACAAATAAAAGCGATAAGTACAGCCAAAATCAGTTTTTTCATTAAGCGCCCTCCTTTTTCACATTATACATTATGATTATACCATAACTCCTTATAAAATAAAAGCATTTTATTATATAATTATATAATATATAAAAGCGAGTGAAAAATTCACCCGCTTTTTTGTTAAATCAGTTCTCTGAAATAAAGCCCTCTTGTAAAATCATCGGGCGCTTTTGCGCCGACTGTATAGCCGTTAATAATTTTTTCGCATTCGGTTTTATCCTCGGTAGTAAAGGATAAAAGCAAAATGTCAAGCCCTTTAAGTTCGTTTAGCTTATCGGCTAAAAAAATCGGCTTGGAATTATAAAGCTCTGAAAAACCGCTTCGGCACTTAATCGGAAATTCTATACCCAAACGGTCTTTTATCACCGCTTTTTTATCACATTTTTCGCAAGTCCTCCCGTTTTTTACGGGACAGTTTTTCATACACATAAGGGGCAGTCTTCCGTAAGCGAAAATGCCTTTTTTAAGGGTTGTTTTGAATTTTTTTGCCGTGTTTATGTCGATTTCGCAGGAAAGCATTGTTTCGCTTACGCCGTTTTCTTTAAGCGTTTCGGCACTTAATTCATTAAGCACATTAAGGCCTATATCACCTATGATTTGAAAGCCCTCTTTTTTTGCGATTTCGATAGCGCCGACAGTTCCGCAAACCGCCTTTTTTACGCCCCTTTCTTTTGCTTTTTTAAGAAGCGCTGATATGCCTTGTTCGTTTGAGGTAAACCTCGGAATATCAACAGCGATTTCGGTAGTTGTTTCACCCATTTCGCCAACCTTTTCAAGCGGAATTATTATAAGCGAAATACCGTTTAATTTGCTCGGTATTTGCTCAGTTGACAAAAATTTTGCATAAAGCTTTTGCCCGTTATGTACGCCGTCTTTTACCTCGGTTTTAATCTCACTTATTCTGCGCTCTTTTGTTTCTTCAAAAAGTCCGCAAAGCTTTTCGCAGGCGCTTCTTCTAATCTCGTTAAGCTCGCTTGCCGATACGAAAAGTCCGTCGTCAAGTTTAATGTTTATACTGCTTAAAAAGAAGGGCGTCCCACCGAGTTTTGAAAGTGATTTTTCCGCCGTTTGTTTTGTAATCGGTCTGTTTTCGGCGGTTTTCGGGGTTTCGGCGGTTATTTTGACCGTTTTATCACCGCTTGTAAGCTCTAAAAGTACCGGTTTATCTTTAAGTATTTCGGCGTTTATATCAAGCAGAATATTGCTCGGCTCGTTTCGGTAAATCGAATGTAAATACGAGTATGTTTCCTTTGATTTTTCCATATCGTCGGCACTTCTTACACCGAACATTTCTTTGCCGAGCGCACCCGTATAATAACCTTTTGTAAAACCCGACCTTGAAAAAACACTTAAAAGGGTGTCTTTAAGCTTTTGGTCGATTTGTCCGTAGGTTGCCATATCCTGACACGCTCTCGTTGCCGCCGCAACATATTCGGGGCGTATCATTCTTCCCTCGATTTTGAAAGATTTTACGCCCATTTCGGTAAGCTCGTTTAGGTTATCAAAAAGAGAAAGGTCTTTAAGGCTTAAATCGTAACCCGTACCGCCCTTTACCGAAAACGGCAGTCGGCAGGTGCCGGCGCAAAGTCCTCTGTTTCCGCTTCTTCCGCCCAAAACCGACGACATAAGGCATTGTCCCGAAAGCGACATACAAAGTGCGCCGTGAACAAAGACCTCGACATCCATATTGAGTTTTTTTGCTTCATCACATAAGGTTTTAAGCTCGTTTTTGTTCATTTCTCTTGCAGGGACAACCCGACAAAATCCGAGTTCTTTTAGAAATTTAAGAGCCGACGGCGAATTTACCGACATTTGAGTCGATGCGTGAAGTTCGGCGTCTATCAATGCGCCGTGAATCATTTTTGCAAGTCCCAAATCGCTTACAATAAAGCCGTCTATTCCGCATAAATATGCCTTTTTTGCCGTTTCAAAAGCGGACGAAAGTTCCTTTTGTTTTATGGCAATATTTAGTGTTAAATATGCTTTTACATTGTTTCGCTTGCAGTATTTAACACCGCTTTCAAGCTCCTCGAAACTGAAATTTGTTGCATTCCGTCTTGCCGAAAAATCTTTGACGCCGAAATAAACCGCATCAGCACCGCTTCTTACGGCGGCTATAAGCGATTCGTACGAGCCGACGGGCGCCAAGACCTCCCATTTTTTATCTATCATAAGTTAAATCCTCAAATTTTCATTGTTCTGAGCGCATTAAGCACCGCAAGTATAAGCACGCCGGCGTCGGCAAAGGCGGCAAGCCACATAATTCCCGATATTCCGAGCGCCGAAAGTATCAGCACCGCCACCTTAACGGTAATAGAGAACACTATATTTTGCTTTGCGATTTTTACCGATTTTTTTGCGATTTTTATTAAAATCGGGATTTTTGACAAATCGTCATCCATAATTATTGCGTCGGCGATTTCGATAGCGGAATCGCTTCCGAGTCCGCCCATTGCAATACCTATATCGGCTCTTGCCAAAACGGGTGTATCGTTTATTCCGTCGCCGACAAAAGCGGTTTTGCCGTTTTCGTTTAATATTTCTTCTATTTTGCTTACCTTGTCTTCGGGCATAAGTGATGCATAAAATTCGTCAATATCAAGTTCCTTTGCAACCGCTTTTGCAGTTTCAAAATTATCGCCCGTAAGCATAACCGTTTTATTTCCGATAAGCTTTAATTCATCTATGCTGTTCTTTGAATTTTCTTTAACGGTGTCGGATATAACAATATGTCCCAAATAAGTGTTATTCATTGCGATATGAACAACCGTTCCCGTACGGTGGCAGTTTTTATACTCTATACCGTTTTCGCTCATCAGTAAGTCGTTGCCGAAAAATACCGTTCTTCCCTTTATTTTTGCTATAATTCCTTTGCCTGCAACCTCGGTTGTTTCCTGCGTTTCATAATAATCGCTGTTTTTATAGTGCGACACAATAGAGAGTGCGATAGGGTGATTACTCTGCCTTTCGACCGATGCGGCAAGCCGTAAAATGTCGTCCTTATCAACCGCCTTAGGGTGAACGGCGGTAACATCGAAACTGCCTTTTGTGAGAGTTCCCGTTTTGTCGAAAACCACCGTGTTTAGCTTTGAAATAACATCAAAATTATCAGAGCCCTTTACCAAAACACCGTTTTTTGATGCACAGCCGACAGCACCGAAAAAGCTAATCGGCACCGAAATTATAAGCGCACACGGACAGGAAACGACAAGAAAAGTAAGCGCCGAGTATATGTTTTTACTCCATTCGCCGTTAAAAAGCGACGGCAAAACCGCCATTAAAACGGCAAGGCCTACAACAACGGGGGTGTAAATTTTTGCAAATCTTCTTATAAATTTTTCAGTTTTCGTCTTTTTTTCTCTTGCACTCTTTACAAGCTCTATAACCTTTGTCGCCGTCGAGTTTTCCGCCGTGGCGGTAACTTTTATTTTAACGGGCGATGTAACATTTACAGTTCCGCTTAAAACGCTGTCGCCCTCGCCGAAAGATTTAGGCACCGATTCGCCCGTAAGAGCCGAAGTGTCAATGCTTGTTTGCCCCTCGGTTATTACGCCGTCAAGCGCTATTCTTTCGCCCGCTTTTACAAGTATAATTTCGCCGATATTTACCGACTCTGCGTCCTTTTGAAGTTCTAAACCGCCCTCTACGACTCTCGCTTTGTCGGGGCGGATTTCTACAAGAGATTTTATCGAATTTTCGCTTTTTTCGTCGGCATAATCTTCGATAAGTTCGCCTATCGAAAAGAAAAGCATTACAAGTGTTGCTTCGGGAAAATCGCCCATTATAAGCGCACCGATTGTTGCAACACTCATTAAAAAACTTTCGTCTAAAAGTTCACCCTTAAAAATGTTTTCGACAGCTTTTGTTAAAACCTCGTACCCGACAATGATATACGACGGCAAAAACATAATGAGTTTTAAGAAAAACGGAGCGCCCGACAAAACCGTATGCGTTAAAATAACCGCAGTTATTAAAAGAAAAACCGATAGAGAGATTTTTATTATACTTTCTTTGTTTTTCATTCGTCATCACTCCTTAATATGCTCTAAACCCGTTGAAATTATGGTTTTTACATGGTCGTCGGCAAGAGAATAATAGGAAATCTTGCCCTCTTTTCGAAACTTTACAAGCGAGGCGTTTTTTAATATCCTCAGTTGGTGCGATACGGCGGAAACGGTCATATTAAGTATATCCGCAAGGTCGCAAACGCATACCTCTTTTTCAAAAAGCGCAAACAGTATTTTAAGCCGTGTACTGTCCCCGAAAACCTTATAAAAATCGGAAAGCCGGTATAGATTTTCGCTTTCTTCGGGTATAAAATTTATATTATTTTTGCTCTTTTCAGCCATTTTCCCACGCCCTTTTACAAACGTTTGAACAGTTGTTCAACTATTTTTATTATATCACAGCACACCATTTTGTCAACTGTAAAAAAATAGCGCTTGAATTTTTTTCGGTTTTGTAATAAAATACTCTTATAAAGAGGTGTTGATTATGAACGAAAAGACTATGCAGTTTTCTTTGGGCGACCAAACCGAGCTTGAAACGAGGGCAACCTTGTTGGAGGTTTATAACGCTTTGAAAGAGAAAGGGTACAACCCGATAAATCAAATTGTGGGATATATTTTGTCTGAGGACCCGACCTATATTACAACTCATAACAACGCAAGAAATTTAATAAGACATATTGACAGAGATACGCTTTTGCAGTATATCGTAAAATTCTATCTCGGCAATTAAAATACATTCTTGCATGAAAAAACGGACAAGTTTAACTTGCCCGTTTATTTTTTTGCTTACAAAAAGCGGTGAGGTTTCCCCTCACCGCTTAAAAATGCTGTTGCTTTGCAATGATATTTGCTTTTTTCGGTTATCAGTTTACCGGATAACCGATTCCGTTTGCAACTCTGAACAGATGCTTTGCACCGTCGCTTGTGGTGACACGCACAAAGAACTGACTGATTTCGGAGTTGGCTGTGAAAGTATTGGACTGAATCCACATACCGTTTTCACTTGCCGCAACTTCAACCTTTGTGACATTCAAGCCCTCTGCATTCACCTTTACCGTTGCGGTGTAGGTGGTAACATTTCTCCATGTTCCCCAGAAGAGGAAGCCGGAGAACTGTCTCTGCGTATTGGTGTCATAGGTTGCGGTCACATCCACGGTAGTGAAAGTCGGATCATACGCACCGCAAATGCACTTATGTGTAATCTCATCGTACTTGTGTTCTTTGATTTCAACCTCGCCGCAGTTCTTGCAGGTGTGCTTGTGATTGCCGTCCTTGCAGTCAATCAATGTACCCCACTCATGCTCGGCGAAAATTTCCTTATAGAACTCTGTGCTTACGCTCATAGTGGAGAGGTAAGCGCCGTCTGTTACAGTACTGAGATAGTAGGTGGTAGTAACGGTCTGAGTGTTGCCGGGGAAGTAGATAAAGAAGAACCAGTAACCGTTTGTTCTCTGAGTGGTCTCGACAGAGGCACTGAATGCGCCGTTCTTGTAAGTCCATTCAAACGGAGTGTCGCTGAGAACCAGCTTTCCGTCCTCCATAGCAAGGTATTTAGAGCCGTTATAAATGCTCCAACCGTCGCTTACCTGTGCAAAGGTAAATTTACCGTTGTCCTTGCCGCCGAGCTTCATGCCGAGTTTACCTTCGGCGAGTTTCGCAGACTCGTTGTATACGCACTTTACTTCTTCAAAGATATAGGCACCCGATTCTTCGGTCAACCTATATCCCTTGCCTGCCTTGATAGTGGCATTGAGTTCGTATACATCTGTGTCAATCGTAAAGGTTACTTCTCTGGACACGGAGATTGTGCCGGAAACATCTTTCAGCAGAGTGATAGTTCCGTTGTTCTCAACCTTGCAGGTTGCATCGGAAAGACTTGCGTAAAGCGTAGTGCCGATCTTGGCGCCCGCCGTTGTCTCATCAAGTATGATGTAACCAAAATTGCTGAATGAATCGGTTGTTACTTCAATATACTTGTTGCCGTTGTCGGTCTTAATCTCGTAGTTGTCGATGAATTCGCCTTCGTGATATATCGCTGCGGTTTTCGCCGTAATGGACTTATCAACAGGCAACCGGAAGGTAACGGTACCGTTGATTTCGTCATTGGTAATCTCTGTGGTCAGTGTAACCTGCCCATCACTACCTGTAACGGTGATTGTCGCCATCGGTGTAACATCAAATACCATGTTTGTTACGGTAACATTGGTATCAACATCTACATTCACAGAAACAAGCGATATGCTTAGATATTTGCTTATATCGGTACTGTTTACATTGTCCTTTGCAACGATGTCATCCGTCTCAGCTTTAAGAGCGTCAACGATCTTGTCATCGCTTGCCTCGGTAGCGGCTGCTATGCCTGTATCATCTGCTGTCTTGCCGAAGTTATTTACCTTGTCATTGTTCAAAACAGCATTGATTGCCTCAGCTGTCTTTTCAATGTCTTTTTTTGAAACGGATTCGCCGTCTTTATCTTTGACTTCAATATTATTACCGTCGCTGACGAACTTTCCGTTTATAACATCGACAGTTTCGATTTTTCCCTTTGCGGGTGCTGTTTCCTTTGTCATGATTACAGAAGCCGAACTGTTCTCGCTTGCGAAAGATTCCTCTTTGGAATCAGAAACTGCCTTAACACGGGTAACGATGCTGTATTTCGTTTTCTCTTTGAGACCTGCGAAAGTGATTGTACCCGTCTTACTGTCGCCATCGCCTTCGCCACCGTCGGTTACCCAAGTAATACCGCCGTCAATGCTGTATTCCTGACCGTCAACTGCCGTTATAGATATGGATGTGTCGGTTTTGCCGCCTAATGCAGGTGTGTTTTTAGGTGTTTCGGGACGGGCGGGGATAGAAAGAGTTACTGCCGCAGATGCCGGAACACTGCCGGATGCTTTCTTGCGGATATAATAGGTAGTGCCGGGCTCTAATGTAACCTTCTTGTTTGCATCAGGAGTCAGCTTTCCATCCTCAAATGTATCGCCGGATTCCGTACCGTTCTTTGTGCTGATTTCGTATCCGTCGTTCACTTCAAAACTTTCATCTGCGTAGCTGACCGTACCGGTCTCTGCAACGCTTTCAGGCGTTGTCGGTGCCGTGTAGAGCGAAATAGTTGCTATTTCTGACGGCATTGCGGTATCCGTACCCTTTACACGGACATAGTAGGTGTACTGCGTTGCAGGAGTCAAATCGGTAAATTCACGGGTATCGTTCCAATTAGTACCGTCTGTACTGTATTCGTAGGTGTTTGTTTCGCCACTGACAGGTAGCTTCACGGTTGTAGCTGTTACAGTAGCATCAGCTGTGGTTACGCTCGGAGCTGCTGCCGGCGGAAACTTGACCTGTTTTGTTGCGCCGGATGCCTTAGAGCCGCCGTATTTACATTCGGGCTTTCCGGTAATCTCGACCTTGATATATTTGCCTGCGTCGTCATTAGTCGGTATGTAGCTTCCGGCTGTTGCGCCCTCGATTGCCGTGCCCTTTGAAGTGGAAGTATCGCAACGAAGCCACTGGAATGTAACTTCACTGTCTTTTACCTCGCCGGATATAAAGCCAACATTAGCGATACTTGCCTGAATTGCTTCGCCGACATAAGGCGGATGCTCACCTCTTTGTCCGACCGTGATAGTCGGTTTTCCGTGGAACGCATCCTTGATTTTTCCCGTTGTAACAGCTTCGGCAACATCTTCGGTATTGCCGGAATCCGCCGTCACGGACACTTTGAATTTGAGGAAATATCCCACATCTTTCTGCGACACATTATGATTCTTAGATGTCGCACTGCTGATTGCAGTACCGTCGGAGTCAGCAGTATCGCAACGGTACCACTGATAAGTTACGCCGGTCTCGTCGTCAAGTCCCGTAACTTCGGCTGTCAGGGCATTGCCCTTCGCTTCTGTTCCGGTAATTTTGACCGTCACTTTTGTATTAGCGAGCGCCATAGTCGTTAAAAGCGAAACAACCATTACCGTCGCTAATAAAAAGCCTAAAATATGTTTTTTCATTGTTCTTGCTTCCTTTTTTGGTAATATATTTCGTTCAAAAGGGATATGTAAGGTTATTCGGTTTTTCCAAGCGGTGTGCCGGTTGCAAAATATTTTTTGAGTGCTACCAAATCAAGAATGTCAAAAGCACCGTCGCCGTTGCAATCAAGAACTTCGTTGCATTCGGCACCGTTAAGCAATTCGTTTATTAATGTAGTAATATCATTGGCTTCAAGTCTTTTGTTTCCGTCTGCATCGCCTATTATAATGTCCGGCGCTTCTTTAAGTACCACCTTATCGCTATCCGTAGCCACCATATATTCGGTATTGTCCGAATAGAGATAACCTAAGATACCTTTGGGTATAGAATTAAGTGTAGTTGTCAAATCGCCGGTGCCGGTTGCCAGCATAACACCTACATTCATGCCGGATGCAGGTGCGGTGCTTTCATCAAATTTGATATAGCCAATAGAATCATCTACATAGCCGTCGTCAATGTAGAGATTGTCGTTATAGTCATCCGGCTGAGGATTAAGCGGATCTCCGTACCAGTTACCGCTTATGACAGCCGTACCGCCGAGCATCACAGAGCCGTACTCGTACATTCCGTCGAAAAATACACCGCCGCCATAAGTACCGCAGTAATTCTTTGTAATAGTGCCGCCGGTCATATTCATGATGATGGCATGTATTGTACTGCTATATGTATATGCATCGCAGTCTTCGAGTGCCACACCACCGCCTTCGCCGTAAGATTCGTTATCGGAAATGGTACCGCCGGTCATCGTGAAATAGGGGCCTTCATTATCTTTGGGATACGCCGACACATACACACCGCCACCTCTAGTCCACGCCGTATTATTGGAGATAGTACCGCCGTTCAGGATAAACTCGCCAAAATCAATAGCGGTCTCTCGGCTGCCCACTGCAACGCCGCCGCCGTAGCTTGCTTCGTTGTAGGAAATGGCACCGCCGTTCATGATAAACTGCGCTTCGTTTTCTACATACACGCCGCCACCGTAATAGTCCGCAACATTGCCGGCGATGGTACCGCTTTCCAATGTGCATTTTGCGCCCTCGTCAACATATACGCCGGCACATTCGTATGTTCCGGTAATGAGACCGCCGTTGATGACGATATGCTTTTTATACACTTCTTTTTCATCATCATATCCGTCAGGCTTGTAAGTGATCCAATGCCCAAGGTTCAACTTCCGTCCATTACAGCTATAAATATCATGTGGATTTGCGGAAGGATTCGCAGAATCCTTGATGGTGAGATCTGCACCGTCCTGAAGAGTGATGACACTGCTGATGTGAGATTCATCCCAATTTGCATCCAGCATATAGCCGTTGAGGTCAAGGGTGAGTTTTTTGCCAATCTCAATGGTGCTGTCTCCATCCAAAGCGGAAATATCCGCTCCAAGCTGAATCGTGTCGGCTTTTTCAATTGCCGCCACGAGGTCACCCCACGAGGCGACCGTTGTTGTCTCCGCAAACGCCACAGTCGGTAAAAGCGAAACAACCATGAACGCCGCTAAAAAAATCGCTAAAATCTTTTTCATTGTTTTTTCTTCCTTTCACAAATAAAAATTTTGTTCTGTTTGTAAATTCCTTTTTCTTTGTGTTATAAAATTTGACCTTGACGAACATTTCGCTGTTTGCTTTAATAATAAAAGGAAAAATTTACATAACTTCACTCGTACAGTATACCCCCCCCCCGACCCTTTTGTCAAGTGTTCTTTTTGCGTTTTCTTTACTCTTTTTTGTGCTTTTTTATATAAAATTCCGCAAAGCGTAAAAAAGCGGTGAGGCTTTCCCCCACCGCTTAAAAAATATATGAAATTTTTACACCATAAACAGCAAATCGCCGTAGGTCGGATAGGGCCATTCTTCACGGGGGATAAGCGTTTCCGCCGTGTCCGAAATATCCCTTATTTTTTCCATAAGGTCAAGCACGGTATTATTATAGTAAGTACTTCTTTCACAAATGTCTTGCTTGCCCTGCGCCGTTTCAACCTCTTTTTCGAGTTTTGAAGTGTTTTCAAACAAATCTTCATAGCAAGAAGAAAGGGTTTTTAATATCGACCGTTCGGCAACAGCCGTTTTCTTGCCTAAAACCTCTTCTTTTGATTTTGTTGCATCGCAAATGTTATGAACGCTTTTCATAACAGCCGGCATTATATCTCTTTTTACCATTTCACTTAATGTAAGCGCCTCAATATGAATGGTTTTAGCATAGTTTTCGAGCGCAATTTCAGCCCGACAGCGAAGCTCGGTTTCGTTAAACACGCCGTGTTTTGCGAAAAGCTTTACATTTTCTTCCTTACACAAACAGGGGATTGCATCGGGCGTACTTTTAAGGTTAAGAAGCCCTCGCTTTTTTGCCTCCTCCTGCCACTTTTCGGAATATCCGTCGCCGTCAAAGAGTATTCGCTTATGCTCGTTATATGACTCGATAATGATACTGTTTACCTCGTTTTCAAAATCGGTTGCCTTTTCGAGACGGTCGGCAAATCCGTCAAACACATCAGCCATTATGGTATTAAGCATAACATTCGTTTCCGAAATAGACGAGCCCGAGCCGAGCATACGGAATTCAAACTTATTACCCGTAAATGCAAGCGGAGATGTACGGTTTCTATCGGAATTATCTTTCTTAAACTGCGGAATTGCCTCGGTACCGATATTCATTTTCGGTTTTTTCATATCGCTATGGTGCGTACCTTTGCTCATGTCATCGAAAATCGCCGTGATTTCTTCGCCCAAATACATAGAAACAATGGCAGGCGGTGCTTCGTTACTGCCTAAACGGTGGTCGTTTCCTGCCGTGGCAACCGAAATTCTAAGCAAATCCTGATGTAGGTCAACCGCCTTTATAACACCTGCCACGCACAAAAGGAAAAGTTTGTTTTCGCTCGGGTTTTTACCGGGGTAAAGCAAATTTATTCCCGTATCGGTCGCAAGCGACCAGTTATTATGCTTACCGCTTCCGTTTACTCCCTTAAACGGCTTCTCGGACAAAAGGCAGGCAAGACCGTGCTTATGCGCAACCTTTTTCATAAGCTCCATTGTAATTTGATTATGGTCGGCGGCAATATTCGCCGTTGTATAAATGGGGGCTAATTCGTGCTGTGCAGGCGCCGCCTCGTTATGTTCGGTTTTTGCAAGAACACCTAACTTCCAAAGCTCCGAATCGAGTTCTTTCATAAATTCGGCAACACGGGGCTTTATTACGCCGAAATAGTGGTCGTTCATTTCCTGACCTTTCGGCGGAACGGCACCCGTCAGCGTTCTCCCGCAGTACACTAAATCAGGGCGCTTTTTCCAAAGCTCCTTATCAACCAAAAAATATTCCTGCTCGGGCCCTGCCGTTGCACGGACACTTTTAACATCGTCCATTCCGAAAAGCTTTACTATTCTAAGCGCCTGCTTTTCTATCGCATCCATACTGCGTAAAAGCGGTGTCTTTTGGTCGAGCGCTTCGCCTCCGAACGAACAAAACGCCGTCGGAATACAAAGCGTATTACCCTTTATAAAGGCAAAAGAACTCGGGTCCCAAGCGGTATATCCCCGTGCCTCAAATGTGGCCCGAAGTCCGCCCGACGGAAAAGACGATGCGTCGGACTCGCCCTTAATAAGTTCTTTTCCCGAAAACTCCATAATAATATGTCCGTCATCGGTAGGCGCAATAAAACTGTCGTGCTTTTCGGCGGTGATACCCGTCATCGGCTGAAACCAATGTGTAAAATGGGTTGCGCCTTTTTCGATTGCCCATTCTTTCATGGCAAGTGCAACCGTATCGGCAACCTTATTATCTATACTTTTACCCTCTACGGCGGCATTATGAAGAAGCTTGTATGTTTCCTCGGGCAAGCGCTCTTTCATAACCGACTCGTTAAAAACATTACTGCCGAAAGTTTCGATTACATTGTTCATTGTTTTCCTCCGAAATGCATAAATTTAACACTTGTAAATTATATTCAAAAGGAAAAACGATGTCAACAAAGCAACACCATTATCTAATAACTTAATTATTTTTTGTAATTTGCTTGATATATTAACTATTCTCGCCCGTTTTACTTAATAAAATTAGCCAAACCGTTTCATATTACTGCACATTTCTTTAATATACTTCTCCCAATAAAAGCAGTCTATTATAGAAAAATCGGTGCTTTCGCAGTTACTTATTATATAAATCATATCGTTTTTATTAAGTCCATTTTCGGAAATGGCGTCAAGCATAGCTTCCAAAATGACCTTTTTGTTTTCGGAATTTTCCTTTATTTTTTCTACGGCGTCAATGCCCGTGAGCCGTAAATTTTCGCCGTTTTCGTTATAGTTTATTCCGCCTACCCTGTCAACTATTCCCGAAATAAGCTCGAAATCTGCATCAATATGGTAGTCCATACCGTAAAGGCGCTCGAATTCATCACGGGAAATCTCATCTTCAAAACAGTTAACCGTAATTTCACGGTTTTCAAAATCAAGATAAAACTCCAATCCGCAATTATCGGGCAAATTAAGTATTATACCCTTATTATCGGGCAGAGAGCTTTCGTAAGGAACATCGCTTTTTTCGCTTTCGACATCTTTATACTTAACCGAATTATCCTTTGCCGTAACAAAACCGTAAAGTATTCCGACAAGTACGACGGCGGTAGATGTAAAACCGATAAGCCACAGTAAAACTTTTCTTTTCATATAAAAAATCACCCGTTTTTATTCTTGAACAAAACGGATGATTTTATGCAATTTTACAAAAGCTCGGCTATGGTTACGCCCATTTCGCCCTCGCCGAAGACACCGAGTCTGTACGATTTAATGCTTTTATGACCTTTAAGGTATGAATGGACTGCCTTTCTTAACACTCCCGTTCCCTTGCCGTGAATAATTCTTACGGTTGTTACGCCCGAAAGAACGGCGCTGTCTATATACCTGTCAAGCTCTAAAACCGCCTCATCGCTCGCCATTCCACGAATGTCGATTTCTGCCGAAACAGAGCGCTCGGCACGGGATTTTATGCCCGTAACATTTCGGGTTTTCGGTATTTCTTTTTTATTTGCGCCTTTTTTAAGCGCCAAGCCGTCAAAATCCACCCACATTTTCATAGAACCCGAAACAACCTGCGCTTTTTTGCCCTTTTCGTTTACATCGACTACCGTAGCATCTTTATTAAAGGACATAATTATTACCGTATCGCCGATTTTGGGCGGTGCTTTTAACTTTTCGCCCTTAACATTGTTTTCTATCGGGTCGGCTTTTTCTTCGAGTTCCTTAATCGACTTATTATATAGTTTTCTTGCCTCTTCGAGATTTTTAGAGGCGTTGTCGGCATTAAAGGTCTTTTTAACCTCTTCAAGTTCATTTATGAGCATTGCCGATTTTGTTCTTGCATCGTTTATTATATCGTTGGCTCTTTGCCTGCTCTCGTCAATTATCTTTTGCTGTTTTAATTTTAATTCGTTTTCGAGATTATCGTACCGCTTTTTCGACTGCTCGATTTCACTTCTGAGCCTCGTTGCCGAAAGGCGCTCATCCTCGGCTTTTTTGCGCTCATATTCAAGCTTTCTTGCAAGCTTTTCAAAACGGATATCCTCGCTTGAAAGCTGTTCCTTTGCCGTTTCGATTATTTTTTCCGAAAGACCTAACCTTTTAGATATTGCAAAGGCGTTTGAAGAACCCGGTATCCCGACAACAAGACGATATGTAGGTCTTAAAGTCTTTACATCAAATTCGCAGGCGGCGTTTTCGACACCGTCCGTATCAAGCGCATAAACTTTAAGTTCGGGATAATGGGTTGTTGCAACTGTTTTTGCGCCTTTTTCTTTGAGTTCCATTAAAACCGCTTTTGCTATTGCAGCACCCTCTATCGGGTCGGTGCCGGCGCAAAGTTCATCAAGCAAAACAAGCGAATTACTATTACATTCTTCCAAAATTTTCACGATATTAACCATGTGAGAAGAAAATGTTGATAAGGACTGTTCTATCGACTGTTCGTCGCCGATATCGGCAAAAATGCGGTCAAAAACCGAAACGGTACTGCCGTCGTCAACCGGAATCATTAGTCCGCACATAGTCATAAGGCAAAAAAGCCCGACGGTTTTAAGAGTAACCGTTTTTCCTCCCGTGTTAGGACCTGTTATCACAAGAGTATCGTAATTTTCTCCTACGCCGACCGTAACGGGCACTGCCTTTTTTTGCGCAATTAACGGATGTCTTGCCCTTTTTAAGAAAATTTTTCCGTCTTTGTTAAGTTTCGGAACGCTTGCGCCGATTTTGAAAGCATATCTTGCCTTGGCAAAAACCATATCAAGTTTAATTACTGCCTCAAAAGATTTCTTTACCGTGTCCGAAAATTCGGCGACCTCTGCCGAAAGCTCGGTTAAAATACGGCTTATTTCCTCCGCCTCTTTAAGCTCTAAAACACGCATTTCGTTGTTTGCCTCAACAACGCTCATCGGCTCTACGAAAACGGTTGAGCCGGTGGACGATGTATCGTGGACAATGCCTTTTACTTCGCCTTTATATTCAATCTTTACGGGAACAACATACCTGCCGTCACGCTGGGTAACTATTGCTTCCTGCAAATATTTTGCGGTTGCGCCTCTAATGATTTTTTCGAGTATATCCTTTACTTTTGAAGCGCAGGACACCTTTTTTCTTCTTATATCATAAAGAGCAGGCGATGCCTTATCGTATATTTCTTCCTCCGATTTTATTATCGAATTTATCCTTGTTTCAAGGTGGCTGTTTGGAAAAAGCATTTCAAAATAGCCGTCAATTTCTATATCCTTAACGCCCTGACAGTTTGACCGCCATTCTTTTGCCGTTCTTATAACCCTTAAAAGGTCGGCAACGGTTAAAAGTTCTTTAATCGAAAGGGTTGAATTTATCTTGCATCTTTCTAAAATACTCGGCACCTCGGCGGCGGCATAAAGCGACGGCGCCGAAAATTTTGACATAAGAATATACGCATTTTCGGTTTCCCTTAACAGCTTTTCCACCTGCGAATAATCGTTTACGGGTGCAAGTGCTGAAAGCCTATCCTTTGCAAGCGGCGAAACCGCCTCTTCGGATAACTTTTGCAAAACTATATCGAGTTCGAGAGTTTTTGCGTGTTTAGTAAAGTTATACTCCATTTTTTCTCCTACAAAACACTATGTAAAAATTCAAGTGTTAAAAATTTATGGTCTGCTTGGTAAAGAATGTATTTTTCGGTGATTTGCGATAAAGTAATCGCATCATTTTTCGGAATTTCAAAAGAATAAAGCCGAGCAAACGGCGAATAAACTATATGGCGCATAGCGTCAAGCAAGGTTTTATTAAGCGGAATGTATGCGCTATTTTCGTTACATTTATTACAAAAAATCGAGCCGTTTTGAACATTAAAACACATTATATCGTCGGTAAATGCTCCGCATTTATCGCAGGCAACAAGGTTAGGACAATATCCCGAAACGGTTGCTATACGAAGCTCGGTTATCGCCTTTATCAAAAACGCATCTTTTTTCTTTTCGGTTAAAAAATGAAGAGAATTAAGAACAAGTCTTAAAAATTCCTCGCCGTATTTATCGGTCGGCTCAAAAACCGAACAAAGCTCACAAAAATACTGCGAAATCGCAAGAGTTTCAATGTCACTGTCGGTACTGAAAAAGAGTTTTATCGGTGTTGCCTCGCTAAGACGATAGGTGTCACCCGTTTTAGTAAGCGAAAAATTAGCGTAAGACAAAAGCGAGGTTCCGCTTCCCCTTTTTGATTTTATGCTTTTTGCCCCTGCGGCATACGCTCTTATAATTCCGTTATCCTTTGTAAGAATTGTTATCAGCCGGTCGGCTTCCCCCATACTCGTTTCCTTTATTACTAACCCGTCGGTTACCACTTTCATTTAGGGGCGCCTCCTTTTTACTGTTAACATACCTTAAATAGTCCTCCGGCTTTCCGCTCAAAATAAACCGAAGCCAATCTTTGTTTTTATCCAAATCGCCACTTCCTTACAAATATATCATTTGTAAGGAATTTTAATATATTACTAAAATTTAATTTTCTGTAAAATCAAGTCCCAAAGTATGTATCATACCACGGTTATTGCGCCAACCCTCTTTAACCTTTACCCAAATTTTAAGGTTGGCTTTAATGCCGAAAAACTTTTCGATATCCTCTCTTGCAACCGAGCCGATTTTTTTAAGGGTTGCTCCGCTTTTACCGATAATTATGCCCTTATGCGTATCCTTTTCGCAGAAAACAACCGCCTCCACCTCTAATATCGGCTCACCGTCGCTTGTATCTCTTTCGTAAAACTTTTCTATGTCAACCGCTATGCCGTGAGGCACTTCTTTTGAAAGACAGCGAAGCAGTTTTTCTCTTATTATTTCGGCAACCATAACCTTTTCCGATTGGTCGGTACATTCGTCGTCGGGGAAAAAGTGGGGTGAATCTTTTTTATATTTATCTATTTCTTTAAGTAAAATATCCACGCCGTTTCCCGTTTTTGCCGAAAGCGGAACAACCGCATCAAAATCGTAAAGTACCGAATAAAGTGTTATAAGTTTTAATATTTCTTCCTTGTTTTTTACAAGGTCGATTTTATTTATAACAAGGATAGCAGGAAGTTTCTTTTGCTTAAATCTGTCTATTAGTTCAAGCTCGGCAGAGGGAATATTGTTTTCGTCAACCGTAAAATGCGGTGCGGCATCAACCACCAAAACAGCGGCATCAACATCCGCCATTCCGTCATTTACCGCTTTCATCATATTTTCGCCCAAAACATTTTTCGGCTTATGAAGTCCCGGTGTGTCGATAAAAACAAACTGCGTTTCGCCCTTTGTTAAAATACCCATTATTCTTGTTCTTGTTGTTTGGGGCTTGCTCGAAACTATCGCAACCTTTTGACCGAGCAGTTTATTAAGCAATGACGATTTCCCGACATTTGACCGCCCTACCATAGTAACAAATACTGATTTTTCGCTCATTTAATTTTCCCCTTTTACCGATAGACCGATACTGTCTAAAATCTTTTCTTCTTTTCTTCTCATAATTTTCCGTTCTTCTTCGCCGTTTACATGGTCGTACCCCAAAAGGTGAAGCATTGAATGAACTGTTAAAAAAGCAATTTCTCTTGAAAGACCGTGTCCGTACAAATCCGCCTGCGCTACGGCGTGGTCAACCGATATTATCACATCGCCGAGCATTAAAGCACCGCTTTCGGGGTTTCTGTCATAAACTCCGTTTTCTCCAAGCGGAAAAGACAAAACATCGGTAGATTTATCAATATCACGAAAATTTTTATTAAGCTCTTTTATTTCGTCGTCGTCAACAAAAGTAACATCAACCTCGGCAGGTGATAAAAAATCCTCTTCTTTTAATACGGCTTTGCACGCCTTTCTCACAAGCGCCTTTGTATCGGAATTTATTTTTTGTTTTTTATATCGGCTCGATATATTTACCTTAACGGTCATTTCTCTGTCCGTCCTTTTCGTATGCTTTGATAATATCCTGAACAAGTCTATGCCTTACAACATCTTTTGCGGTAAGGTAAACGGTTTCAATACCCTCAATATTTTTAAGGATAGAAACGGCTTGTTTAAGTCCCGATTTTTTGCCGTCGGGCAGGTCTATTTGGGTAACATCACCCGTTACAACTATTTTTGAATTAAAACCGAGCCGTGTTAAAAACATTTTCATTTGCTCTTTGGTTGTGTTTTGCGCCTCGTCTAAAATAATAAAGCTGTCGTCAAGCGTCCTGCCTCGCATATAGGCAAGAGGCGCCACTTCAATATCTCCACGCTCATGGCAACGGTTAAAATTCTCGGCGCCGAGCATATCAAAAAGCGCATCATAAAGCGGTCTTAAATAAGGGTCAACCTTTGCCTGCAAATCCCCCGGCAAAAACCCGAGCCGTTCGCCTGCCTCAACGGCAGGTCTTGTTAAGATTATTCGGTTTACGGTTTTTGCTCTGAATGCCGCAACCGCAAGCGCCACCGCCAAATAGGTTTTACCCGTTCCGGCAGGACCTACGCCTATTGTTACCGTGTTTTTCTTTATGGCTTCAATGTATTTCTTTTGTCCTAATGTTTTCGCCTTAACAGGACGCCCCTTTGATGTTATGCAAATCGTATCGCTGTCGATAAGCTTATTTATACTGTCGTCCGAACCGTCTTCAACCATATCCATAACCGAGCATACCGTTTGTTCGGTTATGTTTTCACCCTTATTTATCATGGTAATAAGTGCGTTTACAGCCCTTGTTGCCTTTGAAACGGCTTCGGTTTCACCGCAAATTTTTATCTGTCCAGAATGGGATGTTATATTAACCCCGTACTGTTTTTCAATGCGGTTTACATTTTCATCAAAATTGCCGAACAGATTAACTAACTGCTCTATTCTTTCGATGTCGATATACTGCTCAAACACCTATACCACCTCAAATGTATTTTACCATATTTTCTTATAAAATGTCAATAAAAGCGAAACACCGTAAGGCATTTCGCTTTTGCTCAAAAAGTGATTATTTTTTAAGTTTTATTGCAGTTTTTGCTTTTTCGGCAATATTTACGGCACGAAGTCCGAACTCGTCAAGAAGCTTTGCGGCAGGACCGGAATGGCCGAATGTATCATAAACTCCGAGCTTAACAACCGGAACGGGACATTCTTCGCAAACAACCTCACTTACGGCAGAGCCCAAACCGCCGATAACCGAATGTTCTTCGGCAGTAACGATGGCTCCCGTTTCTTTTGCGGCTTTTATGATAATATCTTTATCAATCGGCTTAATTGTAGCCATATTTATAATTCTTGCGCTTATGCCCTCGGATTTAAGCAAATCGTAAGCTTCAAGCGCTTCCTTAACCATAAGACCGGTTGCGATAATTGTTACATCGCTTCCCGATTTTAGTTCAACGCCTTTTCCGACCTCAAATTTATAATCGTCATCAAAAACAATCGGAACGGCAAGTCTGCCAAATCTCAAATAAACAGGGCCGTTAAGTTCCATAGCGGCGAATACGGCTTTCTTTGCCTCGGTCTCGTCGGCAGGGTTTATAACCGTCATATTCGGAATGGTACGCATTAAAGCAATATCCTCACAGCACTGATGTGTAGCGCCGTCTTCACCAACCGAGATGCCGGCGTGTGTAGCGCCGATAATAACATTAAGATTAGGATAGCCTATTGAGTTTCTTACCTGTTCAAATGCACGGCCTGCGGCAAACATAGCAAAAGAGCTTACTATAACCTTTTTGCCGGTTGCGGCGATACCTGCGGCAACGCTCATCATATTTTGTTCGGCAATACCGCAATCGTAAAATCTATCGGGAAATTCCTTTTTGAACATACCGGTTTGCGTAGCGGCGGCAAGGTCGGCATCCATTACGATAAAATCATCTCTTATTTTTCCGAGTTCAACAAGCGCCTTTCCGTATCCTGCTCTTGTTGCAACACTTTTAACCTCTGACATAAAGAATACCTCCCTTAATTAAGTTTAGCATAAGCTTCCTTAAGCTCTGCCATTGCCTGTTCGTAAAGTTCGTCATTCGGGGCGGCGCCGTGCCAATTAACAGCATTTTCCATATAAGAAACGCCCTTGCCCTTAACGGTTTTTGCAACTATTGCAACCGGCTTATCCGAATTCTTTGCCTTATTAAGAGCGGACTCAATTTCGTCAAAATCGTTACCGTCAATAGTCATAACATTAAAGCCGAATGCTTCAAATTTCTTATCAATCGGATATGGAGAATTTACCTCTTCGACCGTTCCGTCAATCTGCAAATTATTATTATCAATAAACAAAACAAGGTTATTAAGCTTTTTGCTTGAAGCGAACATAGCGGCTTCCCAAACCTGACCTTCTTCTATTTCGCCGTCACCTAAAACGGCAAAAACTCTGAAACTGTTTCCGAAATGCTTTGCCGAAAGCGCCATTCCTGCGGCGGCGGAAACGCCCTGTCCGAGCGAGCCGGTTGACATATCAACACCGGGGATTTTTTTAAGGTCGGGGTGGCCTTGCAAAATACTGCCGATTTGACGCAAGTTTAATAATTCCTTTTCGTCAAAATAACCTCTTTGTGCCAAAACTGAATACAAAGCAGGTGCGGCGTGCCCTTTTGAAAGGACAAGACGGTCCCTGTTTTCCATTTTCGGATTTTTCGGGTCGATATTCATTTCCTTAAAGTACAAATATGTCAAAATATCCGTACACGAAAGTGAACCGCCGGGATGTCCTGCCTTTGCGGCGTGAATTCCGGTCAAAATACCCATTCTCGCCTTTAAGGCGATTTTTTGAAGTTCAAGTTTTTCTTTTGTGTCCATCATTTTCTCCTTTGTTTTGTTAAATATCCTATAAAATCGGCGACAGCGCCGTTTTCAACACTTCCCGTAACACAAGTTACAGTGTCTTTTATTTCTTTTGGCGATTCAGCGGGTGCGGCGCTTATATCGGCAATTTTAAGCATTTCAAGGTCATTATAATAGTCGCCTATCGCAAAAAGATTTCCTTTTTTAATGTTAAGATACTCGGCAAGCTTTTTTACACCGACAGATTTTGAAACTCCGTTTGGCATTTGCTCTAAATAATGCCGTTTTCTGCCGTAAAGATAAGCCGATGTATCAAGAAAAATACTGCTTGTTTTAATATCTTTTATCGTGTCTTTCAGAATTTTTGCATCTTCGCTTTTGTTAAGAGCATAGAGTATTTTGTTAAATGCTAATTTTTCTGTTTCTTGTTTTTCAAGAAGAGTTGACGGCAAACTTTCGTATCTTTCGTGGTCGTCGGTTTCGCTCGTCTTATTATAAACACCGACATTTTTTCCGTAATGCACCTCAATACCTATATCGGGGAATTTTTCTTTTATTTTATACATTACGGCGTAGTCGTCTTTATTAAGCTTTGCCTCGTAAATAATGCTGTCCGTTGCAAAATCAAAAATCATACCGCCGTTAGAAACAACCGACGGGCCTATACATTTAATCCTGTCGGTTACAAAGCTTACCGCACCGACACTTCTTCCCGTTGCAAGAGCAAAAACGCCGCCGTTTTCGGTAAAAAATTTGATTTTTTCTATGTTTTCCTGCGGTATTTTGCCGTCCGAAAGCAATGTTCCGTCAATATCGCAGGCAAGCAGACAGCCCTCAAAAAATTTCACGCTTTACCGCTCCTACACTTGTCTAAAAATTCATTAAAATACTTTGGAAGTTCGCTTTCAAACTCCAAATACTGCCCGTTCGGGTGGATAAATCCGAGCTTTTTTGCGTGAAGGCACTGTCCCGAAAGATAAGCAATAACCTTTTTCGGCCCGTAAACATCATCGCCTGCAACAGGATGGCCGATATACGCCATATGAACTCTTATTTGGTGAGTCCTGCCCGTAAAGAGTTTTAGCCGAATATGTGTAAAATTCCCGAATCTTTCCAAAACGGTAAATTCGGTTACGGCTTCTCTGCTGTTTTTATCGGTTACCGCCATTTCTTTTCGCTTTACGGGGTGGCGTCCGATAGGGGCGTTTACGGTACCCGAATCTTCCTTAATGTTACCGTAAACTACCGCCTCATATTCTCTTGTAAAACTATGCTCTTTTATTTGATTTGCCAAACAAATATGAGCGTTATCGTTTTTCGCAATCATTAAAAGACCGCTCGTGTTTTTATCAATTCTATGAACAATACCGGGGCGCATTACACCGTTAATGCCCGAAAGCGATTTTCCGCAATGATACATAACGGCATTAACAAGCGTGCCGTCCTCATTTCCTGCGGCAGGGTGAACTACCATACCCTTTGGTTTGTTTACAACCATCAAGTCGTCGTCCTCATAGACTATATCAAGCGGAATATTCTGCGGTTTAACCTCGTATTCGACCGCATCGGGAACAGAAACGCTTATCTCGTCGCCTTGTTTTAACTTTTGCTTTTTGTTTGCAACGGCGCCGTTTACCGTAACAAGTCCGTCCTCGCAAAGCTTGGTCGCTCTCGAACGGGAAATATCGGTATTCGCCGAAATAAAAGCATCAAGACGACAGCCCTCTTCACCGTAAAAATCAATTTTAATTTGATTCATTTTCTTTGTTTATTTCGGATTTTAGCTGTTTTTTGTTTTTGCTGTCTTTTGCCGTTTCAACGACGAAATAAACAAGCAAAAGTCCGGCGCCTACAACAACGGCGCAGTCGGCAACATTAAAAATCGGAAATGTACGCCAAAAATCGAACTGCAAAAAGTCTACGACCTTACCGTCTTTGAAAATACGGTCAATCATATTCCCGATTCCGCCGCTTAGCACCAAAGTTATAGCCCAAAAAAGAAGTTTGTTTTTTGCGCCGAGTTTTAATATCAAAGCAAAAAGCACAACAAAAATAACAAAGGTTATGGAAACCAAAAGCCATGTATAACCGCTTAACATGCCCCACGCACCGCCGGAATTTTCACAAAAAGCAAACCTTAATATGCCTTTTATGAAAGCCACCGACTCGCCGTTTGCAAAGTTTTTAACGGCAAGCGCCTTTGTATATTGGTCTATTCCGACTACTGCGCCGGCAACAAGTACTGCAAGTATATAAGAAAGCATTTTTTTCGTCCTTATTTATTCTTCTTCGTCTTCGCCGTTAAATCTGATTTTGTCAAGACTTTCAAGTTCTTCTTCATCAAGATTTTCAAACTCTTCTTTGTCAAGTCCGGTTAAATCAAAAGCGGTTTCTGCCGTTTCTTCTTCGGGCGCAATTATTTGTTCTGTTTCTTCGGTCTTTGCTTCTTCGGTTTCTTTAAGTTCGTTTTCTTCAATCGCTTTTGCTATTTCTTCGGGGTTAACATCGGCAGAAATTTGCATTTCCGAAAGGAGCTTTAAGTGTTCTTTGTACTTGTTGGTAATCTCGGTTCTGAACGCCATTATTTCCTCTTTAAGCTTGTCAAAAAGCTCCTGCTGTTTTTTAACGGTCAGGGTTGTAGCGTTTTCAATATAGGTTTTCTTTTCCTTTGCGTCATTAAGCATTGCCGCAATTTCGCTTTCGAGCTTTGACTTTTTCTCATTTGAAACAGCTTCAAATTCGCTTGAAAGCGCCTTGCTCTTTTCGTTTATTTCGATAACCTCGTTTTGCGCATTCTGTATCATTTCGTCGGCTTTTGCTTTTGCCTCTTCGGTAATTTGGTCGGCAACACGCTGTGCATTAAACAAAACATTGTTAATGCTTTCCTGCGACTTTGAAAAACCTTGGAGTTTTTCTTCGAGATCTCTTATTCTTGCATCTCTTTCGGCAACCACTCTTTCAAATCTGATGTAATCGGATTCTACGCTGTCAAGAAAGACATCGACCTCGTCCTTTTTGTAGCCGCCTACTGCACTTGAAAAAGTAATTTCCTTAATTTCCTGCGAAGTTAACATATTAACCACCGTTTCTTTCTAAAACGCAACAAAGGCGTTTTTATTTTTGGCGTGTTTAACGCCGTTCTTACTGTATGTACTTATTATATTTAAGAACTGTCCGTCCTTTTTTGGAAACACCGTCAACCGAAACAATATCAAACTTTCCTTTTTTTCTTATTGAAAGTTTATCACCGCCGTTTATCTTTGAGGTCGGTTTTGAAACAAGAAAAGAATTAACGCTTACTAAATCTTTTTCTATCATTTCGAGTGCCGTACTTCTTGACACACCGCATATCGCCGAAACAACGCAGTCAAGACGGGTTGACGCAACGGTCAAAGAGCATTCTTGCTTTTTGCCCGTTTCGGGAAGCGGAAAATCAAAACCGAAAGACGGATTTACCCCGACTTTGCCGATTTTATCGACCTGCGAAAGAATGAATTTAGCCGCCGTTTTTTCGGCAAACAAAACCGCTCTTCCGTTTTCAACCAATATATCGCCGATTTTTTCTCTTGTAAGCCCTATTGCCATAACCGCACCCAAAACATCACGGTGAGCAAGCTTGTCCTGACTTCTGTACTTAAAAGTAACCGCCTCTATCGGAAAAACCGTCTCGCCGAAATCAAGCGGTGCAACACATAAAAAATTCCGCTCGGCGCCCTCATATCCGCCGAAAAACGAAACCGAATTTTTGAAAGACCTTATATGCTCTTTGCATTTTGCCATTTCGCTTTCCGACAAAAATCCCAAAAAGTGCGGAGCGCCCGACCTATCCGATAAAAGCTTTATATCGTCAATTCTCGGTATGAGCAGTTCTTCTTGCATTAAAGATAAAGCTTGCTTTCGTCAAAATCGTCAAGCATAAGCTCGCCCATAACATCAATATTACGGGCAACGATAATAAAGGTTGAAGCGGCAACCTTTCTCATATTTCCGTTATTTGCATAAGCAACACCGCTTAAAAAGTCAACTATTCTTCTTGACTCCTCACGGTTAGCCGATTCAAGATTAAGCACAACGGTTTTACCGGAATTAAGATGGTCGGCAATGGATTTTACATCTTCAAATCTTTCGGGCTTTACAAGAACAACCTGCATAGCACCGTTTTGTACCGCATTGCTCTTTGCTTTTATAAGTCGGGGAGCAACCTCACGCTTCGGCATCTCCTCTGTCTTTTGGTAAGACGCAGTTTCCTCGATTTCGTCTTCAAATTCTTCATCTTCGGGGATAGTCATAATATTTTTTAAGCTATCTAAAAGTCCCATAATATATCTCCTTTTTTTATTTATTAACAGTATAGTTTCTCTTGCCGAAGAGCGCCGTTCCGATTCTTACGATATTTGCGCCGTTTTTAATGGCACTTACATAGTCGTCGGACATACCCATCGACAAAAATTCCATACTACTATTATCTATTTTTTTAGCACCGATGTCAATAAACAGTTTTCGCATTTTATTAAAATATTCGGCATTTTCGTTTTCGTTTTCGCAAACGGGCGGAATTGCCATAAGCCCTTTAATTCTTATACCGTCAAGTTTTGCGATTTCGATAAGGTTTTGCAAAAGTTCTTCTTCAAAAAATCCCGATTTGTTTTCTTCTCTTCCGATATTTACTTCGAGCAAAATATCGGTTACCTTATTAAGTTTTTTTGAAACCTTTGAAATTTCTTTTGCAAGATGTAAAGAATCGACCGAATGTATAAGCTCAACATTTGGCACAATGTCTTTGACCTTGTTTGTTTGCAAATGTCCGATAAAGTGGCGGTGGCAGGGCAAGTATCCGTCTTTTTTGGAAAGAAACTCCTGAACTCTGTTCTCGCCTATATACTCTATTCCGCTTTCTATGGCGTGGTTTATAACATCAATATCCACCGTCTTTGTTGCGGCAAGAAGCGTAATGCTTTCGGGGCCTTTCCCGATTTCTTCGGCGGCTTTTTTTATGTTCTCTTTTATTAAAAGATAGTTTTCATCAAAAATTTCAGTTGATGACCTTTCCTTCATACAGATTTTTTCCTTTCACGACAACCTCATCGTATAAGCGGAGTGCGGTTTTGTCGTCTATGTTGTTTTGCTTGCAAATAATATAATCGTCGGTATTGTAAATTATATCAACCGTAACAAATTTAAGGGTTAAGCCCGAAACGACATAAACACCCGTTTTGCCGTTTACAACTCTTAATGCTTTTTTGCTTAATTTCAGTCCTTTGTACTCTTTGCTTATAATCGTTACGGGACCGCTGCGCATTTCGGCAAGTTCTTTATTCATTTCTTTACACGAAAGAACAAGCACCGCCTTATCGCTTTTTGAAGAAAGATTTATTTGCTTTACCGTAACTTTAAGCTCATCATTGTTTCGCACATTGGTTTTTACAAGTAATTCGTCGCCTGCCGTATATTTTGCCGACTCGCCGATAGAAACCTCTATCGCCAAATACCAGTCATAGTCGGAAACGATTTTTCCTACGGCGTTTTGCGGAACCTTATCGGGTTTTATTTTGCTTAAAACCTCGGGAGTTAAGTCGTCGATTGTTTCGGTTTGAAGCCTTGATTCGTAACCGTCTACCGCCGAAACAAAATATCCCGACATATCGGCAATAACACTGCCTACGGGAGCAGGAAGTTGGGCTTTTAATGCTTCAAGTTCGCTTTTAAGTTCGGTAAGCTTTGCCGAAAAATCAACATTATCGCCCGTTAAAAACAGCTTTTTATTAAAGGAAAGTAACATCTTTTGTTCCCTATCCTCATTTTGTGCAAAGTTATTTGCCGAGCAGTTAAAAACAAAATCGTTAAGCGAATCGCTTACGGCTAAATTAACAAGCGAAATATCGGTTGCCGAGGTATCATTATATCCGCTTACCTCTTCAATATCGCTTATTTTTCTGTTTATATCGTCTATTTTACTTACGGTAAGCGATGCCGAATTATCACCGTAAACATCGGCAAGCACACC
Organism: Acutalibacteraceae bacterium; assembly: GCA_045640745.1. Lineage (GTDB taxonomy): Bacteria > Bacillota > Clostridia > Oscillospirales > Acutalibacteraceae > UBA737. The sequence goes on from JAZUFQ010000039.1 coordinate 122,570, forward strand.
GTTTCTTGAAATTCGGTTCCCGTTTGAAAGACGAAAATGCAAAGCACCGCTTCCGTTTGAAACGATAACCTTTTCCTGCCTTATGACCGTAGCATAAGCATTTATGCCCTCGTCGGCAACATAGTATTCGGCATTTTCGGTTTTAATCGGACTGTAAAAAGAGGAATACGCCTGATGAACAAGAAAAACAACAACTAAAATTACTATCAGTGTTTTTATTATCGACTTTTCTTTCAAAGCGCATTTCTCCTTTCAATTATTTTCATACATTCTTCCAATATATCCTCGCTTAAATCGGGATATACCCATAAAACATTTTCTTTATTGTTAAACCAAGTAAGCTGTCTTTTAGCGTAATTTCTTGTTTTTCTTTTAAGGTTTTCTACTGCCTCTTCAAATGTAATTTCTCCGTCAAAGTAAGGGAAGAACTCTTTATGTCCTATTGCGGCATAACCGCCCGATTTTGCCGACGCCTTTTTGTAAAACGCTCTTGCCTCTTCCAAAAGACCGTTTTTAAGCATTTCGTCAACCCTTAAATTTATTCGGTCATAAAGCGTTTGACGGTTTTGATATTTTATACCGATTACGGTAAAATCATAGGGCGATTTTTCGGCTCTCGAATTTTCATACTGCTTAGTCATCGTTATATTTGAATTTTCATAGATTTCGAGTGCTCTGACTATCCGCTTTTTATCGTTCTTTGAAATACGGCTTGTCGACTCTTTGTCTATACTCAAAAGCCGATTATACATAACATCTTTGCCGAGCGTATCGTATTCGTCTTCAAGTTTTTTTCGGATTTCGGGGTTTGTTTCTTCCTCTTTGTAGGAAAGATTATTAACTACCGATTCTATATAAAGCCCCGTTCCGCCGACAATTATCGGGGTTTTGCCTTTTTTTAGTATTTCTTCGATTTTTTGAATGGCAAGCTTTTGATATTTTACAACCGTAAGCTGTTCTTCGGGACTTAAAAATTCCAAAAGATAATGGGGAACACCGCACTTTTCTTCAACAGTCGGCGCCGCCGAGGCAATAGGCATACCAAAATATACCTGCATAGAGTCCGCCGAAATAATTTCGCCGTTTATCCGTTTTGCAATTCCTACCGAAAGTGCGGTTTTTCCGCTTGCGGTAGGCCCTACGATACAAATAACCTTATTGTTTATCATTGTATTCTACCAAACTGCTTTTCGAGTTCTTTTCTCGTAAGGCAAAACGCAACGGGTCTTCCGTGCGGACAGTACATAATATCGTTATCCGACAAAACGGTTTTAGCTAAATTTTCAAGTTCCTTTGGCGAGGTAATATTTCCGCCCTTAATAGCCGCCTTGCAGGCAACCGTATGATAAATTCTATCAAGCCGTTCGCTTTCGGGAACGCCCTTTATGATAAGATTTTTTGCGGCTTCGGTTATCATATCGGTAACATCTTCGCTTTTTAACATAGCAGGAACCGCACGGACGATAACCGCAGTGCCCCCGAATTCTTCAACATCAAAGCCCGCTTTATTTAATAACGGAATATTATCCAAAACCGCATTAAATTCCTCGCCCGACAGCCGAACATTTTGTGGAATTAAAAGCTGTTGGCTTTCGGCGGTTTGTTCTTTTTTAAGTTTATTAAAGTTAATTCTTTCGTGGGCGGCGTGCTTATCTATTAAATAAATGCTGTCGCCTTTTTCGGCGATTATGTAGGTCGAAAACGCTTCGCCGATATATCTTATTTCGTCATCAAAAATTACCGCTTTTTCAATATGGGTTTTTTGGGTTTGGGAACTTTTTTCTACGGGCTCTTTTTCCTCAACCTCAATATCAACATTAACCGCTTTATTTTGGTTTATATATTTTTTAACATCTTCTCTTTCGTAAAACGGAGTTGAGTCGGATTTGAATGTTACCCTGCTCTCATTTTCTTCTGCCGGCTTTTTTTGTTCGGGCAAAAAGGTTTTGGAAACGCTCGAAGTTGCCGCTTTCAATGTTTCCTGCTTAAACTGTTCGGTTGTCATTCTTGAAAAATGCGTCGGCTTTTTGTTAAGGACTATTTCGGGTCTTGTATCGCCCTTTACTATCGCATTTTTTGTTGCAATATAAACCTCGTCAAAAATGCGCCTTTCGTCCGAAAACCTAACCTGCGTTTTAGCAGGGTGAACATTGACATCAACCGTTTCAAACGGTATTGTTAAACTTATAATAAACGCAGGATATTTGCCTACCATTGCGCTGTTTTTATACGCCTGCTCAACCGCCGCCATAACGGTATTTGACTGAACATATCTTCCGTTTAGGAAAACATACTGCACGGCTCTTGACTTTCGGCAAAAGGCAGGCTTGCAGACATAACCCGAAACGGAGATAACACCGTTTGTTTCTACGGGAATTAAGGTCGAGGCAATTTCTCTGCCCAAAATGCTGTAAACCGCAGAATAAAGCTTACCGTCGCCCGAGGTATTTACGGTCATTTTTCCGTCCCTTATAAGCTTAAAGGAAATATCGGGGTGTGAAAGTGCTATTCTTTCAAAAACCGCAGTAACGGTGTTGCCCTCGGTAACATCCTTTTTAAGAAATTTCATTCTTGCAGGGGTGTTATAAAAAATATCCCTTACAATAATTGTCGTTCCGTCGGGACAGCCGTTTTCTTCCCTTAAAACCTCGTTTCCGCCCTCGATAACATAGTGCGTTCCGAAAACATCTTCCTTTTGCTTTGTAAAAAGTTCGACCTTTGATACAATCGCCGTTGCGGCAAGGGCTTCGCCCCTAAATCCGAGCGAAGATATTTTTTCAAGGTCCGAAGCGGTTTTTATCTTGCTTGTTGCGTGGCGCAAAAATGCCAAAGGTACATCAGCAGGGGAAATTCCGCAACCGTCGTCGGTAACACGGATATAAAGAATTCCGCCTCTGTTTATTTCCAAAGTTATGTGCTTAGCCCCTGCATCAATCGAGTTTTCAACAAGCTCTTTAACAACCGAAGCAGGTCTTTCGACCACCTCGCCTGCCGCAATAAGCTCAGCCATTTCTTTTGGCAATAAATTGATTTTCGGCATTTTTTCACCGCCTTTATATTGATTTTGCCTTGTTAGTTATATCAAAAAGTATCTCCATAGACTCTATCGGAGTAAGTGTATTTACATCAAGTGCTTTAAGTTCTTTTAAGATGTCCGAAGCACCCTGCATTTCAAGCGGAATTTGTGCCGATACGCTCGGTGCTTCCTTATAGGTTACAATTCCGTTTGACTCAATATCTTTAAGTATTGCCTTTGCCCTGTCGGTAACGGCTTTCGGAACACCGCTTAAAAGGGCAACCTCAATACCGTAGCTGTCGTCGGCACCGCCCGAAACAATTCTTCTTAAAAAGATTATTTCGTCGCCCCGTTTTTTAACGGCGATATTATAATTTCTTATGCCCGACATTTCGTTTTCCATATTTGTAAGCTCGTGATAATGTGTAGCAAAGAGCGCCTTTGCACCGAGCCGTCTTTTATCGACGACATATTCAAGTACCGCTTTTGCTATGCTCATTCCGTCATAGGTCGAGGTGCCTCTGCCTATCTCGTCTAAAATAAGCAGACTGTTCTTTGTTGCGTGTTTGAGAATATCGGCAACCTCGCTCATTTCGACCATAAATGTAGACTGTCCCGAAGCCAAATCGTCCGAAGCGCCGACACGGGTAAACACGGCATCAACTATCCCGACAGTTGCGCTTGTTGCAGGAACAAAAGCGCCGATTTGCGCCATAACGGTTATAAGCGCCACCTGTCGCATATAGGTCGATTTACCCGCCATATTCGGTCCCGTTATTATGGCACAGCGGTCATTCGCCATATCAAGATATGTATCATTGGAAACAAACGGAGTTTTTATAAGCTGTTCTACGACGGGGTGGCGCCCTGCCTTTATGCTTATCTCGCCCGAGTTATCAACAAGCGGTCTTGTATAATTGTTGGTAACCGCCGTTTCGGCAAAGGAGCATAAAACATCAAGCTTTGAAAGAGCCGAAGCCGTTAAGGTCAACCTTTTTGCATTTTCGGCTACGGTTTTTCTAATACCGTCAAATATTTCGTATTCAAGAGCCACCACTCTGTCCTTTGCGGTTAAGACACGGCTTTCAAGGTCTTTAAGCTCTTCGGTTATAAACCTTTCGGCATTTGTAAGGGTTTGTTTTCTTATGTAGTCCTCGGGGACCTTATCGAGAAACGAATTTGTAACCTCAATATAGTAACCGAAAACCTTATTGTATCTTACACGAAGAGTTTTAATGCCTGTCCTCTCACGCTCTCTTGTTTCGATTTCGGTTAAAAGATTGCTTCCGCCGTTCATACACGCACGAAGCTCGTCAACCTCGGCACTGTACCCGTCATTTATTATTCCACCCTCTTTAACTAAAAAAGGTGCATCAAATTTTATCGACAAATCAATAAGTTCGGCAATATCTTCGCACTCGTCAATTTGCGAATAAATTTCTTTTAACATATTGCTGTTTGAATTCGCCAAAAGCTGTTTTATGTAAGGAAAACGGTGCGCCGTTGCCGAAAGACTTAATAAATCCTTTGGCGAAGCGGTATTGTAAAGCGCCTTTGTAACAATTCGTTCTACATCTTTTATTCCGCTCATATATTCGGTTATTTCGAGCCGTTTAGCGGTGTCGGAGCAAAGCTCTTCAACCGCATTTTGTCTAAGCGAAATTTCGGGTATCGACAAAAGCGGTTTTACTATCCACGAGCGGATAAGGCGTTTGCCCATAGCGGTTTTGGTTTTATCAAGCACCCACAAAAGCGAACCCTTTTTTGATTTAGAGCGCATAGTTTCTAAAAGCTCTAAATTTCTTATTGCCGTCATATCAAGGCGCATATATTTAGCACCCGAATAAACCTCAACGGTTTTAAGGGCGGTTTGCTCGCTCTTCCCGTTTTCGTAAAGATAATCAATTACTGCACCGAGCGCCGAAACGCAAACGCCGTTTTTGGCTATTCCTAAATTTTCAGGGCTTATAACATTAAACGCTTTTGAGATAAGCTCGTTTGCTTTGATTTCGTCAAAGCATTCGGCGTTCCTTTTTGTAACGGCGCCCGAATAAGTGTTAACTAAAAATTCGCTTAATATCGGGTACGCTGTAAAGTCGCCGATAATAATTTCGCTCGGCGCAAATCGCATAAGCTCGTCAATAAGGCGCCGTTCTCTGTCGTCCTCGGGGATTTCGGTAATAAACGACTCGCCCGTAGATGCATCGGTAAAGCAAACAGCAAAGCTTTGTTTGCCGAGAACAACCGACGCCAAATAATTGTTTTTTGTTTCGTCAAGCATACCGTCTTCAATAACGGTACCGGGGGTTATAACTCTTATAACCTCTCTTTTTACAAGTCCTTTTGCTTTTTGGGGGTCCTCGGTTTGCTCGCAAATGGCAATTTTATGACCGTTGGCAACAAGCCTTGAAATATAGTTTTCACAACTATGATACGGAATACCGCACATCGGCGCTCTCTCTTCAAGTCCGCAGTCTTTGCCCGTCAAAACAAGTTCAAGTTCATCCGAAACAAGTTTTGCATCGTCAAAAAACATTTCGTAAAAGTCGCCCAAACGGAAAAATAAGATGCTGTCCTTATTTTGTTCCTTTATTTCCATATACTGCCGCATCATCGGTGATAGTTCAGCCATCGTACCGTCCCCCTTTCAAAAAACTTGTAAATTATCAGTGACAGCCGCCGCAGGTGTCGCAACTGCCCGAGCAGGAATGGGTTTCCGGCTCGACGGTTTTCGGGTCTGCACCCTCAACGCACTGCATAATAACACTGTTAATATCGTTAAGCATTGCATCTAAATCCGCCTTTGCGGTATTAAAATCAAGCATTGCCTTACTTTGCATAACTTCACCGTAAACCGCACGCAGTTTTTCGTTAAGCTCTTTTATTTTTTCTTCGTCTCTTTCTTCCTTTTCGCTTTCCTGTTCAAGATTCATTCTTGTAACATTAAATTCGCCGATTTTTTCTTGGATAGCCGTATCATTATCCATATTAAGCTTGGCTTTTGCAAAGGCGATAAAGCGCTCGTCCTTTTGTATTTCTTCTCCTAAAAGTCTTGTAGATTCAAGTATTCCCATTTTTATATCTCCTTAAATTTTTTGTTAAATTATACTGCCGTAAAGAACGCCGTCAAATCCGTCAATTTTTACATCGGCAAATGTACCGATTAAGGACTTGTCCGCCCTTACATACACATTAAGCGTTCCCGACGATTTTCCTATTATGCAGTTTTCTTTCGGTGCTTCTTCCTCAAACAATACCCTGACTGTCTTGCCGACAAACGATTTGTTGTAATTCTTTTGGATAGTGTCCTGCGTTCTCAAAAGTTCATCAAACCAAACGCCCTTTTCTTTTCTCGAAACAGGGTCGGGCATTTTAGCGGCAGGCGTTCCCTCACGGGGTGAATAGATAAAAGTAAAAAGCGAAGCAAACCCTACCTCTTTTACAAGCGAAAGCGTTTCCTTAAACTCTTCATAGGTTTCGCCGGGGAAACCGACAATTATATCGCTCGTAAACGCAATATCGGGCATTTTCTCTCTTGCGCTCTTAATAAGCGACAAATATTTTTCTCTTGTATAGCGCCTGTTCATAGCATTTAACACCCGACTGCTTCCGCTTTGAAAAGGAAGATGAAGATGTCTTTCAACCTTTTCGCAGTCTCGCATAGCGTCAAGCAACTCTTCGGTACAGTCTTTCGGGTGCGAGGTCATAAACCTAATTCTGAAATCGCCCTTTATATCGTTTATCATTCTTAAAAGCTTTGCAAAATTTATGCCGTCGGCATTTCCTTTGCCGTAGGAGTTGACATTTTGCCCTAAAAGCATAATTTCCTTATAGCCCTCGGCAACCATTTTTTTGGCTTCGGCAACAATTATTCCGGCATCTCTCGAACGCTCTCTGCCTCTCACATACGGCACAATACAGTAAGTACAAAAATTATCGCAACCGTACATAATCGGGATATATCCCTTAAATCTGTTTTCTCGGTCAATGGGTATTCCCTCAACAATTTTTTCGTTGTTAAGCTCTAACTCAAAAACTCTTTTTCCGCCCGACAGCCTTTTATAAAGAAACTCGGGCAGACGGTGGAAAACCTGCGTTCCGAAAACTATATCAACATACGGATAACTTTCTCTAAACCGCTTTGCGACCGCTTCCTGCTGTGCCATACAACCGCAAACCGCAACAATAAGTTTGGGGTTGTTCTTTTTAAGTGCCTTTGTAGCACCGACATTGCCGAAAACTCTGTCCTCGGCGTGTCCTCTTACGGCGCAGGTGTTGAAAATTATAAAGTCCGCCTGCGCTTCGTCATCGGTTATTTCGTAACCCATAAGACAGAGCATACCTTTAAGGCGCTGAGAATCGCTTACATTTTGCTGACAGCCGTATGTAATAACACAAGCTTTCGGAAAATATGTACCGTTTTCGGTAACTTCCTTTTTTACCCGCATTGCAAACGCTTGCTGTTCATCGGGATAGGGCGCAGAAAAATTCAAATCGGTCAAACCATAATCTCCCTATAATAATAGTTATATATATTATACTATAAATATTGACCGATAGCAAGAAAAAAAGAAGATAAATTTTCAAAAAATTCTTGACAACTCTTTTTCTTTATACTATAATTATTTAGCTGTCAAAAACAGTAAGTTTTTGCTGCTATGGCTCAGATGGTAGAGCACATCCTTGGTAAGGATGAGGTCACCGGTTCAATTCCGGTTAGCAGCTCCAAAATAACCTTTGCTTTTGCAAAGGTTATTTTTTTCTTAAACCGTATTTATTGATTTTACGGGGCTTTTGATGTATAATCGGTAAATAATAATTGATAAGGTGATTATATTGTTTGGAATAGGTACGCTTGTCAACACCGTATCGGTTGCCGTCGGCGGAATAATCGGGACTTTACTCGGAAACAGAATGAAAGAGACATATCAGGTGTCGCTTAAATATGCCTGCGGTGTCGGTGTAATTTTTATGTCTATTGCCTCGGCGATGGAAAGTATGCTTAAAGTAAAAGGCAAAGGGTTAGTCAGCGGACGGGCAATTTTCATTGTTTTATGTCTTGCGATAGGTGTCGTAATCGGCGAAATAATCGGTATTGAAAGAGGATTTGAAAGATTCGGCGAATGGTTAAAGAAAAAGTCCGGCAGTTCAAACGACAATAATTTTGTAAACGCATTTTTGACCGCTTCTTATACCGTTTGTATCGGTGCTATGGCAATTATCGGTGCTATTAAAGACGGTATGTCGGGCGATTATTCGGTGCTTATCACAAAATCGGTAATTGACTTTGCCACCATAATTGTTCTTACCTGTTCTCTCGGAAAGGGCGCCGTATTTTCGGCTATCCCGATTTTGATTTTCGAGGGCGGAGTTACAGCTTTGGCAAAACTTATAAAACCCATTATGACCGATACGGCTATGGATAATTTATCACTTGTCGGTGCGGTTTTGATATTTTTAGTCGGTGTAAATCTTGTATGGGACAAGAAAATACGGGTTGCAAATTTTCTTCCTGCGCTTATCCTTGCCGTTGCGGCGGCGTTTTTGCCTTGGCAATTTTAATGAATATATAAATTATTAAAGACCGCCTGTTTTTTAGGGCGGTCTTTAATTAAAATCGGGGATAAATTTTTTATCGGCGCTTGAAAGTTCTTGAAAAAAACAGTTTTCAAAACCGCTTATAAGAATATGGTTTACAACCTTTTCGTACTCTCTTTTTGTGATTTTCCGGTTGATTTCGGGGAATTTTTCGGCATTTCCGACGGGGATATACTGCCCCATCAAACTAAAATAAATATTTTTATATTCACTTTTAACACTGTCAAAAATCTTTATCGCATCATTTGTCGAAAGAGGCAGTAAAAGATGTCTGATAATAACCCCTTTTTGCATAATTCCGTTTTGGTCGAAAATGCTTTCGGGTTGTGCCTTAACGGCAAAATCTACGGCATTCTTAACAACTTCGGGATAATCTTCCGCTCCCGAATATTTTTTTGCTTTTTGCTTATCAATATATTTATAATCAAGCAGATAAATATCAATATAATCTTCTAAAACCTTTAACTGCTCTTTTAAGACATATCCGCCCGAATTGAAAACTATCGGAATGCTCGGCTTATATAATCGGAGTGCTTCCTTTATGGCATAAACATAATGGTCGGGAGTTACAAGATTTATATTATGGGCACCCTTTTGCTCTAAATTATAAAAAATATTTGCAAGTTCCTTTACCGAAACGGTTTTTCCCGAAAGCGACCTGCTTACATTATAATTTTGACAGTAAACGCAGGAAAGCGAACAGCCCGAAAAAAATATTGTTCCCGAGCCGTTTGTTCCGCTTATCGGCGGTTCCTCCCAAAAATGCAAATCGGCTCTTGCAATCTTCGGATTTTGCGGAGCTTTACAAAAACCGCCGATATTTTCCTCGGCGGTTCTTTTTGCATTGCATTTTCTCGGACAAATATTACATATCATCTGTCTTTTCCCTTTTCTTGCCCGACGGTATCGGTTTTTTGTACTCAAAAACCTTCTTTTTCACCGTAACATTGTCATACTCTTTCCTAAAACAAATTCTTGCCGAAAATGTGTGGTTGCATTTTTTACAGTAAAAGACCGAGAAAAACCACCTGTTTCGGTATTTCCAAGGCGCCTTTTGTTCGGCTTTTTTACCGCATTTATCGCAGACAAATTCAAGTTCTTTTTTGTCGATATATTCGCTTTCTATACTGTCGATATATATCGGCTTATAGGCAAGACGCTTGAAGAAATCATTTTGCGAAGTGTCCTTAATTGCACCGTAAAACCGCTTCTTATTAAAGAATTTTTTAAGAAGGGCGGCGCAAACCAAACAGTCGTCCTTTGCGGTATGAAGGTCAAAGCCCTCGGTTTTTACACCGAGCTTTTCGGCGGCGTCAGAGAGCGCAATCTGCGACTTTATTTCGTAGCCCAAAAGTTCCATTTCCCTTTGTATGCACGACTGCAAATCAAGGTAAAAGCTTATATTGAATTTTACGCCCTTTATGAGCATTTTTTCGTTTTCAAGTACAGTATAAAGGTCGGAATTACTCCAAGTCATCGTAATAGTGTCCTCGTCTATCCACGAGTTATATTCCATAACCGCCGTTGTAAGCGGAACACCCTTTAACATATCTTCGGTTGTAATTCCCGTAAGCTTTGAAAATCGGGTAGAAACCTTATCAGAAACCGAAGAACGGATAGTCCGCTCAAAGGTATCTATTATCTTAAAATTTTTATCAAGCTTAACGGCACCTATTTGCAAAATCTGATTTACATACCTTTTTTTCGGCTTAAAATATATACTGTCCCATTCAAGATCAAGTATTGTGTATGTCATTATTTATTCTTTGCCTCAAATTTCATTCTTGCTTCCTTACCGAGAATTTTCTTTCTTAAACGAATGTGGTTCGGTGTAATTTCAACAAGCTCATCGTCCTTAATAAATTCAAGCGACTGTTCAAGCGACAAAACGGTGTGCGGAATAAGTCTTAAAGCATCGTCAGAGCCCGAAGCTCTTGTGTTTGTCATCTGTTTTTTCTTGCAAACATTACAAACTATGTCCTCATTTTTCGGGTTTTCGCCGACTATCATACCCTCATAAACGGGGGTGCCCGGACCGATAAAAAGTCTTCCACGGCTTTGGGTATTAAAGAGTCCGTAACCCGTAGACTCGCCCGTTTCGTGAACTACTATCGAGCCGGTGTTTCGCCCGACAATATCGCCCTTATACGGCTCATACCCGTTAAACACATGATTCATAATACCGTTACCGTTTGTATCGGTCATAAACTGCGAACGGTAGCCCAAAAGTCCACGGGCGGGAATAACAAATTCAAGATGCGATGTTCCGCCCTCACGGGTACCCATATTTTTAATTTCGGCGTGGCGTGAACCGAGCCGTTCCATAACAGCGCCGACATATTCCTCGGGCACTTCTATCATAAGAAGCTCCATCGGCTCTAAAAGCTTGCCGTCCTCGCCGTGCTTATAAATAACCGCAGGAGGAGAAACTTGGAATTCATAGCCCTGCCTTCTCATCGTTTCAATAAGTATCGAAAGATGAAGCTCGCCTCTGCCCGACACCTTAAATGTATCGGCACTGTCGGTTTCCTCAACCCTTAAACTAACATTGGTCATAACCTCTTTGAAAAGGCGCTCACGAAGATTTCTCGAAGTTACAAACTTGCCGTCTTTTCCTGCAAACGGCGAAGTGTTTACCATAAAGTTCATAGCAAGCGTCGGCTCGTCAATCTTAACAAACGGCAACGGGTCGATTGTGTTTATATCGCAGGCGGTTTCGCCGATTTCGAGATTTTGTATACCCGAAACCTGAATAATATCGCCGACCTTTGCTTCTTCAACCTCGGTACGCTTTAAGCCCTCGTACATATAAAGATTTGCGATTTTTACATTTGTAGATGTGCCGTCCTTATGGCATAAAGCAACGGTCTGTCCTTTTTTAACCGTTCCTCTTGCCACCCTGCCGACACCTATTCTGCCGACAAAAGAATCGTATTCGATATTGGAAAACAAAAGCTGTAACGGTGCATCTATATCGCCCTTCGGCGGTTCGATTTCTTTAACTATTTCTTCAAAAAGCGGTTTCATATCGGTACCCTTAACATCGGGAGAATACGATGCGTAACCGTCCCTTGCCGAGGCGAAAACAACGGGAAATTCTATTTGGTCATCGTCGGCACCAAGCTCAATAAACAAATCTAAAACCTCGTCAACAACCTCGTGCGGTCTTGCCATAGGTCTGTCGATTTTATTTATTACAACAACGGCTTTTTTGCCGAGCGCCAAAGCTTTTTTTAGAACAAATCTCGTTTGAGGCATACAGCCCTCAAATGCGTCAACAAGCAGTAAAACACCGTCAACCATTTGCAAAATACGCTCAACCTCACCGCCGAAATCGGC